>NZ_VYTZ01000001.1:0-720190 GCF_008728085.1 Microbispora cellulosiformans | reverse complement strand
GCTGAGCGGGAACAGTAGCGAGCGATCCGAAGGGGCGCGCCGGTGTCTGGACTGAGGAGTGAGCGGGGAGCGAGGGACGAGCGACTCCGAGCGACGAGGGAAGACATCGGGAGTGAGCGTCCCGATGGTGAGCGGGAACAGTAGCGAGCGATCCGAAGGGGCGCGCCGGTGTCTGGACTGAGGAGTGAGCGGGGAGCGAGGGACGAGCGACTCCGAGCGACGAGGGAAGACATCGGGAGTGAGCGTCCCGATGGTGAGCGGGAGACACAGAAGGAGTCATGATGGGGCGCGACGAGCCGATCGTGCTGGGGATCGAGACGTCCTGCGACGAGACGGGCGTGGGCATCGTCCGCGGCCACACGCTGCTGGCCAACACCATCGCCTCCAGCATGGACGAACACGCCCGGTTCGGCGGGGTGGTGCCCGAGGTGGCCTCCCGGGCGCACCTGGAGGCGATGACGCCGACGGTCGAGAGCGCGCTGGCGGGCGCCGGGCTGCGGTTCTCCGACATCGACGCGGTCGCCGTGACGGCGGGCCCGGGACTGGCGGGCGCGCTGCTCGTCGGTGTGGCCGCCGCCAAGGCGTACGCGCTGGGCCTCGGCGTTCCGCTCTACGGGGTCAACCATCTCGCCGCGCACGTCGCCGTCGACCAGCTCGAACACGGCCCGCTGCCCAAGCCCGCGATCGCGCTGCTGGTGTCGGGCGGGCACTCCTCGCTGCTCCTCGTGCCCGACGTCGCGCAGGACGTTATCTCGCTCGGCTCGACCGTGGACGACGCGGCGGGCGAGGCGTTCGACAAGGTGGCCCGGGTGCTGGGGCTGCCGTTCCCCGGCGGGCCGCACATCGACCGGGCCGCCCGCGAGGGCTCGGGCTCGGCGGTGGCCTTCCCGCGCGGCAAGTACGACGACGGCACGCTCGACTTCTCCTTCTCCGGGCTGAAGACGGCCGTGGCCCGGTGGGTCGAGGCCCGCGAGGCGTCGGGCGAGCCGGTGCCGGTGGCCGACGTCGCCGCGTCGTTCCAGGAGGCGGTCGTGGATGTGCTGACCCGCAAGGCGCTGCAGGCGTGTGCCCGCTACGACGTGAAGGACCTGCTGATCGGTGGTGGCGTGGCGGCCAACTCGCGGCTGCGGGCGCTGGCCCAGGAGCGCTGCGACGCGGCGGGGGTGCGCCTGCGGGTGCCCCGGCCGGGTCTGTGCACGGACAACGGCGCGATGGTGGCGGCGCTCGGCGCCGACCTGGTCGCGGCCGGAGCCACGCCCTCGACGCTGCGGATCCCGGCCGACTCGTCCCTCCCGATCACCGTCGTCCACGTCTGAGCGGCGACGGAGTCAGTCGGCGCGGTCGCGAGTGTGACCGTGGCCTGAGCTGTGGCCGGCGCCGTGGGCTGAGCCGTGGCTGGGGCCATGGGCGGGGCGCAGCAGGGCTTCCGCGAGCGCCAGCATGGTCTCCTCCAGCGCGGCGAGCCGCCGGGCCACGTCGCCGCGTGCGGGCTCCATGGCGCTGGTGACCGCGTCCGAGACGGTCTCGGCGATCTGCTCGCGGTCGGGTCTGCTCCGCACCGCCTCCGCGAGCGGGGCCACCGCCCCCGCCGTGAGGGTGAGATCGGCGTTCATGCCCGCCATGGTCGTGCTCATCTCGTCCACGCTCGCGGCGACGTCTCCCACTCCGGCGCTCAACCCGGCCACGGTGGCGTTCACGCCGTCCACGCTGGAGCCCAGCCCCGCCACGGTGCCGCGCAGGTCCCCGATGCCCAGCTCGGCGGGGAGCATCCCGACGCGTTCGCCGACCGCCTCGACGCCGCTCTCCACCGCCTCGATCCTGCCGCCGACCGACTCCAGCCGCTCGATCACGACGGCCTCCAGGCGTTCGGTCCGCTCGGTGAGCGAGGTGAGGGCCTTGTCGAGCCGGGTGAAGCGCCCGGCGGCCGCCTCCATGCCGCCCTGGAACTTGCCGAGCCGGTGCGCGAACTCCGTCATCCGGTCGGCCAGCGCCTGCGTCCGGCCGCCGGCCTCCTCCACGTGGCCGCGCAGCAGTTCCACGTGCTGGGCGAGACCTTCGGCCCAGGCCGGCGGTCTGGCCGCCAGGTCGTCGAGCCGCTGGGTGATCGCCTCCAGTGCCGCGCCGAGGCCGCCGAGCTCACGCTCGCGCACCTCGCGGAGCAGCCATTCCATGCCTTCCAGCCGCTGGCGGATGTCGTCGAGCGCGGCGCCCTGCGTCCGCTGCTCGTAGACGTGGTCCTGGGCCGCCCGGGCGAGCAGTTCCCGCATCCGGTCGGAGATGGCGGTCTGGCTGCCCGCCTGGAGGAGGTTGTGGCTGGAATGCTCCACCGAGAATGCTCCTTCAGCTCGCCGAAACGTTGGGTTCGGCCCGGTCTCGCGCAGACGAACGAGCAGGCGGCACTGCCCGACGGCCAACTTTAGGCCCTGACCCGCGGCCGTCAGGCGTGGACTGGGAAAGGCGATGATTGCCGGTGAATTGCCGGAAGTTCAGCCCTTCTGGCTGGTCACTGGCTGACAAAGCAACACGAAGGGCCGGTCCTCTATCCGGGTGAGCACAATCACCACGGATTCGCTCCCGGAAAGCCGGAGGTCTTTCCGCAGCCGTTCGACGTCGACCGCGGACCCGCGTTTCTTGATCGTCACCGCGCCGACGCGCCGCTCGCGCAGCGCCGCGCGCAGCCGCTTCAACGAGAAGGGCATCACGTCGGTGACCTCGTAACACGCCGCCCACGGCGTGGGCACGAGACGATCACCGGTGATGTACGCGATGCGCGGATCGACGAGGTGACCCGACACGAGGGCGGCCACCTCGGCGACCAGGTGCGCCCGTACGGCGGCGCCGTCGGGCTCGTAGAGATAACGGCTCACCGGCCCGGCATCGGCCTCCGCGCCCGAGGCCGTGAGCGTGGCGCCGGAAGGGAGCAGGGTGGCGCGCCGGCCGCCCGTTCCCATCCCGGTCCAGATGGCCGCCTCCTTCACCTCGCCCCGGTAGGAGACCCATTCGGCCTCGGCGCCCTCCGGGATGAACTCGTACGGGATGCCGGGGGCCGTCTTCAGACAGGCGGCCGGAGCCCGGGCGACCAGGTCGAGCACCACCGGCCACGAGGGGGAGTAGGCCATCGGGTCGAACGTCCGCCCTCTCGCCCCCCTTCTGGCCGGGTCGGCGAACAGCAGGTCGTATTCCCCGGGGTCGGCCGCCGCGGCGTCCGCCGTACGGACCGTCACCAGGGAGGACAGGCCGAGCGCCGCCGCGTTGGCACGGGCGATCTCCACCGTCAGCGGGTCGAGGTCGAGCGCGTCCACCGCGCATCCCGCGCGGGCCAGCGCGAGCAGGTCGCCGCCGATTCCGCAGCATACGTCGAGCACACGCGGCCCCTCCGCAGCCCGCACGCCTCCGGTCGGGCCGTCCGGGACTCCGGCGGGGCGCACGCCGGTCGGCCCCGCTCCGGTGGCTTCGAATCCGGCGGCTCCGAGCCCGGCGGCGCTGATCCTGGCGGCGCGGTGGGCGGCGACCTCGGGCCGGGTGGCCTGCTCGAGTCCGTGCGGGGTGAAGAACATGACGGCGGCGTCGGCGCCGAACTTGGTCTCGGCACGCCGCCGCAGCGACGCCTGCGTGAGCGCCGCGGCGGCGAGCTCGGGGGAGTGGGATCGGCGCAGCGCGCTCGCGGCGGCCACCGGGTCCGCGCCGTCGGCGATGATCCGCACGGCTTCGTCCAGGGCCGCGCGCCCGGCGGGCGCGAACAGCATGCGCAGGGTGTCCAGATCCACGCCCGCGACGCTACCGCCTGTGGCCGGCGCTCACCCAGTCAGCAGGTGCGTACGTCGCCGAGGGAGGTGAGCAGCTTGCAGAGCAGGCCGGACAGTTGCTCCCGGTCCTCCGGAGTGAGGCCGGCGAGCAGCCGGTTCTCGTTGGCCACGTGGCCCTCCAGCAACTCGTCGACCATCGCGTGGCCCCGGTCCGTGAGGGTGATCAGGACCATGCGGCGGTTCGACGGCGAGACCTCCCGGTGCACCAGCCCCTTGGCGGTGAGGCGGTCCACCCGGTTGGTGAGGGCCGCCGAGCTCACCATCGCGGCGGTGGCGAGGTCGCCCATGCAGAGCCGGTGCTCGGAGTTGGCGCGGAAAAGGGTGGCGAGCACGTCGAACTCCCAGGGCTCGAGGTCGTACCGGGCGAAGTGCTCCTTGACGCCCTTCTCCATCAGGCGGGACGCCCGGGAGATCCGCCCGGCGACGCCCATCGCCGAACAGTCCACGTCCGGACGCACCCGGGCCCAGTCGCCGAGGATCTGCTCGATGGCGTCGTTCACGGTGCCGTCCACGGTGGTGCCGTCCACGGTGGTGCCGTCCACGGTGGTGCCGTCCACGGTGGTGCCGTCCACGGTGGTGCCGTCCACGGTGGTGCCGTCCACGAGGTTGTGGTTCATGATGCGCGCGGCCGAAGGTCCACCCGCCGCTCCTCCTCGTCTCATCGTAACGCTTGCTTCGACGTTGAAATGTCGATGCCTTCTACGCTAGCCTCCAGGTCGAAAAGTCAGACATCAAAATTTTCGAGGTGAAACGATGAATGTTCTCGTTCTCGGCGCGACGGGTTACATCGGCTCGGTGCTCGCGGAGCGGCTCGCCGAGCACGGCCACGACGTGGTGGCGCTGGTCCGGCCGAAGCCGCGCGAGGCCGCCCTGCCGGGCGAGGTGCGTCACGGTGACCTCAATGAGCCCGAGACGCTCGCGAAGGCGGTGACCTCCGACATCGACGTCGTCGTCCACGCCGCGAACCCCGTCGGGGACGAGGCGGTGGACGTCGCCGCGATCGAGGCGCTGGCCGGCGGCGGCGCGCGACTGGTCTACGTCAGTGGCGTGTGGGTGCTCGGCGCCACCACCGAGGCGGCGGACGAGGACGCGCCGGTGAACCCGATCGCCCTGTCCGGCTACCGTCCGCGGGTGGAGAGGCTCGTGCTGGACGGCGGCGGAATCGTCGTACGGCCCGGCGTCGTGTACGGCCGGGGCGTGGGCATCCCCGCCCTCCTCGCCGCCCCGGACGGGGAGGACGGCAGGTACGTCCACGCGGGCGGCCCGGCGCCGACCTGGGCGACCGTGCACGTGGACGACCTGGCGGACCTGATCGTGCTCGCGATCGAGAAGGCCGCGCCGGGCAACCTCTTCCACGCGGTCGCCGAAGAGGCGGTGAGCGTCGCCGACGTCGCCGCGGCCGCCGGTCGCAGCGGGAAGGCCGTGCCGTGGCCGATCGGCGAGGCGAGCGAGGTGCTCGGCCGCCCGTTCGCCGAGGGGCTCGCCCTGAGCCAGGTGGTGAGCGGCGATCTCGCGAGGAAGAACCTCGGCTGGAACCCCAGCCGGCCGGGCCTCGTCGACGACGTCCGCTCCGGTTCGTACGCCGCCCGCTGATCCGCCCGCTGGCCTGGGCCGTTCGGGGGGTCGCGGCGGTGACGCGCGGGCGGCGGGGGGCTGAACGGAGGGTCTCGGACGCGTTGCCGGGAGACGGGTCTGACCTGCGGGGCGGGTTCGTGTTGACTGTCACGCGCCACTTGCATACTGTTTCGTGTTGGCACTCTGCCATTGAGAGTGCCAACAGCGACGAGACAGGTCTGACACCCGCGACGGCAGGCCGCTGGTCGCCTCTTCAGCTCATTCATCGCAATCTGAAGGGGAGGTCCGATCGTGACGACCGCCACCAAGGTTCCCGTTAAGCCGCTCGGCGACCGCATCGTGGTCCAGCCGCTTGAGGCCGAGCAGACCACCGCCTCCGGCCTGGTCATCCCGGACACCGCCAAGGAGAAGCCGCAGGAGGGCCGCGTGCTCGCTGTGGGCCCGGGCAACTGGGACGAGGACGGCGAGAAGCGCATTCCGCTCGACGTCAAGGAGGGCGACGTCGTCCTCTACAGCAAGTACGGCGGCACCGAGGTCAAGTACGGCGGCGAGGAGTACCTGGTGCTCTCGGCTCGCGACGTGCTCGCCATCATCGAGAAGTAGTAGGCCGCGCAAGCCATGAGGAGCCCCGGGTCCACGTGCCCGGGGCTCCGACGCGCTCACAAGGAGACCTGAATGCCGAAGATCCTGGAGTTCGAAGAGGACGCGCGGCGCGCTCTCGAGCGTGGTGTGAACGCTCTCGCCGACGCCGTCAAGGTGACCCTCGGCCCGCGCGGCCGCAACGTCGTCATCGACAAGAAGTTCGGTGCCCCGACGATCACGAACGACGGTGTCACCATCGCTCGCGAGGTCGAGCTGGAGAAGCCGTACGAGAACCTTGGCGCCCAGCTCGCCAAGGAGGTGGCGACCAAGACCAACGACGTCGCGGGTGACGGCACCACCACCGCGACCGTCCTGGCCCAGGCCATGGTCCGCGAGGGCCTGCGCAACGTGGCGGCCGGCGCGCAGCCGCTGTCGCTCAAGCGCGGCATCGACAAGGCCGCCCAGGCCGTCAGCGAGCGGCTGCTCAGCACCGCCCGCCACGTCGAGGACAAGAAGGAGATCGCCAACGTCGCGACGATCTCCGCGCAGGACGCGAAGATCGGCGGCCTGATCGCCGAGGCGTTCGACAAGGTGGGCAAGGACGGTGTCATCACCGTCGAAGAGTCCAACGCGATGGGCCTGGAGCTGGAGTTCACCGAGGGTCTCCAGTTCGACAAGGGCTACCTCTCGCACTACATGGTCACCGACGCCGAGCGCATGGAGTCGGTGCTCGAGGAGCCGTACGTCCTGATCCACCAGGGCAAGATCTCCTCCATCGCGGACTTCCTCCCGCTGCTGGAGAAGGTCGCCCAGACCAAGCGGCAGCTTCTGGTCATCGCCGAGGACGTCGAGGGCGAGGCCCTGGCCGTCCTGGTGACCAACAAGATCCGCGGCACCTTCACCTCCGTCGCCGTCAAGGCTCCGGGCTTCGGCGACCGCCGCAAGGCCATGCTGCAGGACATCGCCACCCTCACGGGCGGCCAGGTCGTCAGCGAGGAGATCGGCCTGAAGCTGGAGCACGTGGGCCTGGAGGTCCTCGGCACGGCCCGCCGCGTCGTGGTCAACAAGGACACCACCACGGTCGTCGACGGCGCCGGTGACGCCCAGGCGATCGAGGACCGCATCCGCGAGATCAAGATCGCGATCGAGCAGTCCGACTCCGACTGGGACCGTGAGAAGCTCCAGGAGCGCCTCGCCAAGCTCGCCGGCGGTGTCTGCGTGCTGCGTGTCGGCGCCGCGACCGAGGTGGAGCTGAAGGAGAAGAAGCACCGCCTGGAGGACGCGATCTCCGCGACCCGCGCCGCGATCGAGGAGGGCATCGTCTCGGGTGGCGGCTCCGCGCTCGTGCACGTGTCCAAGGACCTCGACAACCTCGGCCTGACCGGCGACGAGGCCACCGGCGTCTCGATCGTCCGCAAGGCCCTGGTCGAGCCGGCCCGCTGGATCGCCGAGAACGCGGGCCTCGAGGGCTACGTCGTCACCACGAAGATCGCCGCGCTGAACGCCGGTGAGGGTCTCAACGCCGCCACCGGCGAGTACGGCGACCTGGTGGCCCAGGGCGTCATCGACCCCGTCAAGGTGACCCGCTCGGCCGTGCAGAACGCCGCGTCCATCGCCGGCATGCTGCTGACCACCGAGGCCCTCGTGGTGGACAAGCCCGAGGAGGAGGCCCCGGCCGCCGGCGGCGGTCACGGCCACGGCCACGGTCACGGCCACTGATCGGCGGCCACTGATCGGCGGCCACTGATCGGCGGCCACTGATCGGCGGCCACTGATCGACGGCCACTGATCGGCGGCCACTGATCGACGGTCGCTGACAGCAGGCGATCGATCGGGAGCAGCTCGGCAGAGGCGCCCGATCGGCGCCCGATCGGCGACCGATCGGATCGGCAACCGCGCCCCGCGCCGCCCTCACGGGCGGGCCGCGGGGCGCGCGCTTTTCCCGGGAGATTCCCCGAAACCCCCTATGTGCCTAATCGGGGTCAATACGATCGTCGGCGTGCGATTCGGACGCAGAGCTCTTACCGCCGTGCTGGTGTCGGGTGCCGGTCTCTCCATGTCCGGCATGACGGTGGACGGCATGACGGTGATCGGAGTGACGCCGGCCGGTGCGACGGCTCCGCCCGCCGTCGCGGAATCCGCACCGGCGACGGGGGCGGGGAGCCTCAGGGGGACGGTTCCCGTGCCGCCGGAGGCACGGCCCGCCGACGTCTCCCGCCCGACGACCGTCGTCGGCCGGGGCACGCCCGCGAGCTGCACCTCCCAGGCCTTCGTCAGGGCCGTGGCCCGCGGCGGCGTCATCACCTTCTCCTGTGGCCCCCGCCCGGTGACCATCAGGCTGACCGCCACGGCGAAGGTCCGCAACACCAGCGCCCGGGTCGTCGTCGACGGCGGCGGGAAGGTGACGCTCAGCGGCGCGGGCAAACGGCGCATCCTCTACATGAACACCTGTGACCGGGCCCAGGTGTGGACGACCTCGCACTGCGACGACCAGCCGGCACCCGCGCTGACCCTGCAGAACCTGACGTTCGCCGACGGCGACTCCACCGGCCAGAGGACCGACGGCGGTGGTGGCGGGGCGGTCTTCGCCCGCGGTGGCAGGCTCAAAGTGGTCAACTCGCGGTTCGTCCGCAACCGCTGTGACCGCACCGGCCCCGATCTGGGCGGCGCGGCGATCCGCGTGCTGGACCAGTGGCACGACCTGCCCGTGTACGTCGCCGGCAGTAGCTTCGAGAACGGCGTCTGCTCGAACGGGGGCGCGCTGAGCGGCATCGGCGTCTCCTGGCAGATCGTCAACAGCGTCTTCGTCGGGAACCGGGCGGTCGGACGCGGCGCCAACCCGGCCAAGGCCGGAACCCCCGGGGGCGGCAGCGGCGGGGCCGTGTACGCGGACGGCAACAGGTACGCCGTCCGGATCGCCGGCTCGCTGATGACCGGCAACCACGCCAACGAGGGCGGCGGGGCGGTGTTCTTCGTCAGCAACGACCGCAGCGGCTCTCTGCGCATCGAGCACTCGACCTTGCGCCGCAATGTCAGCGGCGGGTTCGAGACGCGCGGCTTCCCCGGCGTCTTCTACCTCGGCGCCGGCCGCGCTCCTCGGGTGGTCTCCTCCACGCTCCGATGAGGGCCGGCGCCTGAACGGTGGTCTATACCGGTCGGATACGCGTCCGCTTCCCGGTAGGGGCGTGTTCGGGTGGCGCGGTCCATACCGGTGACGCACGGCATCGAAGGGCCGCGCGGCAATAGGCAGACGCCGCATACTTCTTAATACCTGTCAAGGCATCCGGCATATATCTCTCGAATTGGTCATTCTGGTTGGAATGTTCCAACGGTCGCGTGGTCGATTGATTACAAAGGGTTATCGACGCGTCAATGTGACCAATCCGTAGCCGTTAACCATGACGACATGAACGATCGTGGCGGGCATCATGCCTAACGTGACCGAGGGATGCGTCGCCGACGCCGCAACTGGGGTAAGGCTTGCGACGAGATCGGATGAGTCCGACCTCAGGGAACTGACCAGCCTTGCCGTACAAGGAGATCGCACCGCGATCGAATCACTGCTGGGACAACTGCGCCCGATGGTGGTCCGGTACTGCAGGGCCCGACTGGGGAGGGTCTCCGGTCAGTACCACATCGCCGACGACGTGGCTCAGGAGGTGTGCATCGCGGTGCTGTCGGCGCTGCCACGCTACCGCGACATGGGCCGCCCCTTCGCCTCGTTCGTGTTCGGCATCGCTTCGCACAAGGTGGCGGACGCGTTGCGCAGTTCGGTGCGCTCCGCGGTGCCGACGCAGGACCTGCCGGACGGGCCCGACGAGGGCCCGGGGCCGGAGGAGACCGTGGTGCGCTACATCGAGGCGCAGCACGCCCGGGACCTGCTGGCCCGGCTGCCGGACACCCAGCGCGAGCTTCTCATCCTGCGGGTCGTCTCGGGTCTTTCCGCCGAGGAGACGGGTAATGTACTCGGCATGACCCCTGGTGCCGTCCGGGTCGCGCAGCATCGTGCGCTCGCCAGGCTCCGGCAGCTGGCCGAGCTGGAGTCGATTGCGTGACCATGAAACGTCGTCGTACGGCGGGCCTTCCCGGGCCGTACGGCGATGGCGACGTGGAGGGCGACGTAGTTCGGACGGACGTCCTCCTCGACGCCCTCGCCCGCCGGGAGCCCCTGGGCGGGACCGACGCGGCCCTCCGGCTGCTCGGCGCCCTGGTCGCCGACGTGGACAGTCAGCGGCTCTCCTCGGTGTCGATCACGCCGTCCACGTAGCCCCGGGCGTACTCCCAGCTCACGTAGTCGGACGGATCGGGCTGGAAGGCGGGCTCGTGGACCTGCGGCCGGCCGTTGTCGATCATCTGGCGCAGGTTGCCGCGCAGCAGGTCCCAGTCGAAGTAGTGCTGCTCGCCGCACTCGGGGCAGTCGAGGACCAGCCCGAGCACGCCCTGGGGTTCGAGCAGGGAACGGAAGACCTCCACGTCGGCGAGATCGGTCAGTGCCTCGTCGCGCTCGGCGAGCGACAGCGGTTCCACGTCGTCGGGCGATCCGAGCTCCGCCGCGGGGTCGTCAGGGTCATCCGCGAACGGGTCGCGGGGGACGTCTTCCAGCACGCATCCCACCTTATGACCACGGCCCCCTCCGGGAGCGAAAGTGCGCCTCATCTGCTCGTCAGGCCCGCCGCTCCGTCGGCACGGTCCGCAGCCGGGTCCCCCGCCGCATTCGCCGCCGGATCCGGGGGCGGCTCACAGCCAGCCGCGGCGGGCGGCCTCGACCCCGGCGTGGAAGCGTGACTGGGCGCCCAGCTCCGCCATCGCCTCGGCGAATCTGGCCCGCACCGTGCGCACGGACACCCCGAGGCGGCGGGCGACGGCGTCGTCGGAAAGCCCCTGCGCGGCGAGTCGCAGCACCTGCCGGGCGCCGCTGTGCGGGGAGATCGGGGCGGCCCGGGCCCACAGCTCACCGAACAGTGCGCGCAGCGCTCCCGCCGCCGCCGGGGCGTGGACGACGCAGCAGTTGTAGGCGTTGTCGGGCAGCGGGACGCCCCACTGGACCGGCAGCCAGGCGGTGCCGTCGCCGAGCGCGAGGAACCAGCTCGGCACCTCGTCGAGCGCGCGCAGATTCGCACCCGCCGCCGTGAACCGTTCATACATCTCCCGTACGGCGGGCGACGACAGAGCGGTGTGCGGGACGATCGCGCGCAACCGCACGACGCCGTCCGCGGCGGCCCGGATCCACTGCGCGCTGTGGGTGTTCGCGAACCGCACCACGGTGCGGTGGTCCGGGACGGCCATGACCAGATCGGCGGGAGGCGCCTGCAGGGCGTGGCCGATGACGCCCTCGTAGAGCGCGCCGGCGCCACTCACCCGCTCGACCGGCAGCCCCCCGCCCCGCCAGTCGCGCCCGGTGTCGTAGTGGCGGGCCAGGCGCCCGGCCGCCGTGATCATCTCGTCGAGCCGCCGGCTCTCCCGGGCCATGCGGTCCAGCCGCTCGGCGACCAGTCGGCCGATCACCTCGGCCGGATGCCGCGCGACGACCTCCTCCCGCCGCCGGTCGACCGCGCCGAGCCGTACGAGGGAGTCGAGGGCGTCGAGCACGTCGGCGGCGGGCCGGTCGACCGCCTCGGCGAGCTCGGCCGGGGTGGCCCGGTGGAGGCGGAGGGCGGCCGCGTAGAGGGCCGCCTGCCCGGGGGAGAGCCCGAGGCTTTCGAATGGGCCGGTCCGCGGGACGGCGTTTCCCGTCGTACTCATGCTCGCTCCGTCGGTGGTCGCACGTCGGTGGCCGCAGTTGGTAGTCGCACTGGCGGGAAGTGCGAACTCCCCGCTCAGATCCCCGTCACGCCTCGGCCCGCGAGAATAACCCGGCCTTTTCGCGCTGTCCGTTCCGTTCGCACATTCGGCATCACCGCGCCTGATTGTTCATGTATGAATGCGATGGTTTGTAATTGTTCCGGGTGGATCTTCGAATTGGCGGGGAATGCATCTTTGTGCAGTTGCAACTTGCGACATTGCGCGTGGACGCTGCGTGACGCATTCTTGACGCAGCGTTAGCCGGAACGCCGCCTCGGCCGGGCGCGGAGGGGGGCTCGACGAGAGCGGCGGGCGGGACGCGCCCTGAGTGGGGGGACCGGAATCCGGTCCCCCCACTTTTTCTGTCGCCCCTCTTGACAGGTGTGCCCGGTGCGGTTTCGGGCGGCCACTAGACTGACCTCGGGTCTGGCGAGGGATCCAGGAGGAGGGTGCAGTCAGATGGCCAAGTTCACCGAACCGGGACTCACGTTCGACGACGTGCTCCTCGTTCCCGCCTATTCGGACCTGCAGCCGGGCGAGGCCGACACGACGACCCGGCTGTCCCGGAACGTCACGCTGCGCATCCCGCTGGTCTCGGCCGCGATGGACACGGTCACCGAGGCGCGCATGGCGGTCGCGATGGCGCGGCAGGGCGGCATCGGCATACTGCACCGCAACCTCTCCATCGAGGAGCAGGCGCAGCAGGTCGACCTGGTCAAGCGCTCGGAGGCGGGGATGGTGACCAACCCCGTCACCTGCTCCCCCGAGGACACCCTCGCCGACGTCGAGCGGCTGTGCGCGACCTACCGGATCTCCGGCGTCCCGGTCACCGACGCCGAGGGCGTGCTCGTCGGCATCGTCACCAACCGCGACATGCGCTTCGAGAGCGACCAGGGCAAGGCCGTGCGCGACGTCATGACCCCGATGCCTCTGGTGACGGCGCCGGTGGGCGTCGACCGCGAGGAGGCCTTCCGGCTGCTGCGGCAGAACAAGGTCGAGAAACTCCCGCTCGTGGACGAGGCCGGCCGCCTCCAGGGCCTGATCACGGTCAAGGACTTCACCAAGAGCGAGCAGTACCCGCTCGCCACGAAGGACGCCGACGGCCGCCTGATGGTCGGCGCGGCGGTGGGCGTGGCCGGCGACGCCGAGGAGCGCGCGATGGCCCTCATCGAGGCGGGCGCCGACGTCATCATCGTCGACACGGCGCACGGGCACTCGCGCGGCGTGTGCGACATGATCGCCAAGGTCAAGGCCAACAACGGGCGGGTCGACGTCATCGGCGGCAACGTGGCCACCCGGGCGGGGGCGCAGGCGCTGGTCGACGCGGGCGCCGACGCCGTCAAGGTGGGCGTGGGGCCCGGCTCGATCTGCACCACCCGGGTCGTCGCGGGCGTGGGCGCGCCCCAGCTCACCGCGATCTACGAGGCGGCGCTGGCCTGCGGCCCGGCCGGCATCCCGGTGATCGGCGACGGCGGCCTGCAGTACTCGGGCGACATCGCCAAGGCGCTGGCCGCCGGGGCCGACACGGTCATGCTGGGCTCGCTGCTGGCCGGCTGCGAGGAGTCGCCCGGCGAACTGATCTTCATCAACGGCAAGCAGTTCAAGTCGTACCGCGGCATGGGCTCGCTCGGCGCGGTGCGCAACCGCGAGCGCGGCGGCGCGTCGTTCAGCAAGGACCGGTACGCGCAGGCCGACGTGTCGGGGGAGGACAAGTACATCCCCGAGGGCATCGAGGGCCAGGTGCCCTACCGCGGCCCGGCCGCGGCGGTGGCCCACCAGCTCGTCGGCGGCCTCCGGCAGGGCATGTGGTACACCGGCTCCCGGACGATCGAGGAGCTGCACGAGAAGGCGCAGCTCATGCCGATCACGATGGCCGGGCTCAAGGAGAGCCACCCGCATGACATCCAGATGACGGTCGAGGCCCCGAACTACCACCGGCGATAGCCCGGTAGCGGAAGAACAGAAAGAAAAGGCGATATGACTCAGGAGATCGGGCGCGGCAAGAGCGGGCGGCGGGCCTACGCGCTGGACGAGATCGGCATCGTGCCCTCCCGGCGCACCCGCGACCCGGAGGAGGTGTCGATCTCCTGGCAGATCGACGCCTACCGCTTCGACTCTCCGCTCGTGGCGAGCCCGATGGACAGCGTCGTGTCGCCCGCGACGGCGATCGAGATCGGCCGCCTGGGCGGCCTCGGCGTGCTCGACCTGGAAGGGCTCTGGACCCGCTACGAGGACCCGGCGCCGCTGCTGGAGGAGGTCGCCACCCTCGACCGGGCCGCCGCGACCAGGCGGCTGCAGGAGATCTACACCGCGCCCATCAAGGACGAGCTCATCGGCCGCCGGATCGAGGAGATCCGCGCCGGGGGCGTCACCACCGCCGTACGGCTGTCGCCCCAGCGGACGGTGCAGCACCACAAGGCCGTCATCGACGCGGGCGTGGACATCTTCGTCATCCGCGGCACGACCGTCTCCGCCGAGCACGTGTCGGGCCGGGCCGAGCCGCTCAACCTCAAGCAGTTCATCTACGAACTCGACGTCCCGGTGATCGTGGGCGGCTGCGCGACGTACACGGCCGCGCTGCACCTCATGCGGACCGGCGCGGCGGGCGTGCTGGTCGGCTTCGGCGGCGGCGCCTCGCACACCACCCGCAACGTGCTCGGCGTGGTCGTGCCGATGGCGACCGCGATCTCCGACGTCGCGGCGGCCCGCCGCGACTACATGGACGAGTCGGGCGGCCGGTACGTCCACGTCATCGCCGACGGCGGCATGGGCGGCTCCGGCGACATCGCCAAGGCCATCGCCTGCGGCGCCGACGCCGTGATGGTGGGCTCCCCGCTCGCCCGGGCCAGCGAGGCCCCTGGCCGCGGCTTCCACTGGGGTTCGGAGGCCCACCACCCCGAGCTTCCGCGCGGCAAGCGGGTCGAGTTCGGGACGATCGGCACGCTGCGGGAGATCCTGCACGGCCCGTCGTCGCTGGCCGACGGCTCGATGAACCTGCTCGGCGCGCTGCGCCGCACGATGGCCACGGCCGGTTACTCCGACCTCAAGGAGTTCCAGCGGGTCGAGGTCGTCGTCGCCCCGCCGCAGCGCTGATCCGTCGTCAGGAGGGCCGGGCCGCAGGGCCCGGCTCTCGGCTTCTCAGAAGCTCGATCAGGGGCGGCGGACCCAGGCGCCGCGCTTCATCACGCCCGCGACGCCCAGGTCCTCGTCGAGCACGACGAGGTCGGCGTACCTGCCGACCGTGATCGAGCCGGTCTCGCCGTCCAGACCGAGGACCCGGGCGGGGGTGAGGGAGGCCATCCTGGCGGCGTCCACGAGCGAGCGCCCGACCTCCCGCACCGTACGGCGGAACGCCGCGTCCATGGTGAGCGTGCTGCCGGCGATCGCGCCTCCCTCGGCGAGGCGGGCCACGCCGTCCTTCACGTCCACGGTCATCGGGCCGAGCGGATAGCGCCCGTCGCCCATGCCCGCCGCCGCCATCGCGTCGGTGATCAGCGCCGTGCGGTCCGCGCCCGCGGCGTCCATGGCCAGGCGCAGCATGGCCGGGTGCACATGGACCCCGTCGTTGATCAGCTCGACCGTCACCCGCTCGTCCTGCAGCAGCGCCGCGACCGGCCCCGGCGCGCGGTGGCCGAGCGGCGGCAACGCGTTGTAGAGGTGGGTCGCCACGGTCGCGCCCGCCTCGATGCCGTCGAGCGTCTGCTCGTAGGTCGCGTCGCTGTGCCCCAGGGCGGCGACGATCCCTTCGGCGGCGGCCTCCCTGATCACGTCGAGCGCGTCCGGCAGTTCCGGCGCGATCGTCAGCATCCGGACATGGCCCCGCCCGGCCTTCACCAGCGCCCGGAACTCCGCCACGTCGGGCGCGCGCAGCAGCGTGGGCTCGTGCGCGCCGCAGCGCGACCTCGCGATGTACGGCCCCTCGAAGTGGACGCCGGCGAGAAGACCCTGCTCGCACAGGTCGGCGAGCACCGACGCGGCCCGCGCGAGCGTGCCGGGCGCCGCGGTGACCAGGCTGGCCACGAGGGTGGTCGAGCCGCGGCCGAGATGGAAGGCGGCGACCTCGGCGGCGGTCTCCGGGTCGCCGTCCGGGAAGCTCCCGCCCGCGCCCCCGTGCGAGTGGATGTCCACGAAGCCGGGGACGACCGTGCGCCCGCCCAGGTCGTGCCCGTCGCGAGGCGCCTGCCCGCGTCCGATGTGGGTGATCCTGCCGTCCTCGATGGTGAGCCAGCCGTCGTGGACGCCGTCGGGAGTGACGATGCGGGCATCGGAGAGAGTCGCGCTCATGCCGCCCATCCTTCCGCGTACGGCCCGTGCCCGCCGCGCGGGGTGTCACGCGGGCCGGCCGTGTCAGCCGGGCACGGCCGGGCGGTGCGGGAGCAGGCGGCGGACGTGCGCGGGCACCAGCCCGGCGGCGGCGAGGACGGGCGCGGCGGCGGTCTGCTCGGTGCGTACGGCGGCGCGGGGCTGGAACCCGGCCGCCGCGCACGCCTGGTCGAGGACGTCGGCCAGGCCGTTGCCCGGCGCGTGCGAGCATCGCCTCGCACAGCCGGTCGGTGTGGGAGTGCTCGAACAACCTGATCCGTACGTCCGGATGCGAGCGGTGCCAGGCCCGCAGGGCCGGGGGCAGCACGCCCAGGCTCACCGAGTAGAGGGTCGCGACCTGGAGCTCGCCCGCCTACAGCCCCGACGCCTGCCGCGCCGCGCACCGTGCCCGTTCCGCGCCGGCGAGCGCGGCCCGGGCGTGGGGCAGCACGGCGCGCCCCATCGGAGTGGGCCCGGGGCCTACCACGCTCTGCTGGAGATGACCGACGCGACGCTGCCGGCGAAGGCCACGGTGTGGGCGGCCACCGACGAGCGCTGCGCCAACCAGGCGTTCAACGTCAACAACGGGGACCTGTTCCGGTGGGAGGAGATGTGGCCGGCGATTGCCCGGTTCTTCGGCCTGGAGGTCGCGCCGCCGCTGCCGATGTCGCTGGAGGCCGTCATGGCGGACAAGGAGCCGCTGTGGAACTCGATGGTCGAGCGCCACGGCCTGGCCAAGCACTCCTACCAGGAGGTGTCGTCGTGGCGCTTCGGCGACGCGGTCTTCTCCTGGGACTACGACTTCATCGCCGACGGCTCCAAGGCGCGGCGGTTCGGCTTCCCCGAGTTCGCCGACACCCGGCAGATGTTCCTGGACATCTTCGCCGACTTCCGCCGCCGCAGGATCATCCCTTGACTCCTTCGTAGATCATTCAGAAAGGGGGGGACATAGGGGGATTCCGGGGTACCTACCGGCGGGTAGATTTACCACGGCAGAGGCGAAGGGCGTACAGAGGGAGCCCTATGACGGCGAGGATGGGGACGGCGCGGCTGGGCCCGGAGGAACGGGCCACCGCTATGGAGCGGATGGCGGCGCAGGAGCTCGACGTGGTCGTGATCGGCGGCGGGGTGGTCGGCGCGGGCGTCGCGCTCGACGCCGCGACCCGCGGGCTCTCGGTGGGGCTGGTGGAGGCGCGCGACTTCGCCTCCGGCACGTCGTCGCGGTCCTCCAAGCTGATCCACGGCGGGCTGCGCTATCTGGAGCAGCTCAACTTCGACCTCGTCAGAGAGGCGCTGAGGGAACGTTCCCTGCTGCTGAGGCGGATCGCGCCGCACCTGGTCAAGCCGGTGCCGTTCCTGTTCCCGCTCACGCACCAGGGCTGGGAGCGGCCGTACATCGGGGCGGGGCTCGTCCTGTACGACACGCTGGGGCTCTCCTACGGCCTCACCCGGGGGGTGCCGGGGCACCGTCACCTGACCCGGCGCCAGGCGCTGCGGGTCGCCCCCTCGCTGCGCAGGTCGGCGTTCACCGGGGCCGTGCAGTACTGGGACGCCCAGGTCGACGACGCCCGCTTCGTGATGACGACCCTGCGCACCGCCGCGACCTACGGCGCGCACGTCGCCTCGCGGGTGCAGGCCGTGGGGTTCCTGCGCGAGGGGGAGCGGGTCACCGGGGTGCGCGTGTGCGACCTGGAGACGGGCGCGGAGTTCGACGTGCGCGCCCGCCAGGTCGTCAACGCCACCGGCGTCTGGACCGACGACATCCAGCAGCTCGTCGGCGGCCGGGGGCAGATCCACGTGCGCGCGTCGAAGGGCATCCACCTCGTGGTGCCGCGCGACCGCATCCACTCGCTCAGCGGGCTGATCATGCGTACGGAGAAGTCCGTGCTGTTCGTCATCCCGTGGGGCCGGCACTGGATCCTCGGGACCACCGACACCCGCTGGACGCTCGACAAGGCCCACCCGGCGGCCTCGCGGGCGGACATCGACTATCTGCTCGACCGGGTCAACTCGGTCCTTTCCGTGCCGCTGACCAGGGACGACGTCGAGGGCGTGTACGCCGGGCTGCGCCCGCTGCTGGCGGGGGAGTCCGAGGAGACCAGCAAGCTCTCGCGCGAGCACGTCGTCACCCACCCTGTGGCCGGGCTCGTCATGGTGGCGGGCGGCAAGTTCACGACGTACCGCGTCATGGCGGCCGACGCCGTGGACGCGGTCGCGCACGGGCTCGACCAGCGCGTCCCGCCGTCGTGCACCGACCAGGTGCCGCTCGTCGGGGCGGAGGGCTACCAGGCCCTGTGGAACTCCCGCCACCGCCTGGCGCGGTCCTCGGGGCTGCACGTGGCCCGGATCGAGCACCTGCTGGAGCGGTACGGCTCGCTGATCGACGAGGTGCTGGCGCTCGTCGAGAAGGACCCCTCGCTGGGCCGGCCGCTCGACGGCGCCGACGACTACCTGCGCGCGGAGATCGTGTACGCCGCGACGCACGAGGGCGCCGGGCACCTCAACGACGCGCTGACCCGGCGCACCCGCATCTCGATCGAGACCTTCCATCGGGGGACCGCCGTCGCCCAGGAGGCCGCCGAGCTCATGGCCGGCCCGCTCGGCTGGGACGCCGACCAGGTCAAGCGGGAGGTCGAGTACTACACCAAGCGGGTCGAGGCGGAGCGGGCCTCCCAGGAGCAGGACACCGACCAGGAGGCCGACGCGATCCGCCTCGGCGCGCCGGAGATCGTCCCCGTCGCCCCTCCGCGTGACCTCGCGAAGGCCCCCGGCAACGCGAACTGACCCTTCTCACGCGAAGGGGATCCACGCCCGGTCGGCCAGGGTGGCGGCGTCGCTGACCTTGAGGCCGGCGCCGGAGAGGGTCCACAGGTCGCCGCCGATGACGAGGGAACGGCGGATGCCCTGGCCGTCGGGGGCGAAGCCCTTCTTGGCGGCGGGCTTCGGGTGGGTCACGACGCCCAGCTTGGTGATCTCCCGGTCGCCGACCCGCAGTGCGAGGGCGGCGCTCTCCGTGACCTCGCCGTCGGCCCAGCTCTGCAGCGGGAGCACGGCCAGCCCGGTGGCGGGCCAGTAGAGGAAGGCGTGCGGGTCCCACTCGGCCTCCGAGCCGGAGTCCTTCCGGTGGAACCGCGACAGCACGGCGGGCGCGGCCGGGTCGGTGACGTCGAACAGCGAGATCTGGGTGCCGAGCGCCCGGCCCGCCTCGCTCGCCTCCTGGCCGATGCCGATGAGCCGTCCCTCGCCCGCCGGGTGGAGATAGGCGGAGAAACCGGTGATCTTCAGCTCGCCGGTCACCTTCGGCGCGGCCGGATCGCGCAGGTCCAGCGCGTACAGGGGGTCGGTCTGGCGGAAGGTCACCACGTAGCCGAGGCCGCCGGCGAACCGCACCGAGTAGATCCGCTCGCCCCTGCCGAGGCCCGTCACCGAGCCGGTCGGGGCGAGCGTGGCGGCGTCGAGCACGTACACGCCGCTCTCGCTCGTGCTCGGGCTCGCGCCGAACACCTCGGCGCCGCTGGTCGTCGCCACCCGCAGATGGCCGTCGTACTCCGACAGGGAGTACTGGTTCAGCAGCCGTCCGGGCACCGATCCCGAGGTGACGTAACGCGGGGCGCCGGGCCCGGAGACGTCGAAGCGGTGCACCTCCGTGCGCTCGGGCGGCGCCGTCGGCGTGGGCGTCGGCACTGAGGTCTCCGGCACCGAGGTTTCCGGGACCGGCACCACGTCGATCGGGCGGGCCGTCCACCACTGCGGATTGCTGGTGACATAAATGCTGCCCGCTGTCCCGTACACCGTGTCGCCGTCGGCCGCGACCGCGATCGGTGACGCCGAACCGAACGGCGCGGCGGCGGCCAGGTCGATCGTGTGGACGGTCAGCATCGAGGTGCCGGTGAAACTGTCCGGGTGGCTGACCTGGTCGCACCCGACCCGCTCGGTGCGGCCCGCATCCCCGGCCCCGCCGCCCGTCTCGATCTCGTACGA
This sequence comes from Microbispora cellulosiformans, assembly GCF_008728085.1. Lineage (NCBI taxonomy): Bacteria > Bacillati > Actinomycetota > Actinomycetes > Streptosporangiales > Streptosporangiaceae > Microbispora > Microbispora cellulosiformans. Next base: position 700,163 of record NZ_VYTZ01000001.1, on the reverse strand, counting down.
CGGCAGCCACGCGTCGGCGGGGGCGGCCAGCACCGCCCGCCGGTTGGCGTCGAGCATCTCCCGCTCCGACGCGCCCTCCTTCGGCGCCGGGAGGGCGACGTCCGGCTGGGACCGGACGACGAGCCGCACCGTGGAGCCGGACTGCCGGGCGTCGACGTGCTGTCCGTGCGCGGTCATCGCGCCGAGGACGCGCGGCTCGCCGGAGAGGTCCACGAGCACGTACCTCGGGCCGCCGGGGCCGACCCGGGCCGAGGCCCTCGCCCCGAACGGGATCACCCCGCCCTGGAACAGCACGAGCGCGCGGTCGCCGTGGACCAGCAGATCGGCCTCGGCCCACCACTGGTCGTCGGCGACGAGCCGCAGCGTCCCGGTGACCCGCCGGGTTCTCGCGTCCACGACGCGCAGCACGCCCCCGGAGACCGTGATCACCCGGTCGCCGTCGGTCTTGACCAGGTCGGGCTCGTCCACGCCCGCCTCGTGTGTGTTGGTGGTGGAGAACGGCTGCTCGGGCGCCGCCTGCTTCGCCGCGCTCGCGTCCTCGCGGGCCGCGAAGAGCATCGCGTCGCCGAACCCCCAGGGCGTCACGTTCCGCGCGGCGGCCCGCCGCAGCCCTTCCGTCATCTCCGCGCAGTCCGTGTACGAGACGAGCCGGATCTTCCCGGTCAGGTCCACCGGAGACGGCGGGGCGTCCTGCGTCGTACGGCCACCCGCGCAGCCCGCGGCTCCCGCCGCGAGCAGGGCGGCGAGCACGCCCGCCGTACGGATCGATGTCCTCATGCCCCCATGACGGATCACGCCCGGCTCCGGTTCGACGGACCGAAAGCGCTTCCCTCGGCTTGGCGTCCAAGCTATGATCTAGGACTATTAGGTAAAAACCTAGGATAATAAGGACGGAGTGCGTATGGCACGGGCCGGGCTGACGGCCGACCGGGTGACGCTCACCGGCGCCGAACTGGCGGACGAGGTCGGGCTCGAGCACGTAACGATGTCGGCCGTGGCGCGACGCCTCGGGGTTAAGGACGCCAGCCTCTACGCGCACGTCCGCGGCCTGGAGGACCTGCGCGGGCGGATCGCGCTGCTCGCGGCGGACGAGAAGACCATCCGCATCGCGGAGGCGATCGCCGGGCGGGCCGGCAAGGACGCGCTGGTGGCGTACGCGAACGCCTGGCGGGATTACGCCCGCGACCACCCGGGCCGCTACGCGGCGACGCAGACCCCTGTCCAGATCGATCCGGAACTCGTGGCCCGGGCCTCCGGCCCGCGACGCGCCGTCGAGCTGACCTACAGCATGCTGCGGGCCTACGCGCTGGACGAACCCGACCTGACCGACGCGGTCCGGCTGCTGCGCAGCACGTTCCACGGCTTCACCAGCCTGGAGGCGGCGGGCGGATTCGCGCACAGCCGTCCGGCGGAGGACTCCTGGGTGCGCGGTCTCGACGCCCTCCACACTCTTCTGACGCACTGGCCTCCCTCCTGACCATCGGCCCTCCCCACCACTGCCCGCGCTGTCCGCCGGCCCCCGGGGGCACCGACCCGGAAACGACGAAGGAGACTCCACATGACCAGCCCGACCATCGGTCACCTGCGCGTGGACGGGGCGACCCTGCACTACGAGGTGCGCGGCGAGGGCCCGCTCCTGCTGCTGATCCCCGGTGGCACGGGCGGCGCGGCCTCCTTCGACGGCGTCGCCGACGACCTGGCCACCACCTACACGGTCGCGGCCTACGACCCGCGCGGCCTGTCCCGCAGCCCGCTCGACGACCCGGAGGCCGAGCAGCGGGTCGCCCAGCACGCCGACGACGCGTTCCGGCTGCTGGAGCTGCTGTCTCCGGACGCGCCCGCCCGCGTGGTGGGCTGCAGTTCCGGCGCGATCGTCGCGCTGCACCTGCTGACCACCCGTCCCGAGCGGATCGAACGCGTCGTGGCGCACGAGCCTCCGGTGGTGGAGGTGCTGCCGGACGCCGCCGAGCACCGGGCGCTGCTCGCCCGCGTACGGGACACGTTCCACCGGGAGGGGCTGATGCCCGCGGCCGCGGTGTTCGCGGCCGGCCTGAGGCGGCCCGCCTCAGTAACCCCCGTAACCCCCGCAATCCCCGCAGGTGGTGCAGACCCCGCCGCACCCGTCGACGCCGACACAGCCGCAGGCGCCCCCGCTGACCGCGCCGCACCCGCCGACCCCGCCGACAACGACGCACCTGTCGGCGCCGACGCACCGGCCGCCCCGAAGGCCGCTGAGCTGCCTCCCGAGGCGGCGGCCCGGGTCGAGCGGACCATGGGGGACATGCCCTACTTCCTCGGGCGCATCGTGCCGAGCTTCATGGCCTACACCCCGGACGTGGACCGTCTGCGTGCCCTGTCGGACCGGCTGGTGCTCGCGGCCGGGGCCGACTCGGTCGGCGAGCTTCCCTACCGTCCCGCCGCCTTCCTGGCCGAGCGGTTCGGCACGCCGCTCGTCCACTTCCCCGGCGGGCACACCGGGCTCAGCACCCACCCCGCCGAGTTCGGCGAGCAGCTCCGCAAGGTGCTGGACGCGTAGGACTTGTGGCGTTCATGTCATTACCTACCGGTAGCCACGGGCGATCCTCCGGAATATTCTTCCGGCATGGGTGCCATGAACCGGCTGCTCGACGCGGCCATGGTCGAGCGGATTCTCACGCACGTCTCCTCCGAGGGTAAGACGAGGGAGATCTTCGCGCCCTTCACCGGCGAGCTTCTCGCCGAGGTTCCGATCTCCACGCCCGAGGACGTCCGCGCGGCGTACGACAGGGCTCGTACGGCGCAGGAGGCGTGGGCGGCGCTGCCGGTCCGTGAGCGGGTGAAGCCCTTCCTACGGCTCCACGACGCGATACTCGACCGCCGCCGGGAGCTGCTCGACGTCGTGCAGTGGGAGACCGGGAAGGCGCGCCGCCACGCGTACGAGGAGCTTCTCGACGTGGCGGGCTGCTCGCTCTACTTCGCGCGGCGCGCCCCCGGCTTGCTGGAGCCGCAGGGCAGGCAGGGCATCTTCCCGATCGCCACGCGCGCGGCCGAGGTGCGGCACCCCAAGGGCGTGGTCGCCGTGATCAGCCCGTGGAACTACCCCCTGGCCCTGGGGGTGACCGACGTCGTCCCCGCGCTGATCGCGGGCAACGCCGTCGTCCACAAGCCGGACACGCAGACGCCGCTGTCCGCGCTGTGGACCATCGACCTGCTGGCCGAGCTGGGCATGCCGCGCGACATCTGGCAGGTCGTGCTGGGCGACCCCGAGGACGTCGGCGATCCGCTGCTGGACGGCGCGGACTACGTCGCGTTCACCGGCTCGACGCGCGGCGGGCGGAAGATCGCCGAGGAGGCGGCCAGGCGGCTCGTCGGCTGCTCGCTCGAACTCGGCGGCAAGAACCCGATGATCGTGCTGGACGACGCCGACCTCGATGTCGCCGCCCAGGGCGCGATCAGGGCCTGCTTCACCAACGCCGGGCAGCTGTGCATCTCGATGGAGCGGCTCTACGTGCACGAGTCGGTCGCCGACCTCTTCCGCGACAAGTTCGTCCGGGCGGCGGGGAACATGAGGATCGGCGCCGGCCTCGACTGGGACGTCCAGATGGGCTCGCTCACCCACCGGCGGCAGGTCGACGCGGTCTCGGCGCACGTCGTCGACGCGGTCGCCAAGGGCGCGACCGTGCTGACCGGCGGCCGGCCCCGCCCCGACCTCGGCCCGCTGTTCTACGAGCCGACGATCCTGGAGGGCGTCACCGAGGACATGGCCGTCTGCCGGGACGAGACGTTCGGGCCGGTCGTGTCGCTCTACCGCTTCAGGGACGAGGACGAGGCGGTCCGCGCGGCCAACGACACGGCGTACGGGCTGAACGCCTCGATCTGGACCAAAGACGTCGCGCGCGGACGCCGGCTCGCGGCCCGGATCAAGGCGGGCACCGTCAACATCAACGAGGGGTACGCCTCGGCGTACGCCTCCTATGACGCGCCGATGGGCGGGATGAAGTCGTCCGGCCTCGGCCGCCGCCACGGCTCGGAGGGCCTGCTGAAGTACACCGAGGTGCAGACGGTGGCCAGCCAGGCCACCTGGCTGGGCTTCGAGCCGATCCTCGGCATGACCTACGAGAGGTACGCCGACACGCTCGCCGGGCTGCTCAAGACCATGAAGCGCCTGCACCTCAAGTGAGAAAGGCAGGGCGTTGGACTACGACGTCGTGGTGATCGGGTCGGGGTTCGGCGGGAGCGTGGCCGCGCTGCGGCTCAGCGAGAAGGGCTACTCGGTCGGCGTCCTGGAGGCCGGCCGGAGGTTCGACGAGACGACCCTGCCGAAGACCTCCTGGCGGGTCAGGGACTTCCTGTGGGCCCCCGCGCTTGGGCTCAGGGGCATCCAGCGCATCCACGTCCTGCGCGGGACGAACGGCGTGATGGTGCTGGCCGGCGCCGGGGTCGGCGGCGGCTCGCTGGTCTACGCCAACACGCTCTACGAGCCGCTCGACCCGTTCTTCCGCGATCCCCAGTGGGCGCACATCACCGACTGGAAGGCCGAGCTCGGGCCCTACTACGACCAGGCCAGGCGGATGCTCGGCGTGGTGGAGAACCCGACCGTCACCGCCGCCGACGAGGTGATGAAGAAGGTCGCCGAGCGGATGGGCGTCGGCCACACCTTCCGCCTCGCCCCCGTCGGGGTGTTCTTCGGCGAGCCCGGGGCCGAGGTCGACGATCCCTACTTCGGCGGCGTGGGGCCGCGCCGCCGCGGCTGCGTGGAGTGCGGCGAATGCATGACCGGCTGCCGCCACGGCGCGAAGAACATGTTGACCAAGAACTACCTCCACCTGGCCGAGAAGGCCGGGGCGAGAGTCTGCCCGGAGACCACCGTGACCGGTGTGCGCCCGGTCGAGGGCGGCTACGCGATCACGGTGCGGCGCACCGGGCCGTTCGGGCGCACCCGCACCCTGACCGCCGCGCAGGTGGTCTTCGCCGCCGGGACGTACGGCACGCAGCACCTGCTGCACCGGCTCAGGGCGACCACGCTGCCGCGCGTCTCGCCCCGGCTCGGCGCGCTGACCAGGACGAACTCCGAGGCGTTGCTCGGGTTCGAGCGGCCGGACACCAAGGGCGTGAAGCTCAACCGGGGCGTGGCGATCACCTCCTCGATCCACCCCGACGCCGAGACCCACATCGAGCCGGTCCGGTACGGCGACGGATCCAACGCGATGGGCCTGCTGCGCACGCTGCTGGTCGACGGCGGCGGACGGGCGCCGCGCTGGCTGAGGTTCCTCGGGGCGGCGCTGCGCCGCCCACACCTGCTGCTCCGGCTGTTCAACCACCGCAGGTGGTCGGAGCGCGCGGTCATCGCCCTGGTCATGCAGGCCAAGGACAACTCGATCACGCTCTCGCTCCGGGGCGGCAGGCTCAGGGCGGGCCCCGGCCACGGTGAGCCCAACCCCACCTGGATCCCCGCCGGGCACCGGGCCATGCGCCTCGCGGCCGACGAGATCGGCGGCCTGCCGGGCGGCTCCTGGCTCGATCTCTTCGACATCCCGGCGACCGCGCACTTCCTCGGCGGCTGCGCGATCGGCGACTCGCCCGAGACCGGGGTGATCGACCCCTACCACCGCGTCTACGGGTACGAGGGCCTGCACGTCGTGGACGGCTCGGCCGTCTCGGCCAACCTCGGCGTGAACCCCTCGCTGACGATCACGGCCCAGGCCGAGCGGGCGATGGCGCTGTGGCCCAACAAGGGCGAGCCCGACCCGCGCCCCGCCCTCGGCTCGCCGTACCGGCGGGTCACGCCGGTGCGGCCGGCCAGGCCGGTGGTGCCCGCCGCCGCGCCGGGCGCGCTCCGCCTGCCGATCGCCGGCGTCACCCACGGCGGTGTCGCCCACGGCTGCGCGGCCCCGGGCGACGGCACGTCCTGACCGGCCTCTCTGCCGTATGCCGCCGCCCGGCGCGCATGGCGGGCGTGGATGGCGGTCGCCGCGATGGGGCGGGCGTGAGCGGGGGGCGCGGCTGGGGGTGGGCGGGCGCGGGCGGGGCGCGTCACCGCGCCGATAGACTGGCGTCACCGCCTCGCATCCTTCCTGGGGGTCCCTTCCAGTGTCCGACTTCGACACCGTCCTCGTCGTGGACTTCGGCGCGCAGTACGCGCAGCTGATCGCGCGACGGGTGCGTGAGTGCCACGTCTACTCCGAGATCGTCCCGTCGACGATGCCGGTCTCCGAGATGCTGGAGAGGAAGCCCAAGGCGATCATCCTGTCCGGCGGCCCGTCGTCGGTGTACGCCGAGGGCGCCCCGCCCGTGCCGGACGGCCTGTTCGAGACCGGGGTGCCGACCTTCGGCATCTGCTACGGCTTCCAGGCCATGGCCAGGGCCCTCGGGGGTGAGGTCGCCAAGACCGGCACCGCCGAGTTCGGCGGGACCTCGCTCAAGGTCCTGCAGGAGGGCCTGCTGTTCGCCGGGCTGCCCGTCGCGCAGACCGTCTGGATGTCGCACGGCGACTCGGTGGTCGGCGCCCCGGCCGGGTTCTCCGTCACCGCCGCCACCTCCGCCACCCCGGTCGCCGCGATGGAGGACTCCTCCCGCGGCCTGTACGGCGTGCAGTTTCACCCCGAGGTGCTGCACTCCGAGCACGGGCAGCAGGTGCTCAGGCACTTCCTGGAGGCGGCCGGCTGCCGCCCCTCGTGGACCATGCTCAACATCGTCGAAGACGCCGTGGAGGCCGTGCGCGCCCAGGTGGGCGACGGCCGGGCGATCTGCGGGCTGTCGGGCGGCGTCGACTCCGCCGTCGCCGCCGCGATCGTCCAGCGGGCCATTGGTGACCGACTGACCTGCGTCTTCGTCGACCACGGCCTGCTGCGCAAGGGCGAGGCCGAGCAGGTCGAGCGCGACTTCGTCGAGGTCACCGGCGTGAAGCTGCGGGTCGTGGACGCCTCCGAGCGCTTCCTCAAGGCGCTGTCGGGCGTGACCGACCCCGAGGAGAAGCGCAAGATCATCGGCCGGGAGTTCATCCGGGTCTTCGAGGACGAGGCCCGCGCCATCATCGCCGACGGGCCGGTCGACTTCCTCGTCCAGGGCACCCTCTATCCGGACGTCGTCGAGTCGGGCGGCGGCACCGGCACCGCCAACATCAAGTCCCACCACAACGTCGGCGGGCTCCCCGACGACCTCAAGTTCCAGCTCGTGGAGCCGTTGCGCACGCTGTTCAAGGACGAGGTGCGGCGGGCCGGCGAGGAGCTCGGCCTGCCCCCGGCGATGGTCTGGCGTCAGCCGTTCCCCGGGCCCGGCCTCGGCATCCGGATCATCGGCGAGGTCACCCGCGAGCGCCTCGACCTGCTGCGCGAGGCCGACGCCATCGCCCGTGAGGAGCTGACCCGCGCCGGTCTCGACCGCGACATCTGGCAGTGCCCGGTCGTGCTGCTGGCCGACGTCCGCTCGGTCGGCGTGCAGGGCGACGGCCGCACCTACGGCCATCCGGTCGTCCTGCGCCCGGTGACCTCCGAGGACGCGATGACCGCCGACTGGTCGCGGGTGCCGTACGACGTGCTGGCCCGGATCTCCACCCGGATCACCAACGAGGTGCGGGAGGTCAACCGGGTGGTGCTCGACGTGACGAGCAAGCCGCCGGGCACCATCGAATGGGAGTGACCGGTAACAACCGGTGTGAATCCGGCGTGGCCGGATAGTGTTGCTCGGTGACTGCCACAGAGCGCGAGACCCCGCGGCCTGACGCCACGCCACCGCACGCTGCCGATCGTCCTGCCGAGAGTTCTGCCCAAAGCCCTGCCGGACGCTCCGCCGGGGCCGGTCGGCTGGCCTGGCTCGACGCGCTGCGCGGGATCGGCGCGATGGCGGTGGTCGCCGAGCACGCGCTTCCCTGGGTGATGCCGTCGCTCCGCCCCTACTGGTTCAACCTGGGCATGTACGGCGTGCTGGTCTTCTTCCTGGTCAGCGGGTACATCATCCCCGCGTCCCTGGAGAAGAGGGGCGACGTCGGCGCGTTCTGGATCAGCCGGGTCTTCCGCCTGTATCCCCTCTATCTGCTCGTGATCGTCTTCGTGCTGGTCATGGCGGTCTGGGTGCCGGTGCGCCAGGAGGTGCCCCGCCATCCCTCGGCCGTGGCCGCGCACCTGAGCATGCTGCTCGACGTCGTCCACATCGGCGCCGTCGCCGACCCGATGTGGACGCTGTCGTACGAGATGGTGTTCTACCTGCTGGTGACCGCGTTGTTCGCGGGCGGGATGCACCGGCGCAGCGGGACGCTGGCGATCGTTTTCGGGGTGATCGCGGTCGCCGCCGGGCTGGTGCTCTCGGCGCCGCTGCTGCCCGGCCACTGGCCGGCCGTCGCGGCCAGTGTGGTGTTCGTCGCGGGCCTCGCCTGCCTGATCACGGGCCGGTTCCGCACGGTCGCGGCGTACGCGCTGGGCCTGATGGCGCTCGTGCTGCTGCTGTTCGGCAGCTTCGTGCCGTGGTTCGGCGCGGCCATCCTCGCGGTGATGTTCACGGGGACGGCGCTGTACCGGTGGGAGCGGGGCACGGCCGGGCTCGGCCCGGTCGTGGCCGCGGCGGTCCTCGTGGCCGCCGCGCCCGTGTGGTCGGCGCAGGCCGGCTGGTGGTGGGTGCAGCCCGACGTCTGGATCACGACGATCGTGCTCGCCGGGGTGACGTTCGCGATCGGCATGGCGCTGCGCGGCAGGCGCGTCCCCGGCGTGCTGACCTGGCTCGGCCTGATCAGCTATTCGGTGTACCTGCTGCACCATCCGCTGCTGAAGTATCTCAACGCGCTCGTCGGCGACCTGAAGTCGGTGACGGACACCGGCCGGGCGGCCCTCGCGCTCGGCTACCTCGCGGGGATGCTCACGCTGAGCTGGCTGACCTACCGCTTCGTGGAGTCGCCGGCCCAGCGTCTGGGCCGGCGGATCACTCGACGGTCATCGTCATCGAGTCACGCGTCGGGTCGGGATATACCTGTCCCGGGATGAGCTCCTCGCCCTCCAGCAGGGTGGACACGGTGACGAAGTGGTAGCCCTGGGCGGTCAGCTCCTTGAGCACCTTCGGCATCGAGTCCACGGTCTCCTTGACCGTCTCGTGCATCAGGACGACCTCGCCCTCCCCGGCCACCTCCAGGGCCCGTGAGGTGAGGAGGTCCACGTCCCGGTAGTCCTTGATGTAGTCCTTCGTGGCGGACGTGCCCGGGATCTGGACGAGCCCGAACTTGGCGGTGATCTCCTCCACGCCGCCGTTGCGCAGCCCGCCGGGCGCGCGGAAGACCACCGGCGCCTTCCCGGTCGTCTTCGTGATCAGCCGCTGGGTGTCGCCGATCTTCTTGTTGATCTCGGCGTATGTGAGCTCGGTCAGATACCTGCCGTCCCACGAGTGGTTGCCGATCTCGTGGCCGGCCTTGGCGATGGCCTGGGTGAGCTTCGGGTGCTTCTTCACCTCGGAGCCGATGAGGAAGAACGTGGCCTTCGCCTTGTACTTGGCGAGGGTCTTCAGCAGCGCCTGGTTGTACTGGCCCGGACCATCGTCGAAGGTCAGGGCGATGCACTTGTGGGTCGCGCAGAACGGCTCACGGGCCGCGCGAGCATGGGCGGGGGCAGGGAGGGCGGTCGTCGCGAGGGCGCACGCGACCGCGAGAGGGATCAGACGACGTACGGCCATGGGGGGTACTCCTCGGAAATCTACAAGGCGGCATCGTAACGCGTCCGCCGCCACTTCATCCCCTCCAGTCCGGTTCGGGCATGCAAATCCGGCATGGACATCCGGCGTCGAGTCAGGGCCGGGAGCCGGCAAACCTTCGGCCAAGGAAGGGACTAAGGCGACTCCCGCGCGGGTGCGGTTCGCGATGCTGGGCCGGTCGGATGAGGAACCACGCAGCGTGAGGAGGGCGGGTGAGGCGAACCGCCACCCGGTCGGCGTGGGGGACGTGGATCGGCTTCGAATCCTGTCCGTCGCTGCTCGGCCGCCTCGTCGAGGGCTTCTCCGGCCCGTGGACACCGCTGGAGGACCTTCCCGTCCCCGCGCCCGCGCAGGAGACCGCCCCTGTGCGGGAGACCGGTCTTGTGCCGGAGACTGCGCACTCGCGGGAGACCGGTCCCGTGGAGAAGCCCGCGCTTTCGTGGGAGGCCGCAGTGGCGGAGACCGCGTCCGTGCTGGAGACGGGGTGCGTGCTGGAGACCGCGTCTGTGTTGGAGACGGGGTGCGTGGTGCTCGCGGCACGGTCCCCGGCCGACCTTCGTAGGGCCGTACCGCTGAGGGCCCTGCTGCCGCGGGCGCCGCGCGTGCGGATCGCCGTCGCGGACGTGCCGCCCTGGGCGGGCCGGCCGCTCCCGGCCACCGGGCAGGCGTCCTGCTGGCGCCTGCTGACCGGGCTACGGGTCGCCCGCCGCGGGCGCGGCTGGCACCTGGATGCCGCCTTCAGCGAGCCCGTCGCCGCCGGGGAGATCCTGGCCCACGTCGCGTACGGCCTCTTCGGCACGGCCGGGACCACCACGCCCGTGGCCGGGCTGGCGGGTATGGGCGCGGCCGAGTGGCGGCCCGGCGACGCCAACGCCACCCTCGCGCCCGCGGACGGCCCGGTGCCGGACCGCCGCGACGCCCCCGGCTGCGACCTGCGCGTGCGAGCCGGCGCCTCCCGCGTCCCGCCGGTGGACGAGGCCGTCGTCAACCCGATCGGGTTCCGGCCGCACCCGGAGGAGGGGGTCGCGGAACTCGTACCGCACCGGGACGGGTTCGCCCTCACCTGCGGCTCCACGACTCTCGTACGGCTGCCGCCGAGCGGGCGCGTCACGGATGTGGACGTCGCCCGCCTGCGCGACATCCGCGGAGTCGCGGTGCCCACGTCTGCCGGGTTGGCTTCCGCTGGGTCTGCGGCCGCTGGGTTCGCGTCTGCTGCGCCCATGTTTGCCGGGTCCGCGCCGGTCGTGGCGCGTGTCGTGGCCGCGCTGGCGGCCGCCGGGGTCCCGGTGCTGGCCGAGCCCGACCCGGCGCGGGACGAGGCGCTCGGCTCCGCGCTCGCCGCCGTCCTCGCCACCGTGACCACCGAGGCGCTCGCGTGCGACCTGCGCCGCGAGGAAATCAGCATCCGGCTGCGCAGGACCGCGCTGCGCGAGCACGGCTCCGCCGCGTGCTGGCGGCGGCTCGCCGCGGAAGCCGGCCTGTCCGCACCGCCGCCACCACGGGTGTCGATCCTGCTGTGCACCCGCCGCCCGGAGATGCTTCCGTTCGCGTTGGAGCAGATGGAGCGCCAGCGCGGCGTGACGGCCGAACTGATCGTGGGGCTCCACGGCTTCACCGCGCGGGAGGCGCCGCTTCCGCGCACGTCGTTGCCGGTCACCGTGATCGAGGCGCCCGGGACGACGCCGTTCGGCGAGGTCCTGAACCGGATGGCGGCCGCCGCGTCCGGGTCGTACCTCGCGAAGGTGGACGACGACGACTGGTACGGCCCCGACCACCTCGCCGATCTCCTGCTCGCCCGGCTCTACAGCGGAGCCGACCTGGTCGGGTCGGCCGCGGAGTTCGTCTACCTGGAGCAACTCGACGTGACGATCAGGCGGTGCATCGGCACCGAGCGCTTCGCGCCGCTGGTGGCCGGGGGGACGATGCTGGTCACCCGGGCCGCGTTCGAGGCGGCCGGCGGCTTCCGGCCGCTGCCGAGGACGGTCGACGGCCAGCTTCTGCAGGCCGTCGAGACGGCGGGCGGCCGGATCTACCGCACCCACGGGTTCGGCTACCTGCTGCGCCGCCGCAGCGCGTACGGCCACACCTGGCGGCAGCCGGTGCAGTCGTTCCTCGCGTCCTACCAGGAGCAGTGGCGCGGGCTGGTCTTCAACGGTCTGATGAAGGACGGTGCCCCATGGCGGGCGGAGGTGAGGACGTGACGGGGGGCGTGCGCATCCCGCTCAACGACTACGGGGTGCTCGGGCAGCCGCCGGCGCCGGGGGAGTGGACCCCCACGCTCACAGTGAGCGTGGTCATCCCCGCCCACCGCGCGGAGCACACGCTGCCGCTGACGCTGGCGAGCCTGGCCCGGCAGACCTACCCGGCCCACCTGATGGAGGTCGTGGTGGTGGACGACGGCGAGCGGCCCGCGCCGCCACCCTCCGCGTGGCCGGTGCCGGAACGGCTGCGCGTGGTCCGTCCGCGCGCCGGCTCGTGGGGGAGGGCGAGCGCCTGCGCGGCCGGGGCGGAGGCGGCCGAGGGCCAGGTGATCCTCTTTCTCGACGCCGACCTCGTGCTGTTCCCCGAACACGTCGAGGCCCAGATGCGCTGGCACCACCTCGCGGACCACCTGGTCGTGCTCGGGCACCTGAGGTTCGTGCCGGGCCTGGACGAGATCCCGGCGAGCGAGGTGCTCGCCGCCGTCGAGGCGGGCGCGGTGGACAAGCTGTTCGCCGAGGAGGACGCCACCCCGCAGTGGACCGAGGGGCGCTGGGACCAGACCGACGACCTGCGCGCGGCGGGCTTCACCGCGTTCTCCGTCATGGTGGGGGCGACGGCGTCGCTGCCCGCGTCGTTGCTGCGGGCCGCCGGGGGCCTGGACGCGTCGCTCGTCCTCGGCGAGGACACCGAACTGGGCTACCGGCTCGCCCAGGCGGGGGCCGTCTTCGTGCCCGACCGCGGCGCCCGCTGCTGGCATCTCGGCCGCTCGACCGTGATGCGCCGTGAGCCGGAGGTGAAGCGGCACAACTGGCCCTACCTCGCCGAACGCGTGCCCGTCTTCCGCTGGCTGCGCAGGCACCCGCACCGCACCTACCTCGTGCCGTACGTCGAGGTCGTGGTCGACGTGGGGGACGCGTCGTTCGAGGAGGTCAGGGCGACGGTCGACGGCGTGCTCGCGGGGCGCCTGCCGGACGTGCGGGTGACCGTAACCGGGCCGTGGGGGCGGCTCCGCGGCGGACGGCGGGACCCCCTCGGCGATTCGTCGCTCGACCTGCGCCTGATGCTGGCCTGCTACGAGGGCGAGCCCAGGGTCCGGTTCCGCGAGACCGTGCCGGACGACTGCTTCCCGGTGCCGTTCCGATTCCACTGCCCGCCGGGCTGGGTCCCGTCGCGCGGCACCATCGGGGCGGTCGTCAAGCACGCCGACCGGCAGCGGCTGGGGATCGTCTCCCTCGCACTCGACGAACGGGAGGACGGCGAGGTCGTCCACGCCCGGCTGGAGCGGACGGCCGCCGTCACCCGCGCCCGCCGCTGCGCCCGGCCCGGAGACGACCTCGACGACCTGATCCACGAGATGTTCGGCACGGTGTGGGACGCCGGCGACAAGTGGGGACTCCTGCCCGCCGGGAGCGCGGAGAGTGCAGGCAGTGCCGGGGGCGCCGGGGGTGCCGGGGGCGCCGCCCCGCCTGGCCCCGGCCGCGCCTGGACGGGTGGTTCCGGTGCCACGCCGGGCGCCGGGAGCGAGTCCGCCCGTTCCGGGGCACGGCCGTTGCGCCGCACCGCCCGCCTGCTGCGCCGGCGCCTGCGCGCCCTCGTGCGAAAGGACCGCCCGTGCCCCGCATCAGTGTGATCGTCCCGATCTACGACGTGGAACCGTACCTCGCCGCCTGTCTGGCCTCGGTCGCCGCGCAGACCTGGGAGGACGTCGAGGTCGTCATGGTCGACGACGGATCGCCCGACGGCAGCGCCGGCATCGCCGCCGAGTTCGCCGAGAAGGACGCGCGCTTCAGGTTGATCCGCCAGGCCAACGCGGGGCTCGGTGCGGCACGCAACACGGGGGTGCGTCACGCGACCGGGGACCACCTCATGTTCCTCGACAGCGACGACCTGCTGCCCGCGCACGCCCTCGAATACCTCCTGGCCGCCCTGGAGCGGACCGGGTCCGACCTCGCCACCGGCAACGTGCTGCGGCTGGACGGCCGGGGCGCCCGCCAGTCGGCCATGCACCGGCCCGTCTTCGCCGACGCGGCGGACGCCACCCACATCACCCGCAGGCACGCGCTGCTGCGCGACCGCCTGGTCACCAACAAGCTTTGGCGTCGTTCGTTCTGGGACGCCCACGGCTTCGCCTTCCCTGAGGGCGTCCTGTACGAGGACATCGCGGTGGCGCTGCGCGCCCACTTCCTGGCGCGGTCGGCCGACGTGCTGCCCGCCCCGGTCTACCTCTGGCGGCGGCGCGAGGGCGGCGGTCCCTCGGCGACTCCCTCGGTCACCCCTTCGGCCGTTCCTTCGATCGCCCCTTCGATCACGCAGGACAAGACGCGGGCCGGGCATCTGGAGGGCCGGTTCGCCGCCGTCACCGAAGTGCGCCGTTTCCTGAGCGAGCACAACTTCACCGCGCACATCCACGCCTGGGACCACGCCGTTCTCGACGCCGACCTGACGAACTTCCTCGACGTGCTCGACCAGGGGTCCCCCGCCTTCCAGGACCGCTTCCTCGACCTCGCCGGCCGCTATCTCGACGAGGTGGCGTCATGCGTACTCGACGACCTGCCCGCCCTGCGGCGGGTGGAGTGGCACCTGGTGCGGGAACGCCGCCTCGCCGACCTGCTGGACGTCCTCGCCTGGGACCGGGAGGTGGAGCCAGACCGGCGGCTCGTCCGCAGGATGGGAGGCCACCACCTGAACGTCCCCCTCGCGCGCGACTCCCAGCGTGACCCCGAGCGCGACTCTGTACGCGACATCCCGGCCGCCGTCACCAGGGCCAGGGACGAACTCGTCCCCCGGCACCGCATCGACGCGATCCGGTGGGAGGACGGCGTGCTCGTGGTCGAGGGCCGGACGGCTCCGCCGTACCTCCGCCCGACCCGGCGCATCCACCAGCAGGTCTTCGCCGCGCTCGTCCACGAGCGGACCGGACGCCGGATCCGGGTCCCGGCCGCCGTCACCAGGGCCCGGGTGACGGCGAAGGGCGCGGAACGGGACTGGGGCGGCTTCCGGCTCGCGATCGACCCAGGGGTGCTCGCCCGGCCGGGCAGGCTCGGGCGGTGGCACGTCGAGCTTCGAGTCCTCCACCGGGGGGTCGTCCGACGCGGGCGGTTGTCCGATCCGCGCGCCGCCGCCGCGTCCGTGGTGGAGGCGGGCTACCGGAGCGTGGGCCCCGACCACTACGTCGCGCCGCTGCTCGGCGAGACGGGTGACCTGGTCCTGCGCGCCGTTCGGGAGACCGCGCGGGTGGTCACCGGCGAGGTGCGCGACGGCCGCCTGCGACTCGTGGGCCACGTCGTCAACGACCTCGGTCCATGCCCGGTGCTCCAGGTCACCCGGCGTCCCGGCGGGATTCCCCGTACGTACCCCGTGAACGTCGACCGGCGCACGTTCGAGGCCGTGGTCGATCTGCGCGACCTGCTGCCCGCGTCCCGGCACACGGTGCCGGCGGAGGTCGCCGTGCCGTACACGTGCTGGGAGGTCGAGGTGCGGGCCGCGGGCGGGGAGGCGACGCCGGTGACCGTCGCCGACGACGTGCCGCTCGGCCGGTACGGGCTGGGCGGACCGGCCGGCCGGGAGATCGTCGTGTTCCGCGACCGGACCGGCGGCCTGGTCCTGCGCGACCAGCCCATGGCGGCGTACGCCGACCTCGCCGAGTGGCTTCCCGGCGGTGAACTGCTCATCGAGGGTGGTCTCGCCGTGCCGCACGAGGTGTCCGCGCTGGTGGTGACCGCGCTCGACCCCGTCGTCACCGGGTACGGCGAGTGGTCGCTGCCGATCGAGGGCTCCGGCACCCGGTTCCGGGCGCGGCTCACGCCCGAAGAGGTTGCCGGCCCCGCCGGGCGGCTGTCGCTGCCCCGCGGGCGGTATGCGCTCTCGGTGCGCGCCCGTCCGGTCCCGGATCCCCGCGCGCTGGACCCGCGCGCGCCGGGTTCGCAGGCGCCGGGTTCGCAGGCGTCGGCCGGGGCCGCCGGAAGGCCGGAACCACCCGTCCGGCCGGAACCGCTGGGGCCGTTGGAGCCGGTCGTGCCGTTCGCGCCGCTGACACCGATCGTGCCCGTCGAACCGACTGTGCCTCTGGAGCCTCTGGGGGCGATCGAGCGGGCCAAGCCGGTGGACCTGCCGTTGGAGTTCGACACCGACGTGCCGGCGATCCACCAGACGGCCCGCCGTACGTTCGGGATCGTCGTGCCGGGCCCGGGTCGTGCCGTGCTGACGGTGAGCGGCGACCTGACCGCCGACGAGCGCGGAAAGAAGGCCCAGCGGACGCTGCGCACGCGGACATACCCGCAGATGCGGGGACGGCCACTGCGGGACGCCGTCCTGTTCGACGGGGGAGGCGGCACCCGTTTCGGCGGCAGCCCGAGGGCGGTGTGCGAGGAACTGCGCCGCCGGGGGACCGACGTGCCGTTGCTGTGGAACGTGCGGGACGGCCAGGTCGCCCTGCCCGGCGACATCGAACCGGTGCGCACATTGGGGCGGGAGCACTATGAGGCCCTCGCCCGGTGCCGCTACATCGTCACCGACGCGCCGCTGCCACCGTGGTTCGAGCGCAGGCCCGGCCAGGTGGTCGTACAGACCTGGCAGGGGCCTGTGCTCACCTGGCAGTGGCCTGCGCCCACCGAGCCTGTGTCCACCGAGCCTGGGTCTGCCGAGTCTGTGCCCACTGAGCCCGGGCGTACGTCCACGGACGCGGCCGGCGTCCCCGGGGCGGGTCAGTGGACCCATCTCGTGTCCGCGGGCCCGTGGTGGACGCCGCTGCTGCGGCGGACGCCCGGCTTCGAGGGAGAGGTGCCGGAGACCGGCCTGCCGTGCGACGACCTGCTGACCGGCCCCGACGCCCGCGACCGCGCCGCGGAGGTGCGGTGCCGCCTCGGCCTGCCGGAGCACGCCCGCGTGCTGCTGTACGCCGCAGGGGAGCACGACACGCTCGACGCCGGGCGCCTGGCGGCCGGGCTTCCGGAAGGCCACGTCCTGCTAGTCCGCCATCCGGCGGCCGCCGGGCCGGATGCCGTCCGCCTGCGGGACGTCAGCGGCCATCCGGACCCGCACGAGCTGTACCTCGCCGCCGACATCCTGGTCACCGGGGACGTGGCGGCGGTGTTCGACTTCGCCGTGACGGGACGCCCGGTGCTCCTGCATGCCGGGCGGCCGCGGGATCTGTGGCTTCTGCCCGAGGCGCCGGGGCCGGTGCTGCGCGGTGGCGCCGGGGCGGAGGACGCGGTGCTCGACGCGCTCACGCACCTGGACGAGGTGGCGGACAAGCACCGGGACGCGTACGCCGCGTTCCTGGCGAGGTATCGCCCGATGGCCGACGGACAGGCCGCCCGCCGCCTGGTGGACGCCCTGTTCGGCTGACCACCTGTTCGGCTGGCCACCGCGATACGCGTGCCGCTCTTCGACGATCAGGGGTCGAAGACGTCGGTCGCGCCCCTGGCGATCGTGGGGCCGGCTCGCGGGTCAAGAGCGCGTAAAGCGATCGCAAAGCAATGGGGATGGGCCGGGTGGCGTGCCGCCGCGCATCGGCATCCTGACGGCGTGACGGAGCCTCCCAGGCTCTCGGTGGTCGTCCCGCTGCACGGCGGGGAGGAACACGCCGAGGAGTGCCTCAAGTCCCTGCACGCCCAGACTCTCGACGACATCGAGGTGATCCTCGCCGGACGGCTGGAGGGTCTGCGGCCGCCCGGCCCGGGGTTCACGCTGCTCGCGCTCGGCGACGGCGGTGACGATCCCGGCGCGGCCCGGAACGCGGGCGCGGCCTTCGCCACCGGCCGCTACCTCGCCTTCGCCGACCCCGGTTCGGTCGTCCCCGCCGACGCCTACCGCATGCTGGTCGACGCCCTCGACCACACCGGCTCGGACCTCGCCTGCGGCAGGATCCGCCGCTGGAGCCCGTACGCCTCCGGCGGGACCACCACGGAAACGGGACGTACGTCGGGGGCGGGATCGAGAGCCGGGGCGGCGGCGCGGTTGCGTACGCACATCACCCGGCACCCGAAGCTGCTGGACGACCCACGGGCGGGCGGCACGGTGTTCCGCCGGGAGTTCTGGAACAAGCACGGGTTCGCCTTCCCCGCGGGGCTGGGCGAGGACTTCCCGGTGACGATCCCCGCGCACGTGCTGTCCACCTCGGCCGACGTGCTCGGCGACGTGGTCTGCCTCACGCGCGGGTCCCGGCCGCCGGCCGATCCGCTGCGCCGCCTGCGGGCCATGCTGGAGGTGTCGGACCTGCTCGGTCGGCACGCGCCGCGACTGCGTGCGGCCTACGACCTGCGCCTCACCGAGGGGCCCGACCTCGAAGCGGTGCTGGACGCCGTACGCGACCGGGTCCCGGACGGGCTCGCCGAGGCCCTGGGCCGCCTGGACCCCGGCGCGGTCGAACGGCTGCCGGTCCTCGCGCGGCTCCGCATCCACTTCGCGGCGCACGGTATGACCGGCGAGCTGGCGGAGCTGCGGATGTTCGCCGAGTCGGAGATCAGGCACAGGGGAGTGCTCCGGCGCGGGCTGGTCCACCGCCGCTGGTATCTCGACTATCCCTTCCGCCGCGACCCCCGGCTCCCGCGTTCGCTGTTCGACGCGACCCGCGACCTGCGGCTGGTCGCCCGCGCCGACGACGTACGGCCGTCAGGCGGCAAACTCCTGCTGACCGGCCACGCGTACATCGCCCACCTGGACAGCGGACGCGGCCGGTTCGAGGTGTGGCTGCAGCGGGAGGAGGAGCGGATCGCCCTGCCGGTGCGGCGGATCCACAGGCCCGACGTGACCGCCGACTCCCGGCAGTCGGTCGTGTGCCACGACGACTCCGGCTTCGAGGCCGTCATCGCCCTCGACACCCTGCCTCCCGGCCGGTGGGCGCTGCACGCGCGGGTCCGGGCGCGGGGCGTGACCCGGGCGGGCCGGGCGACCGGGGCGCCGGGCGAGCGCGTCTTCGACGTCGCGGGCGTGCGGGTCTCCCTCACGCACGAGCGAGGCCTCACACTCACGGTCGGTGCCGCCGACGGCCCGCTCACCAAATCCGACGTCGGGCACGTCGGCGCTGTGCGCTGGACGGACGCGGGGGAGCTGGTCCTGGAGGGGCCGGGCCGGTTCCCCGGTGACCGGATCGCTTTGGAGCGCGGCGCCGAACGCCACTCCTGGCCGGTCCGTCAGGACGAGAACGGATGGACGGCCGTGATCGGCAGGACGGCCGACGGGCTGCCGCTCGCCGCCGGCACCTGGCGGGTGCTCGCCGGGGACGAGCGCGTCCGGCTCGGCCCGGCCCTGATCGCCGACCCGCCCCGGCCGCATGTCGCCGGGCTGCACGAGGTCTCCTTCCGTACGGCCCGCGACGGCGCGCTCAGCCTCGCGGTGCGGCCGGCTCTCGGCCCGCACGAACGGGGGCCGTACGCCACGCGCAGGCGCCTGGCCGCGGCCCGGTCCCGCACGAGCGGCCGCACCGGGCGACGGACGGCGTTGCGGAACGCGGCCGTCTTCGACAGTTACGGCGGCGGCCAGTATTCGTGCAACCCCCGGGCCGTGTCGGAGGAACTGGCGCGCCGTCACCCCGATGTCGAGATCGTCTGGGTCACCCGGGACGGGCAGTTCACGGTGCCCCCGGGCGTGCGCCTGGTCCTGCACGGCTCACGCGAGCACCAGGAGGCGCTGAGCACCAGCCGCTTCGTCGTGGCCAACCGGCGCACGCAGCCGGGCTGGTATCACAAGCCGCGCGGCCAGACCGTCGTGCAGACGTGGCACGGCACGCCGCTCAAGCGTCTGGGGCTCGACCTGGAGGGCATGCCGTACGCGCGGCAGGCGCCGCGGGCGGAGCTGACGCGGCAGGTGGCGACCTGGGACCTGCTGCTGTCGCCGAGCCCGTTCGCGACCTCCGCGTTGCGCCGCGCGTTCGGCTACGCGGGTGAGGTCCTGGAGTCGGGCTATCCCCGCAACGACGTGCTGTTCGACCCCGCACGCGCCCGGGCGGTACGGCGGCGGCTGGGCGTGCCGGACGACCGGCGGGTCGTCCTCTACGCCCCCACCTGGCGGGACGACGAGCCGGAGGGCGCGGGCCGGCTCGCCCTGGACCTCACCCGGGCGGCCCGGGCGCTGGACGACGACGACCTGCTGCTCGTACGAGCCCACTATCTGGTGGCGCGGCATCTGGCGATCCCCGAGGGACTCGGCCACCGGGTCCGCGACATCTCGAAATTTCCGGATATGGCCGACCTGCTGGCGGCCGCGGACGTGCTGGTCACCGACTACTCGTCGGCGATGTTCGACTTCGCCTGCACCGGGAGGCCGATGGTGTTCTTCGCCCCCGATCTGGAGCGCTACCGGGACGAGGTGCGCGGCTTCTATCTCGACTTCGAGGCCGTGGCCCCCGGGCCGGTCGTCAGGACCGGCGACGACCTGCTCGACGTGCTGCGGTACGGCGACCTCGGGCCCTTCGCGGCGCGTTACGAGGAGTTCGCCCGAAGGTTCTGCCCCTGGGACGACGGGCACGCCTCGGCGCGCGTGGTCACGCGCATGCTGCCGTGAGCGAGCGCGCCGGCGGCCGCGCCGCCGCTCCCGACGCCTCCAGCCCCACACCCCCACGATCAGCGCGGGCGCGGGCGGGCCGGGCGCGGGCGTTCCTCGGGAGGGCCGGCGTGCCGACGGGTGGGGTGGACGCGTTTCGCGCGAGGGCCGATGCGCGGGCGGGCCGGGTACGGACGTTCCTTGTGAGGGCCGGTGCGGTGGCGGGCCGGGTGCGAAGGCCGTCGGCCGTCACCGCCGTTCCGGCCGTGCTCGCGCTTGCCGCCGGGCTGTGGGACCTCGGCGGCCCGCCGCTGTGGCGCGATGAGGCCGCCACCGTGAGCGCGGCCGTACGCACCCTCCCGCAGACGGCCCACCTGCTGCGGTCGGTCGACGCCGTCCACGGCCTCTACTACGCGCTGATGCACATGGTCGCCGGTGTCTTCGGCACGGCCGAGGTGGCGCTGCGGCTGCCGTCGGTCCTCGCGGGGGCGCTGGCCGCCGCCGGGACCGGCGCACTCGGCCGCGCGCTCGGCCATCCCCGGGCGGGCCTGTACGGCGGGACGCTCCTGGCCCTCATGCCCATCTTCTCCAGGTATGTCCAGGAAGCGCGGCCGTACGCGATGACGACGGCCGCGGCCGTCGGTGTGACGCTGCTGCTCCTGCGCGTGCTGCGGTCGCCCACCCCGGCGGCGCTGGCCGGATACGCGGTGGCGCTGACCGTCCTCGCCTACCTCAACCTCTTCGCGTTCCTGGTCGCGGGGGCCCACGGCGTGGTCGTGGTCCTGTCACGGGGGCCGCTCGCGCGCTGGGCCTGTGCGACGGCGGCGTCGTCGGCGGCCGTGGCGCCGCTGGCCTGGCTCGGCTCCGGGCAGGGCGCGCAGGTGAGCTGGATCCGCCGGCCGGAGGCGGCCGACGTCGGACGGCTCGCCGTCCAGATGTTCGGGGATCTCGGTGCGACGACCCCGCCGCGCTGGCCGGGGCTCGCTCCACCGGGGCCGCTCGGCGTCGCCGCGCTCACGGCCCTCGGGGTCGCCCCGCTGGCTTGGGGTCTCGCCCTCCTCGGTCTCCTCCTCGGTCTGGTCAACGGCATCCGCGCCACACGGGCCGCCCGCGCCGCGAGCCCCGCATGCCGGGCCAAGGTGGGGGCGGGCGAGTGGGGCGACCCGTTCGAGGCGGGGTGGCGGGGCGCCGGGGGGCACGCGGCCCTGGTGCGGGTGACCGTGCCGTGGCTGCTCATTCCCGTGGCGGTGCTGTTGGTGGCGTCGTGGGCCGCGCATCCCGTGTACGTCTTCCGGTACGTCCTCTGCTGCGTCCCGGCGGCGGCGCTGCTGGCCGGTGCGGGTCTCGCCGCGCTGCCCACCGGCGTTGCCGTCGCCGCGCTGGCCGCCTGGATCGGGCTGTCGGTGCCGGGGCAGCTCGCCACACGCGGGCCGGACGGCAGGCAGGACGACCCGCGTCCGGTCCTGGCGCTGCTGGCCTCCGCCGCGCGGCCGGGGGACGGGGTGATGTTCGTGCCCGCGAAGGTCCGGAAATACGTCACGGTCTATCCGTCGGTCTTCGGCAGGCTGAGTGACGTCGCGCTGGTGCGGTCACCGGAACGGGACGGCAGCTTCGCGGGCCGCGAGGCCGGCCCCCGAGTGCTGGCCGCCCACCTCGCGGGGCTGCGTACGCTCTGGGTCGTCGGCCACACCGGCAAGGCGGGCCTCACCGGCCGCCGGCTCGACGTGGTGACCCGCGCGTTCGTCCCGGCCGGGCGCTGGACCTCGCGCGGCATGTACGCCGAGAGGTACGAGGCGCGCGGCGACACCCGGGCGAACGCTGCGGGCGCGAGAGGCGCGGCAGGCGGGACAGGAGCATAGGCCAGGCCGAGAGGTGACGGCGGGCGGCGGCAGTGAGTGGCGATGGGGGGTGACGGCAGGGCGCGGCGGGGGCCGCCGGGCTCACCGCTCGAACGGCGCCGGGGTCGGGAAGTAGGCCTCCAGGAACCGCGCGAGCAGCGCGTCCTGCTCGTCGTCGGTCGGCGACGTGTCGTTCAGGCAGAACACGTCGTGCCTGCGCCGGGCGAGCATGCGGCGCAGCCGGGCGGGCGTCTTGGGCAGGGAGAGATCCACGTACGTGTAGTCGACCAGCCCGGGGACGGCCCGCCCGCTGAGATAGCCGTAGTAGTGCGCCAGCGAGGACACCACCGAGATGTCCCGCGACGTGCGGAACCTGCTGCGGGCCGTCGCCTGGAACTCGGCGGCGAAGCGCTCCTCGATCTCGTACATCAGCGACCGGCGCAGCGCGTACGGCACGTGCTTCAGCTTCTGCGTGATCGTCCGGCCGCTGAGGTCCTCCAGGATGCGCCGGTTGTTCATCCCGGCCGCGTGCACCGGGGACTCCTCGGCCTCCGGCACGCCGAAGGGCACGTGGACCGTGCTGGGGAAGAACCGGGTGATCCCGTTGCCCTCGAAGAACGTGCGCGGCGCCAGCGGCCGGCCGAGGAAGAAGTCGTCGTTGAAGTAGAGGAAGTGCTCGCTGAGCCCCTCGATGTGGTGAAGCTGGGTCTCGATGGCGTGCGAGTTGAACACCGGCAGCACCGACGTGTCGGTGAAGATCTCCTTGTGGTCGACCACCGACACCATCGGGTGGGTGGTGTCGAGCCACGGGGGCGTCTGGCCGTCGGTGACGATCCATATCCGGTTGATCCAGGGGGCGTGCATCAGCAGGGAGCGCAGCGAGTAGCGAAGCTCGTCCCGGCTGGTGAACCGCGCCTCGGTGGTCGCCATCTCGCTCAGCGGGCCGCCGACGCGCCGCGCCTCCTCGCGCTGCGCCTCGTCGCGGCGGGCCCGCCAGGCGGGGTCGGCGCCGTCCACCCACGTGTAGACGGCGTCGATCGGGAAGTCGATGTCGTCCAGCAGCCGCCGGAGGAACTCCGGACGGGTCCGGTAGGCGCGGGCGCGGCGGGCCGGGCACGCGAGGGGCAGGAACAGCTCCTCGCCGCCCTCCGCCACCGGGCCGTCGGCCGGGACGCGGTCGCACGCCGGGTTGGGCCGCGGCCCGACCAGGTCGTCGCCCTCGCGGGCCCAGAACTCCAGGTCGAGGCCGCTTTCGGGGCCGAGCGTGAGGGTCCGCGACGGGCTGGCGAAATACATGGCCAGCCGCACGACCCTGGCGTCGCCCAGCAGTGGAGCGGCCCGCCGCACCGGGCGCATCCGCCCCGCGTCGGCCTGGGCCCGCGCCCCCGGCCTGCCGTACGGCTGCCGCGCGGCGAACAGCGGGTGGGCGCCCGCGGCGAGCGCGGTGAGCGCGCGGTCGCGGTCCTCCTCGGGCACCGCGACCACCGGCGGGCGGTCGGGCAGCGGGCGCACGCAGAAGTACGGCACCGCCGCCCCGGCCAGCAGGGCGCAGACCACGTCCAGCGTCTCGCGCTGGGCCTGCAACGGGCTCGCGTCGGCCCGGATGAGCGCGGCCTTGGGTGTGGTGGGCTCCACGGCCGGCAGCCGACCGCGCAACCGCCCCTGCAGCCGCCGGTACAACGTGACAACGGGCATGGCCTCCCCCTCGGACACGGACTGTAATGGATCGGCCACCGGATTGGGGGATGGTTTACCTACTTGGGATGCCGGTCAAGAAGTGGCAACGAGATGCCCTCTCTGTTACAGAAGAGCAGGCGAACGGCTACCGCTTGTAGTCATTGTTGCCTTCATGGGAGGCTTCACGCTGAACGACATCCTCGCGACGCGCAAGCCGAGGGACTCGTGGTGGACCGTCTTCATGGTCGATCCGCTCGCCTGCCGACTCGCGCTGCTCGCGGCCAACCACACCTCCGTCACGCCGAACGGCCTGACCAGGCTGTCGATGCTGGTCGGCTTCGCCTCGGCGGCCGCCTTCGCGGAGGGCATGCTCGTCGCCGGGGCGGCTTTGTTCTACCTGAGCTTCACGGTCGACTGCATGGACGGGAAGATCGCCAGGCTGAAGGGCACGGGGACGCCCTTCGGGCTGTGGCTCGACTACGTCGGCGACCGGGTGCGGGTGGTGTGCTGCGCCTTCGGCTGGGGGTTCGGGGAGTACTCCCGATCGGGGGACCCGGAGTTCGTGCTCGCCGCGGTGGGCGTCGTCGTGCTCGACCTGTTCCGCTACATCAACGGCCCGCAGCTCAAACGGGTGAAGGACGCCACCCGCGCGCTCGTCGAGGCGCGCCTGGACGGGCAGTGCGTGCTCGCCGAGAGCGTCCTGCGCGCCCGGCCGCGCACCGAGCTCGGGCAGGCCGCCGGCGAGGCCGCGGCCGGGGACGGCGCCACGGTCGTCGACCTGCAGAAGGCGTTCCACGCCCGCTTCCCCTGGTACGACCGGCTCCGGGTCTTCCTGGTGCGGCGGCGGGTGCGGACCCACGTGATGAGCGGCATCGAGTTCCACGCCGCGGTCTTCGTGGTGGGCCCGCTGCTCGGGGCCCGGGCCCTGGTGCCGGTCTCCGTCGTGGCCGGGGGGTTGCTGCTGGTCTTCGAGATGAGCCTCGTCTACCGCGTCTGGCTGGCGGCCCGCCAGGTGCCGAGCACCGCCGCGGAGCGCGAGAAGATCATGATCTGACCGGCCCCGGCGGCCGGCTCCACACGTTCGCACGGCACGCGCCGTGGGACCCGCGTCACGGACGCGCCCGGGGGAGGGCGGCGGCCGTACGCCTGGCAACTTCACACGGGGGATTGATCTCATGCATTCGGACAGGCCTGTCTTCGTCGTCGGCTGCCCGCGCTCCGGCACCACCATGCTCCAGCTGATGCTGCACTCGCACCCGCGCATCGCCGTGCCGCCGGAGACGCGGTTCCTCGTCCCGGCCTACTTCTCCCGCCGCGCGTACGGCGACATGCGCCTCGCCGACAACCGGCGTCGGCTGGCGGGCTGGATCGCCGAGGGCCGGACCACCAAGTTCCACGAGCTCGGGCTGAGCCGGCCCGACTTCGTCCAGGCGGCCATGCTCGGCCCGGGCAGCTTCGGCTCGGTCGTCGGCATGGTCTTCAAGTGCTATGCCGAGCGCTTCGGCAAGCCGCGCTGGGGCGACAAGCGGCCCAGCTACTACCGGCACGTCGAGATGCTCATGCGGCTGTTCCCCGACGCGCAGTTCGTCCATCTCGTCAGGGACGGCCGCGACTGCGTGGCCTCGCTGAAGCAGATGCCCTGGTACAAGGAGGACGCCGTGCACGCGATGGCCAACTGGGCCGAGGCGGTCGACTTCGGCCGGCGGAACGCGCGCAAGCTGCCACCGGGCGGCTTCTACGAGCTGCGTTACGAGGACCTCACGGCCGACCCGGAGACCGAGCTCAAGAAGCTGTGCGGGTTCCTCGGCGAGGACTACGACCCGGCGATGTGCGAGCCCCGCCACATCGCAGAGCTGGCCGTTCCCCGGCACAAGGTGTGGCACAGCAACACGCACGAGGAGGTGACCACCGCCCACTCCGGCAAGTGGGCCTCCCGGCTGGAGCCCTGGGAGATCTCGCTGTGCGAGGAGGTGCTGGGCGAGCGGCTCACCGCGTACGGCTACGAGCTGAGTGGCGCGCGCAAGGCCGACCGCGACCACGTCAGCGCGTACAAGGCGGCGGTGGGCAAGCGCCGTGCGGCGCGGCAGCGCAAGTACAACCGCGACCGGCTCACCCGGCTGCGCGAGCCGGGGCCGATCGCCGCCCTGCTGACCGAGGGCCAGCGCCGGCTCGCCGGCCTGCCCCAGCAGCGCACCCCCGAACTGCTCCGCGCCTGATCCCCTGAGGCGACGGCGGGATCACGCGGGCGGGGACGGCGGCGGGGCGACGGAGGCGCGCTCGACGAGGCGGGAGCGCAGCGTGTGCGTCTCCCGGACGGGCTCGCCACCCCGGATGCCGTCGAGGAGCACCTGGGCCGCCTTCGCCCCGAGGTCGTGCACGGGCTGCTCGATCATCGTGAGCGGCGGGTCCATGACCGCCGCCCACGCGCTGTCGTCGAACCCGATCAGGGCGACGTCGCGCGGGTAGGCGAGGCCGGCGGCCCGCAGGGCGCGCAGGGCTCCGGTGACCGCGTCGGTCTCCGTGCAGAACAGCGCGGTGATGCGGTCGGGCAGGGCGACCATGCGGGCGACCTCCTCGGTGACCCGTTCCTCCAGCTTGCGCCCGACCATCACCAGGTCGGGATCGAAGGGGATCCGCGCGTCGTCGAGCGCGTCCAGGTAGCCGCGCAGGCGCTCGCCGTCGGTCCACAGGTTGCGGGACGCCGCCTCCAGCAGTTCGCGGCGGGTCGCGGGAGGCCGGTCCATGGGCGGTCCCCACACGAAGCCGATCCGCCGGTGCCCCGCCGCGATCAGCCGCTCGACCGCCTCGCGCGCCGCGTCGCGGTTGTCGATGACGACCGCGTCGAGGTCGAGCGACGGGACGGCCCGGTCGACGAGGACGACGGGGACGCCGCGGTTCAGCGCCTCCTTGATGTGGCCGACGTCCCGGCCGCCGACGGCGGCGGACGCGATGATCATGCCGTCCACGCGCTTGTCGATCAGCACGTTCGTGGCGGCGATCTCCTCGTCGAGGTCCTCGTACGTGCTCAGCACGATCGTGTCGAAGCCCCCGGCCCGGGAGGCGTCGCAGATGCCGCGCACCACTCCGGCGAAGAAGGGGTTGCCGATGTCGGCGACGATCACCCCGATGGTGTGGCTCACGCCCGTCGACATGCTGCGGGCGAGCGCGTTGGCGCGGTAGCCGAGCTTGTCGGCGGCCGCGAGCACGCGCTTGCGCAACTCGGGGCTGACGTGCCCGTAATTGCCGAGCGTGCGGGCGGCGGTCGCCCGTCCGACGCCGGCCTCGGCGGCCACCTCGGAGATCGTCGGCCTTCCGGCGGCCTGGCCCCGGTCAGTCGGCATGTCCGGCGTCCTCACTTCTCGCGATCACCAGATGGCCACATGGTAGCCACGACGGGCCGCCCGTGGCCGAAGGCGCCTTCGACCAGGCACTGGTCGTGGGCCGAGCGCGCGCCGGCGCGCAGGGCGCTCCCGATCGCGTCCGGTCCCGGCGCCGCCCCCGCCCGCCATCCGGCGCGCAGCAGGTGGGCCACGAACCCGGCGAGGAAGGCGTCGCCGCAGCCCATGGTGTCGACCATCAGGCCGGGCTCGGTGACCCGCCGCGCGGGCGCCGCGAGCGTGACCCGCCCATCGTGGGCGATGGCCCCCTCCTCGCCCCGGGTGGCGAGCGCGAGCCCCGCGCCCCGCCGTACGGCGTCGGCGAGCAGGGCGCGGGTGGCGGCCTCGCCGAGGTGCGAGCACGACAGCAGCACCAGGTCGGCGTGCGGGCAGATCCGGTCGAGGTACGCCGGGGTGCGGAACTCGTCCTCGCTGGACAGGTCGTAGCTCACCAGCGTGTCCAGACCGGCCAGCTTCGGCAGTTCGCTCTCCGCGGCGGAGTACACGCTGGAGTGCACCAGGTCGAAGGAGGCGGCGTACCGCAGGAGGTCGTCGTCGAGGATGATCGGCTCCCTGGTCGTGACGCCGCCGCCGTTGAAGCCGAGGAAGATCCGTTCGCCGTCGTCGACGCGCAGGGTCGAGACGCCGCTCTCCCCGGCCCGTACGACGCAGCGGTCGGTCGCGACGCCCTGCGCGGAGATCGACGCGCGCAGGAAGCCGCCGAGCTCGTCGTCGCCGAACACGCCCAGATAGGCGGCGTCGAGGCCGAGGCGGTGGGCGTAGACGGCCACGTTCACGCTGTTGCCGCCGGGATACTCGATGCCGCGGTCGACGAACCGGTCGACGATGTTGTCGCCGAAGCCGAGGACTCTCATGGACGGGCTCCTGTGGGGCGGGCCCCCGCGCGTGCACGGCGCACGGCGGAGGCCCGGGGTGGGGGAATGACGGTCAGTAGTCCATGACGCGGTAGTAGCGGCGCAGTTCGAGGGAGTGGTCGCGCACCCTCTCCAGGTGCTTGCTCACGCGGCCCGTCGCCACGTCGTGGACCAGCGGGCCGAGCAGCCCGCGGAACTCGGGGCTGATCCCGTCGAGCGGGTAGTCCTTGGTGTCGAAGACCGTGACGTCCTTGGAGATGCGCTTGGCGAAGTTCGCCGCGCGCTCGGTGAGCCCCCGCGCCTCGTCCTCGCCCTGGAAGACGATGACGCTGGTGTCCTCTTCGAGCAGTTCGAGCGAGCCGTGGAAGAACTCGGCGCTGTGCACCCGCGTGGTGCGCAGCCACTGCATCTCCTCCAGGATGCACATGGAGTACAGGTAGGCGTACGCCCACAGGTTGCCGCCGCCGATGAGGAAGTAGTAGCCGGTGTCCTTGTGGTCGTCGGCGAACTTCTCGGCGACCGGCTCGGTCTGCTTCGCCACCTCCAGCAGGATCTGCGGGAGCTTGTCGAGCTCGGCGGCGAGCTTCTCGTAGCCCTCGAACTCGCCCCGCCGGGACAGCAGGCGGGTCATGAGGATCAGCATCTGCGGGTCGAACGGCCACGCCTTGGGCTCGGTGAGCAGCACGGTGTCCACGTTCTTCGCGACGGGCGAGTCGGGGTAACCCGTGATGCCGATCGTGTGGACGCCCTTGGCCTTGCAGTAGTCGATGGCCCGCACGGTGTCGTCGGTCGTGCCGGAGGCCGAGGTGAAGACGGCCACCGAGCGCTCGCCGAGCGACGCCTCGCCCGCGGCGATGAGCTCCGCCGCGATGACCGCGCGCACGTCGAAGGTGGAACGCTGCCGCGCCAGCCGCTCGTAGGGCCACATCTGCGCGTAGGTGCCGCCGGCGCCGACCAGGTAGAGGTTGTCGAATCCCTCGTCCACGAGCCGATCGACGAGTTCCTCGATCTGGGGCCGCAACGCCACCGCGCTCGCCATCTGGGAGAGGAATTCCGGCTCGTTGAATCCGAGCATGCTTTCGCGTCCTTTCGGGATTGCCCGCGGACCGGGGCGCCGTCCTGCCTGATACCGGTCTCACGCAGAGGTGACGCTGGCACACCTGCCGGGCGGGAGTCAACACCGGGAGGGAATTTTGCGGATGCTAACCCTGTGATCTGCTGTTTCATCGAGATTGGGGAGACTGAGGGGTCTGCGGAGAAAAAATCTTCTTGCTTGGGTCTGGTACCGGTATCACATGCTCTGTACAGTCACCCGTCAATGAACGGGTCGTGTCGGCAGCGCGTCCCGGCGGATCTCGGGTGCCCAGGCACCGGCGGTCCCTCCTCTCCCCAAGAGATCCAGACAGGACCTCGAGAAGACCCCCCGAGAGAAAGGAAGCCCATGCGCCCTCGTGCACTGACGGCGTTCGCGGCACTCGCCGGGACGTCGGTGCTCGTCCTGACCGGCTGCACCGGCGGCGGGCAGGCGGACCAGGCTCCCGCGGCGGACGCCGCCGCCAGCCCCGAATACTCGGGCACGCTGAGCATCCTGACGAAGTTCGCCGGAGACCCCACCGGGCCCTACTTCGAGAACCTGGCGGCGGAGTACGAGAAGCTCCATCCCGGCGTGAAGATCCAGCTCATCCAGGAGACCGACCAGAGCATCAAGGACAAGACGAAGACGCTCACGGCCTCGAACGCCCTGCCCGACATCTACTTCACGTGGACCGGCAACTGGGCGGAGAACTTCGTCCGCGGCGGCCGGGCGGCCGACCTCACCGGCGTGATCGGCCCCGACACCGACTGGGGCAAGACCTTCAGCCCCGGCGCCCTGTCGGCCTTCGCCTACGACGGCAAGAACTACGGCATCCCGCTCTACGGCAACGGCAAGTTCATGGGCTACAACAAGGCCGCCTTCGCCAAGGCCGGGGTCCAGGTGCCGAAGACGTTCGAGGAGCTCATCGGAAGCTGCGCGGCGCTCCGCAAGGCCGGGTACGAGCCCGTCTCCTTCGGCAACAAGGACGGCTGGCCGGCCCTGCACTACCTGCAGCAGCTCTTCGCGTACAACGTGCCGACGGCGGCCTTCGAGGCGGACCTCAAGCCGGAGACGGCCAAGCTCGACGACCCCGGCTACACGAAGGCCCTCGGCCAGTTCAAGACCCTGGTCGACACCTGCACCGACACCAAGAGCGGCACCAACGGCGTGCTGTACACCTCCGCGCAGGAGGCGTTCGCCGACGGCAAGTCCGCGATGTACTACCAGGAGATCCTGGAGTTCGACAACGAGACGGCCAAGGGCAAGCTCGACCCCGACGACTTCGGGATCTTCCAGCTCCCGGCGCCGCAGGGCGCGGCCGGCGACCCGTCGATCGTCGAGGGCTCTCCCGAGGGCTATCTCGTCAACGCCGCCTCGCCGCGCGTCCCGCTCGCCATCGACTTCATGAAGTTCGTCACGAGCACGAAGAACGCCCAGGCGCTCTCGTCGCCGCCGTACGGCCAGCCCAGCACGGTCATCGGCGCCGTCACGCCCGAGACCTCCAGCAAGGCGGTCTACGAGGGCATCGAGCTCGTCAACAAGGCGCCGAAGCTGGCCGCGTGGCTCGACACGGTCACCGTCCCCGAGGTCGCCGACACGTGGCTGTCCGGCGGCGAGGCGCTGATCACCGGGAGCAAGACCCCCGAGCAGGTGCTCGACAGCGTGCGCCAGGCCTCGGCCGCGGCGAAGTAGCCGGGAGGGCAGGCCGGTGCGCGCCATGAGCAGACGGGCCGCCGGGCTCGCGTGGGTGGTCCCCGCCCTCGCGATGGTCGGGGTGTTCGTGTACTTCCCGCTGGTGGAGAACTTCGGGTTCAGCACGCTCAAGTGGGACATCTTCAGCGGGAGCCAGAAGTACGTCGGGCTCGCCAACTACGGCAAGCTCGTGGACGACCCGGTCTTCTGGAAGTCGCTCGGCAACAACGTGCTCTACACGGTGGTGTCGATCGCGTTCCAGGTGTTCGGCGCGCTCGTGCTCGCGGCGCTCATCGAGGGCGTGCGCGGCGAGAGGTGGCAGCGCGCCCTGCGGGCCGTCTACTTCATCCCCAGCGCGATCTCGCTGACCGTCGCCGGCCTGCTCTTCTACTTCATCTACGAACCCAACCTCGGGGTGCTCAACCACCTGCTGCATGGGGTGGGCCTCGGCGGGCTCCGGCACTCCTGGCTCGGCGAGGAGGGCACGGCCATGCCGGCGATCATCGCGATGAGCCAGTGGCAGGGCTTCGGCTACTCGACCCTGCTGTTCGCGGTCGCGATCCAGCGCATCCCGCGCGAGATCTACCAGGCCGCGGCGATCGACGGCACCGGGCCCGTCCGCCGCTTCTTCCACGTGACCCTTCCCCTGGTACGCGAGATGACCGGCGTGATGATCATGGTCACGATCTCGGGGGCGTTCCAGGTGTTCAACGAGGTCATGGTCATGACCGGAGGCGGGCCGAACAACTCGACCCAGGTGCTGGGCACCTGGCTGTACCGCAGCGGCTTCGTCCGCAACGACTTCGGCTACGCGGCCGCGATCGCGACGGTCATCTTCGTGGTCACGCTCGCCATCGCCGTCGCACAGCTGTGGGTCGCCCGCAGGAGAAGGGTGGAGTGGTGAGTCGCGTCGGCTTCCTCGGGGTGATCGCCCGCCTGTTGCTGTGGTCGTTCCTGCTCTGCCTCGCGGTGGTGGTGGTCTATCCGCTGCTGTGGATGCTGGTCAACGGGTTCAAGACCAACAGCGAGATCTTCGGCAACCCCTTCGCGCTGCCCTCCCACTGGAGCTTCGACAGCTACCAGAAGGCGTGGAACCGCGGAGTCAGCAACTACCTCACCACCAGCATCCTGGTCACCGTGACGTCGACCGTCACGACGGTCTTCTTCAGCGCGTGGGCGGCGTACGGGCTGACCCGGGTGGCCATCCCGTTCGGCAAGGCGGTCACCGGCGTCATCCTGGGCGGGCTGATGCTCGCCCCGAGCGTGGCGCTGGTCCCGCTGGTCAAGATGTTCCAGTCCATGGGGCTGTACAACAGCTTCTGGGCGCTGCTCATCCTCTACACGGCCTTCCGGGTGCCGTTCACCACGTTCCTCATCCGGGCGTACATGCTGGACCTGCCGCGCGAGGTGGACGAGGCGGCGGAGATGGACGGCTGCGGGCGGTGGACCGCGTTCTGGCGGATCACCCTCCCGATGTGCAAGCCGATCATCGTGTCGACGGTCCTGCTGCACATCCTGTTCGCCTGGAACGAGTATCTCTTCGCGATGGTGTTCACCAGCGGCGCCGGCGTGCAGACTCTTCCCGTCGGCCTGATGAGCCTGATGAGCAAGCACGGCACCGACTTCCCCGTCGTCTTCGCCGGCATGACGATCGCCGCCGTCCCGGTGGTGCTGCTGTTCTTCGCCGGCCAGCGGTACATCGTCAAGGGCCTCGCCGACGGAATCGGAAAATGACCTCGCACCCCTCCCCTGCGACAGGAGCGCCGATGTCCTTCCCGCGGATCACCGGATCGAACTTCTCCTACCAGCACCTGCCGTTCGACCGGTTCCTCGACGACGCCGCCGACCTCGGCCGCGAGGAGGTGGAGCTGTGGGGCGTCGCCCCGCACTTCCACGTGCCGTGGGTGAGCGACGCCGAGGCCCGGGCCGTACGCCGCCGGGCCGCCTCGCGCGGCCTGCGGGTGCGCTGCCTCACGCCCGAGCAGGTGATGTATCCCGTCAACATCGCCTCGCCGGACACCCGGCTGCGCGCGGCGAGCATCGCGATGTTCCGCCGCGCCGCCGAGCTGTGCGCGGAACTCGGCGCCGAACTGCTGCTGCTGACGCCCGGCCGCGGCTTCGAGGGCGAGCCGGTGGAGACCGGCCTGCGCCGGTCCGCCGACGCGCTCGCCGAGATCGCGGCGTACGCCGCCGGGTTCGGGGTGACGTGCGTGCTCGAACCGCTGCAGCGGGTGGAGTCGAACCTTCTCAACGACTCCCGCGCGCTCGCCCGCATGCTGGACGAGGTCGGCGCGCCGAACCTCGGCGCCGTGCTCGACACGGTCGGCATGGCGGTCGCGGGGGAGGGCGTCGACGACTACTTCGACGCGCTCGGCGACCGCGTCCGCCACGTCCACCTCATCGACGGCCGCCCGGCGGGGCACCTCGCCTGGGGCGACGGCGAGCTGCCGCTCGCCGACTACCTCGCCGCCTTCGCGCGCCGGGGGTACGACGGCCACATGACGTTCGAGCTGTTCGGCGACGGCACCTACGCCTTCGCCCCCCGCCCCGTCGTCGAACGCTGCCTCACCGCCGTCCGTGACGCCCTCGCCCCCGGCACGCCCGACCCGCTGCGCACGTAGCGGTGCGCCGGATCACGTCACCCTGCGCCGGGGGAGTGGCAGGCGCGACCGGGTGAACACGGCGCCGCCGAGCGCCGCCAGCAGGGGCAGCCCCACGACGAGCAGGGCGATGAGTGACCACGGGACCGTGAGCAGGAGCGCCGGCGGCCGCGGGTGTACGACCACGGGCACCCCGTCGGGCCGCACCATCATCATCGGCCGGTACAGCCCGGACGGCACCCGGGTGGCGGCGGCGCCGGGCGGCAGACCGGCGAGCACTCCGGCGGTCGTGCCGAGCAGCGCGATCACCAGGGCCTGACCCGCGACGACGGCCCGCTTCGTCCGTGGAGCCGCCCCCACCGCGGCCATCGTCTCCAGGTCGGGCCGCGCCTCGGCGGCGGCCAGCGCGGTCGCGACGAAGGTCATCCCCAGCACGAGCACGGCGGCCGCCACGGCGAGCACGAGCAGGGCCACCGAGTCGTCCACGGGACCGCGCGGCGTCTCCAGCCTGACCATCGCGTGGGGCGTGATCGCCTCTACGGCCGCGGCGATCCGGTCCGCCGTCGCCGGTGACGTCCGGTAGTCCGCGGGGTTCACCGCGAGGAGGGTGGTGACGGTGCCGTAACCCGCCTTCTCGGCGGCCTCGGGCGCGACGACCACACGCGTCCAGCCCTGCCCCGTGGGCGGCACCCCGACGGCCGGCAGGGAGATCGATTCGGGCGGGTCCGGTGGCCCCGCGTACTGCTGCCCCATCACATCCGCTCTGATCCTGCCCTTGCGGACGGTGGCGGGATTGAGCACGACCGCCTTTCCCGCGTGCAGCGCCGCGACCGCCTTCGGGTCCTCGCGGCCGAGCACGTAGCGCAGCAGGCTCTCGTCTCCGGCCAGCAGCCCACCGCTCCCGCTGTCCAGGAAGAAGACCGGCTGTTCCCCTGAGCCGACCGGCCCCGGCAGGCTCACGCCGAGCGGCACGCCGGCCTTCGTCGCGAGCGCCCGTCCTTCGACCAGCGGCACGCCCGCGGGCAGCTCCCGCCGCACGGCGGCGCGGACGCGGTCCCACAGCTGCGGAGTGAGGTCCGCCGCCGAGATCCGGAGTGATCCCACCGGCCCCTGCGGCAGGTCACGCTGGAAGGGGGTGACGGCCGTGGCCCGCCAGGCCACACCTATCGCGGTGAGCACCACGACCGTGGTCATCACCGCGGCGACGGCGGGCACCGTACGGCCCCTGTTGCGTACGGCGTCCCTGACGGCGAAGCGGAGCGGCAGGGGGAGCCGGGCGGCGGCCCGGCCCACGAGGAGGACGAGGGCCGGCACCAGGGCCACCAGCCCGAGCTGGGTGAGCAGCGCCGAGGCGGCGATCAAGTGGACGCCGCGCCGGGCGCTCACCGCCGTCGCCGCGAGGCCCGCCACGACGAGGACCGCTCCGAGCAGCGGCCGGCCCGCGCGGTCGCGGCGCCGCTCGCGCCTGCCGGACAGAACCGCCGCGGCGTCCGTACGGCCCGCGCCGACGGCGGGGGCGAGCGCGGCCAGCACCCCGGCGGCGACCCCGAGCACCGCGACCAGCGCGACCGAGATCCAGGGGACGGTGAACGGGCCCGCCAGGGACTTCATCCACAGTTCGAGGCCGGGCATCGCGAGCGGCACCGCCGCGACGCCGATCACCGCTCCGGCCGTGGCGCCGGCGACGCCGAAGAGCAGCCCGTCGGCCAATGCGATCAGCCGCAGTTGCGCCGGGGAGCCGCCCTGGGCGGCGACGAGCGCGAACTCGCGGGCCCGGCGCCGCCGCCCGACCGCGAAGGCCGGCCCTGCCGCGAGGACGACCTGCAGCAGCGCGATCCCGGTCCACGGAAGCACCGGCAGCGTGGAGGAGTCGATCTTCAGGTTGAACCGCGTCTCCGGCGAGGCGCTGTCGACGACGGCCCGGCTCCTGACCACGAGACCGCGCGCGTTGAGCCGGCGGACGTCCGGCCACGACAGCGGACGAGGCGCGTCCACGAGCCAGCCGTGCGTCACCTGCTGGGGATCGGCGGGCCCGAACGCGGAGTCGGGCAGACTGCCGGGGAAGATCACTATTTCGGGCCTCGCCGGGGCGAACAGGGCGACGCCCACGATCCGGAGCGGATGTCGTTCCTCCGTGGCCAGGAGCGTCACGCCCGGCCTGGTCTGCTCGTCCAGCAGCTGGGCGGAGATGACGGCCTCGCCGGGAGCGGCGGGAAGCCTGCCCCGCACGAGCCGGAAGGTGTCCTGGGACATCGGGTCGCGCAGATCCACCTGCCGGACGAATCCCATCTCGTACCCGCCCGGGGCGAGATAACGGAGGAACTGCTGCGACGCCGGGATCAGGCGGCTGCCGGGGATGAGCCCGGCGATCTCCGCCCGGGTGTACGGCGTCGTCTTCGCGCCGTTCTCCAGGGGATCGGTCTCTCCCCACGCGTTCTGGCTGAGGCCGCTCCACTCGGGGGCGCCCTGCACCACGGCGTCGGCCCGGCCGAGTGGGTACTGGCTGGGTGACATCTCGTACACGGTGGCGAACATGGTCAGCACGAAGGTGACGACGGCGACGGGCAGCGCGAGCATCGCAAGGATCAGCGCGCTGCGCCCCTTCGAACGCCAGGCGGTGCGGCGCGAGATCCGCAGCGCCGCGCGCAGGCCTCTCATCGGGCGCTCACCACGCCCATGCCGTCGGCCCCGTCCGTCCCGCCGGCGTCGGAGGAATCGGTGATCCGGCCGTCCCGGAGGAAGACGACACGGTCGGCCCAGGCGGCGTACCTCGGCTCGTGGGTGACCAGCAGCACGGCGGCCCCCGCGTCGGCGCGCTGCCGGAGCACCTGGATGATCTCGTCACCCGCCCGGGTGTCGAGCGCCCCGGTGGGCTCGTCCGCGAGGATCAGGCGGCGCTCCCCGACCAGCGCCCGGGCGATGGCGGCCCGCTGGCGCTGACCGCCCGACAGGTCGTCGGGATACCGGTCGCCCAGGTCCGTGAGGCCCACCTCGTCCAGCACCCGCAGGGCCGCACGCCGGGCCGTCGCCGTGGACACGCCGTCCAGCTCACGTGGCAGCGCGACGTTCTCGGCCACCGTCAGCGACGGGATGAGGTTGAGATCCTGGAACACGTAGCCTGCGCTCCTGCGGCGCAGTTCCGCGAGCCGCTTGGGCGGCAGATCGCGCAGTTCGCGGCCTTCGAGGAGGACGGACCCCTCGGTCGGCCGGTCGAGCCCTCCCGCCAGGTTGAGCAGGGTGGACTTGCCGGACCCGGACGGGCCCATGACGGCGACCAGCTCACCGGCCCGCACGTCGAGGCTGACGCCCCGCAGGGCGGGTACGGCGTTCGGCCCCTCGCCGTGGACGCGGACGACGCCCGCGAGGCGGACGATCGGCTCGCCGTCCGGGCGGGGTAACTGGTCCGCTGGGGACGCGGACGGCTCACGCTCGGTCACGTGGTCTCCTTGGCTGGGCTGGAGTCGGAGGGGCTGCCGAGGACTGCTTCGCAGTGGTCGAGCCAGCGCTGCTCGGCCTCGGCCTGGAAGATCATCGAATCGAGGACCAGGCGCTGCGCGGCCTCGGCGGACGCGTCGAAGCCCCGCTTGGCCCGCGTGAGCTCCTGCAGGGTCCGCATCGTCGAGGACCGCTGCGCCTGGATGACCGCCGCCACGTCCACGCCGGGGGTGGTGGCGGCCATGGCGAGCTTGACGACGAGTTCGTCGCGGGGCCGGTCGGCCCGGGAGACGGGTTTGGCGAACCACCGGTCGAGTTCGCCGTTGCCGTCGGGGGTGATGGCGTATCGGACGCGGCCCTGCTCGTCCTCCCCGGCGCGGGACACCAGGCCGTCCCGCTCCAGGCGGGACAGCGTCGTGTAGACCTGCCCGATGTTGAGCGGGCAGGTGTCGGCGGTGGACGCCTCGAACTCGGTCTTCAGCTGGTAGCCGTAGCGCGGGCCCTGACTCAGCAGGGCGAGCAGGCCGTGTCGTACGGACATGGATACTCAGTATGCATACTGAGTATGCTTCTGGCGAGCGGATCCCCGAATCGGCCGTGAAATACCTCGACCCCGGGCGGGAAGTCCGGCCCGGGGTCGACGAGGTGAGGTCAGCGGGAAGGGGTCAGCGGCGGATGGCCTTCGCGAGGATCGCGATGAAGGCCGCGAACCCCAGCCCTCCGACGAGCAGGGGAGCCATCACGACCGCGTCGGGATCGGGCCCGGTCAGGTAGCGGATGCCCATGCCGATGAACAGCAGGCCCGAGAGCAGGCACATCCAGCTCGTACGGTGGACCCGGCGCGGGCGCCCGGCACGGGGATCGGTGTGGGGGTCAGGCAGCACGGCGCACCTCCACGTCACCGACGCCCGCCTTGACGTGCAGCTCGATCGTGGGCGCGTCGCCCTTGCCGGGTGTCTCGGGCTCCAGGATGCGATCGAACCGCACGTTCGTGCCGTCCTCGACCTGGTGGTCGATCCGCACCTCGCCCAGCTTCGTGAAGCCGTACACCTCGACCCGCGCGGTGGGCGGGACGATCACCGCGAGCTGGCCCAGCGACACCGAGGCGTCGAACCTCAGCCGGGCGCCGGACTTCAGTGGAATGTCGCTCAGGTCGAGCTTGCCATCGCCGACGCCCAGTTCGTAGGTGCCGGGCGACTGGACGGCGGTGACGGGATGCCAGACGAAACTGCCGACCTTGCGGGGAATGCCGTTGACCGTCGTGCTTCCCACCAGCACGAGCGCCACGATCGTGCCGGCGGCGACCAGCCCGCCGCCCCGTCCGAACCAGGCGGCGACGAGCAGGCCCGCGCCGATCGTGACGAGCACCGCCCCGCCGACGACCGGGAGGCCGACCGTGCCGGTGCCGGTCCGCTGCATGGTGACCATGATCCCTCCAACGATCAGGGCGAGGCATATGGTGAGGCCGCTGACGAACGACCTCGGACGCTTGGGCTTCCTGGGCCGCGGCGGCGGGGCCACGGGCGGCCCGTACGGGTCCGCCGCGTAGGGCGTGCCGAGCGGCCGGTACGGCTCCCGCCTCGTGTACGGGCCGTGGGGGGCGAAGGGCTCGCCCGCGCCGTACCCCTGGCCGCTTCCGAAGCCCTGGCCGGCGGCGCGGCCCGGCGCCTGCCCGGGTGAGCCGAGGTCGCCCCGCGCGCTCGCCCGCGCCTCGCGGGCCAGGTCCGACAGCCGCCGGTACCCGTCCGCGCCCCGAGGCGGCGGCACGGGACCGCCCGCGCCGGAGTCGCGTGGCCCGGAGTCGCGTGGCCCGGCGTTACTCGCGCCGGAGCCGCCGGAGCCGCCGGAGCCCGGAGCGTCCGGCATGGACAGCGGGGTCGTCCCGGCCGGAGGCTCGAAGGCCCGGGTCGGCGGGTCGCCGTCGGCCCGCCCCGCAGAACCCGCGCCGTGCCCGGCGTCCACGTCACTCGCGGGCTCCGGCGCGGTGTCCCGCAGGGGTTCCGACACCGTTTCCCGGGTGGGCTCCGACGCGAACCGCCGGGCGGCGGCGTTCTCGGTGGTGTCCTGCGTGGTGTCCTCGGGGGTCGCGTCGTCCGCGGTCCCGCGGACGGACGGCTCGGGCCCCCGCCCAGGGGCCTGCGGGGCGTACGTTCCCGGCATCGCCGTGGTCTCGGCGGGCTGCGGCGCCGGCCCGTACGGCTGCTGCGCGAAGGGGGCGAACGGTGCGAACCCGGGAGTGGACCTGGTCATGCCGCGCCGGCCGGTCGCCCGTTCCGGCATCGACCTGGCCATGGTGAGCAGGTCGACGCCCCGCGCGTGGGCGGCCATCAGCACGATGGCCAGCAGCGTGCCGACGACGATCGTGCCGCGGTTGATGCCGCCCGAGGCCACATTGATGATCAGCCCGAACGCGAAGACCGCCGCCAGCAACGCGAGCACGGTCTCGGCGTCGAACATCCGCCGGGTCCACTGCTCCAGGTGGCCGGGGCCGCCGTCCGGGCGGCGCATCAGCAGGAACGCCGCGACGTACAGCATGACGCCGATGCCGGAGGCGAGGACCAGCACCGCGAAGCCGACCCGGAAGAGCACCGGGTCCATGCCCGTGTACCTGCCGAGGCCCGCGCACACGCCCGTGATCATGCGTCCGTCCCGGTGGCGGCTCAGCACCCTTTCGGGTTCTGGCTGGCCGGCGGGGTCGGAAGTGGGAGCGGATGGCGCCTCGGTCATGGTCCCATCCTGGCCGTGCCGGCCGTGGCCCTGCCATCGGGGGAACCCCTGAGCCGTCCCCGAGTCCCCAGGGGCCACATCAGGGAGGCATCGCATATGCCGAGCGTGCGGCCCACGTCGGCGACCCTGGCCGTACGGTTGTCGGGCACCGGACGGAAGTGGCGTCAACCACCGGTCGCGGTGACGAACACCCTGCTGTGCCTCTTGTCCGCCGTGATCATGGCGGCGGGGTTGCCGGCGCTTTCCTTCGGATGGACTTCGATCCGCAGGCCCGCCAGCTCATCGCGGCCCCTGGCGACCCCCCACGCCCGAACTCGGCCGGCGGCCTCACGCCGTCGAGTTCCAGCGCCACCGACCGGGTGACGCCCTGGATCCGCAGCGGGACGACCAGCCGCCCGTTCGGTGCGAGCTGCTCCCGCCACGCGGGTGGCACATCCCACGCGCCCGCGGTGACGATGATCCGGTCATAGGGCGCGTGCTCAGGGTGGCCGGCTTCGCCGTCTCCGTGGACGACCCGCACCCGGTCGTAACCCGCCGCGCCCAGACCTCGCCGGGCTCCCGCCGCGATGCCGGCTCCGATGTCGACCGTCGTGACCTGTCCCGTCGGCCCGGCCAGCTCGGCGAGCAGCGCGGCGTTGTAGCCAGTCCCCGCGCCTATTTCCAGGATGCGATGACCGGGCCGGGCGTCCAGTTGCTCCAGCATCGCCCCGACCACCCCGGGGTCGGAGGCAGAGCTGATCGCTCTTCCGTTCTCGTCCCGATGAGTGACCACCGAATCAAGCCCGTATGCCTGTTCCAATGTCACCGACGGCACGAACACGTGGCGGGGCACGGCACGCGTCGCGGCCTCCACGGGCCCGGTGCGTACGTTTCCCCAGTCCCGCAGCTTGTCGACCATGGCGTCACGAAGCACACGGTCCGTGCGCTCTTCCTCACGTACGGCGTCGGTTTCCACCGGGTGGAGCGTACTCAAGCAGGTCTCCTGGTAACTGTGAATCGCCGGTGTCGGCCGCCCCGCGTCCTCGGCGGGCATCGACCCTGAGCCGTCCCCGAGTCCCCAGGGGCCACATCAGGGCATGCCCTGATGCGCGCATGCTCCGTGACGTGTGACGATGCTTTCCGAGATGTCTGAGATGCCTAACGCCGTCGCGGCGTACCCCCGGATGGTCCGGCCCGTGTCGGGCCGGGTGGTCGCGGGCGTCGCCCAGGGCGCCGCCGCCCAGTTGCGCCTCGACCCCGTCGTGCTGCGCCTCGCCTTCGT
The DNA here is from genome assembly GCF_008728085.1 of Microbispora cellulosiformans. Taxonomy (NCBI): domain Bacteria; kingdom Bacillati; phylum Actinomycetota; class Actinomycetes; order Streptosporangiales; family Streptosporangiaceae; genus Microbispora; species Microbispora cellulosiformans. Next base: position 659,275 of record NZ_VYTZ01000001.1, on the reverse strand, counting down.
GCTGCTCACCGTCGTCGACGGGCTGGGCCTCGTGGCGTACGCCGCGCTGTGGATGTTCACCCCCAAGGAGGAGGTGAAGGGCCACGAGCCCGCCCGCGAGTGGGGTCAGCTCGCGGCGTACGGCGTGCTGTGGCTGACGCTGGGGGCCTTCGCCTGGCTGACGGGCGCGTCCAGCGGCGGGTTCGGCACCTGGCCGATCGCCGTGGGCGGCATCGGCGCGCTGATCCTCTGGCAGCAGGCCGACCCGGGCCGGCGGCAGCGTTGGATGTCCGGAGCGGTCAAGCAGGTCAGCACGACCTGGGTCCGCACGGGCATCGGCGCGCTGCTCGTCGTCGTGGGCGCGATCGGCTTCCTCGCCGCGAGCGGCGAGCTGGCCAAGGCCCGGACCGGGCTGGTGTTCACGGCGGTGGTCGTCGGCGGCATGCTCATGATCGCCGCGCCCTGGCTCGCCTCGCTGGTCAAGGAGCTCCAGCGGGAGCGCACCGAGCGCATCAGGCAGGAGGAGCGGGCCGAGGTGGCCGCCCACGTCCACGACTCGGTGCTGCACACGCTGACCCTCATCCAGCGCAACGCCCACGACGCGCGCGAGGTGGCCAGGCTCGCCCGGTCGCAGGAGCGGGAACTGCGCAACTGGCTCTACCAGCCCAAGCAGGACGCCGACGCGACCCTCGCCGCCGCCGTACGCCGGGTCGCGGCCGAGGAGGAGGACGCCCACGGCGTGCAGATCGAGGTCGTCTGCGTGGGCGACTGCGAGCTGACCGAGAACATGGCGGCCCTGCTCCACGCCGCCCGGCAGGCGATGGTCAACGCGTGCAAATACAGTGGGGCTTCGGTCGTCTCCGTCTACGCCGAGGTCGAGCCCGACGAGGTGACGGTGTTCGTCCGGGACCGGGGCAAGGGCTTCGTGCTCGACGACGTCCCCGATGACCGGATGGGCATCCGCCAGTCGATCATCGGCAGGATGGAGCGCAACGGCGGAAGCGCCCGGGTCAGGACCGAGCCCGGCGACGGAACCGAGGTCATGCTGACCATGAAGAGGGACACATGAAGACCGTACGCGTGCTGATCGTCGACGACCACCGGCTGTTCCGGTCCGGCGTACGGGCCGAGCTGGGCCCGTCGATCCAGGTGATCGGAGAGGCCGAGGACGTGGAGTCGGCGGTCTCGGCGATCGCCGAGCTGGAGCCCGACGTGGTGCTGCTCGACGTGCACATGCCGGGCGGCGGCGGCCAGGAGGTGCTGCGGCGGGTGCTCGGCTCGGGATCGCAGGTGCGCTTCCTCGCGCTGTCGGTGTCGGACGCCGCCGAGGACGTGATCGGGGTCATCCGGGGCGGTGCCCGGGGCTACGTGACCAAGACGATCAGCGGCGCCGAGCTGACCGACGCGATCGTCCGGGTGTCGGACGGCGACGCGGTGTTCTCCCCGCGGCTCGCCGGGTTCGTGCTCGACGCGTTCGCCTCGACGGAGGCGCCGCCCATCGACCCCGAGCTCGACTCGCTCACCCAGCGGGAGCGGGAGGTGCTGCGGCTGATCGCGCGCGGCTACGCGTACAAGGAGATCGCCAAGGAGCTGTTCATCTCGGTGAAGACCGTCGAGACCCACGTGTCGAGCGTGCTGCGCAAGCTGCAGCTCTCCAACCGGCACGAGCTCTCGCGGTGGGCCACCGCGAGGCGCCTGGTCTGACCCCTTCTGGGTCGGCCCGTCTGGTGTGATCGCCCCTCGGCGTGCGACGCTTCGGGCATGGGCCGTGACGTACCCTCCGTGTCCTTCACCCGGGAGGACCGCCGTCGCTACCGGGAGAAGGTCAAGCTGTCGCTGGAGGTCCTCGCGGAGATGCTGCGGGGGTCGCGGTTCGAGTTCGAACGGCCGCTGATGGGCCTGGAGATCGAGCTGAACCTGGTCGACGCGCGGGGCGAGCCGGCGATGAAGAACGCCGAGGTCCTGGCCGCCATCGCCGAGCCCGACTGGGCCACCGAGCTGGGCCAGTTCAACGTCGAGATCAACGTGCCGCCGCAGGTGCTGTCCGGCGACGGCAGCCGGCAGCTGGAGGAGTCCGTACGGCGCCGCCTCAACCGCGGGCAGGAACGGGCCGCGCGCGTCGGCGGGCAGCTCATGCTGGTCGGCATCCTCCCGACGCTGCGCGAGTCGGACGTCAGCGAGGGGACGCTGTCGGCCAACCCGCGCTACAAGCTGCTGAACGAGCAGATCTTCGCCGCCCGCGGCGAGGACCTGCACCTCCACATCGAGGGCGTCGACGTGCTCGACACCTACGCCGACAGCATCACCCCAGAGGCGGCGTGCACGAGCGTCCAGCTCCATCTGCAGGTGAGCCCGGAGCAGTTCGCCGACCACTGGAACGCGGCCCAGGCCATCGCGGGCCCGCAGGTGGCGGTGGCGGCCAACTCGCCCTTCCTGTTCGGCAGGGAGCTGTGGCGGGAGACCAGGATCAGCCTGTTCGAGCAGGCCACCGACACCCGCCCCGAGGAGCTGAAGGCGCAGGGCGTGCGGCCCCGCGTGTGGTTCGGGGAGCGGTGGATCACCTCGGTCTTCGACCTGTTCGAGGAGAACGTCCGCTACTTTCCCGCGTTGCTGCCGCTGTGCGAGGAGGAGGATCCGAGGCAGGTCCTGGCCGACGGCGGAGTGCCCGGGCTGCACGAGCTCCGGCTGCACAACGGCACCGTCTACCGCTGGAACCGGCCCGTCTACGACGTGGCCGGCGGCGTCCCGCACCTGCGGGTGGAGAACCGGGTGTTACCGGCCGGGCCGACGGTCGCGGACATCGCCGCCAACGCGGCGTTCTACTACGGGCTCATGCGGGTGCTCCCGTCGGCCGAACGCCCCGTGTGGTCGCGCATGTCCTTCGCCGCGGCCGAGGACAACCTCCGCAACGCGGCGCGGCACGGCCTCGACGCCCGCCTCTACTGGCCGGGCCTGGGGGAGGTGCCCGCCGCCGAGCTGATCCTGCGGAGGCTGCTGCCCCTCGCCTATCACGGGCTGGACCTGTGGGAGGTCGACCCGGTCCAGCGCGACCGGCTGCTCGGCATCATCGAGCGGCGCTGCGTGACCGGCCGTACGGGCGCGGACTGGCAGGTCAGGACGGCCCGGGCTCTCGGCGGGGACCACGAGGCGCTGCGCCGGATGACCCTGCGCTACCTGGAGCACATGCACACCAACGAGCCCGTGCACCTCTGGAGTTTGTGACCACTACCTGTGAGTTTTGGCGAACTTTTCCCGGAATTTGGGGTATTAGCAGTGGAATGACCCGTCGAGCGTTCGCCGCGTTCTTCCTCCTGGTGACCCTGGTCGCGTCCTGCGGCACGCTCGCCGGGTCTCCTCCGCCGGACCGCGCGCAGCAGGGCGACACGGCGTCCCGGGCGACGCCGTGCAGGGGCAACGGCGACGACTTCCCCGGCGACGTGAAGCTCGCCCGGTGCCTCACCGAGTGGTTCTGGGCGGACCGCTTCCGCCAGAGCGGGGAGACCTACCGCCCGATCACGCGCTTCGTCGCGTACGAGGGGAACGGCGGCCCCGACTGCGGCGGGCAGCCGGCAGTGCCGGAGAACGCCTTCTACTGCCCGGACGGGCACTTCGTCGCCTACGACGCCGCCTGGCTGAGGGCGATGTACGACCAGATGGGCGACGGCGCGGTCTACGTGGTGATCCCGCACGAGCTGGGGCACGCCGTCCAGGCCCAGCTCGTGGACGACTTCCGCTACAACGTGGAGCGGGAGCTTCAGGCCGACTGCTACGCGGGGGCCGCGCTGAGCGGCCTCATCCAGGCGCGGGCGCTGAGGGCCGAACAGGGCGACGAGGAAGAACTGCTCGTCAACCTCGAAGCGGCGGGTGATCCCACCGACGCCTGGTGGGCGCCGGACGCCCACGGCACCCCGGAAAAGCGCCAGGGATACTTCGCCCAGGGCTACAACGAGGGCGTGGGGGCCTGCTGACCCCGGCCCCGCACCGTCGCCCGGGCGTTCCGGCATGCCGTACGGGCGCCGCGGTGCGGCGGGCGAGGGCGTGGTAGGTCACGATGTGGCGCGACGAGGCGGCGGTGCACGTGCGAAGGCGGAGCGTACGGCGTGAGATGGACGACGTGAGATGGACGGCGTGAAGCGGACGATCGCGACGGGTCTCGGCGTGCTCGCCGTGGCGAACCTGCTCAACAACCGCGTCGCCCGGCGCTGGGCCCCGCTGACGTCGGCCGCCGCGACCGGCGCGCTCCTGCTGATCGCCCGGCGGGAGGGGCTGAGCTGGTCCGAGCTGGGCTTCCGGGGCGCCCGCGCGGGTGCCGCGACGGGCGGTGCGCTCGCCGCCGCCGTCACCGCCGGGTACGCCGCCGGGGTGGCGCTGCCCCGCACCCGGCCGCTGTTCCTCGACCAGCGGGCGCTGGCGCTGTCGCGCCGCCGGGTGCTGGAAGAGGCCATGATCCAGGTGCCTCTCGGGACCGTGCTGCTGGAGGAGGTCGGTTTCCGAGGCGTGCTTCCGGCCCTGCTCGGCCGGGTCCTGCCCGCGCGTACGGCGGTCGCCGCGTCGGCCGTGCTGTTCGGGCTGTGGCACGTGCTGCCCGCGCTCGACATGGCCCGGGCCAACCCCGCCCTCGGACGCCTGGCGGCGGGTGAGGACCCCGCCCTGGGTGACGCGCGCCCGGGTGGTGTGGGGGAGGAGCCTGCTGGGGGCGTTGGTCGCCGGGGCGGCGTGGAGGCGGGACGGCTGGTGGCGGGGACGGTGGCGTCCACCGCGGTGGCGGGGCTGGTGTTCCACGGGCTCCGCCACCGCGCCGGTCTGCTCGCGCCCGCGATATTGCACGTGGCGACGAACTCCCTCGGCTACGCCGCCGCCCGGGTGGCACGCCGTCTGGACGACCGCCGGGCCGGCCCGGCCGGCCGGGATCAGTCGTCGCCGGGACGAGCGAGCCCGGTCCGGTAGGCGTACGCGACGGCCTGGGCGCGGTCGCGGAGACCTGCCTTGGCGAAGAGGTTGTTGATGTGCGTCTTGACCGTGGCCTCGCTGACGAAGAGCGTGGCGGCGATCTCGGCGTTCGACAGTCCGCGTGCGACGAGCCGCAGGACCTCGGCCTCGCGCCGGGTCAGCCCGTCCGGCGGCGGGCCGGGAGCCGGGTCCCCGGGCGGTGCCGGTTCGGACACTTCGCGGGGCCGCCTTCGGGACGGCGCGGGCGGCGGGGCGGTGGCGTGACCTGTGGCACCACCCGCCATGCCACCCGCGATGTCACCGGTGGGGGCGCCGGGGACGGCGTCGCCGGTGACGGTGCTCAGCAGGCGGCGCTGCACGCCGGGGTCGAGCTGGGCGTCGCCGTTCATGACCGCGGCCACGGCGCGGGCGATCTCCTCGGCGTCCGCGCTCTTGGTGAGGAAGCCGCGTGCCCCGGCCCGCAGCGCGGCGAAGACCGACTCGTCGTCGGTGTACGTCGTGAGCACCACCACCTGGGTGCCGGGGAACTCGGCGCGGATCCTGCGGGTGGCCTCCACCCCGTTCATCCGGGGCATGCGCAGGTCCATGAGCACGACGTCCGGCCGGTGACCGGCGACCATGCGGAGCGCGGTCTCGCCGTCGGAGGCCGATCCCACCACCTCGATCTCCGGCAGCAGGCCCAGCAGCAGAACGAGCCCGTCGCGCACCACGGCCTGGTCGTCGACCACGAGAACGCGGGCGGTCACGCCGGCACCCGCAACCGCACCAGGAAGCCGTCCCCGGTGGCGCCGGCCTCCAGCGTGCCGCCGAGAAGCTCGGCCCGTTCGCGCATGCCCACGAGTCCGTATCCTCCTCCAGGCGTCCCGGGCTCGGCGCTCGGGGGGTTGACGACCTCCAGCTCGCACTCGCCGTCGCGGAAGCTCAGCCGTACGGCGGCGGGGGAGCCGGGCGCGTGCCGCCGCACGTTCGTGACCGCCTCCTGGGCGGTACGGATCACCGCGAGCTCGATCTCGGGCGGCAGGCGTCGTTCGGGGCCGCGGACGTCGAGCCCGCACTCCCTGCCCGTGGAGGAGTGGAAGTCCTCGGCCAGCGCGGCCAGCGCGGCGGGCAGCGGCGGCATGTCGTCCCGCAGCGCCGCCACGGCCCTGCGGGCCTCCTCCAGGCCGTTCTTGGCGAGTTCGCGGGCGCGTTCGACCCGGTCGAGCGCCTCCTGCGACCGGTCGGCCCGCAGCAGCAGCCGGGCGCCCTCCAGGTGCACGATCTGCGCCGACAGGGAGTGGGCGAGGATGTCGTGGATCTCCCGGGCGATCCGGGCGCGTTCGGCCAGCACGGCCTCACCCGCCTGAGCGGCCGTGGCGGCCCTGCGCTCCCTGATCGCGTAGGCGACGGTGAAGACCACGCAGACCGAGACGCACAGGCTGAGGCCGCGGTCTGTTCTGTCGGCGGCGGCCCCCGTCAGCTCCGTGACCGGCAGCATGCCCGAGAAGACCGCCGCCAGGCTCGCCAGAGCCAGCAGCAGGAGCGGCAGCGAGCGGCGGAGCGGGTGCCGCGCGGCCGCCGCCCCGACGCCGAACATGAGCACGCCGACCGCGGGGCCCGCATGGGACACGGCGTCGAGGGCGATGCTCAGCACGATGACGAAGCCGATGAGAACGGCCTCCACGAGCGCCTTGTCCCACCGCCGGGGGAGGGCGACCGGCAGCCGGGAGATGATCGTCAGCGCCAGGGCGACGGAGGCCGCGATCGTCAGCAGGGTGACGCCCAGGCGCTCGCCCGTCAGGCCGAAGCCCGGCCGGGAGGTCGCCTCCCCTGCGACCAGCATCGCGATCACCGCCGCCCGCAGGCACACGCCTGCGACGGCGTTCCTGCGGGCGGAGGCGGAGCGGTCCGGGCCCTGTGCGGGGGCGGGGGCTCGTGCGGGGGTGGGAGGCAGGGAGCCCTCCGGGCTTCGCCGGTCACGGCCGAAGCGGTGCGGACGGTCACGAATGGGCACGTCCCGACGTTAGCGGGCGGCGTACGCGTCCGGGACGGCGGCGCCGGGGAGGGCGTTCGCGCGCCTGGCGACGACCAGGAACTGGACGCCGAGGGTCACCCCGACGAACAGGAGGACGGAGCCCTGCGACGTGGCGACGCCGAGCAGGGCGGTCAGGGCCATCATCGCGATCCGGGCGGCGATGGAGCCCGCCCAGGCGAGCAGCGTCAGGCCTGTGCCCTGGGACCAGGCGACGCCGTGCGGGTCGCGCCACACCCGGGTGGTCGTCGCGCGCAGCGCGCCGAGTCCCGCCGCCACGAGCAGGCCCGAGATGAGCAGGGTGACGGCGAGCACCGGGTGGAGCGGGTCCACCAGCGCCGCGCCGTCGGAGGCGAGACCGCCCAGGATCAACGCCACGGAGATGATCAGGCCGGCCCGCCTGGCGGCCGGTCGCGGCGTCGTCTGCCGGTAGATCACGAAGGCGATGGCGGCGAGGGCGACGACGATGATCTGCGCTTTTTCCATGCGTCAGACCGTACGGAGAGCGGGCCCGGACCGGATCGGCGCCGGGGTGGAGAAGCGGGTGGAGAAGAAGGGAGAGGCGGAGGTGGAGACCGGCCGGATCTCCACCCCCGGGTGGAGATCCGCCGCCCTCCGTCTGCGATGACCCGTCTGCGATGACCCGTCTGCGATGACCCGTCTGCGATGACCCGCGTGTGATGACCTGCTCAGGCGGTGGCGACCCGCTGGAACGCCTCGGCGTACGAGCCCTCGGGGAGGCCCGCGGCGGCCGCGTTGGCGGAGAGCCAGCCCTTGATCATGCTGTCGAGGTCGGGGATGTGCGAGGTCTGGCTCTCGTGGGCGCGCAGGGCGGCGATCTTCCGGTCCACGGTGGAGGTCACGTCGACGTAGTGGTTCGCGGCCATCCCGCCGCTCAGCCAGACCTCGCGCACCGTCCAGGCCTCCAGGCCCTCGTCGGTGAGCAGTTCGGGGAAGGCGTACGGGTTGCGGGCGTCGGGATAGACCGCGTCGAGGGTGGCGCCGCCGACGGCCCGGTGGTCGGGGTGGCTCGGCCCGAGCCGCTCGTAGTTGCGGTCGGGGGACGAGGTGACGACCAGGTCCGGCCGTACCTGGCGGATCACCCGCGTGATGTCGCGGCGCAGGCCGAGCGTCTGCTCGACCATGCCATCTTGGTATCCCAGGAAGCGCAGGTCGCCGACGCCCACGCACTTGGCCGCCGCCGTCTGCTCGGCCCGGCGCAGCGCCGCCATGCCGCCGTTGTCCACGAGACGGTCGAACCCGCCCGCGTCGCCATCGGTGACCAGGCAGTACACCACTTCGGCCCCCGCCTCGGTCAGCCTGGCGATCGTTCCCGCCCCGCCGAAGTCGATGTCGTCGGGGTGCGCGACGACGACCAGCACTTTGCGGATATCCGCCTCGTCCAGCACGGGCAACCTCCTCATGGTCCGGCAATTACCTTAAACGGGACTTGCCGGGTGAGTGGGCTCCGGATGTCGGTGGGCGGTCATACCCTAGGGACGTGTCCATCGGAGCCGCCACCCATCCCTTGCTCGACGGCCTCAACCCGCAGCAGCGGGACGCCGTGACCCACCAGGGCAGCCCCCTGCTGATCGTCGCGGGGGCGGGCTCCGGGAAGACCCGGGTGCTGACCCACCGCATCGCCTACCTGCTGGCGGAACGCGGCGTCCAGCCGGGGGAGATCCTCGCGATCACCTTCACCAACAAGGCCGCCCGCGAGATGAAGGAGCGGGTCGACAAGCTGATCGGCCCGAGGTCCAGGGCGATGTGGGTGATGACGTTCCACAGCGCCTGCGTGCGGATCCTTCGGCGCGAGGCCAAGCGGCTGGGGTTCACCTCCAGCTTCTCGATCTACGACCAGGCCGACTCCCAGCGGCTGATGGCGATGGTCTGCCGCGAGCTCGACCTCGATCCCAAGCGCTACCCGCCGCGGTCGTTCTCGGCCCAGGTCAGCAACTTCAAGAACGAGCTGATCGACTACGAGACGGCGGCCGACCGGGCGTCGACCCACCTGGAGCGCACGCTCGCCGAGGCGTACCGCACCTACCAGCGGCGGCTCACCGAGGCCGGCGCGATGGACTTCGACGACCTGATCATGCTGACGGTCACGTTGTTCCAGCTCTTCCCCGAGGTGGCCGAGCACTACCGGCGCAGGTTCCGGCACGTGATGGTCGACGAGTACCAGGACACCAACCACGCGCAGTACACGCTGATCCGCGAGCTGGTCGGGCGGCCCGAGGTGCGGACCGCCGACGGCGACGTGGTGCGCGAGGGCGTCGAGCCCGCTGAACTGGTCGTGGTGGGCGACGCCGACCAGTCGATCTACGCCTTCCGCGGCGCGACGATCCGCAACATCCTGGAGTTCGAGCGCGACTACCCGGACGCCCGGACGATCCTGCTGGAGCAGAACTACCGCTCCACGCAGACGATCCTGAACGCCGCCAACTCGGTCATCTCGCGCAACGAGGGCCGCAAGCCGAAGAACCTGTGGTCCGACCAGGGCGCGGGATCGAAGATCATCGGCTACGCGGCCGACAACGAGCACGACGAGGCCATGTTCGTCGCGCAGGAGATCGACCGCCTCTGCGACGACCACGACGTCACCCCGGGCGACGTGGCGATCTTCTACCGCACGAACGCCGCGTCCCGCGTCTTCGAGGAGATCTTCATCCGCACCGGCCTGCCGTACAAGGTCGTGGGCGGGGTGCGCTTCTACGAGCGCAAGGAGGTCAAGGACCTGCTCGCCTACCTGCGGGTCCTGGCCAACCCGAACGACACGGTGTCGCTGCGGCGGGTCCTCAACGTGCCCAAGCGCGGCATCGGCGACCGGGCCGAGGCGATGGTCGAGGCGTTCGCGAACCGGGAGCGCATCGGTTTCTGGGACGGGCTGCGCCGGGCCGGTGAGGCTCCGGGACTGGCCACCCGGTCGCTCAACGCGATCAGGGACTTCGTCGCGATGCTGGAGGAGCTCCGGGCCAAGGAGCTCCCGCTGTCCGACCTCGCGGAGGAGGTGCTCCGCGTCACCGGCTACCGCGCGGAGCTGGAGACCTCGGGCGACCCGCAGGACGAGAGCCGCCTGGAGAACCTCAACGAGCTGATCTCGGTGGCCGCCGAGTTCGAGGAGGCCAACCCGGAGGGCACGCTCGTCGACTTCCTGGAGCAGGTCTCGCTGGTCGCCGACGCCGACCAGATCCCGGGCGGGAACGCGGGGGTCGTCCCCCCGGGCGACCGCGCTCCCGAGACCGGCGAGCACGGCGGAGTGGTCACGCTGATGACCCTGCACACCGCCAAGGGCCTGGAGTTCCCGGTGGTGTTCCTCACGGGCATGGAAGACGGCGTCTTCCCCCACATGCGCTCGCTGAGCGACCCGAAGGAGTTGGAGGAGGAGCGCAGGCTGGCGTACGTCGGCATCACCCGCGCCATGCAGCGGCTCTACCTGTCCCGCTCGGCGGTGCGGTCGTCGTGGGGGGCGCCGTCGTTCAACCCGGCCTCGCGCTTCCTGTCGGAGGTGCCGGGAGACCTGGTCGAGTGGCGCGGCGACCCCGGCAAGACCGCCTGGTCGGCCGCGACCTCCCGCCCCTCCGCGCGTACGGCGCCGGCGCCGAAGGCGGGCGGCCGCCAGGTGCCGAGCCTGTCGCCCGGCGACCGCGTCACCCACGACAGCTTCGGGCTGGGCACGGTCGTCAGCGTGGACGGCGTCGCCGAGAAGACCCGAGTGAAGATCGACTTCGGTGGGGACGGCGAGAAGACCCTGCTGCTCGCCTACGCGCCCATCGAGAAGCTCTGAGCGGCGGCGCGGGAGGCCCTGAGCGGCGGGCCGGGTGGCTCTGTGCGGCGGCGCCTGAGGCGCTGAGCTGCGGCCGGGTGGGGAGCCCGGCCGCCGCCGACATCCGTGTGCGGATCAGTCGCCCAGGTCGATGACCTGCGGCAGGTCCGGCACGCTGCCGTCGATGTCCGAGGTCGTGGCGACCTGGCTCTTCGGCGGCGCCTTCACCGTGACCTTCCCGCCCCAGCCGCTGTAGGTGGTCGTGCTGCTCGACTCGATGGTGATGCTTATCTTCTTGCTCTTCACGGTCGTCGTCATCGAGCTGACCACCTTGCGGACGAGCTGGTCGCCGCCGATCCACAGCTTCCAGCTGATCACGCCCTTCGACGCACTGGAGGGCAGCTGCTTGCGCAGCGACGGCACCGCCGAGGCGAGCTGCTTCACCGTGATCGTGCCGCGGTAGAGCGTGGTCCGCGCGCCGTTGACGACACCGCCCGCGCCCTTGGCCTTGGTGGTCGCGAGGACGGCCTGAAGGGCGCGCGGGTCGAGCGGGTTGACGTAGCCGCCGATGCCGGTCAGCGCCGCGTCCGGGTCCTGCCCGGGCAGGCGCAGCCACGACTTGCCGTCGGGGAGCAGGTCGGCGTAGACGCCTCCGGAGACGTACGACGTCCGGCCGACGGTGATGGTCCTCATCGGGTCGTTGATGCCCTTGAGCTCGTCGTCGTCGCCCAGTCCGCCACCGTAGTTGATTTTGGTGGTGAGGTCGGAGGACGAGACTCCGGACCGGCCGAATCCGAAGACGCCCTTCGAGCCGGACTTGATGTTGATGAAGCCGCCGAAGCTCATGTTGGCGGACGAGACAACGCGTACGCCGCGGCCCGGGACGAATTGCTTCTTGAGCGCCGCCAGCGGGTTCGCGGGCCGCGCCTGGCTTCCCGCGGTGGTCTGTGCCTGGGCGGGGGCGGCGACGGCGGGCGCGACGAGCGCGGCCGTCGCGGCGCACGCCAGCGCCATTACTGCTCGCTTCACGTGGGGTTCCTCCCGTAAGTGCCCTTGATCATCAAGAGCGCCCCGGGAATCTTTGCCGTTCATGATCACGGAAAAGTCACGGAAATCTAGATTTCCTGTGAAATAGCAGATGAAAGGCGCTATGCGGGTTGATTATCAATTCGCGCGAATAGTTCGCATGCGAAAGGAACGCATGGAGGGAGGACGGCGGAGGGGCCGTACGGACCATGACCCCGGGAGAACGGCAGGGGCTCGTCGACGGCCTGCGCGCGCTGCTGCGCGCGGCGGGGGCGGACGGCTGAGCCGCTCCCCAGCGGGCGCGGCGAGCGGGCGCGGGGGAGGGTTCGCCGTCCCGGCGGTTACGCTTCGGGCAGCGGCACCATCTGGGAGGTCTTCATGGCAGGCAGGATTCGGGTCGTCGTCGCCAAGCCGGGGCTCGACGGACACGACCGCGGCGTCAAGGTCGTGGCGCGGGCGCTGCGGGACGCGGGCATGGAGGTCGTCTACACCGGGCTGCACCAGACGCCGGAGCAGATCGTCCGCACGGCGATCCAGGAGGACGCGGCGGCCATCGGGCTGTCCATCCTGTCGGGCGCCCACATGACGCTGTTCGCCCGGCTCTTCGAGGTGCTGCGCGAGGAGGACGCCGAGGACATCGTCGTGTTCGGCGGCGGCATCATCCCCGAGGCCGACATCCCCGAACTGGAGCGGATGGGGGTGGCGCGGATATTCACGCCGGGCTCCACGACGCAGGAGATCGTGGACTGGGTCCGTTCTGCGGTTCCCGCCACCGTTTAGGCATTTTGCCCAACCTTGCCGTAATCGAGGGTTGAAGGCAAGGCTCCGGGTGACCCGATGACAAGGCCATGCTCGCGCGGGGACTAGGCTTCTTGCGCGGAATAGCCGGGCGGGACGACGGCGCCCGGCCTCGGACATCAAAAGGGACGGACCCTCGTGGACCTGTTCGAACATCAGGCGAAGGAGCTCTTCGCGGAGTACGGCATCGCGGTGCCGCGCGGAATCGTGGCGCACACCGCGGATGAGGCGCGCGCGGCTGCCGAGCAGCTCACCGGACGCGTTGTCGTCAAGGCCCAGGTCAAGACCGGCGGGCGCGGCAAGGCCGGCGGCGTGAAGGTGGCCGACGACGCCGCCGACGCGTACGACAAGGCGACGCGGATCCTCGGCATGGACATCAAGGGCCACACGGTCCACAAGGTCCTGATCGAGGAGGCCAGCCAGATCGCGGAGGAGTACTACTTCTCCTTCCTCCTCGACCGTGCCAACCGTACGTTCCTCGCGATCTGCTCCGCCTCCGGCGGCATGGACATCGAGGAGGTCGCGCACACCGCGCCGGAGAAGGTGGCGAAGGTGCCGGTCAGCCCGCTGACGGGCATCGACCGCGCCAGGGCCCGCGAGATCGCGGTGGCCGGCGGCCTCCCGCAGCAGGCGCTGGACGGCGCCGCCGAGCTGATCGAGAAGCTCTGGGCCGTCTTCGTGGACGAAGACGCCTCCCTCGTCGAGGTCAACCCCATGATCCTGTCGGCCGACGGCCAGGTGAAGGCGCTCGACGGCAAGGTCACCCTCGACGACAACGCGGACTTCCGCCAGGCGGAGCACGTGACGTACGTCGACAAGGCCGCGGAGGACCCGCTGGAGGCCCGGGCCAAGGAGAAGCACCTCAACTACGTGAAGCTGGACGGCGACGTCGGCATCATCGGCAACGGCGCCGGCCTGGTCATGTCCACGCTGGACGTCGTGGCGTACGCGGGCGAGGAGTTCCCCGGGCGGCCCAAGCCGGCCAACTTCCTCGACATCGGCGGCGGGGCCTCGGCCGAGGTCATGGCGAACGGACTGGAGATCATCCTGTCCGACCCGTCGGTGAAGTCGGTCTTCGTGAACGTCTTCGGCGGCATCACCGCCTGCGACGCGGTCGCCAACGGCATCGTCTCGGCATTCAAGCTGCTGGAGAGCCGTGGCGAGGAAGTGACCCACCCGCTGGTCGTCCGTCTGGACGGCAACAACGCCGCTCTCGGGCGGCAGATCCTGGCCGACGCCGCGCTCCCGCGCGTCGAGCTGGTCGACACGATGGACGAAGCGGCCAAGCGCGCCGCCGAGCTCGCCGCGGTAGGTGCGTAATGGCTATCTGGCTCACCGAGAACAGCAAGATCATCGTTCAGGGCATGACCGGCGGTGAGGGCACCAAGCACACCCGCCGCATGCTCGCCGCCGGCGTGAACGTCGTGGGCGGCGTCAACGCCCGCAAGGCCGGCGTCACGCACGAGGGCCTGCCGGTCTTTGGCACCGTCAAGGAGGCCATGGAGCAGACGGGCGCCGACGTCTCCGTCGTCTTCGTGCCCCCGGCGCACACCAAGGCGGCCGTCCGCGAGGCCATCGACGCCGAGATCCCGCTCTGCGTGGTCATCACCGAGGGCGTGCCGGTCCACGACACCACCGAGTTCTGGGCGTACGCCGTCTCCAAGGGCAACAAGACCCGCATCATCGGGCCGAACTGCCCCGGCATCGCCTCGCCCGGCGCGTCCAACGCCGGGATCATCCCGGCCGACATCACCACCAAGGGCCGCGTCGGCCTGGTGTCGAAGTCGGGCACGCTGACCTACCAGCTCATGTACGAGCTGCGCGACATCGGCTTCTCCACCTGCGTCGGCATCGGCGGCGACCCGGTGATCGGCACGACGCACATCGACGCGCTCCAGGCGTTCCAGGACGACCCGGAGACCGACGCGATCGTGATGATCGGCGAGATCGGCGGCGACGCCGAGGAGCGGGCCGCGGCCTACATCGACGAGCACGTCACCAAGCCGGTCGTCGCCTACGTCGCCGGGTTCACCGCGCCCGAGGGCAAGACCATGGGCCACGCCGGCGCGATCGTGTCCGGCTCCGCCGGCACCGCCCAGGCCAAGAAGGAAGCCCTGGAGAAGGTCGGCGTCCGCGTCGGCCGCACTCCCAGCGAGACCGCCCGCCTCATGCGCGAGCTCATGTCCTGACGATCGGGCAGTGGCTCCGGAGCAGCGGCCCCGGAGTCGTGCCGGACAGGCCGCCGGTGGTCCCGCGGGTCTCCGGCGGTCCGGCCGTTCTCCCGGCGGTTTCGCCGTTCGTGACCTCGCGCTCCCTGGGCGGCGTGAGGTCACGATGCGTATCACGGCCGCGGGCGGTGACTGCAAGATCATCCCATTTCGAGCAGGGATGAACGGCGTGGCGACGTGGCGTGCGGGGGCCGCGCTGGGATTATGAGGTAGCGTGACGGGACTTCTCGATCAATTCAGGACCGGTCCCCGCGCCGTCCTCGGCCGCGTGGGCCCCGGCGACGACGAGGAGAGCCGCCGTCCGCTTCCCGTCTCCGGCATGCTGGCCGCGTTCTGGACGCTCGGCGTCGGCCTCGCCGTGCTCACCACGCTCACGCTCGTCGGCTGGATGGCCGCCCCCCGGGGGCCCTTCGGCGAGGGCCTGCCCGGCGTGTTCCGCACCGCCTGCCAGCTCTGGCTGGCCGCCCACCACGCCGGGTTCGCGATCCCCGGCGGCCGGGTGGGCCTGCTGCCCATCGGGCTCATGATCCTGCCCGGCGCGCTGCTCTACCGGGCGGGCCTGTGGATGGCCCGCGACGCCGACCTGCGGGTGAGGATGCCGGCCCGGCTGCCGAAGGGCACCCCCCGCGACGTCGAGAACGCCCGCCGCCGCGCCCAGCTCGCGCTCATCGCCCAGGCCGGCATCTCGCTGGCCGCGCCGTACGCGCTGCTCGCCGGGGTGATCGCGCTGGTGTCACGCAACGAGATCATGCAGCCGTTCCCGGGCGAGGCGCTCGTCAGCCACCTGCTGCTGGCCTTCGTCACGGGGTCGGTGGCCACCGCCCGCACGATCGGGCCGTGGCGGTCGATGCTGCGCCTGCTGCCCGAGCGGCCGCGCTCACTCGTCGCCGGTACGGCCGTCGCGACCGCGCTGCTCCTCACGGCCGGGGCGGTGCTCGTCCTCGTGACCGTGGCGGTCAACTTCACCCGGATCCAGCAGATGTCGGAGATCCTCAGCCCCGGCCTGGTCGGCGGCCTGCTGCTCCTGCTCCTGGAGGTGCTCTACTTCTTCAACGCCGTGATCTGGGGAATGGCGTACATCGCGGGACCGGGCTTCGCGGTGGGCGCGGGAACGCTGGTCGCGCCCACCGGGGTCAAGCTGAGCGCGGTCCCCATGCTGCCGCTGCTCGGCGCGCTGCCGCCGTCCGGCACCGCGCCCCCGTGGGTCATGTCGGTGATCGCGGTGCCCTTCGCCGCGGGGGCGGTCGCGGGCGTGGTGACGGCCCGCGTGGCGCCGACTCCCTCGATCGAGGCCGCGCCGCTGTGGGGCTTCGTCTGCGGGATCACCAGCGGGCTCGCGGCGGGGACGCTCGCGGCGCTGTCGGGCGGCCCGCTCGGCGGGGCCGGGCTGGCCGCCGTGGGGCCCTCCCCCTGGGAGGTGGCGCTGTCGGTCGCGCTGGAGGTCGGCGTGGCCGCCGGGATCTCGGCCGGCATCGCCAACTGGTGGCTGATCTCCCGGCGGCCGGCGACCCCGCCGGAGCCGGTCAGGAAGGCCGGGGCCGTGATCGCCAAGGCGGCCGGGAAGGTGCGGCCGGCCCGGGGCGCCCATCTGCCGGGGCACTGGCTGGACGCCACCGAGGCGGAGACCCAGCCGATCCCGGTGATCAGGGACGACTGGACCGACGAGCACGCCGCGGCGACGGCGGAGACGTTCGACGCCATGACCGCCCGGCGGAGCCGGTCGCAGCCGCCGCGCAAACCCCCCGCGGCCGCCGCCCCGAAGCCGCGTACGGACATCGTCGACGAGACCGACGACCGCGGGGGCCACGTCATCTACGTCGACCCCTACGCCTGGGACCGCGACTGAGGCCTCACCGGCCCACCGATCGCCCGGGTTCGGGGACGGTCGCGGCGAGGCGGTCCCGCAGGCGGGTGAGGCGGCCGATCTCGTCGTTCAGGGCGGCGATGCGGCGCTGGACGACCCCCGTGCCGCCCGTGCAGCCGGGGGAGCCGTACGGCGGGAGGGCGTCGCCCTCCAGCAGGTCCAGGCGGTCGGCGCAGCCGGCGACGTCCTCGACGGTCAGGCCGAGGGCGAGCAACTGGCGCACCAGACGGACGCGGGCGATCTCACGCGGGCCGTACTCCCGCTGACCCGACGCGGTGCGCGGCGGGAGGAGCAGCCCGCGCTGCTCGTAGAAGCGCAGGGCGCGCGGAGTGGTCCCCGTCGCCGCCGCGGCGTCGCCGATCCGCATGCCCATCCCGCCTCCACCGTCACGCCGTGTCGCCCGGTTCGTCGCGATCGCACCTCTACGGTCGCATGATCAGAGCCGCGTTGTCATGGCTCCACGACGACCGTGCCGACGTGCCGGCCGTCGAAGAGCCCGCGCAGGGCCAGCGGCGCGCGGTCGAGGCCCGAGATCCGCGTGTGCGGGAAGGAGATGGATCCCGAGCGGAGCCAGGCGCCGAAGCGTTCCGTCCACTCCGCGGCGGTCGCCGCGTCGACGCCGGTCAGGCCCCGGAGGGTGATGTTCCGCAGGATGAGCTGGAAGGTGTCCAGCTCCACCGGGGCGGTCGCGCCGGTGGACGCCGCCGACAGCTGGGTGGCCAGCGTGCCGACCAGGACGATGCGGGCGCCGGGCCGTGCCGCGTCGACCGCCGCGCGGAGCTGTTCGCCGCCGACGTTGTCGACGACCACGTCGACGCCCTCGGGCGCGGCTTCGGCCAGCCGCGCGCCGATCGGGCCGCCGTCGCGGAGCACGACCGCGTCGTAGCCGAGCTCGGCGGTCATGCGCTCGGCCTTCGCGGCCGAACCGGTGCTGCCGATCACGCGCGCCGCGCCCAGCAGGCGGGCGATCTGACCCGCGAGCGACCCGACGCCTCCGGCGCCCCCGCTGACGAAAACCGTCTCTCCCGGGCGCAGGCCCGCGATCCGCGTCAGGGCCGCGTACGCCGTGGCCCCCGGGGCGAGGTGCGCGGCGGGATCGGGCAGGGAGCCGGCCAGCGGCTCGGACGCGGGGACCACGGCGTACTCGCGCCAGCCCTGGAAGTGCGAGACCAGGTCGCCCGGCCGCAGGCGCACGCCCTCCCCGGCCGTGACGACCTCGCCGACGGCCGGGCCGAACAACGTGTCGCCGGGCCGCAGGGGCGGAAAGGGCGCGCCCGGCACGCCCCCGGCCATCAAAGTGCGCAACGCCGGAAAGACCTGGAACCAGCGGTTGCGCACCAAGACCTCACCGGCCACCGGCACGGGCGGTGGGACCTCCACGACGGCCAGGTGCTCGGGGCCGGGCAGACCGGCCGGAACCTCGGCGAGCCGGATCTCCCGTACGGTGCCGGGCGGTGTCTCGGGCATGCGTCTCTCCTCGCGCGACGACGTGAGCGGCCGTGCGGACCCGCCCGCACGCCGCCGCGACGGTAAACCCTGACCCGTACGTCAAGGGCAAACCGGAGGAGTGCCGGTCACGCGGGGGCGTCAGGCGGGGGCGGGCACCGAGGCGGGCCAGGCCATGCCGAGCTTGTCCTCGAAGGCCCGCATGAGCTGGTCGGAGCACTGCTGCTGAGCGGCCACCGTGCCCGCGCCCTTGCGGCACTCGGTGTAGGCGTTGAGCTCCGCCGAGAAGTAGAGCTGGAAGGCCGTCGTGACGGCGCCCAGGACGAACGCGAGCGTCGACAGCACCACGGCTCCCGTCGCCATGCCGATGCCCTGCCGCGCGCGGTTCAGCAGGCGAAGATCGCGGACGGCCACGACGAACGCGAAAACCGACAGCGCCAGCCCCGCGGGCGGCAGCAGCAGGGTGAAGACCAGCGCCGTGACGGCCAGGGCCAGCGCCCTGCGCCCTCCTGTCGTGGGGGCCGAAGTCTCAAGGGATGTTGTCACGGTCTCCTCGCCTCGCGTTCGCATAGCCCGTCGTGAATCCAGATGGCCGGCGCCCGATACGCTTTAGCTGCGTCGAGGGCCTGCCCTCCACGCGCGACCATCTCTAAGGAACCATCTCCCGGTAATCACCTGCAAAACGAAGCCAGCTCACGAAGGAGTTCCGCCCTGTCCTTCCGGCTTTTGGTCCTCGTCTCGGGATCGGGGACCAACCTGCAAGCGCTGCTCGACGCCGCCTCCGACGACGCGTACGGCGCGACGGTGGTCGCCGTCGGAGCCGACCGCGACGACATCGAGGGCCTGGCGCGGGCCGAGCGCACGGGCGTCCCCACGTTCGTCGAGAGGGTAGGCGACTACCCCGACCGGGACAAATGGGACGAGAGGCTGGCGGTGCGCATCGCCGGGCACCGGCCCGACCTCGTGGTCTCCGCCGGGTTCATGAAGATCCTCGGCCCTCGCGTGCTGGCCGCGTTCCCGGTCGTCAACACCCATCCGGCGCTGCTGCCGGCCTTCCCCGGCGCGCACGCGGTGCGCGACGCGCTCGCGTACGGCGTCCGCGTCACCGGCTGCACCGTGCATCTGGTCGACGCGGGCGTGGACACCGGCCCGGTGATCGCCCAGGAGGCGGTGCCGGTGCTGGAGGGCGACGACGAGAAGTCGCTGCACGAGCGGATCAAGACCGTCGAGCGCGCGCTTCTGGTCGAGATGGTCGGCCGGATGGCCCGCGAGGGCTGGACCACGACCGGGCGCACCGTACGCCTGGGCACGACATCAGGAAGGACCACGAAGTGACCCGCATCGCCATCCGCCGTGCGCTCATCACCGTTTACGACAAGACGGGTCTGGAAGACCTGGCGCGGGGGCTTGAGGCCGCGGGCGTGGAGATCGTGTCGACCGGCGGCACCGCCGCCGCGATCGCCTCCTACGGCGTGCCCGTCACGAGGGTGGAGTCGCTCACCGGCTTCCCCGAGTGCCTGGACGGCCGGGTCAAGACCCTCCACCCGCGGGTGCACGCCGGGCTGCTCGCCGACGGCGGCAACCCCTCGCACGTGAAGCAGCTGGAGGAGCTGGAGATCGAGCAGTTCCAGCTCGCGGTGGTGAACCTCTATCCGTTCGCCGCCACGGTCGCCTCCGGCGCCTCGGACGCCGAGTGCGTCGAGCAGATCGACATCGGCGGCCCCGCGATGATCCGGGCCGCCGCCAAGAACCACGGCACGGTGGCCGTGGTCGTCGACCCCAGGGCTTACGGCGACGTGCTGGCCGCGGCCGCGGAGGGAGGCTTCACGCTGACCGAGCGCAGGAGGCTCGCCGCCACGGCCTACGCGCACACCGCCGCGTACGACGTCGCGGTGGCGTCGTGGTTCGGCAACGTGTACGCCCCCGAGGGCGAGTGGCCGTCGTTCATGGGCGCGGCGTGGAAGCGCAAGGCGGCCCTGCGGTACGGCGAGAACCCGCACCAGGGAGCGGCGCTCTACACCGGCGGCACGGACGGCCTGGCCAACGCCGAGCAGCTCCACGGCAAGGAGATGTCCTACAACAACTACGTGGACGCCGACGCCGCCTGGCGGGCCGCCTGGGACTTCGCCGAGCCGTGCGTCGCCATCATCAAGCACGCCAACCCCTGCGGCATCGCCGTGGGCGCGGACGTGGCCGAGGCGCACCGCAAGGCGCACGAGTGCGACCCGGTCTCGGCGTACGGCGGGGTGATCGCGGTGAACCGCGAGGTGACCCGCGCGCTGGCCGAGCAGATCGCGCCGATCTTCACGGAGGTCGTGGTGGCGCCGTCGTTCGCGGCGGACGCGCTGGAGGTCCTGCGGGAGAAGAAGAACATCCGGCTGCTCGCCTGCCCGTCGGGACCGGCGAACGCCGCGGAGTTCCGCCGCGTCGACGGCGGCCTCCTCGTGCAGACGGTCGACCGGGTGGACGCCCCCGGCGACGACCCGTCCGGCTGGGAGCTCAGGGCCGGCGAGCCGGCCTCGCCCGAGGTGCTGGCCGATCTCGCCTTCGCCTGGCGGGCCTGCCGTTCGGTGAAGTCCAACGCGATCCTCCTCGCGTCCGGCGGCGCGACCGTCGGCGTCGGGATGGGCCAGGTCAACCGGGTCGACTCGGCCCGGCTGGCGGTATCGCGGGCCGGTGAGCGCGCGGCCGGATCGGTCGGGGCGTCCGACGCGTACTTCCCCTTCCCCGACGGCCTGCAGGTGCTGACCGAGGCGGGAGTGAAGGCGATCGTGGAGCCGGGCGGATCGATCCGCGACGACCAGGTCGTCGAGGCCGCCAAGGAGGCGGGCATCACGCTCTACTTCACCGGCACCCGCCACTTCTTCCACTGACAGAAGCATGGGCAGCCGTGGGAGTGACGCGATCGAAGGGCACTCGACGGACAGATAGGGCGGAAACGGCACGATCACCCTTGTGGTGCGGTTAGCCTGAAACGCCCCACTCGTCCTCCCCCGGAGTCCCTTCATGCCCGTTGATATGCTCACGACCTCTTTCACCCTGATGAACGGCGTGTGGAACAGCCCCCTCGCGCTGCTTCCCATCGCGGCCCTGGCCGCGTACCTCGGGTGGAAGGGCGTGGAGTTCATCCCTCTCACCCGCCGGATCATCGAGCGCCGCGAGGGGGCTCAGTAAGACCACCTGAGAAGGACTGGGGAGTGCGATGACCGCGCGGCTTCTGGACGGCAAGGCGACCGCCGCCACGATCAAGGGCGAGCTGGCGGAGCGGGTGAAGGCCCTGGCGAACCGGGGCATCACCCCCGGTCTGGGCACCATCCTGGTCGGTGACGACCCGGGCAGCCAGATCTACGTCGCGGGCAAGCACCGCGACTGCGCGGAGGTCGGCATCACCTCCATCCGGAAGGACCTTCCGGACACCGCCACCCAGGCCGACGTGGAGGCCGCGGTCGACGAGCTGAACGCCGATCCGGCCTGCACGGGCTACATCGTCCAGCTTCCGCTGCCGCGGCACCTGGACACCCAGGCGCTCATCGAGCGGATGGACCCGGCCAAGGACGCGGACGGCCTCCACCCGGTCAACCTGGGCAGGCTCGTCCACATGGTCGACGCCCCGCTGCCGTGCACCCCGCGCGGCATCGTGGTGCTGCTCCAGCGGTACGGCGTGCCGATCAAGGGCGCCGAGGTCGTCGTCGTCGGCCGGGGCATCACCGTGGGCCGGCCGCTCGGCCTGCTGCTCACCCGGCGCGCGGAGAACGCCACCGTGACTCTCTGCCACACCGGCACCCAGGACCTGGCGTCCCACGTGCGCCGGGCGGACATCGTCGTCGCCGCGGCCGGGGTGCCCCACCTCGTCACCGCGGAGATGGTCAAGCCGGGCGCGGCCGTGCTCGACGTGGGCGTGTCCCGGGTCGACGGGAAGATCGCCGGTGACGTGGCCCCCGACGTACGCGAGGTCGCGGGTTTCGTCGCCCCCAACCCCGGCGGGGTGGGGCCGATGACCCGGGCCATGCTGCTGGCCAACGTCGTCGAGGCCGCCGAGCGGCACTGAGGCGCGGTCCGGGCGGGGTAAGCACCCGGGCAAGGATCGGAATCACGTCGCTGCGAGCGCGATAACATCACTTATCCTCACATATCGTGAGTGTTCGGACGCACTCCGTACGGGCGAGGATCGCGCGTCCCTGGGTGCCCGCGGCGGCGGGCCGGGCCGCGCTGCTGATCGGGGCGCTGGACATCGTCAACGGCGTCGCCCCGCGCTTCCGTACGAGCAGGATCAGCGAGATCGCGGGCATCCTGCCGGGCAGCGTCACCACGCTGGCCGAGACGGCCTCTCTCCTGGTCGGAATCCTGCTGATCATGCTGGCCCACGCCCTCAGGCGGCGGAAGACGCGGGCCTGGCGGGCGGTGGTGGTGCTGCTGCCCCTGGGCGCCGTCCTGGAGGCGCTGCGCTGGCGGCACCCCCTCGCCGCTTCGGTCTCGCTGCTGCTGTTCGGGGTGCTGCTGCTGAGCAGGGCGGAGTTCTACGCCCTGCCCGACCCGCGCTCCCGCTGGCGCGCCCTGGGGAACCTGGTCGTGCTCGGCGTGTTCGACCTCGTGATCGGATGGGTGCTGGTCGCCGCGCACACCCGTGACGTCGCGGGCCGGCTCGGTCCGGGGGAGCGGTTGCGGCAGGTCGTCCTCGGTCTCGCGGGCGTGGAAGGTCCCGTCGGTTACGCCTCGGCGCACGCCGGTGCCCTGGTGTCGTCCTCGCTCGCCGGCCTCGGCGCCCTCACCGCCGTCACGACCATCCACCTCGCGCTGCGGCCGGAGCGCCCGGCAGCGGCGCTCACCCCCGGCGACGAGCGGCGTCTCAGAGCCATGCTCGACCAGTGGGGCGGGCAGGACTCGCTCGGCTACTTCGCGCTCCGCAGGGACAAGAGCGTGATCTTCTCGCCCAGTGGCAAGGCGGCGGTGACGTACCGCGTCGTGGCCGGGGTGATGCTGGCCAGCGGCGACCCGCTCGGTGACGCCGAGGCCTGGCCGGGGGCCATCCGCCGCTTCCTTGAGGAGGCCGGGCGGCACGCCTGGATCCCGGCCGTGATCGGCTGCGGCGAGAGCGGCGGCGAGGCGTGGACCAGGGAGGGCGGTCTCGACGCGCTGGAACTCGGCGACGAGGCGGTGGTCGAGGTGGCCGGATTCACCCTGGAGGGCCGGGCCATGCGCAACGTGCGGCAGATGGTCCGCCGGGTGGAGCGTCTCGGCTACACCTGCCATGTGCGGCGGGTCGGCGACCTGACCGAGGCCGAGCGGGACCGCATCCACGCCGCGGCGGTCTCCTGGCGTGGCACCACGGCCGAGCGCGGCTTCTCGATGGCGCTGGGCCGGTTCGGCGATCCCGCCGACGCCGGATGCGTGGTGGTCACGGCCCACGGCCCGGAGCAGGCGTCGTCCCCCGCCGCCGGGTCCGGGAGCGGGGAGGCGGCGGGGGAGATCCGGGCCGTCCTGCACTTCGTCCCATGGGGGCGCGACGGGCTGTCGCTCGACCTCATGCGCCGCGACCGCCGGGCCGATCCCGGCCTGAACGAGTTCCTGATCGCGAAGGCCCTGGAGGCCGCGCCGGAACTCGGGGTGACCAGGGTGTCCCTCAACTTCGCGGTGTTCCGGGCGGCGCTGGACCGGGGGGAGCGCCTGGGCGCGGGACCGGTGTCGCGGGCCTGGCGCGGTGTCCTCGTCTTCCTGTCCCGCTGGTTCCAGATCGACTCGCTGTACCGGTTCAACGCCAAGTTCCGGCCGGCGTGGGAGCCGCGGTTCCTGGTCTTTCCCGCGTCGCGCGACCTGCCGCGCATCGGCGTCGCGGCGCTCATGGCCGAGGCGTTCCTGACCCCGCCACGCCTCCGCCGGGGGGTCAGCCCATGCTCTTGGCGCCGTCCAGGGATTCGCGGATGATGTCGGCGTGGCCCGCGTGCTGGGCGGTCTCGGCCATGATGTGCATCAGCACCCGGCGGGCCGACCACCGCGCGCCGGGCTCATGCCACGGGGCCTTCGGCAGCGGCTGGGTGGCGTCCAGGTCGGCCAGGGTGGCGACCAGCTCGTCGGTCCGGCGCGCGGCCTCGGCGTAGTCGGCAAGCACACCGGCCAGCGTCTCGCCGGGCAGCAGCCGGAACTCGTCGGCTCTCCGGGCCCAGTCGGCCTCGGTCATGGCGGTGAAGTCACCCATGACCGACGGGCCGTCCAGGATGAAGGCCGCCCACATCCGTTCTACCGCGGTGACGTGCTTGATCAGCCCGCCCAGGCACAGCTCGCCGGCGGTGGTGCGCAGCCCGGCCTGCTCGTCGGTGAGATCGCGGGTGGTGAAGCGCAGGAAGTGCCGCTGCTTGGCCAGCATCGCCAGCAGGTCGGCTCGCTCGCCGGTGGCGACGGGTCCGTCCGTGAGGTCACCGGTGGTCGTCTCGCCGAGGGTCGTGGTCTCGCTCATCATCTCCGCCTTCGCTGTCCTGCATCGCCGGTCAGAACCCACGCTAGGCGGCACAGCGGTCACTTTCTGACCTGAATTCCAGGAGAATCGCGCCATGGCGAACACCAGCGACCGGACGCTGCGGCTGCTGTCCCTGCTGCAGAACCACCGGCACTGGCCGGGCGCCGAACTGGCCGAGCGGCTGGGAATCTCGGCCCGCACCCTGCGCCGGGACATCGACCGGCTGCGGGAGCTGGGATATCCGGTCGAGGCGCAGCGCGGCGTGGACGGCGGCTACCAGCTCGCCCCGGGCGCGGCGCTGCCGCCTCTGGTCATCGACGACGACGAGGCGGTGGCCCTGGCCCTGGGACTGCAGGCCGCCGCCCAGGGGGCGGTGGAGGGCATCGCCGAGGCCTCGGTGCGGGCGCTGGCCAAGGTGGTGCGGGTGATGCCGGCCCGGCTGCGGCGCCGGATCGACGCGCTGCGCGCGATGACCGTGCGCGGTGGCTGGGACGGCCCGGCCAGGGCCGGCGTCGACCCGGGCGTGCTCACCACGGTCGCGCTGGCCTGCCGGGACAGCGAACAGCTCCGCTTCTCCTACACCGCCTCCGGCGGCCGGCGCACCGACCGCCATGTCGAACCCCATCGCCTGGTCTGTCTCGGCCGCCACTGGTACCTGCTCGCCTACGACCTCGTCCGGCACGACTGGCGCAGCTTCCGGATCGACCGGCTCACCGCGCCCCACGACACCGGTTCCCGGTTCCGGCCCCGGGAACTGCCCGCCGCGGACGTCGCCGAGTTCGTGCGGGCCGGCCGGGACAGCCTGCCCCGGCCGTACCGGGTGGAGGTTCTGGTCGACGCCCCGGCCGCGACCGTACGCGAACGGATTGGCAGATGGTGCATGATCGAGGAGGTCGACGACGAGCACTGCCGGGTGCGCATGACGTCCGACTCCCTGGACTGGCCGGTGATGACGCTGGGCGTGTCCGGCGCCGATTTCCACGTCATCGAACCACCCGAACTGCTCGACCGAATCCATGAGTTGGGAGCACGGTTCAACCGGTGTGAGAAAGCTCTTCCCTCGTCTTAGCCCATTCGCCCATAAATCGCTTTTTGTCACCGCCGGGTGGCGGTGCCGGGAGCGGTTGGGAACGCTCCACCGGCCGCCGGGGGGTGGACGGTTGCCACTTCCTGACGGCCGGTGCGTGAGGGGCTCAGGAGGCCCGGCGGCCCACGGGGGTGCGCTGCGGCTCCGGCTCGGCGGGTCCGCCCGCTCGCTGCGGCGGCACGACCGGCGTGGGCCGTACGAGACCGAGGGCGACGACCTCGTTGGCCAGCCTGGTCCGCCGGTTGGTGCCCTCCGGGATGCGGAACTTCTGGTAAAGCCGCAGCAGGTGCTGCTTGACCGCCGCCTCGGTCACCACCAGGTCGTCGGCGATCTCGCGGGCCGTCGCCGGCGCCACGAACGCCTCGTCCGACAGGGCGGGGCGGCACAGCGAGGTGAGCACGTCGACCTCGCGGCGGGTCAGTTCCGGCGCGGCGGCCCGGCGCAGTTCGACCTCGGGCGCGAGGTCCTCACGCGGGATCCCGCCGACCCGGGCCCGGGCGGCGCCGAAGGAGACGACGTCGCCGTCGTCCAGCACCCTTCTGGCGATCGGCCTGCCGTTCACCCGTGTGCCGTTGCGGGACAGGCCCAGGTCCACGACGTACAGGTAGGGCCCACGACGGACGAATTCGGCGTGCAGCCGTGACACGCTCGGATCCGCCAGCCGGATGTCCGCGCCCCGGCCACGACCGATCGTGGTGACGTCGGGGCGCAGCGGTACCACCTCGCCGCTGTCCTCGATCCGTATGAACGGCCCCTCCACGGCAGTTCCTCCCCAGGTAGCCCGCCGTTACTTTCTCTATAGATGCGGCTTACCCACCCGTGGCGAGGGGGAATCGCCTTTGCCATAAGCAGAATCCTCCGTGAAATCGATCTGGGCCTTTGAGGGGCTTCTTCCCTGCTCACGGGTAGACTTCGGGCGGAGATAAGCGGAGGAAATACTATGAAGCAGACTTCCTCGGACGGGGGGGACTTGGGGGGTGGAACCCCCCGAGAGGTGGCAGACAAGCCCACCAAAGGACTCGCCGACGTCGTCGCCGCGTCCACAGCGCTGAGCGACATCGACGGCAAGGCGGGCCGGCTCTTCTACCGTGGCTACGACATCCACGACCTGGCCGGCCGCACCACCTTCGAAGAGACCGCCCACCTGCTCCAGCGCGGGTCGCTGCCGTCCCGCGCGCAGCTCGCCGACTACGGCGCGGAGCTGGTGCGGGGCCGCGCCCTGGGCACGCTCGTCGAGCGCGACATCCCCGAGATCGCCGAGAGGCAGACGCCCATGGAGGCGCTGCGCACGCTGGTCTCCCTGGCCGGCGCGGAGGATCCGGACAAGGATTCCAACGCCCCCGAGGCCAACCTGCGCAAGGCCGCGCGGCTGACGGCCCAGCAGCCGATCCTGGTCGCCCGCTACCACGCGGCGCGGACCGGGGCGACGCTGCCCGAGACCGATCCCGAGCTGAGCATCGCCGGGAACTTCCTGCTCCAGATCACCGGCCGGCGCCCCGAGCGGCGCGCCGCCGAGATCTTCGACACGTGTCTCGTGCTGCACGCCGACCACACCATGAACGCCTCGACGTTCGCCGCCCGGGTGTGCGCCGCCACGCTGTCCGACATGCACTCGGCCGTCGTCGCCGCCATCGGCACGCTCAAGGGGCCCCTGCACGGAGGCGCGAACGAGCAGGTCATGCGTACGCTGGAAGCGCTGGACCCGCGCGGCGTCGCCCAGGCCGTACGGGACAGACTGGCGGCGGGCGAGAAGATCATGGGATTCGGGCACCGCGTCTACAAGACGGAGGACCCCCGGGCGACGCACCTGCGGCGGATGTCGGAGGAGCTGGCCGAGGCCTCCGGCGACGACACCTACTACCGGATGTCCCGGGAGATGGAGGAGGTCGTCTTCGCGGAGAAGCGCCTCTATCCGAACGTGGACTTCTACGCGGCGACCGTCTACCACTACCTGGGCATCCCGACGGACCTGTTCACTCCCGTGTTCTCGGTCAGCCGGATGTCGGGGTGGACCGCCCACGTGATCGAGCAGCACGCCGACAACCGGCTGATCCGGCCCGACAGCGAGTACATCGGCGAGCGCGACCGGAAATGGGTGCCCATCGGTGAGCGGTGACATCGAGGAGCGCGGCGGCAGGCATGGGAGAGACGTGAGAGCGGGCGAGAGCACGGCCTGGGGGCCGTACCTGCTGGTGGTGGCGGGCGTGGCCGCCGGCCTGGGCACGATCGGGCTGGGGGCGCCGGTGTCCACCGGCGGAGCGGTGATGGGAGGCGCCTTCCTCGCCGGGTCCGTCGCCCGGCTGGCGACGCCGGACCGGCGGGCGGGTGTGCTCGCGGTCCGCGGCAGGCGGACCGACGCGATCACGCTCGCGGCCTTCGGCGCGGCGCTCGTGGCCGGCTCGCTGCTCATGCTGCTGCGCCTGCACGACTCGTGAGCAACGCGACCTCGTTCGCGGGCTTACCACACCCGTCCGATAGCCTCAACGGCCAGTGAGCCTCAAAAAGGACGTGCTGGCCAGTCAGACCAGAAGGGGAACCCCACGCATGCCCAAGATCAAGGTAGCGGGACCTGTCGTCGAGCTCGACGGCGACGAGATGACCCGGATCATCTGGCAGTTCATCAAGGACCAGCTGATCCTTCCCTACCTCGACGTCGACCTGAAGTACTACGACCTCGGCATTGAGCACCGCGACGCCACCGACGACCAGGTCACGATCGACGCCGCCAACGCCATCAAGCAGTACGGCGTGGGCGTCAAGTGCGCGACGATCACGCCGGACGAGGCGCGGGTCGAGGAGTTCGGCCTGAAGAAGATGTGGAGGTCCCCGAACGGGACGATCCGCAACATCCTCGGTGGTGTCATCTTCCGTGAGCCGATCATCATGTCGAACGTCCCCCGGCTGGTGCCCGGCTGGACCAAGCCGATCGTCGTCGGCCGTCACGCGTTCGGCGACCAGTACCGCGCCACCGACCTCAAGGTGCCGGGCGAGGGCACCCTGACGCTGACCTTCACCCCGAAGGACGGCGGAGAGCCGATCGAGCTGAACGTCTTCGACTTCCCCGGCTCGGGCGTCGCCCTGGCCATGTACAACCTGGACGAGTCGATCCGGGACTTCGCCCGGGCCTCGATGCGGTACGGCCTCAACCGCGGCTACCCGGTCTACCTGTCGACCAAGAACACCATCCTCAAGGCGTACGACGGCCGGTTCAAGGACATCTTCGCCGAGGTGTACGAGAGCGAGTTCAAGGCCGACTTCGAAGCCGCCGGGATCACCTACGAGCACCGGCTGATCGACGACATGGTGGCCGCCTCCCTCAAGTGGGAGGGCGGGTACGTCTGGGCCTGCAAGAACTACGACGGCGACGTGCAGTCGGACACCGTGGCGCAGGGCTTCGGCTCGCTCGGCCTCATGACCAGCGTGCTGATGACCCCCGACGGCCGCACCGTCGAGGCCGAGGCCGCGCACGGCACGGTGACCCGGCACTACCGCCAGCACCAGCAGGGCAAGCCGACGTCCACCAACCCGATCGCCTCGATCTTCGCCTGGACCCGGGGCCTGCAGCACCGCGGCAAGCTCGACAACCAGCCCGAGGTGATCGACTTCGCCGAGAAGCTGGAGCAGGTCTGCGTCGAGACCGTCGAGGGCGGCCAGATGACCAAGGACCTCGCGCTCCTGGTCGGCGGCGACGCCGAGTGGCTGACCACCCAGGACTTCCTCGCGGCGCTCGACGAGAACCTGAAGAAGAAGATGTCTGCCTAGATGTGAGAAAAATCGGCCTCTGCCCGCGGTTCCATCGCCGGGCAGAGGCCGATTCGCGTCTTCGGGCCGCGCCCGCCGACCCTCCTCAGCGAGTTGAGCAAGGGGTTACTCATGCGCCGGCAGAACCGGCGGGGCACCCTGAGCGGCGGGCCGTGAGTCGGCCGGTGAACAGGAGGGAAGTCGATGAGGTCAATCACAAGAAGCCACCTCGTAGGTGTTCTCGCGGTGGCGCCGTTCCTGCTCGGGAGCGGGGCCACGGCCGTGAACGCCGCGACCAGCGCATCCGTCAGCCTCGCCCGGGCGGCGGCGCCATATGCGGCGGCTCCACCCATCAGGATCCAGAACAGGCGCAGCGGCCTGTGCATGGAGGTCAACCAGGGGGACGGGACCTACGGCCTGGGGAACGGCACCGGGATCGTGCAGTACACCTGCCACACCGGCACTCAGCAACAGTGGACCTTGTTCGCGGAAGTGTTGGACGGGGCGGGCAACGTCCTGTACGTCTCGTTTGTCAACGGCCGCAGTGGAAAGTGCCTGGAACCCAACCAGGCGGACGGGACCTCAGGCCTGGGGAACGGCACCGGGATCGTGCAGTACACCTGCCACCACGGCGTTCAGCAGCACTGGCGGCAGATCGCCATGGGCGACGGCTACTTCCTGTTCCAGAACAGGCGCAGCGGCCTGTGCATGGAGGTCAACCAGGGGGACGGGACGTACGGTCTGGGGAACGGGACCGGTGTCCTGCAGTACACCTGCCATGGCGGTGCTCAGCAACAGTGGAGAGCGGCGTAAGAACTGGGACACCTCCCCGCCGGGCGTCGTACGTCGGCAATCGGACCCGTATCGCCCCGCAATCCGATGTCGAGGGCTCCCGGCGACCCTGGTCGAGGGCCGGGCCACCACAGGCGAAGACCCTCGACGAAGGACGCGCGATGGCAGAGACGACGCACACCTCACACAACCCCGCCGAAGAAGCGGTGCCCACGACGAAGGTCAAGGAGTGGGCCAGCGCGGCCCGCGTCGAGCTCGGCCAGTGGCTCAGGACGGCGACGCTCGCCAGCGAGACCAAAGCAGCCGCCGAGGAGGTGTGGAAGAGGCTCGGCGCGCTGGAGAGCGCCCTCGTGAACAAGACGAAGTCCGAGGCGGAGGCGCGGGCGGCCTTCGTCACGTGGGTCTACGAGAGCGACTGGAACGGCGGGTTCACGTGGTACCTGGAGGAGAAGGCCAGGGTGGTCGCCGAGGCCAGAAGGCTTGAGGCCGAACAGGCCATCCAGCGTTTCATCGCCAAGGCCCGCACGGAGGCCCAGAAGGCGACCAGGACGCAGGGTGGGGTGGGCACCGTGGTCGCCGGCCTGGCCGACCTCGGCACGCAGCAGACCTTCACCGGGACGAGCGGCGCGTATCCCAACCTCCCCGGCAGCGGTAAGCATCCGGTCATGGAGGAGATCCTCTCCAGGGTCGGGCAGGGCGAGGATTGGACGGTGGACAACTGCGCCGAGGTCGACGCGATGAACAAGTACCTGTACGCGATCAACGCTCGGGTCCTGAGCGACGTCCAGGGCAAGAACCTGTACTTCCACGCCGAGACGTGGAACTGGGACAAGAAGGTGTGGCAACCCCGCAAGGCGTGCGGCAACTGCGACAAGTGGCTGAAGACCATCGGAGCGCGCCGCGTCTGACCGGTCGCCGCTCGGCTCGGGCCCGACAGGAAGGGGAGCCGTCTGGAGACATTCCGGGCGGCCCTTTTCCGTCACGTGGGGATAGGGACCACTCGCCGCATTGTCACGACTTCCTGACGTCACGGCGTGGTATCGGGCGCCGGAACCGCCGCGCGGGGGCCGTAAAGTTCTGCTGGCCGGTACTTTGCCGAATCGTGGGGAACGGGGATGCCGCAGATCGCGCCGCTCCAACCGGGGGACCCGACCCGGCTCGGTCCCTTCGTGCTGTCCGGCCGTCTCGGCGAGGGCGGCCAGGGCGTGGTCTACCTCGGCGAGGACCAGGCCGGCGAGCAGGCCGCGGTCAAGCTGCTGCACGTGAAGTTCACCGGGGACGCGGTCGCCAGGTCCCGTTTCGCCAGGGAGTTGCGGGCCGCCCAGCGGGTGGCGAGTTTCTGCACCGCACGAGTAATGGCGGCCGACCTGGAGGGCGACACGCCGTACATCGCCAGCGAGTTCATCGACGGGCGGTCGCTGCGCGAGACGGTCGAGGAGCGGGGAACGGTGACGGGCTCGGCGCTGGAGCGCCTGGCCGTCGGCACGGCCACCGCGCTCACCGCCATCCACCAGGCGGGGATCGTCCACCGCGACTTCAAGCCCGACAACGTGCTGCTGGCCGTCGACGGACCCCGGGTGGTCGACTTCGGCATCGCCCGCATCCTCGACTCGACCGCCACGATCACCAGCCGGGCGATCGGCACGCCCGCCTACATGGCCCCCGAGCAGATCTCCGGCGGCAAGGTCGGGCCCCCGGCCGACGTCTTCTCGTGGGCCTCGACGATCGCGTACGCCGCGACCGGCACGGTCGTCTTCGGCGGTGACTCGATCGCGGCCGTGCTCAACCGCATCCTCAACCACGAGATCGACACCTCGACGCTGCCCGAGCCGCTCGCCGGGGTGGTGCGGGCGTGCCTGCGCAAGTCGCCGGACGAGCGCCCGACGGCCGACCAGATCCTGCTGCGCCTGCTCGGCCGTACGGCGTCGGGCGACGCGTCCACGACGGTGCTCTCGGAGGGCGCCGCGCACGCGGCCGATCCCGCGGCCAAGCCCTTCGCCGGACGCGCGGCCCCTCACCCCGGCGGCCGGCACGGTGATGAGCTCAGTGGCCGGTACGGCGGCTCGTACGGCGATCAGCCCGGCGCTCAGCACGGTGGCCGGCCCGGCGGCTCGTATGGCGGCTCCGGCGGTGACGCCCGGAGCGGCCCGCACCGGTTCGCCGGAGCGGCGGGCGGCGGTCCGCACGAACCCGCCGGCGGAGCCCGGTACGGCCCCCCGAACGGAGCTCACAACGCGGCCCACAACCCGGCTCACGACGCGGCCTGGCGCGGCCGGCAGGAGGGCTCCACCGGCCCCGCGCTGAGCGTGGGGACCTGGGACACCGAGGCGGCCCGTGCGTTCCTGTCGCCCGCGGTCAGCACCGACGTGCGTGCGGGCGGGGACACGGGCACCGCCTCCTCGCCGCCCACGCCCCCGGGGACCGGATCGTACGGATCGGAGCCGCCGGGCACCGGACCGCGCGGATCGGGACAGCAAGGATCAGGGCCGCAGGGGTCAGGAGCGTACGGATCGGGACCGCAGGGTCCGGGGCCGCATGGGCCGGCTTTGCACGGATCGGGGTCGCACGGGTCGGCGCCGCAGGGGTCGGGGCCGGTGGCGCCGCATGACCCGGGGCCGGTGGCGCCGCACGACCCGGGGCCGGCGCCCTCCCGGCGGTCCCGGCGCAGGGGCCTGCTGATCGCCGCGTGCGCGACCGCGCTCGCCGTCCTGGCCGGCGGGGGCGCGCTCGTCGCGAGAGAGATGGGCCTCCTTCCGATCGCCGGCGGCGAGACCGGCGAGGTCGGGGAGGCCGGCGAGGTGGGCACCTCGTCGTCAGGCAGCCCTCAGCCCCGGCCCACGTTCGCGTCCGTGCTCGACAAGGTGGCGCGCACCGGGCGGCTGACCATCGGCGTACGCGGAGACCTGCCGGGCGTCGCCCTGCTGCAGGGGACGGGGTCCAGCGGGTTCGAGATCGACCTCGCCACGTCCATCGCCCGGCGCCTCAAGGTCCCGGCGAGCGGCATCACCTTCCACCGGATCGGCGTCGGCGAACGGGTGCGGGCTCTGACCGACGGCGTGGTGGACATGGTCGTCGCGACGTACTCCTACGACGACAACCGCGGCGACGACGTCACCTTCGCGGGCCCCTACTACACGGCCCACGCCGACCTGCTGGTGCTCGCCGGCTCACGCGTCAGGAAACTCGACGACCTCGCCGGCCGCCGGATGTGCGCGCCCGCCGGGAGCACGACGGCCCGGCTCATCGCGGGCAAGGTGGACGTCGAGCAGGTCCCCGCCGACAACTACGCCCAATGCATGACCCAGCTGACCAGCGGGAAGGTCGACGCGGTCCCCGGAGACGACCTGATCATCGCGGGCTTCGGGAACAGGGAGGCGCTGAAGCTGTCGGTGCTCGGTGTGCGGCTGAGGGCCCAGCGGTACGCCGTCGGCCTGCCCAGGAAGGACCTGCGCACCTGCGCGGCCGTCGAGGGCGCGATCCGGGACCTGTACGCCGACGGCACGATGCGGGGCCTGCTGCGCAAGCACTTCGGCAACGTCGACTTCGACTCCGAGGCGAAGGCCCCGGCTCCGCTCTCCTGCCGCTGAGTCCCCGCCCGCGCGCCGGCGTCAGGACCGGCCGCTTCAGGACCGGCCGCTTCAGGACCGGGCGCTGCAGGGCCAGGCGCTTCAGGACCGAGCGGTTCAGGACCGGGTGCTTCAGGATTGGGCGCGGATCTCGGCGATCGCGTCGTCCGCCCACTGGAGCACCATGCGGGTCTGCCGGATCCCGAGGTCCAGAGCGAGATTGCCGAACTTGACCCGCGCCGTCCCCTCCGGGATGGGCGCCGAGTGCTTGGCCGTCCAGAGGGCTTCCAGCTGCACCAGCTTCCGCTCCGAATGGGCCCGGAACCGCTCCAGCACGGCCACCGCCTCCGGCGCGTCGAGCAGCGGGATGAGGAACGCCTGCAGCGCGACCTCACTGCGCGCCGGGCCGGTGGGATCGTGGCCGAGCAGCCATTCGCGCAGCTCGGCGCGGCCCTCGGCGGTGATCGTGTAGATCTTCCGGCCCCGGGCGCCCTCCGCCTCGACCGTCACCAGCCCGTCCGCGGCCATCTTGGCGAGCTCCGGATAGATCTGGCTGTGACCGGCCTGCCAGACGTGGGCCACCGACTTCTCGAACGATTTGGCCAGGTCGTAGCCGCTCGCCGAGCCGTACGCCGTGAGCAGACCGAGGAGGGCGATGCGCAGGGACATGCCCCTCACTATACCTCCGTATTGACATGTAAGCACTGACATGTCACCTTCGACACATGCAATCCAAGAACGGACTCCTCCTCTTCGCCGTGCTGGGCGGCATGTTCCTCGCGATGCTCGACCAGACGATCGTCGGCACCGCGCTGCCCAGGATCGTCGGCGAGCTCGGCGGCACCGGCCTCTACACCTGGGTGGTCACCGCCTATCTGCTGACCTCGACCATCACGGTCCCGTTGTACGGCCGGCTGTCCGACGCGTACGGCCGCAAGCCGCTCCTGCTGACCGGGGTGGCGCTGTTCCTGCTCGGCTCGATCCTGTCCGGCGCCGCGCAGAGCATGGGGCAGCTCATCGCCTTCCGCGGACTGCAGGGCCTGGGCGCGGGCGCGCTGCTGCCGCTGTCGCTCGCGTTGGTGGTCGACCTGTTCCCGCCGGAGCGCGGCGGGCGCGTGCAGGGTGCCCTCGGCGGGGTCATGGCGCTGAGCTACCTCGCCGGGCCTTTCCTCGGCGGTCTGTTCACCGACCACGCGAGCTGGCGCTGGGCCTTCTACGTGAACGTGCCGATCGGCGCCGTCCTGGTGGCGATCATCGTGTGGCGGCTGCCGCACCGGCCGGGGCACGGCGGGGCCCGGCCCGACTACCTCGGCATCGCGGTCTTCAGCGCCGCGATCAGCGCGCTGCTCGTGGGGCTGACCGAGAAGGGCGTGGACGGCCACACCTGGACGAGCGGGCCGGTGATCGGGCCGATCGCCGCGTCACTCGCGCTGCTCGTGGTCTTCGTCATGGTCGAGCGCCGGGCGGAGCAGCCCATCGTGCCGCTCCATCTCTTCGCGAACCGCACCTACTCGCTGGTCAACGTCGCCTCGTTCTTCACCGCGTTCTGCATGTACGCGGGAGTGGTCTTCCTGCCGCGCTACTTCCAGGAGGCCCGCGGCCTCAGCGCCACCTCCTCCGGGCTGCACATCTACCCGCTGATGCTGGCGATGGTGGTGGGCAGCGCGGTCACCGGCGCGCTGATCTCCCGCACCGGCCGGTACAAGCCCTGGCTCGTCGCCGCGACGGCTCTCCTGGTGGCGGGCACGACGTTGTGCGCGAACCTCGCCGCCGGCACCTCGGAGCCGCTGCTCGTCGCGTGGATGGCGCTGATCGGTCTCGGGATGGGACCCATGCTGTCGGGCCTCACGGTCGCCATCCAGCGGTCCGTGCCGCCCCGGTATGTCGGCACGGCCAGCGCGAACCTGACGTTCTTCCGGCAGATCGGCGGCTCGGTCGCACTGGCCGTCGCGGGCACGGCGTACGCGTCGGTGGTGGCCCGGGAGGCCCCGGCGCACGGACTGCCCGCCGCGCACGCCGCGGCGACCGCGACGGTGATCCCCTGGCTCGGGGTCGTGGGCGCGGTGGTCGCACTCCTCGCGCTCGCGCTGCTGCCCAACCGGAACCTGTGGCTCGACCGGTCCGCGCCGCGGCAGGAGGACCTGGTCACGGCGTGAGTCCACCCCGCGTCAGCGGCGCCGTACGCGGCGTGTCGGGCGGTCGCGGGCACTGCCCGGACGATTGAATTGATCTCACGCTTTCGGGGGAGCAGCATGGGTCGCAGGGTCGTCACGGGGTTGGTCTGTGTCTTCGTCGCGGGAACGCCGCACCCGGCGCTCGCCGCGCCGGGGGCGGTGCCGGCGCAGGGGCGGTGGGGGACCGCCGATCTCATGGTCGGGATCACCGCGTCGCCGAAGGTCGCGCAGCCGGGGCAGCCGCTGACCTACCACGTCAGCGTGCACAACAAGGGCCCGGGAGACGCGGTGCTGCCGACGCTGCGGGTGCGGCTGCCCCGCGACTTCCAGATCCTGAACGTCGGCGTGGCCGAGTGCGGGCCCGGCTCCGCCCGCAACGAGGTGCTCTGCCGGTCCTCCGACGACGTCCTGCCCGGCGGCTCGGGGGACATGACCATCACGGGCATGATCCGGCCGGGGGCGCACGGACCCCTCCGCGCGCGGGCCGACCTGACCTCCGAGGTGCTGGACGACGACGAGGCCGACAACACGGCCGAGACGGTGACCAAGGTCGACGAGGGCGCCGACCTCGCCATGCGGTTCAGCTCCTCCACCCGGTACACCCGTCCCGGGCACTGGTTCGCCGTACGGGCGGAGGTGCGCAACCGGGGACCCAGGATCGTCCGGGACGCCTACGTGTTCTTCCAGCCGCAGGAGGCCCGGCTCCAGTCGGCGACCGGAGCGCGCTGCCACCGGAGCCGCCAGTTCGTCGGCTGCGCGCTGCCGCCGATCAGGTCGGGGTCGCGGGGGCTGCTCAAGCTGGTCTTCCGGGTGCCGTCCCGGGCCTCGCACGCCGTGGCGACGATGGCCACCGTCTACTCGCGCCGCTTCGGCGACCGCCGGCCGGCCAACAACCGGGCCAGCATGCGCGTGGCCCTGCGCCGCGCGTGACCAGCCCAGGACGCCGGCCGCGGGAGGGTCAGGCGGGTTTGGCGCAGGCGGCCCAGGCGTCGGCGACCATGTCGCGCAGGGAGCCGTGCGCCTGGGTCCAGCCGAGCTCGCGCTGGATCTTCTCCGGCGACGCCACCAGGACGGCCGGGTCGCCGGGACGGCGCGGGGCGGTGGTCACCGGGATGGGGTGCCCGGTCACCTCCCGGGACACCTCGACGACCTCCTTCACCGAGAAGCCGCTGCCGCTGCCGAGGTTGTAGATCCGGTGCTCGCCGGGCGCGCAGGCGTCGAGGGCGAGCAGGTGGGCGTCCGCGAGATCCGTGACGTGGACGTAGTCGCGGACGCAGGTGCCGTCCGGGGTGGGGTAGTCGGTGCCGAAGACGCTCACCGACTCCCGCTCGCCGAGCGCCACCTTCAGGACGTTGGGGATCAGATGGGTCTCGACCGTATGCCGCTCGCGGAACCCGCCGTACGCTCCGGCCACGTTGAAGTAGCGCAGGCTGACCGCGCCCAGGCCGTACAGGCCGGCGAAGGCGGTCAGCGCGGTGTCCACGGCGAGCTTGGACGCGCCGTAGGGGTTGCCGGGCCGGGTCGGGTCGGTCTCCAGGATCGGCGTGCGCTCCGGCTCGCCGTACGTCGCGGCGGTGGAGGAGAAGACGATCCGGGCCACTCCGGCCTGCCGCATGGCGTCGAGCAGCGCCAGCGTGCCGCCCAGGTTGTGTGACCAGTAGAGGCCCGGTCGCTCCACCGACTCGCCCACGAGCGACTTGGCGGCGAAGTGGAGCACGGCGTCGAACCCCTCGGAGAGCACCCCGCCGGCCTCGGTGATCGACGCCTGCACGAACGACGCGCCGGGCGGCACCGCGTCGGCGTGCCCGGTCGACAGGTCGTCGAGCACCGTGACCTCGTGCCCGCGCTCCAGGAGCCGCGCCGCCACGACACTGCCGATGTACCCGGCTCCACCAGTAACCAGCAACCGCACTGTGCGCTCCTGTTCGAAAGTGTTTGATTATGTAGGCCCAGAACCTAGCTTACGCGCTTGACCTGAGGAGCGGGTTAAATGCCACCAGTACCGCAATCTCCGCGAGCCGCGGAGATCGCGGCGACCGGCCGGCACGCCCGACACCCGAACGGACAAAAGACGTGAGCAACGTCGCGGTGACCATCGCCCTGGTCCTCATATTCATCCTGATCGGCGGGTTCTTCGCGGCGGCCGAGATGGCGATGGTCTCCCTGCGGGAGAGCCAGATCCGCCGTCTGAGCCGCGAGGGACGCCGCGGCGCGCGGGTGCAGAAGCTCGCCCGCGACCCCAACCGCTTCCTGTCCGCCATCCAGGTCGGCGTCACGGTGGCGACGGTGCTGTCGGCCGCCCTCGGCGCCGACGCGCTGGGCCCGGAGTTCGCCCCGGTCCTGGAGGGATGGGGCATGCGGCCGGACGCCGCCGCGCCCGCCGCGTTCGTCACGGTCACGCTCGCCATCTCGTACGTCACGCTCGTGCTCGGCGAGCTCGCGCCCAAGCGGCTCGGGCGCCAGCGGGCGGAGAGCCTGTCGCTCCTGACCGCCCCGCTGCTCGACCGGATCGCCACACTGTCGCGTCCGGTGATCTGGGTGCTGTCGAAGTCGACCAACGGCATCGTGCGGCTGGTGGGCGGCAACCCGTCCGCCGACCGGGCGGCCATGACGACCGAGGAGCTGCGCGACATGGTCGTGGGGCACAAGGAGCTCACCCAGGACGAGCGCGACGTGATCGCCGAGGTGTTCGCGGCGGGCAAGCGCCAGCTCAGGGAGGTCATGCTGCCCCGCACCGAGGTCGAGTTCATGGCCGCCGACACGCCGCTCGCCGAGGCCGCCGTGCTCGCCGCCGCCATGCCGCACTCCCGCTTCCCGGTCTACCGCGACACCTACGACGATGTCATCGGGTTCGTCCACGTACGGGACCTTCTCGACCCGGTCAGGACCGGGCGGCTGGAGCCGATCAGCGAGGTCGTGCCGATCCGGCCGGTCAAGCTCGTGCCGGCCAGCAAGCGGGTGCTCGCCACGCTGGCCGAGATGCGCGACGAGGGCCACCACCTCGCCATCGTCGTGGACGAGTACGGCGGCACCGACGGCATCGTGACGCTGGAGGACCTGGTCGAGGAGCTCGTCGGCGACATCCGCGACGAGTACGACGAGAGCGGCGACGCCGTACGGGTGATCGCCGGTGACGTGGAGGTCGACGGGCTGGTCAACCTGGACGAGTTCCACGCGCAGACGGCGGTGCGGCTGCCCGCCGGGCCGTACGAGACGCTGGGCGGGTACGTCATGGCCTTCCTCGGTCACCTGCCGCAGCGCGGCGAGGTCGCGGAGGCGCCGGGCGTCACGCTGACCGTGACCGAGATGGACGGCCGCCGGGTCTCCCGCGTCCGCGTCACCCGCAATCCTCCCGCCGACGCGTCCCCTGCGGATGAGACCCCCGTGGAGGAGCCCTCTGCCGGAGAGCCCCCGGCCGCGACCGTCTGACGGCCCTCCGACGGCTGTCCGCGGCCCGGCGCGTGTGTCGCGGGCAGCCCGCGAGTCCTGACAGAATTGCCCCATGGCTCTCGCTCGCGTCCTGTCCGGCATCCAGCCCACCGCCGACTCGTTCCACCTGGGGAACTACCTCGGCGCCGTCCGGCAGTACGTCGCGTTGCAGGACACCCACGAGGCCTTCTTCTTCATCGCCGACCTGCACGCGCTGACGGTCTCCCCGAAGCCGGAGGAGCTGCGCCGCCGCACCAGGGTCGCCGCCGCCCAGCTCTTCGGCGCGGGGCTCGACCCGGAGCGCGCCGCCGTGTTCGCCCAGAGCCACGTACGCGAGCACAGCGAGCTGGCCTGGTACCTCATCTGCCAGACCGGCATGGGCGAGGCCGGGCGGATGACCCAGTTCAAGGACAAGTCCGCCAGGTACGGCGAGAGCTCGGCCGGCGTCGGCCTGTTCACCTACCCGATCCTCCAGGCGGCCGACATCCTGATCTACCAGGCCGACCAGGTGCCGGTGGGCGTGGACCAGAAGCAGCACCTGGAGCTCAGCCGCGACCTCGCGCAGCGCTTCAACAGCCGCTACGGCCCGACCTTCAAGGTGCCGAACCCCTACATCCTCAAGGAGGTCGAGAAGATCACCGACCTCCAGGACCCGACCGCGAAGATGTCCAAGTCGTCGTCGAGCCCGCAGGGCATCATCGACGTCCTGGAGGAGCCGAACGCCCTGCGCAAGAAGATCATGCGCGCGGTGACCGACACCGGCAGCGAGGTCGTCGCCGACGAGGAGAACAAGCCGGGCGTCACCAACCTGCTGCGGATCCACTCCGCGCTGACCGGCACGCCGATCCCCGAGCTGGAGGCCCGGTTCGCCGGGCAGGGCTACGGCACCTTCAAGAAGGAGGTCGCCGAGGCGGTCATCGAGACGTTCGCCCCGATCCGCGAGCGTACGGAGAAGCTGCTGGCCGACGAGGCCGAGCTCGACCGGCTGCTGGTCGCCGGCGCGGCCCGGGCCCGCGCGGTGGCCCGCGAGACGATGGCCCAGGTGCGCGAGCGCCTCGGCCTGCTGCCGTCCCCGTCCTTCGACTGACCGGCGAGGCCTCCGCGGGCAGGCATCGAGCCCTCTCCGAGGGGTAGAGAACCGCGATGGGGATGGGGATCGTCCAGCAGGTCACCCGGCGGGTGGACGCGGTCAAGGCGGCGGGCCGGGTGTGGATCGAGCGCAACCGGATCCGCTTCCGCGCGCTCGACCACCTCATCCGGACCGTGCAGCGCTACCAGGTGCAGACGGGCGACCGGCTCGCGGGCGCCATCACCTACTTCGCGTTCCTGTCGTTCTTCCCGCTGATCGCGCTGGCCTTCGCGCTGTTCGGGTACGTCGTGACGATCCGCCCGGACGCGCTCGAGACCCTCACCGAGGCGATCAACAGCCAGCTTCCCGGGCTCGCCGGGCAGTTGCACATCGACCAGCTCGCCGGGGCGCGGGCCCGGGCCGGGATCATCGGCCTCCTCGGCCTGCTCTACGCCGGCCTGGGCGCGATGGACGCGCTGCGCGGGGCCCTGCGCACCGTCTGGATGACCTGTGAGCCGCCGCTCAACTACTTCGTCGGCAAGCTGCGCGACCTCGTCGCGCTCGTGCTCATGGGCGTCGTCCTGCTCGCCTCGGTGATCGCGAGCGGCTTCGCCACCGGGGCCACGAGCACGGTCGCCGGCTGGCTCGGCCTCGGCTCCTCGCCGCTGGCCGGTCTCGGCGTCTGGCTCGCCGGGGTGGCCGCGAGCCTCGTCGCCGACCTGCTGCTCTTCCTGGTCATCCTCGGCTGGCTGGCCAAACCGGCGCAGTCGTTCCTCGTCGTGCTCAGGGGCGCGCTGCTGGGCGCGGTCGGCTTCGGGGTGCTGAAGCAGCTCGCCGCGCTGATCCTCTCCAGCACCCTGCACAACCCCGTGTACGGCACGTTCGCGGTGGTCGTGGGGCTGCTGCTGTGGATCAACCTCTCGGCCCGGGTGATCCTCTACGCCGCCGCGTGGACGGCGACGGCCACCCTCGGCCCGCCTCCCGAGCCCACTCCGCTTCCCTCGCCCGCGACCACCCCCACCCACGGCACGGCCTGACGGCGGGCGTCACCCGCCGGAGGGGTCCTCCCCGCGGGACCGGCGGCGCCGGGCGTACGCGCCGCCGAGGGCGAGAATCGCCACCAGGCCACCACCGGCGAACAGGGGGACGACCGGTCCCGAACCCGCGGGCTCCCTTCCCGCGACCCTGTGCGCGTCGCCGCCTGTGCCGCCCGCCGCGCCGGGCGTCTGAGTGGGCCGTACGGCCAGGGCGGACGACGAGGGCGTGGGGTCGGGCACCGGCCGGACCAGTTCGCCGATGGGGGCGACCCGGCTCCGCGCGGCGAAGCCCCAGTCGAGCAGCTTGGAGACCTCCTCCCAGAAGCCGCCGGGGTGATGCATGATCACGACGATGATCGTGTGACCGTCACGGCGGGCCGCGCCCACGAAGCTGCCGAGGGCCTTCGACGTCCAGCCGTTCTTGACGCCGAGCATGCCCTTGTAACGCCCGAGCAGCCGGTTGTGGTTGGCCATCTCGTAGTAGGCGGGCGCCGGAGACTCGCTGGGGTCGGAGTCGTCGTGATGCTTCTTCTTCTTTTTCTTGCCGTAGTCCTTCGGCGCCGGAAACTTGGCGACCTTCGTGCTGATGTACTCGCGGAAGGCGGGCATCGCCAGCCCGGCCCTGGCGATCAGGGCGAGGTCGTACGCCGAACTGCGCTGGCCCGGGGCGTCCAGGCCGTTCGGCGTCCTGGCCACTGTGTCGTACGCCTGGAGTTTGCGCGCCTGCCTGTTCATGTCGGCGAGCGTCCTGGTCAGCCCGCCGTTGGCCTCGGCGAGCGCGACCGCGGCGTCGTTGGCGGAGACCATGAGGAGCGCCCGCATCAGGTCGTCGACCTTGTAGATCGGTTCGGGGACGATCCCGACGGCGCTGCCCTCGACGTTGCAGGCCTTCTCGCTCGGCTTGATCTTGCGGTCCTTGTCGAGCCGGGGGATCAGCGTCACGGCCGTCAGCGTCTTCAGCGTGCTCGCCGGCAGGTAGTGCCCGTGCGGGTCCTTCGCCGCGAGCACCGCGCCGGTGTCCGCGTCGGCGACCAGGTAGGCGGAGGACTCGGTCTTGGGCGGCGCCTTGAAACCGGCCGGCGCGATGACGCCGTGCCCGGCCAGCCGTTCCCCGCCGACGGTGGCGGCCCCGGCGGCCGGCCCGGTCGCCCCGGCGGCGGCCGCGGTGTCGCTCGCCCGCGGGGTGGGCGGAGTCGGCTCGGCACGTGCTCCGGCGGCGGGAGAAGCGCCGAGCAGCGCCGTCGTCAGCAGCCCCGCCGCCGCCCCGGTCGCGGCGAGTGCCCGTAGGTTCGTCCCCATAGGGGGCTCAGCCTAGCCTCGACTGTTTTCGCATGAAGCGACATATGCCCCATAGACCTCGGGGCCACGCGGAGAGCCGCCGATACTGGAGACATGACGAGACGTGTCTCCGCCTTTCTCGTGGCGCTCGCCGCGTTCATGATCTTCGAGTGGATCAACCTGGGCTTCAACCTCGCCGACGGGCACAAGACGTCCTTCTACGTCGTCCACGGGGTGCTGATCGCGGTGAACATCCTCCTGGCGCTGACGCTCGCGGCCGTGGGCGTGCGGGGATGGATGAGGGGTAGGGCTGACCACTGACGACGTAGTCCGGCACGACCATGTGCACGACCAGGTGATGGAGGCAAGCGGTGACCATCGAGTTCAATCCCTCGCGGGGCGCGACGCTCGGGGTGGAGTGGGAGCTTCAGCTCGTCGACACGCACACGCGGCATCTGCGCCAGGACGCGAGGGACGTGCTCGCCGCGGTCCCCGACCTCAGTGAGGGCCAGCGGCCCAAGGCGATGCACGAGCTGATGCAGTCGCAGGTCGAGATCATCACCGACGTCTGCCACACGGTCGCGGAGGCCGTACAGGACCTGCGCAAGAGCATCGACCGGCTGACCGAGGCGGTCGAGCCGCGCGGCATGGCGCTCGCCTGCACCGGGACCCACGCGATCAGTGACTGGCGGGACGCCGTCTACGCGCCCAACCAGCGGTACGTGGAACTGGTCGAGGAGATGCAGTGGCTCGCCTGGCGCATCCAGACGTTCGGCGTCCACGTCCACGTCGGCGTGCGGGAGCGGGACAAGGTCATCCCGATCGTCAACGCCCTCGCGGCGTACCTGCCGCACTTCCTCGCGCTCACCTCCTCCAGCCC
Source organism: Microbispora cellulosiformans (assembly GCF_008728085.1). Classification (NCBI taxonomy): domain Bacteria; kingdom Bacillati; phylum Actinomycetota; class Actinomycetes; order Streptosporangiales; family Streptosporangiaceae; genus Microbispora; species Microbispora cellulosiformans. Next base: position 615,703 of record NZ_VYTZ01000001.1, on the reverse strand, counting down.
CTACTGGGGCGGGCAGGACACCGGGCTGGCGTCGAGCCGGGCCATCGTCTTCGGCTCGCTGCCCACCGCCGGGCCGCCGCACCTGCTGGCCGACTGGGCCGAGTTCGAGGAGTACATGGACACGCTGATCAAGGCGGGCACGATCCGCAGCATCAAGGAGGTGTGGTGGGACATCCGGCCGCACCCCGACTTCGGCACGATCGAGATCAGGATGTTCGACGGCATCCCCACGCCGCGCGAGGTCGGCATGGTCGCCGCGCTGTCCCAGTGCCTCGTGCAGCAGTTCGACCAGCAGATCGACCGGGGCTACACGCTGCCGCATCCGGCGCCGTGGGTGGTTCGCGACAACAAGTGGCGCGCGACGCGATATGGTCTCGACGCGGACGTGATCACCGACGACCATGGCTCCACGGCGCCGATGCGCGACGTATTGTATGAACTTCAGCGCGAACTCGAACCGGTCGCAGAGCGGCTCGGCTGTGCCGAGGAACTGGCGGTCGTGACCGACGTGCTGGAGCAGGGAAGCTCCTCCGAGCGCCAGCGGGCGATCCTCGCCGACGGCGGGAGCCTCCAGGACGTGGTCGATGCCACGATCATCGAGCTCGCCGAGGACAGGTTCGTGACGTCGAACCCCAACCGCGACGCCGGACAATCGGGCTCCTGAGGGGGTACGTCTGATATGTCCGGGAAACTGCGCCGCAACTCTGACAATCGGCGATGACCGGTGTAAATACTGGGTAACCCGCCGTATCAAGGGCTCGCGGCATGGGAGGATTGTGAATGAAGGGTCGGTGGAGGCGAGGCACGCCCGCTCGGCCCTTCTGGGCTTTTTCATGACTTCTTTCAGTGATCATATGGACGATCCGATGACCCGTGGCCGGGACGGCTCACCGGAGAAGGGAAGACCCGTGGCCACCTCATCGAAGCTCGCTACGCCGGACGCGGCCGTGCCGGGAAGCACCGACCTGGCCGCGCAACTGGCGGACTTCCTTCGCGAGCACAACGATGAGCTGATCGAGTTCCGGCGCGACCTGCACGCGCATCCGGAGATCGCCTTCAGCGAGCATCGCACGACGGAGAAGATCGCCGAGCGCATGACCGACGCCGGTCTCACGCCACACCCGCTGTCCCGCGGGACCGGCCTGTGGGTGGACCTCGGCCGGGGCGAGGGGCCGACGGTCGCCCTGCGCGCCGACATCGACGCGCTGCCGATGGAAGACGAGAAGGACGTCCCCTATCGCTCCACGAACCCGAACGCCTGCCACGCCTGCGGCCACGACGTGCACACGGCCATGGTCATCGGCGCGGGGCTGTTCCTCGCGTCGCAGGCCGACGCGGGCGCGCTGCCCGGCCGGGTGCGGCTGATCTTCCAGCCCGCCGAGGAGGTGGCGAGCGGCGCCCTGGAGGTCATGCGCGACGGCGGCCTGAACGACGTCGACCGCATCTTCGCGCTGCACTGCGACCCGCGCCTCGACGCAGGGCACGTCGGCCTGCGCACCGGCCCGATCACCGGGTCGTGCGACAGCCTGCGCATCCGGGTGGCCGGCCCCGGCGGGCACACCGCCCGGCCCCACCTGACCGTGGACCTCGTCTACGCGCTCAGCAAGATCGTCACCGAACTCCCGGCCGCGCTGTCGCGGCGCGTGGACCCCCGGTCCAGCCTCAGCCTCGTGTGGGGCCAGATCTCGGCCGGCTCGGTGGCCAACGCGATCCCGGACGTCGGGACGGCCCAGGGCACGATCAGGTCGCTGGACGAGGAGGCCTGGCACCAGGCCCCCGACCTCGTCAAGGCCCTCCTCGACTCGGTCGCCTGCGCGTACGGCGTGGACGCCGAGATCGACTACCGGCGCGGCACGCCGCCCACGGTGAACGAGGCCACCAGCATCCAGATGCTGCACGACGCGGTCACCCAGATCATCGGCGAGGGCAGGGCCGTGCCCACCCCGCAGAGCCTCGGCGGCGAGGACTTCTCCTGGTACCTCGAATCGGTGCCCGGCGCGCTCGCCCGCCTGGGCACCCGGCCGCCGGGGGCCGTGGACGAGGTCGACCTCCACCGGCCGCAGTTCGACGTGGACGAGCGCGCCATCGGCGTCGGCGTCAAGGTGCTCGCCGCGACCGCGCTCACCGCCCTGTGGGGCGGCAACCGCTGAGGCGTGGGCCTCATGCCCGGCGTCTCCCCCCTGCGTCCCGAGGATCCCCGGCGTCTCGGGACCTACCGCCTCGACGGCCGCCTGGGCGTCGGCGGCCAGGGGATCGTCTTCCTCGGCGTGGGCGCGCCGGGCGGGCCGGTGGCCGTCAAGCTCCTGCGCGCCCGGCTCGACGACACGTCCGCCCGGCGCGGCTTCGCCCGCGAGATCGAGGCGGTGCGCCGGGTCGCGCCCTTCTGCACCGCCCAGGTCCTCGACGCCGACCTCGACGGCGACCGCCCGTACATCGTGAGCGAGTACGTCGACGGACCCTCACTGCGCGACCATGTGGCGGCCGCCGGCCCGCGGACCGGCGGCGACCTCGACCGGGTGGCCGTGGGGACGGCCACCGCGCTGGCCGCGATCCACCGGGCGGGGGTCGTCCACCGCGACTTCAAGCCGGGCAACGTGCTCCTCGGCTCGGACGGGCTGCGGGTCGTCGACTTCGGCGTCTCCCGGCTCGCCGACGCCACCGTGACGACCGGGAACCCGATGGGCACGCCGGCCTACATCGCGCCCGAGCAGCTGGAAGGACGGCCGGCCGGGCCGGCGGCGGACGTGTTCTGCTGGGCGCTCACGCTCGTCTACGCGGCGAGCGGACGGCATGCCCACACCGGGGACACGCACATGGCCGTCATGGCCAACATCCTGTACGGCACCCCGGACCTCGGGCCGCTCACCGGCACGCTGCGCGATCTCGTCGTCGCGTGCCTGGCCCCGGACCCCGCCGACCGGCCGGACGCCGGGCAGGTGCTGAGCGCCCTGCTCGACCGCGCGCGGGCCGGGACCGCGCCGGCCGCCCTCGGGCACGCCGCCCCGGACGGGACCGGAAGCGAGCGGAGCGGCGTCCACGAGACGGGGATCGACGAGACGCGCATCGATGAGACGGGGACCGAGCGGCCCGGGCACGACGCGACCGATCGCGCCGGAGGCCGCGACGGCAGGCGGGTGAGGGTCGTCGCGGCGGTGGCCGCCGGGCTCGCCATGGCCGCCGTCGTCGCGGTCATGGCCGTCCTCGCCGCGCCGGGCGTCCTCCGAGCGCCGGCCGGCCGGGACACCGGCCGCCTCGGCGGGACGTGGACGGGCGCGGCGCGGTTTCCCTCGGCCGGACGCGTCTTCCCCGTCGAGATCCGCCTGGCCGAACCGGCGCGGATGCGGTGGGGCGCCGACCTGCACTGCTCCGGTCGCCTGACCCGCTCGGGCGGGACGGACGACGCGCCGGTGCTGACTCTCGGCCAGGTGCGCGGCGACGCCTGCTATCCGGGCAGGGTCTCGATCACCCCGCAGGGGGACCGCACGGCTGCCTTCGAGGTGACTCGTGCGGGGGAGGGCGGCATCCGGTACTCCGGATCTCTCACCCGCACGGAGTGACTCCCGGCCGGGCCCGAGGAGCGCCGGTGCGCCGCGCAGGCCGCTCACCAGCGTGATCGTCCGGCCTGCATGACCGAGTTTTCCCAGGCTGTCCCAGGGTCACAGCCCGGACTGGGCTCAATAACGGACATGTTGCGGAGTGGTATGCGGGTTTGGTCTATGCAGGTCAAACAACTATCTTCCGTGCAGGGTTGCCGTGCGTTCCTGCGTGCGTGCGACGAGAGTTGGACGGCGGGGAACGGAAGGGGAGTCAACACCTTGCTCCGCAATCGAGTTAGCAAACTGGCCGCCACCACCATGGGCGGCGTCTTGCTCATGGCCGCCGCCGCGTGTGGGGGCGGTGGCGACGACACCACGACCGGAGCCACGGCCGGCGCGTCATCCGCCCCGGCCGAGGCCGGCGGCGGCGCGAAGGTGGGTCTGGCGTACGACATCGGCGGCCGCGGCGACGGGTCGTTCAACGACGCCGCCGCCAAGGGCCTCGACCAGGCCGTGTCGGAGCTGAAGGTCGAGAAGAAGGAACTGGAGGCGACGGCGGGCGAGACCGACGCCCAGAAGGAGGAGCGGCTGCGCCTGCTCGCCAACGGCGGGTACAACCCGGTCATCGCGGTCGGCTTCGCCTACTCGGGCTCGGTGGCGAAGGTCGCCAAGGAGTTCCCCGACGTCAAGTTCGCCATCGTCGACGACGACGCCGCGAAGGGCGACAACATCAGCAACCTGATGTTCGCCGAGGAGCAGGGGTCGTTCCTCGTCGGCGCCGCGGCGGCGCTCAAGTCGGAGAAGGGCAACATCGGCTTCGTGGGCGGCGTCGACGTGCCGCTGATCCACAAGTTCGAGGCGGGCTTCGAGGCCGGCGCGAAGGCCGTCAAGCCGGACATCAAGATCCAGAGTAAGTACCTCACCCAGCCCCCGGACTTCGGCGGCTTCGGTGACCCGGCCAAGGGCAAGACCGCCGCGCAGGGCATGTACGACGCCGGCGCCGACGTGGTCTACCAGGCGGCCGGCGGCTCCGGCGCGGGCGTCTTCGAGGCGGCCAAGGCCGCGAAGGCGTCGGCGATCGGCGTCGACTCCGACCAGGCGGCCCTCCCGGCGTACGCCGACTTCAAGGACGTGATCATCACCTCGATGATCAAGAAGGTCGACGTGGCGGTCTTCGACTTCCTGAAGAACTTCACCACCGGCACGGTCAAGCCCGGTCCGACCGTCTACGACCTCAAGGCCGGCGGCGTCGACTACTCCACCACCGGTGGCAAGATCGACGACATCAAGCCGAAGATCGACGAGTACAAGCAGAAGATCATCGGCGGCGAGATCTCGGTCCCGACGTCCTGACCTGCGCGTTCAAGGGGCCCGGTGGCACCCCGCCCCGGGCCCTTTTGTTCTACTCTGACTACCACTTGACCGTCATCGGGCACTCCGCGAGGAGGAGGCCGCCATTACCGTCGCCACCGCTACGGCGCCCGCAGTAGAGCTCGCCGGGATCACCAAGAGGTTCCCGGGAGTCGTCGCCAACAGCGACATCCACCTCCGCGTCGCCCGAGGGCACATCCACGCCATCGTCGGCGAGAACGGCGCGGGCAAGTCCACGCTCATGAAGATCCTCTACGGGATGCAGCGTCCCGACGAGGGGGAGATCCGCGTCGACGGGTCGCCGGTGAGCTTCCACACCCCCGCCGACGCCATCTCCGCCGGCATCGGGATGGTCCACCAGCACTTCATGCTGGCCGACAACCTGACCGTGCTGGAGAACGTGGTGCTCGGCAGCGAGCCCCGCCGGGGCGGCCTCGCCCTCGACTTCGCCGCCGCGCGCAGGAAGATCAAGGAGATCTCCGACGCGTACGGCCTGGGCGTGCGGCCCGACGTGCCGGTGGAGGAGCTGGGGGTCGGCGACCGCCAGCGGGTGGAGATCCTCAAGGTGCTCTACCGGGGCGCCCGCATCCTGATCCTGGACGAGCCGACCGCCGTGCTCGTGCCGCACGAGGTGGACGAGCTGTTCGACAACCTGCGCGGCCTGGTCCGCGAGGGGCTGACGATCCTGTTCATCTCCCACAAGCTGGACGAGGTGCTGCGGGTCGCCGACGCCATCACCGTCATCCGGCGCGGCACCACCGTCGCGACCGTGGACCCGGAGGGCGTGACCTCCCGCAAGCTGGCCGAGCTGATGGTCGGCAGCGAGCTGCCCAGCCCGGAGACCCGCGAGTCGACCGTCACCGACGTCGTCGCCCTGTCCGTACGCGACCTGACCGTGCGCACCGGCGACGGGCGGCCGACGGTCGAGAACGTGAGCTTCGACATCCGCAAGGGCGAGGTGCTCGGCATCGCGGGTGTCGAGGGCAACGGCCAGGCGGAGCTGGTCGAGGCGATCATGGGCATGCGCCCCTGCGAGGTGACCACGCTCACCCTCGGCGACGCCGACATCTCCCACTGGTCGACGCTCAAACGGCGGGCGGGCGGGATCGGCTACATCCCCGAGGACCGCCACCGGCACGGCCTGCTGCTGGAGTCCCCACTGTGGGAGAACCGCATCCTCGGTCACCAGACCCGCAGACCCAACGTCAGGGGCCCGTGGATCGACCGCGCGGGCGCGCGGGCCGACACCCAGCGGATCGTCGAGGACTACGACGTCCGCACCCCGGGAATCGACGTGGACGCCGCCGCGCTGTCCGGCGGCAACCAGCAGAAGCTGATCGTCGGCCGCGAGATGAGCGGCGACCCCGTGCTGCTCATCGCCAGCCATCCCACGCGTGGCGTCGACATCGGCGCGCAGGCGGCGATCTGGGACCATCTGCGCACCGCGCGCGCCGCCGGGCTGGCCGTGCTGCTGATCTCCGCGGACCTCGACGAGCTGATCGGGCTGTCCGACACGCTCAAGGTGATCCTGCGCGGGAGAATCGTCGCCGACGTCGATCCCGCGAACGTGACGCCCGAGCAACTGGGCTCGGCGATGACCGGCGCCGGGGAGGGCGTATGAGCGGCTTCCTCGACCGGGTGCTCGGCCGGGTCCGGCTGGGCGGCTGGCTCGCCGTGGCCGCGCCGATCCTCGCGGTCGTCTTCGCGGTGCTGATCACGTCGGTGGTCCTGCTCATCGCAGGCAAGGAGCCGGTGGAGGCGTTCACCACGCTCGCCGGCTACGGCACCCAGCCGCGGTCGATGGTCATGATCCTCAACACCGGGGTCATGTACTACATCTCCGCGCTCGCGGTGGCCGTCGGCTTCCGGATGAACCTCTTCAACATCGGCGTGGACGGCCAGTACCGCCTCGCGGCCGTGATCGCCGCCGGGCTCGGCGGCGCCGCCGTGGTCCCCGGCGTGCTGAACATCGTCCTCGTGGTCGTCGCCGCGGTGGTCGTCGGGGCGCTGTGGGCCGCCATCGCCGGCCTGCTCCGGGTCTACCGGGGCGTGAGCGAGGTCATCTCGACCATCATGCTGAACGCGATCGCCACCGGCCTCGGGTCGTGGCTGGTCAGCGAGCACTTCGGCGTGCTGACCGGCAACGACCTCGGCACCCGGCCCATCCCCGACGACGCGCACATGCCGGGCATCCCGCTCATCGCGGGAACGCCGGTGCTGGTCAACGGGTTCATCGTGGTCGCGGTCCTGCTCGGCGTCGCGTACTGGGTCGTGCTCACCCGCACCCGGTTCGGCTTCGAACTGCGGGCGACCGGCAAGTCCGAGTCGGCGGCGGTGGCCAGCGGCGTCAGCGTGAAGAAGATGATCGTCGCCACGATGGTCATGTCGGGGGCGGTCGCCGGGCTGATCGGCATGCCGGAGCTGCTCGGCGCCTCCTACAAGTACAGCAACAACTTCCCGGCCGGTCTCGGCTTCACCGGCATCGCGATCGCCCTGCTCGGCCGCAACAGCCCGGTCGGCATGGCGGTCGGCGCGCTGCTGTGGAGCTTCCTGGACAACTCGTCGAACCAGCTCCAGCTGCTCGACATCTCCAAGGAGATCGTCCAGATCATGCAGGGCGTCGTCGTGCTCTCGGTGATCATCGCGTACGAGCTGGTCCACCGGTACCGGATCGTGGCGGAGCAGCGCCGGGTGAGCCGCCAGCTCGCCGCCCCGGCGGAGCCGCCGAAGGCGGAGGCGGCGGTATGAGCGCGGCGGACGAGATCGAGGAGACGGCATGACGGCGACGGACCTTCCGGTTGAGCGTCCGGTCGAGACGCCTCCGGCGCGGCGCTTCCGGCTGTCGGCGCCGATGCTCCTGCTCGGGCTGGCCGGGCTGGTGGTACTGCTGTCGGTCGCGCGCCTGGTGACCGGCGCGAACGACATCACGTCGGCGGGCACGGTCAGCGCCGCGCTCGGCCTCGCCGTGCCGATCGGCCTCGCCGGGCTCGGCGGCCTGTGGTCGGAGCGGGCCGGGGTGGTCAACATCGGCCTCGAAGGCATGATGGTGCTCGGCACGTGGTTCGGCGCCTGGGGCGCGCTCCAGTTCCACAGCCCGTGGGCGGGCGTGCTCGCCGGCGCGATCGGCGGGGCGCTGGGCGCCGCGATCCACGCGGTCGCGACGGTGACCTTCGGCGTCGACCACATCATCTCCGGCGTGGCGATCAACATCGTCGGCGTCGGCTTCACGCAGTACCTGTCCCAGCTCGTCTTCAACGGCATGCCGGGCGGCGGCACGAAGAACTCCCCGCCGCTGCCGAAGCTGGGCACGGTGAGCCTGGGCTTCCTCGACGACCCGCTGCGGACCGTCGAGGCCACGCACTGGTTCGTGTTGTCCGACTTCGCGGGCCTGTTGCGGGGCATCACCCAGGGCGTGTCCTGGTTCACGATCCTGGCGATCCTGCTGGTGCCGCTGTCGTTCTACGTTCTGTGGCGCACGCCCTTCGGGCTGCGCCTGCGGGCGTGCGGCGAGCGGCCGGTCGCGGCCGAGTCGCTGGGCGTGAACGTCTACCTCTACAAATGGGCCGCGGTGCTCGTCTCCGGCCTGCTCGCCGGGCTCGGCGGCGCGTTCCTGTCGCTGGTGGCCGCCGGCATCTACCGGGACGGCCAGACGGGCGGGCGCGGCTACATCGGCCTCGCCGCCATGATCTTCGGCAACTGGCGGCCGGGCGGGCTCGCCGGGGGCGCCGCGCTGTTCGGCTACACCGACGCGCTCCAGCTCCGCCAGGGCGGCATCTCGGTGCACGCGCTGCTGCTGGTCGTCGCGCTGCTGCTCGCCGCCGTGGCGGTCTACCAGCTCGTACGGCAGCGGCGGGGGGTCGCGGCGCTCGTCACCGGGATCGTGGCGATCGCGGTGTTCGCGGTCTTCGCCCTGACGGACACCGTTCCGGAGCAGTTCACCTCGTTCACCCCCCACCTGACCACACTGCTGGTGTTGTCGCTGGCCTCGCAGCGGCTGCGCATGCCGGCGGCCGACGGCGTCCCGTATCGGAGGGGGCAGGCGAAATGACCATCGACTGGGAGGCGCTGCGCGAGGCGGCCCGCGAGGCCATGACCCACGCGTACGCGCCGTACTCGAAGTTTCCGGTGGGGGCGGCGGCGCTGGCCGACGACGGCCGCGTCGTCACCGGCTGCAACGTGGAGAACGCGTCGTACGGCGTCGGGCTGTGCGCCGAGTGCGGGCTCGTCTCGGCGCTGCACGCGAGCGGCGGCGGGCGGCTGGTGGCCTTCACCTGCGTGGACGGCCACGGCGAGCTGCTGATGCCGTGCGGGCGCTGCCGCCAGCTGCTGTTCGAGCACGGCGGAGCCGATCTGCTGGTGGAGACGCCCGACGGCCCGATGCGGATGGCGGACTTCCTGCCGTTCGCCTTCGGGCCCGATGATCTGTCGCGATAGAGGGGGAAAGCGTGGGGTTCGACGCGATCGAGGTCATCACCGTCAAGCGTGACCGGGGCGAGCTGTCGGCCGCCCAGATCGACTGGGTGATCGACGCGTACACGCGGGGCGAGGTGGCCGACGAGCAGATGTCGGCGCTGCTGATGGCGATCCTGCTGAACGGCATGAACCGCCGGGAGATCGCGGACTGGACCCAGGCCATGATCAGGTCGGGGGAGCGGATGGACTGGTCCGCCCTCGACCGGCCCACGGCCGACAAGCACTCCACCGGCGGGGTCGGTGACAAGATCACCCTGCCGCTGGCCCCGCTGGTCGCCGCGTGCGGGGCGTACGTGCCGCAGCTGTCCGGGCGGGGCCTCGGGCACACCGGCGGCACGCTGGACAAACTGGAGTCGATCCCCGGCTGGCGGGCGTCGCTGTCGAACGACGAGATGCTCGCCGTGATCCGCTCGGCCGGGGCGGTCGTCTGCGCGGCGGGCGCGGGCCTCGCGCCCGCCGACAAGAAGCTCTACGCGCTGCGCGACGTCACCGGCACGGTGGAGTCGATCCCGCTGATCGCCTCCTCGATCATGTCCAAGAAGATCGCCGAGGGTACGGGGTCGCTCGTGCTCGACGTGAAGGCCGGCTCGGGCGCGTTCATGAAGAACGTGGACGACGCCCGTGAGCTGGCCCGGACGATGGTCGAGCTCGGCACCGACGCCGGGGTGCGCACGGTCGCCCTGCTGACCGCGATGGACCGGCCGCTCGGCCTGAAGGTGGGCAACGCGCTGGAGGTCGAGGAGTCCGTCGAGGTGCTCGCCGGCGGCGGCCCCGCCGACGTGGTCGAGCTCACCGTACGGCTGGCCCGGGAGATGCTGGAGGCCGCGGCCGTGCCGGGCGCCCGGGACCCCGAGCAGGCGCTCAAGGACGGCTCGGCGATGGACGCCTGGCGGCGCATGATCGGCGCGCAGGGCGGCGACCCGGACGCGCCGCTGCCGAAGGCCGCGGAGTCGGCCGTGGTGACCGCTCCCGCGTCGGGCACGCTGGTCACGCTCGACGCGCTCAAGGTCGGCGTGGCGGCCTGGCGGCTCGGCGCCGGACGCGCCCGCAAGGAGGACCCGGTGTCGGCGGGCGCGGGCGTCGTCCTGCACGCCAAGCCCGGCGACGAGGTCCGGGCGGGCGCCCCGCTGATGACCCTGTACGCCGACGAGGCCGGCCGGTTCGACCGGGCGCTCCAGGCGCTTGAGGGGGCGTACGAGATCGGTGACCAGGACGGCGCCGACCTCCTCCCGCTGGTGATCGACCGCCTGACAGCCTGACCTCCCGCGCGCTCCGGCCCGGCTCAGCGGGGGAGATCAGCGGGGGAGGAGCAGCGCGCCCATGCCGACGAACAGTCCGCCGGTGAGCAGGTCGAGCCTCTTCCCGAGCCGCCGGTAGCCCCTGGTGATCCACGGGCTGCCGGCCAGGAAGGCGACGGCGGCGAACCAGGCGAAGGCGATGGCCAGCATCGAGCCGAGCGTGACCGCCCGCATGGCGAGGTTCGCGTGGTGCGGGAGCAGGCTGGCGAACAGGGCGCCGAAGAAGACCAGGGCCTTGGGGTTGGCGAGGTTGGTCAGGAGCCCGGCCCGCCACTCGCGCAGCCTGCCCGGACGCTGCGCGGCGACGGCCGGTGGCTCGTCACCGTCGGCCCGGGACGACCGTTTGCGGGTGGCGCGGATGGTCGCGACGCCGAGTGCGACGAGGAACAGGGCCCCGGCGACGCGGGCGGCGGTGTAGAGCCACTCGAACCGCTGGACGAGCACGGTGACGCCGAACAGACCGGCGACCGCCCACACCCCGATGCCGGTGACGACGCCCGCGGCCGTGCGCACGCCGCTGCGCCGCGACCCGCCGGCCGCGTGCCTGAGCACGATGAGGAAGTCGGGGCCGGGAGCGACGACGACCAGGATCCAGACGCCGAGCAGGGGGAGTATCGGCAACCACGACATGGGCGGGGCTCCTTCCTGACCGGCCCGGCCGGTCACGGGCGAGGCGCTGACGACCGCGCTGTCCGCCGCTTCACGTGTTCAACATACGAAGATCTCCCACTTTACCGATCCTCGCCGGCCTCGGGATCGAGGCCGGCGAGGGCGTCGCCGAGGGGCGTGCGGTAGTAGAGGACGGACCGCCCGGCGCGGCGGCGCCGTACGAGACCGGCGTCGAGCAGCACCTTGAGGTGGCGGCCGACGGACCCGAGCGGCTGACCGGTGAGCGCCACGAGGTGGGTCGTGCTCTTCGGCGCGGCGAGCAGGGTCAGCACCCGGGCGCGGGCCGGGCCCAGCAGCCGCCCCAGCGCCTCGGGCACCGGCGCGCGGGCGGGATCGGCCAGGGTGCCCGTGCAGGGGTAGATCAGGGCGTAGCGCAGGCCCGCCGTCCAGCTCGCCCACGCCTGCCGGGTAGTGACGGGGACGAACATGAGCCTGGCCCCGCCGATCCGCCGGGGCGGGTAGTCGAAGGTGTTGATCTGCAACCGGTCGCCGCCGAGCCAGCGCATCCCCGGGCGCATGTCGTCGAGCGCGGCGGCCCAGCCGCCCTGGCTGAGCTGCCCCACGCGGGCGACGATGTCGGCCTCCATGATCCGTCGCCGGCGCGGCCAACTGGGCAGCACGGTCCGCGTCCACACCCACTCCAGCAGGTCCGCCGCGCGTTCGGCCAGGTCCGTACGCCGCAACGGCGCGGGCAGCGGGCCGCGCAGCGCCACCTCCACGTCGGCCTGCGCGACGCCGGGCGGGGTCTCCCGGACCCGGGCCAGCTCCTCCTCGAAGACCGCCTCCCCCTCGCCGGCCGGTGCGGGCGTGAGGAAGTCGGCGGTCCAGTTGCGTCCGCGGGCGGCCTTCAGGAGCAGGGCGGTGATCGGGTCGCCGGCCAGGCGGGCGCGGTAGGCGGGCAGATGCGCGTCGAGCCAGGCCCGCTCGGCCGGATGCGCCGCCGACGCCTTCTCCAGCGTGTAGAGGCAGGCGGTGGCCTCGGCCAGGGGAGAGACGACGAATCGGCTCTCCGCGAGAGTGTCGGAATCGACCAGCCACCAGCCCACGTTTCGCCTCCCGGCGAAACACTAACGGTGGCACGCGGCGGTGACCGACGCTCCCGTCATGCGTACCTACCGGGAACTGTTCCGCACTCCGGAGTTCACGCCGCTGTTCACCGTCGGGTCCGCGCAGGTGGCGGCGTCGACGGTGAGCGGCCTCGCGCTCGGCACGCTCGTGTACGGGACGACGAGGTCGCCGCTGCTGTCGGCGCTGAGCATGTTCGGCGCCTCCTTCTCCCAGGTGCTCGGAGCGGTGGTGCTGATGTCGGCGGCCGACCGGCTGCCCCCGCGCGCCGCGATGACGTGCCTGGCGCTGGTGTTCTGCGCCGGGACGGTCGTGCTCGCCGTGCCCGGCCTGCCGCTGTGGGCGCTGTTCGCGGTCGTCCTCGGCATGGGGCTCGCCGCGTCCCTCGGCGGCGGCGTCCGCTTCGGGCTGCTCAACGAGATCCTGCCCAGGGACGGATACCTGCTGGGCCGTTCGGTGCTCAACATGTCGGTCGGCGTCCAGCAGATCGTGGGTTTCGCCTCCGGGGGAGTGCTCCTGACCGCCTTCTCCCCGCGCGGCACCCTGCTCGTGGGGGCGGGGCTGCACCTCGTCGCCGCCGTCGTCGCCCGGTTAGGGCTCGCCGCCCGCCCGCCCCGGGCGCAGGGGCGGCCCTCGCCCGCCGAGACGTGGCGGACCAACCGGAGGCTGTGGTCGTCGCCCGCGCGCCGTCACCTGTATCTGGCCCTGTGGGTGCCGAACGGCCTGATCGTCGGCTGCGAGTCGCTGTACGTCGCCTACGACCCCCGGCACGCCGGGACGCTGTTCGCCTCCGCCGCCGCGGGCATGCTCGCGGGAGACACCCTGGTGGGGCGGTTCGTCCCGAAGTGGTGGCGTGAGCGGCTGAGCGCACCGCTGCGGCTGCTGCTGGCCGTGCCGTACCTGGTCTTCCTCCTGAACCCGGCCCTGCCGCTCGCGGTCGCGGCCGTGGCGCTCGCCTCGGCCGGATACGCGGCCGGCCTGCTCCTCCAGGAACGCCTCCTGTCCATCACTCCCGAGGAGATGAGCGGGCAGGCGCTGGGGCTGCAGTCGTCCGGCACGATGACCATGCAGGGGGTCGGCGCCGCGCTCGCCGGGTCCGTCGCCCAGTTCACCTCGGCCTCGGCCGCCATGGCCGCGATGGCCGCGCTCTCCGTGGCGGTCACCCTGGCCCTGGCGCCCGGCCTGCGTCCCGAGGGGTATGGGAAAGTCTCCTGTGCGCAGACATGAGGGCTTCGTGACCGGCGGTGCCGGGGCGGGCCGCGACGGAGGAGGGCACGTGTCCAGAGACATCCGGCATGTCGAGATCGGCGTCGCCGATCTGGCCCGTTCGCTCGACTTCTACCGGAGCCTGCTGGACCTCGCCGAGGTGGAGGGCCCCGCTGGAGGAGCGGGGGTGGCCTGGCTGACGGCGGGTCCGGTGCTGCTCAAGCTGGTCGAGACGGGCGACGGCGACCTCGGCGGCTGGGTGAACGACGACCTCCAGCGCGGCATCCGGCACATCGGTTTCAAGGTCGGCGACGTCGACCTGCGGGCCGAGCGCGTACGCGACGCCGGGGTGCCCTTCACGCTCCCGCCGCTCGACGCGGTCGGCGGCGTGCGGATCGCGTTCTTCCAGGACCCGGACGGCACGCACCTGGAGATCACCGACAACTACCTGCGGTATCACCGTGTCGCCTCGCCCGAACTGGCCGAACGCGAACGGCTGGCCACCCTGAGCAGGCCGCGTACGGCGCCGCCGGTCTTCGACCACGTGGCGGTCACGTCGGGCGGGCTCGACGCCGCGCTCGCCTTCTACCGCGACACGCTCGGATACGAGGTGATCGGCCAGATCACGCTGGACGATGACCCCCGGGGCTTCCTGATCACCTACCTGCTGGCCGGGCCGGCCGTGCTGGAGGTGTTCACGTTCACCTCGGCCACGACGCCGAGTCCGTGGGCGGCAGCCCCGGCAGTCGGCCCCGGCCGCCGTGGCTTCCGGCACGTCGCCGTCGCTGTGGACGATCCCGAGAAGGAGGCCGGGAGGCTCGTCGCGTCCGGCGCCCGGGTCGCGGCGGACGGGCTGCTCGTCGACCCGGACGGCGTCCCGCTCGCTCTCACAGGCCCCGTCTGACCGACCCTGGAGCGGCGTTCTCCGGGGCGGTGCCCTCGGCCGGGGGCGCGCATCCGGCGTCGACGAGGTGCGGGAACAGGTGCGCGGACAGGACGGCTCTGTGGGTGGGGGTCGCCTCCGCGTGCCGGCGGCGGCCTTCCTCGGTGAGCTGCACGAACACCCCGCGCCGGTCCGCTTCGCACAGGGCGCGGGCGACCAGTCCCTCGCGTTCCAGCCGGGCGATGAGGCGGGACAGCGCGCTCTGGCTCAGGTGGACCTGGTCGGCGAGGCCCTGCACGCGGAACTTGGCCTCGCCCGGCTCCTGGCAGGACGACCGGGCCTCGGCGAGACGCTCCAGGACCTCGAACTCGCTCACCCCGAGGCCGTGCCTCTCGCTGAGCTCACGCTCCAGGACGCCCGACACCTCGGCGTGGCGGGCGAGCAGCGCGCGCCACGCCATGACCACGAAATCGGTGTCGGTGTCGTTCATACGAGTGCCGCCTTTCTGCGCGTGACCATACCATCCGTGCCAACTACATGCAATCGCATTAATTGCTTGTGCATTGAATGCGCGTGCATGTAAGTTTCCGTGCCATGACTTCCTCCACTCAGGACGAGCGCTGGGGGGCCCGCCTGTGGGGTGCCCTCACGGTGCTCTGCGCCGTCGTGTTCCTCGACGCTCTGGACGTGTCGATGGTCGGGGTGGCGCTTCCGTCCATCCAGGCCGATCTCGGGATGACCACCTCCTCGCTGCAGTGGGTGGTGAGCGGTTACGTGCTCGGGTACGGCGGTCTGCTGCTGCTCGGGGGCCGGACCGCCGACCTGCTCGGCCGTCGCCGCGTGTTCCTGTCGGCCCTGGTCCTCTTCGCCGTCGCCTCGCTGCTCGGCGGGCTGATGAGCGACGGGACGCTGTTGATCGCGGCCCGTTTCGCGAAGGGCATCAGCGCCGCGTTCACCGCTCCGGCCGCGTTGTCCATCATCACCACGACCTTCGCCGAGGGGCCCGCGCGCAACCGGGCGCTGAGCATCTTCACCGCCTCCGGCGCCAGCGGCTTCTCGCTCGGGCTGGTGTTGTCCGGCGTGCTCACCGAGATCGGGTGGCGCTGGACGTTCCTCATGCCGGTGCCGGTGGCGATCATCGCGCTGGTGGCCGGGGCGCGGCTGCTGGACCGGGGTGAGGAGCGCGGCGAGGGCGGCCACGACATCCTCGGCGCGGTCACCATCACGGCCGCGATGCTGCTCATGGTCTTCGCCGTGGTGGAGGCGCCCAAGGTGAGCCTGGCGCGCACCGTCCTCTCGCTCGCCGCGTCCGCCGCCCTGGTCGGCCTGTTCGTCCGGCTGGAGCGGAGGGTGCGGCACCCGCTCGTCCGGCTCGGCATCCTGCGCTCCGCACCGCTGGTGCGGGCCAACATCGGGCTGGTCATCCTGTTCGGCTCGTACGTCGGCTTCCAGTTCGTGGCGATGCAGTACTTCCAGAACCTGCTGGGCTGGAGCGCCCTGGAGACCGCGCTGGCGTTCCTTCCGGCCGGACTGCTGGTCGCGGTCGGCTCGACCACGATGGGCAGGCTCGCCGACCGCTTCGGCACCGCCCGGCTGATCGTGGTGGGGTCGGTCGCGCTGCTCGCGGGCTACGCGGTGTTCCTGCGGGTGGACCTGCACCCCGGCCTGTTCACGACGGTGCTGCCCGGCATGGTCCTGCTGGGCGTCGCGTTCGCGCTGTCGTTCCCCTCGCTCAACATCCAGGCGACCGCCGGGGTCGACGACGAGGAGCAGGGGCTCGCCTCCGGGCTGCTGAACACCTCCGGGCAGGTCGGCGGCGCGGTGGTGCTGGCGATCGTCACGGCCGTCCTGACCGCGGGGGCGGGCGGCGGTGACCCGATCACCCACTTCCGTGCCGCGATCCTGGTCTCGGCCGGGTTCGCCCTCGCCGGCCTGGCGATCTCCGTCACGGGGCTCCGGGTCCGGCGGCCGGTCGAGGCCAGGGAGGAACCGGTGCCGGAACTCGTCTGATCCGTCAGGCGGTTCCCTGCCCGGCGGAGGGGGCGTCCCGGTCACCGGGGCGCCCCTCACCGTCGTCCGGCCGTCCGTACGCGGTTCAGTGCAGCGTGCCGGGCACCCAGAGGTCGGGCACGCCGCCGGCCTCGTCCAGCGCGATCGGCCGGGAGGCCCCGGTGCGCACGTCGACGGCGTGGACGGAGTATTCCTCCTCGTCTTCGTCGTCGGGCTGCCTCGCCTCGACGATCACCTCGTGCTCGCTCGCCCAGCCGCATACAACGGTGACGTGCGCGTCCGGGGGAAGGGCCGCCTCGCGCCGGGTGAGTACGCGCCCGGTGGCGGAGTCGAGGGTGACCACCTGGCCGTGGTCGTCGTCGCCGGGGTGGGCGCGCTCGGCCGCCACGGCGACGGCGCGTCCGTCAGGGGAGACCGCGACGCCGGACTCGAACAGCGCCGGGTCGATCGGCGCACTGCTCAGCGTGCGCCCGTTCGGCCGCACCCGCAGCAGGACGGTGGTGGCGAGCCGCCCTGGAATCGTGTTCGTGTCCCACGTGGCCGTGCCCGTCACCGTGCCGTCGTCCCCGACCGCCAGGATCCGCATGCGACGCGGCAACACCGCGACCCGGTAACCGGTGAGGCTCTGCACCCGCGGCAGGGGTGCTCGCGCGCCCGCGCCGAAGTCGGCGGCCATCCACCGCCCTCTGGGCGAGATGACCAGGTGGGCGTCCTGCGGTGACACGTCCTCGTTGAGCGGGAACATGCCACTTCTCTCCGCCCGGGCACGACGCCGGTCGAGGACCATGAAGTCGGGCGACGTCTCGCCGTAGTAGGCCACGCGGTTGCCGTCCTGGCTGATCGCGAGGAGGGAAGGGTTCCAGTGGCCGCCGGGGTCGAGGGCCACGTCCGGAACGCGCCACTGCTCGCCCGTGGTCGTGACCAGCCGCCACTGGTCGCAGCCGTTCGCGAACTTCTCGGCGAACGCGTCCCAGTCGTCGTCCGTGCAGGAACCCTGGTAGGCGAAGCGTACGGGGGCGGGCAGGGGGGCGCGCAGCGTGCCGGGAATCGCGGCGCTCACGTCCGGGGAACCGGAGGCTCCGGGGGTGCCATCGCCGACTGCCCGCTCCACGCGCCCGGCCAGGCTCGTCACACCGAAGGCGAGGGAGACGACGACCAGGGCGCCGAGCGTGACGCTCACGGCCGTGACCACCGCACGACGCCGGGTGCGGTGCCGCCGACCGGCCCGCGCCGCCTCCGCGGCGAGCGGGACCGGGTCGAGCGCGGGCATCCCCGCGGACAGGGCGGCCAGCTCCCGGCGCAGCGCCGCCTCCCACGGACCGTCGCCGTGGTCGCCCGCGCCGGTGCCTCCCGCAGGACTGACAGGCGCGATCGCCGGGGACGCGGAGAACGGTGCGGCATGGTACGGCGGCGTGCGGCCCGCAGGGGCGGCGAACGAGCC
Source organism: Microbispora cellulosiformans (assembly GCF_008728085.1). Lineage (NCBI taxonomy): Bacteria > Bacillati > Actinomycetota > Actinomycetes > Streptosporangiales > Streptosporangiaceae > Microbispora > Microbispora cellulosiformans. The sequence continues at coordinate 597,751 of NZ_VYTZ01000001.1, read as the reverse complement.
GGGCGCGGCGGCCGCAGGGGTGGCGAACGAGATGGGCGCGGCGGCCGCCGGTTCGGGGGCCCGGCCCGCCTCCGACGGCGACCCCCACGAGCTGGGCGCGGGACCGGCCGGCCCGGATGGCGATGCCCAGGGGCTGGGCGAGGGGCGGGTCGGCTCTGATCCCGGGGCCGTCCCCGCCGTGGTGCCCGGGACCGTCCCTCCTGTGGTGTCCGAGGCCGTCCCCACTCCGGTCTCCGGGGCCGTTCCTGCCGTGGTGTCCGGGGCCGTTCCCGCGACGAACGAGGCGGGAAGGCGGTCGCGCAGTTCGGCGATGGCGAGCACGGTCTCGGTGTTGGCCGTCCGCGCGTCCATGCGGCACAGGCCGGCCGCCTGCCAGGTGGTGTGCCCGTCGTGGAAGCAGGCCACGACAAGGGCACGCCGCCCCGGCGGCAGCGCGGTGAGTGCCTCCGCGAGGGCCGCCGCGTCCGTGCCGGGCGTGCGGCTCGGGTGCGTGCCGCGCCCGCCCGCGGCTCCGGGTCGCGGGCGCTCCAGGTAGGCCCAGTACAGCGCCTTATGTGTGGCTTGGGCGGGAAACGACCAGCATGTGGTGCCCCATCTGGCGGCCACGGCGGAGAGCGCTGTCACCACGAGTGCGCGGGCGGCCTCCGGTTCTCCCGTCAGCGACAGGGCTGTACGGGCCAGCGGCCGGACGTGGTCGGCGGCGAAGGCGTCAAAGCCCGGCAGATCTCTCACCGCGGCTCCTCGCCCGTACGGCGAGGAGGCCCGTGTCGTGTCTGCTTCAACGCATCACTCCCGGCTCGGGGGCCTCTCTCGCGACCACAGCCGACAAAGCGTAGTGCGAACGTGCGCGAATGACATGATCTCCGGATCAACTGACACACTGGTCGGCATGGTGAGGAAGATCGAGGGACCCACCCGGGTGCCGGTGCCGGGCGGGAAGGTCATCGACGAGTACGTCGGCCGCGTCAACAGCGGTGACGAGCAGGTCTCCATCGCGCACATGGTGGCGCCCGCGGGCTGGAGCGAGCCCGCGCAGGCCCCGGGGTTCGCCGAGTACACGCTCGTCCTCAAGGGATCGGTCGTCGTCGAGCACGAGGGAGGAACGACCGTCGTGGAGGCGGGTCAGGCGTTCGCCAGCGAGCCGGGGGAGAAGATCCGCTACAGCGCCGGGCCGTCCGGCGCCGAGTACGTGGCGGTCTGCCTGCCCGCGTTCTCGCCGGAGACCGCCAACCGCGAGGAGTGAGCGACGGCGAGTTTCGCCAGGCCGCCCGATCCGGGTCCGTGGATAGGATTGCCGGATGTACGACCGCGGTGAGGAGGGCGAATGAACGAGCTGCCCACTCTGGAGGAGATCCGCAGGGCGCCGAAGGTGCTCCTGCACGACCATCTCGACGGCGGACTGCGGGCCGGGACGATCGTGGACCTCGCCCGGGAGTGCGGGCACGAACTGCCCGCGTACGACCCGGACGCGCTGGGGGCCTGGTTCAGGGCGGCGGCCGACTCGGGCTCGCTGGAGCGCTACCTGGAGACGTTCGCCCACACCGTCGGGGTCATGCAGACCCGCGAGGCGCTGGTCAGGGTGGCCGCCGAGTGCGCCGAGGACCTGGCGGACGACGGCGTGATCTACGCCGAGGTCCGTTTCGCGCCTGAGCAGCACACCTCGCAGGGCCTGTCGCTGGACGAGGTCGTGGAGGCCGTGCTGGAGGGGTTCCGGCTCGGCTCCGCCGGACCGGACGGCGGCGCGCGCATCAGGGTCGGCACGCTGCTCACCGCGATGCGCCACCAGGCCCGCTCGATGGAGATCGCCGAGCTCGCCGTACGCTATCGGGACCTCGGCGTGGTCGGCTTCGACATCGCGGGCGCGGAGGCCGGATATCCGCCCACCCGTCACCTGGACGCCTTCGAGTACCTCCAGCGGGAGAACGCCCACTTCACGATCCACGCGGGGGAGGCCTTCGGGCTGCCGTCGATCTGGCAGGCGATCCAGTGGTGCGGCGCCGACCGGCTGGGCCACGGGGTGCGGATCATCGACGACATCACGGTGCCGGCGGACGGCGAGGCCAAGCTCGGCAGGCTCGCGGCCTACGTCCGCGACAAGCGCATCCCGCTGGAGATGTGCCCGACCTCCAACCTGCAGACCGGGGCCGCCCCGTCGATCGCCGAGCACCCGATCGGTCTGCTGCGCCGCCTGTACTTCCGCGTGACGGTCAACACCGACAACCGGCTGATGAGCGGCACCAGCGTGTCGCAGGAGTTCGCGAAGCTGGTGGACGCCTTCGGCTACGGCTGGGACGACCTGCAGTGGTTCACCGTCAACGCGATGAAGTCGGCGTTCATCCCGTTCGACGAGCGGCTCGCGCTGATCAACGGCGTGATCAAGCCCGCTTTCGCGCAGATGCGGCAGCAGGCGTGAAGCCGCAGGTCTTCCGGTCGAAGCCGGCCTGGATCTTCGGTTGGGCCTGGCTGGTGTTCGCCGCCTGGAACGCCTGGGACCTGATCGCCCACGGCCGGCTGCCCAGCGCGCTGATCGCGGGGGCGGTGCTCGGCGTCATCACCGTGCTGGTCTTCGTGATGGCGCTGCGGCCCGCCATCCTCGCCGAGGAGGGCGGGGTCCGCGTCCGCAATCCGCTGAAGAACGCCTACGTCCCCTGGAACGCCGTCGACGACCTGACCGTGACCAGCGCGATCGTCATCGAGTCGGGCGGGACCGCCGTACGCTGCTGGACGCCGCAGGCCACGGCGCGGGAGCGGGCCAGGGCCGCCGGGCAGGCCGTCAAGGCGGCCTCGTCGAAGGACCGCGTCGAGCGGGCCACGGCGGCCGTGGGCGGGCGCACCCACGCCGACTGGGTGGCCCAGCAGCTTGAGGAGATGAGCGGGTCTCGCCGGCAGACCTCCTCCGGCGAGACCCGGGTCACCTGGTCGCCCTCCGCCCTGGCCGCCCTGGCGGCCGCGCTCGCGCTGGTCGTGGCGGCCGTCGTCGTCTCCTGAGACGCCCCTCTCAGAGAGCGAGGGCGGTGGCGAGGTCCCGCTTAAGGGCCTCCAGGTCCGCCGCGGCCCGTGCCCTGGCCGCCGTGACGTCGTCGTCCCCGACCGGTACGACGACCTCCAGATAGCACTTGAGCTTGGGCTCGGTGCCGCTGGGCCGCACGATGACCCGGGCGTCGCCGGAGAGGCGGTACCGCAGGCCGTCGGTCGGCGGCAGCCCGGCCGCCCCCTGCGACAGGTCCTCGGCCGACTCCACCACCCGGCCCGCCAGCCGCGCCGGCGGGTTGGTCCGCAGGCGCTCCATCGCCTTCGCGATCAGCGACAGGTCCTCGACCCGGACCGACAACTGGGTCGTCGCGTGCAGGCCGTACCGGCGGGCCTGCTCGTCGAGCAGGTCGAGCAGCGACCGGCCCTCCCGCCGGGCCGCGGCGGCCATCGCGGCGACGGTGAGGGCGGCCCCGACGCCGTCCTTGTCGTGGACCGGCAGGCCGGCGTCCGACCCGACGCTGTAGCCCAGCGCCTCCTCGTATCCGAAGACGAGCCCCGGCCCCGACTTCATGATCCACTTGAAGCCCGTCAGCGTCTCGGCGTGCCGCACGCCGTGGTCGGCAGCGATCTTCGCGAGCAGTGACGACGACACGATCGACGTGGCGACCAGCCGGTCGCCGCCCGAGGTGTGCCGCAGCACGTGCTCGGCGAGCAGCCCGCCGACCTCGTCGCCGGTCAGCATGCGGTAGCCGCCGCCGGGCAGCGGCGTGCCGACCGCGCACCGGTCGGCGTCCGGGTCGTTGGCCAGCACGAGGTCGGCGCGGGTGGCGGCGGCGAGTTCGAGCGCGAGGTCCATCGCGCCCGGCTCCTCCGGGTTCGGGAACGTGACAGTGGGGAAGTTCGGGTCGGGCATGGCCTGCCGGCCGACCATGACCGGCACCTCGAAGCCCGCCGCGCGGAACGCCTCCGACACGGTCGCGCCGCCCACGCCGTGCAGCGGCGTGTACGCGACCGAGATCGCGCGGGCGTCGCCCAGCGGCAGCGCCGTCAGCGCCCGCAGGTACGGCGTGACGATGTCGTCGTGGCCGAGGGTCGTCCAGTCGTCGCCCAGCGGGAGGGCGTCCACCGGGCCGGTCGCGTCGATGGCGGCCGAGATCTCCAGGTCGACGGGCGGGACGATCTGCGCGCCGTCGCCCCAGTAGACCTTGTAGCCGTTGTCCTGGGGAGGGTTGTGCGAGGCGGTGACCATCACGCCCGCGTCCGCGCCGAGGTGGCGCACGGCGAACGCCAGCACCGGCGTCGGCCACTTCCCGGCCATGACCGAGGCGCGCAGCCCGGCCCCCGTCAGCACGCGGGCCGTGTCGGCGGCGAACACGTCGGACTTGTGCCGCCCGTCGTAGCCGATCACGACGTGGCGTCCCGGTCCGAGCACCCGGGCCAGCCCGGCGGCGGCCCGCATCACGGTCACCCGGTTCATCCGGTTCGGCCCGGCTCCCAGCGCGCCGCGCAGGCCCGCCGTGCCGAACTCCAGCTTCGCGCCGAAGCGGTCCTCCAGCGCGTCGAGGTCCTGCCGGTCCAGGATCGCGTCGAGTTCCGCCCGCGTGTCGGGGTCGGGGTCCTGGTCACGCCATTCGCGGGCGAGTCGTACGAGATCGGTCACAGGTGCTCCCTAAAGCTTGTCGACGACCTGGGCGAGCAGGACGCCCATCCGGGCGGCGGTGGCGCGGCCCACCTCCAGGACCTCCTCGTGGTTGAGCGGCTCGTCCGCCAGGCCCGCGCCGGGGTTGGTGACCAGGGAGATCCCGAGCACCTCGGCCCCGGCCTCCCGGGCGGCGATCGCCTCCAGCACGGTCGACATGCCCACCAGGTCACCGCCGAGCGTGCGCAGCATGCGGATCTCCGCGGGCGTCTCGTACGTCGGGCCGCGGAAGGCCACGTACACGCCCTCGGTCAGCGAGGGGTCCACCTCGCGGGCGAGGTCGCGCAGCCGCCGGGAGTACACCTCGGTCAGGTCGACGAACGTCGCGCCGACGAGCGGGTTGCTCCCGGTCAGGTTGATGTGGTCGCCGATGAGCACGGGGTCGCCGACCTTCTGCGTCTCCGGGCGCAGCCCGCCCGCCGCGTTGGTCAGCACGACCGTGCGCACCCCGGCCGCGACGGCCGTACGGACGCCGTGCACCACCGGGTCCACGCCGCGGCCCTCGTACAGGTGCGTACGCCCCAGGAAGATCAGCCCGTTGAGCCCGGCCGCCGTCCGCACCGCGCGTACCGTGCCGGCGTGCCCGGCGACCGCGGGCGGGGAGAACCCGGGCAGCTTCGTCACCGGGAGTTCGGCGACCGTCTCGCCGATCGCGTCCGCGGCCGGCACCCATCCCGAGCCCATGACGAGTGCGACGTCGAAGGAAGAGATGCCGGTGAGGTTCCTCAACGTGGTCGCGGCCTCGGCCGCCAGGTCATAAGGGGTCACTTTGCTGAGCGTACAGAAGGGCATGACGAAGTCCGGGGCTCCACCTGCCCGTTCTGCCGCTCAGGGCGTCGCTGCGTTCGTCGCTGGGGTCGTCGCTGCGGGTGGGATCAGTCGCCGAGCGACTTGCAGGGGCGGTTGCGCAGCCCCGTGACGTAGTCGTCGGGAGCCCCCGCCTTCTCCGCGGCGTCGGCGAGGATGCCGATGTAGCGCGCCGAGGGCAGGCCGCCCTCGTAGGAGTCGAGCACGTGCGACCAGGCGAGCACGTCGCCCTCCAGGGTCGCGACGCGGAGCCGCACCTTGCGGTAGAGGCCGAGGTCGGTGCCCGTCCACCGGTCGAGGGACGGCTCGTCCCACTCCGGCACGTCGTACAGGACCACGAATACCTGCTCGTCGGCATCCTCGACTATCGTGGCGAGAGCACCCTCCCAGCTGACGTCCTCGCCGCCGAAGGTGAGCCGCCAGCCCGGGAGCCACCCCGTTCCTCGCATGGGCGAGTGGGGCGCCCACTCCGCCATCTGCTTGGGGTCCATGTTGCTGCCGTAGGCCGCGTAAACAGGCACGGCACCCAAGCCTAATCCAAGATCGCCAAAGTTGGACGGGTAGCGCGCGCATGAGGTGTGGCGCGAGAAATACGAGTAGTTGACCCGTTACGCGGCCCTCGCCGGGAATACGTAGCCAGGATGCGGGACAATGGAGCATGTGACAAGGATCGTGATCATCGGTGGCGGCCCCGGCGGATACGAGGCGGCCCTGGTCGCCGCGCAACTGGGGGCGCGGGTCACCGTAGTGGAGGAGGAAGGGCCCGGCGGGGCGTGCGTTCTCACCGACTGCGTGCCGTCCAAGACCCTGATCGCCACCTCCGTTCGCAAGCAGGCGCTTCTCGACGCGGCGTCTGTGGGGGTCCGCTTCGACGGCGGCCTCGACGGTGACGCGGGCGGCATCGCCGTGGACATGATCGACGTGAACAAGCGCGTCAAGGAACTCGCGCTGGCGCAGTCCGGCGACATCGCCGCCCGGCTGGCCGCCGAGGGCGTCGAGGTCATCCGCGCCCGCGGCCGCCTGGTCGATCCCCAGGTGGTGCGCGCGGGCGACCGTACGATCCGGGCCGACGTGGTCATCGTGGCCACCGGCGCCCACCCCCGGGTGCTGCCCGGCGCCGAGCCGGACGGCGAGCGCATCCTCAGCTGGCGGCAGCTGTACGACCTGGAGGAGCTGCCGGGGCACCTGATCGTGGTCGGCTCCGGCGTCACCGGCGCGGAGTTCGCCGGCGCCTACCAGTCGCTGGGCTCGGAGGTCACACTGGTCTCCTCCCGCGACCGGATGATGCCCAACGAGGACGCCGACGCGGCCGAGGTGCTCGAAGAGGTCTACCGGCGGCGCGGCATGAACGTCATGGGCCGCTCGCGGGCCTCCTCGGTCAAGCGCACCGAGCACGGGGTCGTCGTCACGCTGGAGGACGGCCGCACGGCCGAGGGCACCCACTGTCTGATGACCGTCGGCATGGTGCCCAACACCTCCGGCCTCGGGCTGGAGGACAACGGGGTGCGGCTCGACCGGGGCGGCTTCATCGAGGTCGACAAGGTCTCCAGGACCTCAGCCCCGGGCGTTTACGCCGCGGGCGACTGCACGGGCGTCCTGATGCTCGCCTCGGTCGCCGCCATGCAGGGCAGGATCGCGGTCTGGCACGCGCTCGGCGAGGCCGTGCAGCCGATCCGCCTGGCCACCGTCGCCTCGAACATCTTCACCGACCCCGAGATCGCGGCGGTGGGGATCTCGCAGCGGCAGATCGAGTCAGGCGAGATCGAGGCGAACGTGGTCAAGCTGCCCCTCGCCACCAACGCCCGGGCCAAGATGCAGGGCTTCCACGACGGTTTCGTGAAGCTGTTCTGCCGCCCCAACACCGGCATCGTGCTCGGCGGCGTCGTGGTCGCCCCGCGCGCCTCGGAGCTGATCCTCGCCGTGTCGGTGGCCGTGCAGCACCGCCTGACCGTGGACCAGCTCGCCCACACGTTCGCCGTCTACCCGTCGCTGTCCGGCTCGATCACCGAGGCGGCCCGCCGCCTCATGTCGCCCCTGACCGCCGGAATCTGACCGCCGGTATCTGACCGGCCCGGCGACCGGCCCGTCTCGCTCGCCGGTGCCGGCCCCTCGGCGGGCGCGCGCCGGGCCGCACGGCCGGTTACCGCCGCGGCTCAGTGGCCTCCGCCCGTGTGCGGCAGCCGGGACCGCACCTGCCGCAGGGCGTCCCGTCCCCGTGCCACCATCACGGCCGCCGCCCGCAGTTCGTACGGCGTGCGGGCGACGCCGAGCGCCTGCTTGGCCGCCTCGTAGGCGTCGAGCGCCGCCCGCCACTCCTGCGACGGGCCGCTGATCTGGTTGATCTTCATCTCGAAGTCGAGGGCGTCGATCTCCTCGCCGAAGCGGGTCACGTCCTCCTCGGCGGCGTGCCTGGCCACCGCCATCTCCGCCGCGAAGCGCTGCTTGCGACGGTGCGCGGCGCCCCACATGATCAGGGTCAGGACGAGCCCGAGGCCGCTCACGACGACCAGGATCAGCGCCGGTGACGGGCCCCGTGTGCCGCCCGCGCGTACGGTGAGATCGTCGCCGGTGTCGTCGCGTACGACGTCGTCCACACCGACCTGGGCGTCCCCCTCTCCGTCCGCGCCGTCGGTCCGGCCGGGCGCGACGGCGTCGTCCGGCAGGTTCACGGGCGTGCCGCGGGCGCCGGTGAGGTTCACGTCGCTCGCCTGGATGAAGGACGCCTTGCCGACGTCGGCGCCCCGGAAGTCGGCGCCGTCCAGTTCGGCCTGGGTGAACTCCGCCTCCGACAGGTCCGCGTTCCTGAGCACGGCGTGCTCCAGATGGGCCTGGCCGAGCTTGGCCTCGCCGAGTTTGGCGCGGGTGAGGTCGGCCTTGCGGGCCTTGATCTGGCCGAGCGTGGCATCCCTGAGGTCCGCGCCCACGAGCGTGGCGTCGGTGAGGTCGGCCTGCGTGAGCACGGCCCGGGTGAGGACGGCGCCCGTCAGGTCGGCGTGCGGGAACTCGGCCTGGACGGCGTCCGCGTCGGTGAGGATCGCTCCGCGCAGATCCGCCTTCCTGGCCCGCAACTGCCCGAGGTCCGCGTCCGACAGGTCGGCCCCGCGCAGGTCGGCGTAGTCGAGGTGCGCCTGGCCGAGGTCGGCCTCCTTCAACGACGCCTTGCGGAGGACGGCTCCGGTCAGGTCCCTGGCGGTGAGATCCACCCCGTCGAGCTTCGCGCCGGTGAGGTCGGCACACCGCAGGACCGCGGGGAGGGTGCTGCCCTGGGTGAGGTCCCTGCCCCGGAGCTTGACGCCGCTTCCCGGCGCGCACGGCGCCCCCGCCGCCGCGTACAGAACGCGTGCGGCGGCCGCCGGGGACGAGAAGAGCGTCGCCGGCAGGAAGGCGAGCGACAGGACCTGGACGGCGACGAAGAGGGGGGCGAAACGGCGCAAGGGGGGCCTCCTGGGGGAACGCCCCGAGTCTCCCACGCGATCTTTACGTTCGCTTGCAAGTCGCTGACGCCGTCTCCCGGAGCGCTCACGGAGCGCTCACGGCTGCTCCGGCTCGGGCGAGGCGCTGGCCATATCGAGAAAATCGGCACCATATCGCCTTTGTCGCAATCGCCTAATATTGCATATTATGTCGCGTCGGGTCATTCTAATGGCCGCCCGCTCGGCGGCCGTGCAACGACGCGAAAAATCATCGCTTTCCCGCGGGCAGCCGCCGTGCGTGCGCGGAAATGGAACGCCCGCTTGTTCTCGCGGCGCCCGAGAGAAGTGTCCCGATCGTTCCTGAGGTGATAAAAGGCTGTCCCAGGGGCTTTTATCGGCCTATCGGAAGGGGATCAATCCGGCCGAACGAAGGTGCGGGTCATCGGGGGTAACAATCATGCGTGAAAGCGACCGGGCGAGCGGCGAGGCGAGCGAGCTGACGCGCCGCCGGTTCATCCAGTTCTCCGGCCTGGCGGGAACCGGCCTGCTCGCCGGTGCGGGGCTTCTTTCCGGCGCCGGACGCGCCCTGGCCGTGCCTCCGCCGAGCCTGGCCAAGGGGCCCGACCCCAAGGAATGCGGCAGGACCACCGACTCGGACTCTCTTTGGCAGCGCAGTCAGAAGTGCCACAGCAACAACACCTGCCTGCAGAACCACACCGACTACGTCGTGATGGGCGGCACCAACAGCAAGAAGGGATACGTCAACTACATTCTCGTCCCCACCGAGCGGATCAACGGCATCGAGTGTTCCTGGATCTGCGGCAACAGTGCGCCGAACTATTGGAGCGCCGCCGACTACTACGCCACCCAGTCTCCCACCGTGGTTCCCACTCCGGTGGGGCTCGGGATCAACTCGAAGGCGATCAGGAATTTCGACCAGCTGCACATCCATATGGCCCGGGCGCGATGGGAGTCTTTGAACGACCTCGTCGCGCAGGACAACCTGGCCGCCTGGCACGTGCCGCACTGGGCGGACTCGCGCGTGTCGGTCCGGGGTCTCAGCGAGAAGCTCGGGATCATCCCGCACACCTACCGGGTGCTCATCTGGCCCGGATTCAACCAGGACAATCTCTTCGCGATGCTCAGGTCAATGCTGGCCGCTTCGCTGGGGCACGGAGGGACGACCGCCAAGGCGCAGCCGCTAATGCAGTACCAGACGCTGATCGTGATCCCCCGGCCCGCCGGGGGCTACTACATCGTCAACAGTGAGAAGGGCCTGGTCGACCCGAACAACCCCCACCTGACGGGAACCGACACCTGCGACCCGTTGCTGCTCATGCATCCCTGACCCGGCACCGATCGCTTGCCGGGGTCTCCGACGACGAAGGGGGCGGACCGTCGTGGTCCGCCCCCTTCTCAGGTCGTATCCGGTGTCGTGTCAGGCGTTACCAGTCGCCGCCGCCGAAGTCTCCTCCGCCGAAGTCGCTGCCGCCGCCCCAGTCACCGCCGCCACCGAAGTCGCCGCCACCGCCGCCGCCCCAGTCGCCGCCGCCGCCGGACTCGACGCCCGCGGCGTATCCCGAGTCGTAGCCGGCGCCGTAGCCGCCGTAACCGCCGTAGCCCCAGCCGCCGAAGGCGTTGCCGAGCATCGTGCCGACGAGCATGCCGGTCAGCAGGTCGCCGCCGAAGCCGCCGTAGTAGCCGTACGCGTAGGGCTGGTAGGCGGGACCGGCGTCCCAGTAGGGCCTGCGGTGGCCGTTCACCACGACCTCACGCATCTGCGGGTCGAAGCCGCGCTCCACGGCCTCGGCGTCGGCCGCGCAGGCGGGGACGTCGCGCACCGCGCCGCCGGGGGGCGCCCAGCGGACGTTGCGCACCGACGGGCCGTGCTGGGGGTTGAAGAAGCACGGCGGGAGCCGCTCGGGCAGCGGCTGGTTGTTCACCCGTGCCTTGACGCACGCCAGCGCGTAGCGGCCGTCCTCCAGCGTCGAGGTCACCGTACGCAGGTCCTCGGGCCGCTTGATCGCGTCCAGCTCGGTCTTGGCCCGCTCGTAGGAGTCGAGCGCGCGCTGCCAGTCGCTCGTCGTCTCCGCCTGGGGGAGCATCTTGACGTCGACGTCGAGCGCGGTGATCTCCTCACCGAACTTGGTGACGTCCTCCTCGACCGTCTGCTTGACGGCGGCCAGCTCCGCGGCCTCGCGCTCCTCGCGCTTGCGCTTGTTGCGGCGTCCGATGATCCACAAACCGGCACCTCCCACTACGGCGACGCCCAGGATGCCGACGAGCACGCCCGAGCCGCCGCCACCACCGACGGTGGAACCAGTGCCCCGGGCGCCCTTCACATCACCTTCGTGGACCAGGTTCACCCGGTTGACGAAGTCCTGCATGCCGCTGACCACGTCGCTGTTGGCGCTGGTGGACAGCCGCGCCAGCGTTCCCGCGGCGTTCTTCGGCAGGTCGTTGGAGCCGGCGAACAGGCTCATGCCGTCGAGCAGGGCCACGGTCGCCCGCGACCGCCCGGCCTTGTCGAGCTCGGTCATCAGCTGCGGGATGTACGTGCTCACCTGGGCCGTGGTCACGGTGCCGTCGGGCAGCGCGACCATGTAGATCTTGGCTTTCGAGTCCTCCAGCTCCTTGCGGATCTTGCTCTGCTGGTCCGGCGAGAGCGGCGACCCGGGCTGGACGAAGAGCGGGTTACTGCTGTTCTTCCATGACGCCACGACCGTGGCCGGGTCCGGCGGAGCCGCCGCGTTCGCGGCGGGAGCGAGCGCGAGCGAGATGAAGAGCCCGGCGAACAGAGCCGCCAGGGCGGCCCCGGCCCGTCCGAGCGGTGATTTCATGGTCACGGCTTAAGCCTCCTTCGCCCTACTGGACGAACGGCAGGGCGCGATGGTTCCTCCACAGGAAACTATCGTTCCCCATCGCCGCACCACACCGCACGACGACCGTACGGTCGCCGCGGGCCGGGCCGGGTCAGGCGTCCTTGATCTCGCAGAGCGCGGTCCCGGCGGTGACCGTCTGGCCGGCGGTGGCCGCCAGGCCGGTGACCGTGCCGCCCTTGTGCGCGGTCAGCGGCTGCTCCATCTTCATCGCCTCCAGGACGATGACCGTGTCGCCGGGCTCGACGGTGTCCCCGTCCGCCACGACGACCTTCACGATCGTGCCCTGCATGGGGCTGACGAGCGCGTCGCCGCTCGCCGCGGCCTTCTTCGCGCCGCTCCCGCCGGACCGCCTGGGCGCCGCCTTCCTGAGCTCGGGCCGGTCCGCCCCCGGGCCCGCCGAACCCAGCCCCGCGGGCAGCACGACCTCCAGCCGCTTGCCGCCGACCTCGACCGTGATCCGCTCACGGCCGGCGGGCTCGCCGGGGGCCTCCGCCGTCGCCTCGTACGGCGGGATGTCGTTGACGAACTCGGTCTCGATCCACCGGGTGTGGACGGAGAACGGCTCGCCGGCGAAGGCGGGGTCGTCCACCACGGCCCGGTGGAACGGCAGCACGGTCGGCATGCCGCCGATCTCGTACTCGGCCAGCGCCCGCCGCGCCCGCTCCAGCGCCTGCCGCCGGGTGGCCCCGGTCACGACCAGCTTGGCCACGAGGGAGTCGAACGCCTGCGGGACGCTCATCCCGGTCTCGTAGCCGCCGTCGAGGCGTACGCCCGGCCCGGAGGGGACGCGCATCGAGGTCAGCGTGCCCGGCGCGGGCAGGAAGCCCCGGCCCGCGTCCTCCGCGTTGATCCGGAACTCGATCGAGTGGCCGCGCAGCACCGGGTCGTCGTACCCCAGCGGCTCGCCGTCGGCGATGCGGAACATCTCGCGGACGAGGTCGATGCCGGAGACCTCCTCGGTCACCGGGTGCTCGACCTGGAGCCGGGTGTTGACCTCCAGGAAGGAGATCGTGCCGTCCTGGCCGACGAGGAACTCGCAGGTGCCGGCGCCGACGTAGCCCGCCTCGCGCAGGATCGCCTTCGACGACGAGTAGAGGAGGTCGAGCTGCTCGTCGGTGAGGAACGGCGCCGGGGCCTCCTCCACGAGCTTCTGGTGACGGCGCTGGAGCGAGCAGTCGCGGGTGCTGACGACGACCACGTTGCCGTGCCGGTCGGCCAGGCACTGGGTCTCGACGTGGCGCGGCCGGTCGAGGTAGCGCTCGACGAAGCACTCGCCGCGCCCGAAGGCGGTCACCGCCTCGCGTACGGCCGACTCGTAGAGGTCGGGGATCTCCTCCATCGTCCGGGCCACCTTGAGCCCGCGTCCGCCGCCGCCGAAGGCCGCCTTGATGGCGATCGGCAGGCCATGCTGCCCGGCGAACTCGACCACCTCGTCCACGCCGGACACCGGGTCGGGGGTGCCCGCCACGAGCGGGGCGCCGACGCGCTGCGCGATGTGCCGGGCCTGGACCTTGTCACCGAGCGCGTTGATCGCCGAGGGCGGCGGGCCGATCCAGATCAGGCCGGCGTCGATCACGGCCTGGGCGAAGTCGGCGTTCTCGGCCAGGAAGCCGTAGCCGGGATGGACGGCGTCCGCGCCGGTCTTCTCGGCCACCGCCAGGATCTTCGCGATGTCGAGGTACGTCTCCGCCGGGCTCTGCCCGCCGAGCGCGTGGGCCTCGTCGGCCACCCGCGCGTGCAGCGCGTCCAGATCCTGGTCGGCGTACACCGCCACGCTGGCCAGGCCGGCGTCCCGGCAGGCCCGGGCGATCCGTACGGCGATTTCGCCACGATTGGCGATCAGGACCTTGTGCACAGGGATGTCCCTTCCCTTCAGCGCTCGCGAACCCTGCCTGGGAGTGTAGAGGTGCCGCCTGACCCGAGGGGGCCCCAGGGGCACCCCTGACCTACGCCGGGCAGGGATTTCCGGGGTGGGCGGCCGGGATCCTGCGCCCGGCGGGCCGGCTCCTCCCGGCAATGCCCGGTGGAAGGGGAATGAACTACCAGAAAAGCCACACTCTTCTTCCGTTCCGATATAGCCGCTCGGCATAAGGTCTCCACAGGATTGACCTGCGTTTTACGGTGAGGGCGGCCCCTTTGTCGATGGAGGAGTGACTGAATGAGTAACAGCTTGCTCGGCGGCGACCCCGCGGAGATGCAGGGCATGGCCGCGCAGTTCAGCCAGCAGGCGGACCAGGTTCGCACCACGATGGCCGCCCTCGACCGCGAGGCGGCCAAGGTCGGCACCGCCTGGACCGGCCCCGGCGCGCAGCGCTTCCACGACGCCTGGCAGAGCTACCGGACGGCGTTCCAGCGCATGGCGGAAGAGCTCAACGAGGCCTCCCGGGTCATCACCACGTACCGCGGCAACATCGAGTCCGCCACCCGCTGACGAAATCCACACGATCTCCGCTGGGCGCCCCGGCTGACGAGGCGTCCGGCGATTCGTGAAAAGGGACGGCCTTTATGCCGGAAAAAGGGCTGAAATAGCCGTCCTCGTCCCACCGCCGGACGCCGCCCCTGCGGCGTCCGGCGCTGTGTCTCCGGGGTCACTGTGTCTCTGGGGCGCCAGGGCGCTGGGTCACTGGGGGACGGCCGCCTGGATCGGGGTGGCGGTGCCCGAGATGACCAGCAGGCCCCGCCCGGGAGGCCCGCCCACGGCGCCACGCGGCAGCCGTACGGTGAACAGGTCCCCGTCGGCGGGACTCTGCACGTTCAGCAGCAGGCCGGTCCGGCCCTTGCGCGCCTCGGCCGCGAAGCCCCGATAGGCCGTCGCCAGGTCGCCGGTGGTCCCCGCGACGAGCAGGCCGTGCTCGCCGTCCCGGCCGGTCCGCAGGATCTCGTCCAGGGCCAGCCCGAGCGGCGAGTCAGGGGAGATCAGTTCCGCGTCGTCCACGACCACCACGTAACGCTCGTGCCCGGCGACCAGGGCCAGCGGGTCGAGCGCGCCGGGCAGGCCGCCGAACTCCTCCGCGCCGCCCCCGGTCACGCTCCTGGCGTTGCCGTCCAGCACGGCGAGCACTCCGGACGTCCCGGCGAGGTCGCGCAGCGGGCTGCGGCGCGGGGTCACGACGAGCACCGGCGTGCCCCGGCCGAGCAGCGAGCGCGTCGCCGTGAGCAGCGTGGACGACCTGCCCGATCGGGGCGGCCCGGCGATCACCGCCGCCGGGCCCTGGCCCTGCAGGTCCACGCCCAGCGGCGTGAGCGCGTCGCCTCCCGCGCCGAGCAGCGCCCACAGCGCCGACGGCGGCTCGAACGCTGGAGCCAGGTCCATCGTCTGCTCCGCCGTTATCCGCATCGGCAGGGCGTCCACCCGCAGCGGGGGCTCCGACGGCCAGACCCAGGCGCGGGCCGCCTCCCCGCCGTCCCCCACGGCTCCCGTCGCGCCGCTCGTCGTGCCCCCGGCTGTGCCTCCGAACCTGGCCGCGGCCGTACGGGCGAGATCCTGCAGGACCGCCACCTGCGCGGGCCCGGAGGGGTCGTCGCCGAGCAGCGCGAACTGGCTCTCCACCAGGCCGTGGTCGCCCACCGACAGGGCCCGGCCCGGCGGCATGGAGGTCGGCAGGTTGCGTACGGGCAGCCCGGCGAGCCCGTAGTCGGCGGGGTCGGCGAGCCGGAGCACCAGCCGGTCGTCGAAGACGGTGGAGATCTGCCCGATTAGGCCCGACCGGTCGGAGGTGACGACGGCGCGCAGCCCCACGGCCGGTCCCTCCCGCAGCAGTTGCAGCAACGCGTCGACCAGCCGCCCGTAGTCGTAGTTCTCGAACGCCGCGACGTATCCCTCCCAGCGGTCCAGCAGCAGCACCATCCAGGGCAGCGCCCCCACGCCCGAACGGTCCCGGGCCGCGGGCGGCCTGGTGTCGGCCCGGGACCTGGCGGCGCCCCGCGCCTCGGCGAGCGAGGCGTACCCCGCCTCGGCCAGCAGGTGCTGACGGCGCCCGACCTCCGCGCGCAGCCGGGTCAGCAGGCGCTCCACCCGGTCCATCTGGTCGCGCGTGACCACGGCGCCGCAGTGCGGCAGCGCGACGAGCGGCAGCAGCGCGCCCGACCCGCAGTCGACGGCGTGGACGTGCACGTCCTCGGGGGAGGCGCCGGCCGCGATCGACCCCGCGATCGTCCGGAGCGCGCTGGACCTGCCGCTGCGCGCGCCGCCCGCGATCAGCAGGTGGCCGCCGTGGCGCGGGTCGAGCGTGAGCGCCCGCCGGGCCTGCCGCCAGGGCAGGTCCGTCACGCCGAACGGCAGCGGCGGCACCTCCTCGATCCCCGGCCGGTACGGCGGCGCCGCCGCCAGCGCCCCGCCGTCGAGCGGGTCGCTCCCCGACCCGGGCCGCCCGGACCCCGACCGTCCGGAGCCGGACCTCGCGGAGCCGGACCGCCCGGCCGCCGCGGCCTCGACGTCGAGGACGACCCGGTCCGGAAGGGGCGGCAGCCAGGGGCTGGGCTGGCGGGGCAGCCCGTTCCCGGCCTCCAGCAACGCGTCGACGAGCAGGGCCAGGTCGGTGCCGCTCCCCGCCTGGGCGGGCGGGGCGGGCAGCGGACGGCCGAGCGCGGGCCAGGGCAGGTCGAGCACCCGCACGTCCTCGGCGCCGCCGTCGGCCGCCCCGTTGCCGCGGACCCGGGCGTGCGGGGTCCGCCCGCCGATCCTGGCCGTCTGCACGGCGACCGGCGTGGACGAGCCCGCCCGCACGTAGCAGCGGCCCGGCGTCGACCGCGAGATGTGCGCGGCGTCCGGCGCGTCGATGACGTCGCCGGACTCGCGGGCGTCGGTCACCCGCAGCGCGATCCTGAGCGAGGTGTTGGCCTGGATGTCGGCCGTGACCACGCCGCCCGGCCGCTGGGTGGCGAGGATCAGGTGGATGCCGAGGGAACGGCCCCGGCGGGCGATGTCGACCAGGCCGTCGACGAAGTCGGGCAGCTCCGCCACCAGCGCGGCGAACTCGTCGATGATCAGGACGAGCCGGGGCAGCGGCGGCAGGTCCCTGTTGTTCCCGGCGCTCTCCGGCACCGGCGCGGCGAAGATCCCGCCGCCGCGCGCCCGCCGGACGCCGCCGGTGCCGAGGACCCACGTGGCCCCGCGCGACCGCTGGTAGTCCTCGATGTCCTTGGCCCCAGCATCGAGCAGCAGGCGTTCCCTGCGCCGGATCTCGGCGGCCAGCGACGACAGGGCGCGCTGGGTCAGGTGGCCGTCGAGGTCGCTCACCATGCCGACCGTGTGCGGAAGCCGCACGCACTCCTTGAAGGCGGCCCCGCCCTTGTAGTCGATCAGCACGAACGTCATCTCGTCGGGCCGGTTGACCACCGCGAGCGAGCAGATCAGGGTCTGCAGCAGCTCCGACTTGCCCGCGCCGGTCGTGCCCGCGACCAGGGCGTGCGGGCCGTCCCTGCTCAGATCCACCTCGAACGGCCCCTCCGGCCCCACGCCGATCAACGCCCGGGTCGTACGGCCCTGCCGTTCGGCGAGGGCGGCGGGGTCGGGCGAGACGTCCAGCAGGTCGAGCAGGCGGACCGCGTCGGGCAGGGCGGCCGAGGGGTCCTCGCGGCTCACGTCGCGCAGCGGGGCGAGCGCGCGGGACAGGCGCTCGGCCCAGGACGGCGAGACCCGGTCGGCGCGGATGCCCGTGATCGGGTCGAGGCCGCCGCCGTGGAGCCGTACGCCCCCCGCGGCGTCGCAGGACACGACCGTCGCGCACTCCTCGGGCAGCAGCCGCTCGTCGTCGTCGATCGCGATCGTGTAGACCCCCGCCCGGGGGCCCTGCCGCAGCACCTGCGGCATGCCGGGCAGGCCGCGCAGCACCTGCGCGCCGTCGAGCACGACGAGCACGTCGAACGGCCGCTCGTCGTAGGTCGTGAAGGCCGGCTCGGCGGGCCGGTTCCCGCCGCGCCCCAGGTCGTCCCAGCCCGCCGGGCCGCCCGACAGGCGGGCGCCGCGCGGCGCCCCCGGGTAGGGGCCGGAGCCGTTCTCGGCGTCGAGCCGTTCGGCGACCAGGGCGGCGAGCTCGGAGACGCGGCGGGCGGCGGCCTCGGGGTCGGCGCCGACGAGCGCGGCGCAGTCGGACGACAGGGCGCCCCCGCGGGCGGCGTCCGGGGCGCAGTGCGGCAGCCAGCGGACCCAGCCCCACTGCTCGGCGCCGTCGGCGTTGGCCGAGAGCACCACGACGGCGAGGTCGCGCGGGCTGTGCAGGGCGGCGGCCTGGCCGACGAGCCACCGGGCGCAGCCGAGGGCCACATCCCGCGGACCGGTCAGGCCCGCGACGCCGAGGCGGCGCATGACGAGCGCGACCGGCACGTCGTGGCAGACGGGCGGCTCCCGCCGGGCCGCGTCGGGAGGAGTGCCGGTCTCGGGCTCGAACTCCAGGTCGGCGGGCAGGTCGGCGAGCCCTATCCGCAACCGCAGCGCGTCCTGGTCGTGCACCCGGCGCTCCCAGAGGCGGCGGCGCGGCCCGGTCGCGGTGAGCAGCACCTCGGCGGGGTCGGGGGCACCCTGGCGGCGGGCCTCCTCGTCCTGCCGCACCGCGCGGGCCACCTCCGCCTCGAAGGCGGCCATCCGCTCGCGGTACGCCTTGAGCGCCTGGCGGTGCTTCTTCCTGCCGTGCCTGCGGTCGCTCACCCACTGGCCGATCATGATGAGCGGCGTCATGAACGCGATCAGCAGGTAGTACCACGTGTGGGTGACGAGGGCCATGACCACGCCGAGGACGGCCGGCAGCATCGCGGCCAGCAACTGCAGCCGCATGCCCTCGCCGCGCTTCGGCTCGGCCGGGACGGTGAACCGCCGCTGCCGCTCGGGCCGCTGCAGGCGCGGCGGCCGGTTGTAGGCGAGGCCGCCGTCCGGCAACGCGTCGAGGTGGGCGTCCGGGGGCCGTACGGGGCCCAGGGACAGCACGGAGCCGCCGCAGGAGAGCATGCCGCCCGCGGGCCACTCGACCGCCCCGGTGACCGGCTCGCCGTCCAGCCGGGCGACCGGCTCGCCGCCGGGCGCGGGAGCGGGTCCGGCGGGCTCCACGGTGGCCGTCCCGAGGGCGAGCCTGACGACCAGCG
The DNA here is from genome assembly GCF_008728085.1 of Microbispora cellulosiformans. Classification (NCBI taxonomy): domain Bacteria; kingdom Bacillati; phylum Actinomycetota; class Actinomycetes; order Streptosporangiales; family Streptosporangiaceae; genus Microbispora; species Microbispora cellulosiformans. The sequence continues at coordinate 578,900 of NZ_VYTZ01000001.1, read as the reverse complement.
CGACGGGCGGCATCCTCGGGTCGGGTACGGAGATCGCGCAGGCGGGGTCGGCGCCCAGCGTGTGCGCGCCGAGCCCGATCCGGTGGACCACTCCCGCGCCCGGCCCGCCCACCACCCGGAGCTCCGCCGGGCCGCCGGGCTCCTCCGTCACGGTGGCGGCCGCGGCGTGGCCGTCCAGGGCCACGAGGTCGCCGTCCCGCAACAGGCCGAACACGACCGCGTCGGGGTCGAGCGGCCGGCCGTCCACCCAGAGTCTCGTCTCCTGGCCGGCGGCGGGCGCGGCGGGCCGGTCCCGGTCCATGTCGTACGGCGCGCGGGCACGCGGGAGCCGTACGACGTTGGCGGGCCGGGCGGACGCGCCCTCCAGCGCGGCGGTGAGCGCGCCGGTGAGGGCGGCGACCGTGGCGGTCCCGTCTCCCTCGACCAGCACGTCGCGGCGGCCGTGCTCGGTGACCACGGTGAGCGTAACCCGCATGCGCAGACTCCCAGACGGCGGTGGTGCGGCGGAGAACTCCGGAAAGCGTTTCATCCCGGGGCGTTCCAGTGAAGATCTTCACCGAGGCCGGCTCCGGCGCCGCCTCGTCCGGCCGTTCTCCCGCGGGACACCGTAGCCGCGCGCCCGCCGCTCATCTGGGCGTTTCCCGGAATAGGTAAAAGCGCCTGTCATCAGGTGACGTGTGACGGACCGGGAGACATGCCCGGCACGACCCCCGCCGCGCTTCGCCGGATGCCGCTGTGAACGATGTGACAAGTGGGGAGGATGTGGTCAGTCACTATCACGAAATGTCGTGATAGTAAAGCTTTGTGTCGATATGGCGATAGATCGACTCCCGTTGACAGGCGTATTCCTAACGGATAAGCATGGGTCGCCACTTCGCGCCACTTATGGCGGCCGGAGCTGGCCATAATGGAGTGAATTCGGAGCAACGGTAAGACCGTAATTACAATCAAGCGGCCCGAAAATAGAAGGGGCGCCGTCATCCTGGGGGTCCCCCGCCCATGAGGATCAGCGAGAAGTCGCCGCAGGACGCTCGCGCGGCCGCGCGGCCCGGCCTGTCCGGTCCGGCCTCCCGCAAGCTGCCCGTGCCGCCGCGGGAGCGCAAGCCCGCCCTCGCCGCGCTCGCCGTCCTCCTCATCCTGGGCGGCGCGCTGGCCACCACCCTCCTGGTCATGCGCAGCGGCGACCGCGTCTCGGCCGTGCAGATCACCCAGCAGGTGGGCGCCGGGCAGCGCATCCCGCCGTCCGCGCTGCGGGAGGTGCAGATCGCCGACACCGGCATCGACTACGTCGCCTGGCGGTACAGGGACCAGGTGATCAAGACGTACGCCGCGGTGACGCTGCTGCCCGGCACGCTGCTCACCGAGCCGATGACCGCCAAGAGCACCGACCAGGTCGGCCCGGCCAAGGCCAAGGTCGGCCTCTCGCTCAAGGCGGGACAGATGCCCACCGACCTCAGATGGAGCGAGATCGTCCAGGTGGTCTACGTGCCCACGGCCGGGCGCAACTCCGCGACCACGCAGCAGAAGGTGCTGACGACCGCCGCCCGCGTGGAGAGCATCTCCTCCGGACGGTCCGGCGGCGGGCTGGTCACGATCGTCGTCGACACCACGATCGCGCCGACCATCGCGCAGTACGCGTCGAGCGGCGAGATCGCACTCATCTCGCTTCCGGGGGTCAAGTGACGTGGCGCTGATCGTGCTCGCGGCCGACAAGGGGGCGCCCGGCGTGACCACCGCGGCGACGGCCCTCGGCGCGGTGTGGCCCCGCCCGGTGCTGCTCGCCGAGTGCGATCCGTCCGGCGGTGACCTCGCCTACCGCCTGCCCGGGATCGACGGGAGCGTGCTCAACCCCGGCCGCGGCCTGCTCAGCCTCGGCGCGGTCGCCCGGCGCGGGCTCCACACCGATCTCCTGTACGAGCACACGCAGAAGCTCGTCGGCGGCCTCGACGTGCTGGCCGGGCTGACCAACGGCGAGCAGGCGGCGGGCCTCACCTGGCTGTGGGGGCCGCTCGGCCGGGCGTTCGCCTCCCTGCCGCAGGCCGACGTGCTCGCCGACTGCGGCCGCCTCGGGCTGCACGCCCCGATCAACGACCTCATGGCCGAGGCCGACCTGGTGGTGCTGTTCACTCGGGCCAACCTCGACCACGTCGCCCACCTGCGTGAGCGGCTGTCGCTGCTCGGCCGCAAGGCCGGCGTCGTCGTCATCGCCGACCCCCGGTCGTACCGCACCTCGCTGGAGGAGATCCGGCGCATCGTGTCCGGCTGGGACGTCGCCTTCGTCGGCGGCCTGGCGCACGACCCGAAGGGCGCGGAGCTGCTGCGCGGCCAGTGGGGCGGCAAGCTCGACCGCAGCCTGCTGATCCGTACGGCTCGGGAGCTGGCCACCCGCCTCGCCACGCACCTCGCGGGCGGCGGCGAGGAGCCGGAGCAGGCGCGGCGGCAGCCGGGCGGCCGGATCACGCGGCGGGCGCCGGAGGTGCGGTCGTGAGCGCCCAGGGGCGGACCGTCGACCACGGCCTGGTGAAGCGGTTCCGGCAGGAGGTCGGCGACCGGCTGGCGCACCAGCGGCGGCTGGACCAGGCGAGCGGCCTGCCGCCCATGTCGGGGGAGGACGAACGGCAGTTCGCCCGGGCGCTGATCGCCCAGGTGCTGGAGGAGTTCGCGCGCGGCGAGATCGGCGTGGGGCGCACGCCGCCGACCGCCGAGGAGGAGGAGGCGCTCGCGGCGGGCATCCACGCCGCCCTCTTCGGCGTCGGCCGCCTCCAGCCGCTGCTGGACGACCCCGAGGTCGAGAACATCGACATCAACGGGTGCGACCGGGTGTTCGTCAGCTACGCCGACGGCCAGGAGCTCATGCACGACCCCGTCGCGGAGTCGGACGAGGAGCTGGTCGAGCTGATCCAGATCCTCGCGGCCTACTCGGGCCTGTCGTCGCGGCCCTTCGACACCGCGAACCCGCAGCTCGACCTGCGCCTGCCGGACGGCTCGCGGCTCTCGGCGGTCATGGACGTCACCGTGCGGCCCGCGCTGTCGATCCGCCGGTCCCGCCTCGGCAAGGTGTTCCTCTCCGACCTCGTCGGGAACGGCACGCTCACCCCCGAGGTGGGCAGGTTCCTCACGGCCGCGGTCGCGGCGCGCAAGAACATCATGCTCGCCGGGTCGACGAACGCCGGCAAGACGACGCTGCTGCGGGCGCTGGCCAACGAGATCCCGCCGACCGAGCGGCTCATCACCGTGGAACGTGCCCTTGAGCTGGGGCTGGACCAGTTCCCCGAGCTGCACCCGAACGTGGTGGCCTTCGAGCACCGCCTGCCCAACTCCGAGGGGCAGGGAGAGATCACGATGGCCGAGCTGGTGCGCCGCTCGCTGCGCATGAACCCCTCCCGCGTGATCGTGGGCGAGGTGCTGGGCGACGAGATCGTCACGATGCTGAACGCGATGACCCAGGGCAACGACGGGTCGCTGTCGACGATCCACGCCAACTCCAGCATGGAGGTGTTCAACCGCATCGCGACCTACGCGCTGCAGGCCACGGAGCGGCTGCCCATCGAGGCCACCCACATGCTCATCGCCGGGGCCATCGACTTCGTGGTGTTCATCGAGAAGCGCAACGACTACCACCGGGGCGGCACGCTGCGCCGCTACGTGTCCAGCGTGCGCGAGGTCACGGGCTGCGACGGGCGGGTGCTGTCCTCGGAGGTGTTCGCGATGTCGGGCGGCTACGTGGTGCCGCACGCCCCGATCTCCTGCGCGGACGAACTGGCCGCCCACGGCTACGACCCGGCGATGGGAGCGTGGCGATGAGCGGCCTGCTGCCCGTGCCCCAGGACCTGCTCGACCCGCTGGTGCTGCTGCCCGGCGCGATGGCCGGCGGCGGGATCTTCCTCCTCGCCCTGGCGCTGTACGGCGTGCGTCCCCGGCCCGCCTCTCCCGACGGCAAGGCGAAACGGACGGCGCTGCTGCGCGCGCTGTCCACCAGGATGGCGGTCGCCCTGATCACGGGCGTGCTGGTGCTGGTGGTGACGGGGTGGCCGGTCATCGCGGGAGGCGCCGTGCTGCTGGTCATCGCCTGGCGCGGGCTCACCGGCGGCGCGGCCGAGGAGCGGGCCGCGATGCGGCGGCTGGAGGGCCTCGCGGCCTGGACCGAGTCGCTGCGGGACACGATCGCCGGCGCCGCGGGCCTGGAGCAGGCCATCCCGTCCTCGATCCGGGCCGCGGCCCCGATGCTGCAACCCCACCTGCGGGCGCTGGTCGACCGCCTGCACATGAGAATGCCGCTCTCGGACGCGCTGCGGATCTTCGCCGACGAGCTGGACGACACCTCCGCCGACCTCGTCGTGGCGGCGCTGATCCTCAACGCCCGGCTGCGCGGGCCGGGCCTGCGCGACGTGCTCTCGGCCCTGGCCGTCTCCGCCCGCGAGGAGCTGGACATGCGCCGCCGGGTCGAGGCCGAGCGCAGGTCCACCCGCAAGAGCGTGCAGATCGTCGTCGGCACCGCCCTCGTCTTCGCCGGCACGCTCGTCGTGTTCAACCGGTCCTACGTGGAGGAGTACAACTCCGTGCTCGGCCAGGCCGTGCTGGTCATCGTGGCCGGCCTGTTCGGCGCGGGCTTCGCGTGGATGCGGCGGCTCGCCCACTTCGACAAGCCCGCCCGGATCCTCGCCCCGCACCCCCGGGCCGAAATCTCTCCGTCGCAGACCCGCCCCCAGACGCGGCCGGCCCCCGCCGGAGGAACCGTCGGTGGTCTCGCGGCCGAAGGGAGGACGCCGTGATCAACACCGTGCTTGCCGGGGTGGTGCTCGGGCTCGGGATCTTCCTGCTGCTGCGCGCGCTGTTCCCGCCCCGGCCCGGCCTGCTCGCCCGGCTCGCCGCGCTCGACCAGGCCCGTGACGGCACGGGCGTGCCCCGGGCTCCCCTGATCGCGCCGGAAGAGAACGTCAGCGAGTTCCGCCGTACGCTCGGCGTCCGGCTCGCCGCCTTCTACGAGAGCCGCGGCTGGGAGGTGCGCTCGACCAAGGCCGACCTCGCGCTGCTCGGCAGGTCGTTCGAGGGCTTCCTGGCGACGAAGCTGCTGCTGGGGGTCTCCGGCCTGCTGGCGTTCCCGCTGCTCGTCGGCTGGCTGGCGCTGATGGGGTGGGGAGTCTCGCTGCAGGTGCCACTGTGGTCGGCCCTGGTCGTCAGTGTGGTCTTCTTCCTGCTGCCCGACCTGCAGATCAAACGGGACGCCGCCGAACGGCGCCGGGACTTCCGGCACGCCGTGGGGGCCTTCCTCGACCTCGTGGCGATGAACCTCGCGGGCGGCCGGGGCGTCCCGGAGGCGCTGATGATGGCCGTCTCCGTCGGCAGCCCCGCCGCCGCGCCCGGCGCGCTCAACGGCACCCTGAACGGCACGCTGAACGGCACGGCCGCCGGCGCCTCGACAGGCACCGGGAGCGGCGGTGTGAACGGCGCCGCGAACGCGGCCGGGCCCGCCCCCGGCGCGAACTGGGCCATGGAGCGCATCCGCGAGGCACTGGCGAACGCCCGGATCGTCGGTATCACCCCATGGCAGGCACTCGGCCAGCTCGGCGAGGAGATCAACGTCGACGAGCTACGAGACCTTTCGGCCGCCCTCGGGCTGGTCGCCGACGACGGCGCCAAGGTGCGCTCGTCACTCACCGCACGGGCCGCCACCCTGCGCCGCCGCGAGCTCGCGGAGGTCGAGGGCAAGGCGGGCGAGCGGTCCCAGTCGATGCTCGTCGCCCAGCTCCTGCTGTGCGCGGGCTTCGTGATCTTCCTTACCTTTCCGGCAGCCATGAAGATGTTGGGGGCCTGATGCTCTGGTTTCACTATCTGGTCGCCGTGCTCCACGTACGGCTCGACCGCGCCAGGACCGCACCGTCCAGGGGCGCCTCGGCGGTCGAATGGGTGATCATCACCGCCATCATCGCCGGGGTCGCGCTCGGCCTGGCCACACTGATCAGGACACTGGTCGAGGGGCGGCAGGCGGACATCGAGACCGGCTTCGGCGGTGGTGGTGGAAGCGGCGGTGGCGGCGGTGGCGGCGGCGGTGGCGGCGGCGGAGGATGACAAGGGTGCAGGGCGGACGCGGGCCGCGCGGCTCCCGTCCCCGGCCACATGCCGCCGAGCCGTCCGGGCCCGGTCCCGCACGGCTCGGCGCCGAGCCGTGCGGTGACGGGCCGCGCGGGTCCGCCCCCGGACGGCGTGGCGGCGGGTCATGCGGCTCCGCCGACCGGTCGCCTGCCGAAGGGCCGTGCGGCTCTCGCGGCTCCGTGCGACGGCCGCGTGGCGAGAAGGGCGGCGGGCGGCGGGGTGAGCGGGGCGCGACGGTGATCGAGCTCGCCATCCTGATGCCGATCGTGCTGGCGATCGTCTTCCTCATCGTCCAGGTCGCGCTCTGGTTCCACGGCCGTCAGGTCGCCGACGCCGCCGCCCGGGAGGGCGCGCGCGTCGCCAGGGCGGCGGGTTCGTCCGACGGCTGGCAGGAGGCGGCGGAGGGCAAGGCCCGGCAGATCGTGCAGGCGATCGGCCCGCAACTGCTGCGCGACGCCGAGGCGAAGGCGTGGGAGCAGGGCGACCAGCGGGGTATCGAGGTCACCGGCGACGCCGTGCTGGTGGTGCCGCTGCTGCCCGAAATGGCCATCCACATCACCTCGCGCTTCGGCGGGCCCGTCGAGTGCTTCCGCCCGGACGACGGCTCGGAGGGGTGCGAATGACCTTCCGCTCCGCCCCGGTCCCACGACTCGCCCAGGCTCCGCACGTCGTCAAGAAAGGAGAGAGCGGTTCGATGACGGCCGAGACGGTCATGCTCGCCCCGCTCTTCCTGCTGTTCCTGCTGTTCCTGGTCGCGGCGGGCCGCATCGTGGAGGCGCAGGGGGAGGTCAACGGGGCCGCACGTGACGCCGCGCGGGCCGCCTCGGTTCAGCGCACACAGTCGGAGGCCGAGTCGGCCGCCAGGGAGGCCGCCGAAGCGGCCCTTTCCGGCGAATGCTCGCCACAGGTCGACATGTCCGGCACCGAATGGAAGATGAGCACCGACGAGCATCTCGCGGTCGTCCGCGCCACCGTGACCTGCGAACTCGATCTGGCGATCCTCGGCTTCGGCGCGGGCAAGCAGATGTCGGGCACCTCGGTCGTGCCGCTGGAGCAGTTCCGGAGGGTGCAGTAATGATCCCTCTCTCCCGCCCCGCCCCACAACCGGCCGCCGCCCCGGCGTCGGACCCTGCCCGCGCATCGGGCCGCGCCCCCGCATTGGGCCGCGCCCCCGCATTGGGCTGCGCCCCCGCATTGGGCCGCGCCCCTGCATTGGGCTGCGCCCCGGCGTCGGACCCTGCCCGCGCATCGGGCCGCGCCCCCGCATCGGGCCGTGCCCCGGCGTCGGGCTGTGCCCCGGCGTCGGGCTGTGCCTCGGCGTCGGGCTCCGCCTCGGGACCGGCTTCCGGATCGGCGCCGGGCGCCGCCGCCTCGCGGCCGGGGTGGCTGAGCGCGCGTGCCCGGCCCGGATCGCCGGGTGCAGGAGCGCGTCGCGCCCGCCGGGCCGTACGGCGGAGAGGGGCGGAACGGGGCTCCATGTCGGTGTTCGTGGTCCTCTTCTCCGGCGCGGTGTTCCTGCTGGCCGGGCTGCTCGTAGACGGAGGGGCGGCCATCAACGCCCGGCTGAAGGCGGCCGACATCGCCGAGCAGGCCGCCCGCGCCGCCGCCGACCAGATCGACGTCGAGACCCTTCGTGCCTCCGGCCAGGTGCGCCTGCTCGCCGACGAGGGCGCGGTGTGCGGCCGGGCCGAGGAGATCGCGACGGACCGAGACGCCGAAGGCGTACGCATGACCGACTGCACGGTGGGTGGTGGCCAGGCGGACGTCACAGTGGGGGTGGCGGTCCACTGGGACGCCTTCTTCCTGTCCGCGCTCGGCTTCGCCGGCTCCGACATGGAGGCGGAGGCCACGGCCGCACCGGATCCGGGGGAGGAATGACGGACAGGTCCACGCCGCAGGGCCGGCACTCCGCCCGTGACTCCGCAGGGCAGACCCAGTGGCCGGGCCGTGCCGCCGCGCCGCCGCCGCGCGGCGTCCCCGGCCGTGCGGGCCGCACTCCCGGCCAGGACACCTACCAGGACTCCTATCAGGCCGTCCGTCAGGACCCCGGCCGGGGACCGCGACCGCGTCCCGAGGGCATGCCGTCCGTGCTGGCACCCCAGCGCGCGCCGGAGCACTGGCGCGACGACCGGTCGGTGCGGCCGCGGTCCAGGCGCGGGGCGAAGGACGTGTTCGCCGGCATCGGGGCGTTCATCGCGCTCGTCGCCCTGGTGGGCGGCGTGCCGTACGCGCTGCTCCGGCTGGCCGGGCCGCCGATCAGCGGTGATCTGCTGAACCTGGACCTGTTCACCGACCACGTCGGCCCGGAAACGATCATCGCGATCCTGGTCCTCCTGGTGTGGCTGGCCTGGCTGCAGCTGTTCCTGTGCGTGATCGTCGAGGTGTACGCAGGGCTGCGCCGGGTCGGGATGCCGGCCCGGGTGCCGCTGTCGGGCGGCACCCAGGCGCTCGCGAACCGCCTTGTCGGCGCCGTCCTGCTGCTGTTCACGGCGACCGCCGCGGTGGTGCCCATCGCCCGCGCGGGCGCGCCCGTCGTGATCAAGGCGCAGACGGTCGCCGCCGTGCTGGCCGCGCCGGTGCCCCAGACCGAAGCGGACCGGCCGGCCCTGCACGCCAGGGAGGTCAAGAAGGTCTACGTGGTCCAGCCCCCGCACGGGCGTCACCACGAGAGCCTCTGGGAGATCGCGGACAAGTGCCTGGGCGACGGGCGCCGCTATCCGGAGATCTACCAGCTGAACCAGCACAAGGAGCAGCCCGACGGCAGCCGCCTCCACATGGCCGACCTCATCCGCCCCGGCTGGGTGCTCGACATGCCGGACGACGCCAGGAACGTCCACGTCGTGCCCGTCGACGAGGACCGGCCGGAGATCCTCAAGGAACACCGGAACGCCCCCGCCGAACTCGACGGCACCACCCGTTACGGCGGCGGCGCCGGGGGAGCGGACGCCAAGGGCGGCGACGTCCGCGCGCATCCCCGCCCGACCCCTCACACGACGACCGGCTCGCCCGGCGGCGCCCACGAGCGTCCGCACGCCACGCCCGATCCGCGCGTCTCGGCCGGAACGGGTGCCCCCAGCGGCTCAGCAGGCGGCTCGGCCGGTGGGGAAAGGGACACGACGCTGCCCGACCAGGGCTCGGGAGACGCCCCGGCCGGGCCGGGCGGGAAGGCGCGGCACACCCCGCCGACGGCCGGGCCCGCCACCCCGCGGCCGGAGGGGACCGCTCAGCATCAGGGCGACGTACGGCACGAGCCCGGCAGGGTGACCCCCCAGCCGGGCAAGCCGGGGGTCGTGCTGCCGCCGCCCGCGATGCCGCAGGACCCCTCCGCGGCGCAGCAGCCGGGACACAGCGGCCACGCCGCCACGCCGGACGCCCACGCCACGGGCAAGCCCGCCACCCCCGACGCCCATGCCGGCAAGGCCGCCACGCCGGACGCCCACGCCACCGGCCGTGCCGCAGCCCCCGACCCCCATGCCACGGGCAAGGCCGGCACGCCGGACGCTCACGCGACGGGCGAGGCGCCGCGGACGCCCCGGCCGATCACGACCACCACCGCTCAACCGGCCGCCGTGGGCGAGGCACGACCCACCGAGCAACCGGCCGAGGACCCGGGCGATCACGCGTCCGAGCAGCCCGGTGCGGGGTCCGCGCGGGAGGAGGGGCAGCCCCCGGTGCGTAACCGGCCCGTCGCCGAGGCCGCGGGGCCCGGCCGCCACGCCACCGGCTCCCCGTCCGTGTCGCCGTCCGTGTCCCCGCCCGCCTCCTCACCCGGCGCGCCGGCCGATGCCCACGGCGCGCCCGCCGCGGCGGCCGGCGACCACGGCGGGGGCGGAGCCGAGGAGGACGGGCAGCGGGGCGGGCCGGTGCTCGCGGACTACCTCGCGGCGTCGTCGCTGGCGGCGGCCGGGCTACTGGCCCTGCTCGGCCGCAAACGGCGCGAGCAACTGTGGCGCAGGGCGTTCGGACGGCGGATCGCGCGGCCACGCGGAGACGCCGCCGAGGCCGAGGTCGCGATCCGCCTCGGCGCCGACGCCCCCGGCAGCCGGATGCTCGACATCGGCCTTCGGCTGCTCGGCCGCCTGCTGGCCGACTCAGGCAGGCGGCCGCCCACCATCTACGCCGTGCATCTGTCCAGCCGGGGTCTCGACCTGTGGATCCACCCGGCCGAGCAGCACGCGCCCGAGCCGTGGGAGGCCTGCGACGGCGGGCAGGTCTGGCGGCTCCCGGCCCACGAGGGGCGACGCATCGACGAGCACGCGCTCGCCGGGGTGCCCGCGCCCTACCCCGGGCTGGTCTCGCTCGGCACCGGTCAGGGCGGCCGGGTCCTGGTCGACCTGGAGGCCGCCCACGGAATCATCGCGATCACCGGCGCGCACACCGTCGCCGCCCTGTCCGCGCTCGCCGTGGAACTCGCCACCAACCGCTGGTCCGACGACATGCGTCTCACGCTCGTCGGCTTCGGCGAGGAACTCACCCTGCTCGCGCCCGACCGGATCAGGACGGCGGGCAGCCTGGCCGAGGTGCTGCCCGAGTTCGAGGAGCGCGGCCGGCACGACGGCGACGTGCTGACCGGCCGCGTGCACAGCCGGGTGGCCGATCCCGCCTACACCCCCCACTATCTGCTGTCGGCCATCCGGCCCGACGAGGACGAGGCACGCCGGCTGGCGCTGCTCGGCAAGGGCACCCGTACGGCGAGCGGCTTCGTGATCGCGGGTGAGGTGCCGCACGCCACCTGGAAGTGGGACGTCACCGACGGCGGACGGACCCGCGTCGACGCCCTGGGCCTGGACATCGAGGCACACCTGCTGCCGCGCCGGCACTACGACGCGGTGGTCGGCCTGTTCCGGACCGCGCTGCGGCAGGAGAGCGAGCCGCTCACCCCCGTGACGGAGCGGCTCAGCGAGGAGCCCCCGGCCATCGAGGTGCGCGTCCTCGGCCCGATCGAGATCAGCCCGGTGAACCCCCTCGAAGAGGGGCGGGCGGCCCTCGCCCACGAGCTCGTCGTCTATCTCGCCACGCATCCCGAAGGCGTGCATCCGGTCGTCCTCGCCGGGGTGCTGTGGCCGCGCGGCGTGCAGACCGCGGTCCGCGACGCCACCATCGCCCGGGTCGCCGAATGGCTCGGCCGCGACTCCGAGGGGCGTCCCCACCTCTTCGCCGACCGGTCCGGGCGGTTGCGGCTCGGGCCGGAGATCCGTACGGACTGGCGGCTGTTCCAGGACCTCGTACGGCAGGCGAGCGAATGGGCCGGGACGTCCTCCTCCGGTGAGGTCGAGGAGGACCTGCTGAACCGGGCGCTGCGGCTGGTCCGCGGGCCACTGCTGAGCGGCAGGCCGCCGGACCGGTACGCCTGGCTGGCCGCCGACCCGCTGGAGTACGACGTGACGGCCTGGGTGGCGGACGCGGCGCACGAACTGTGCGAGATCAGGCTGCGGCGCGACGACCCGTACGGCGCGGTGGCGGCGGCCCGCGCCGGGCTGCTGCTCGCGGCGGACGACGAGGGGCTGTGGCGCGACCTGCTCCGCGCCTCGCACGCCACCGGGGAGCCGGTCCGGCTGCGGGCGGTCGTCGACGGCCTGGTGCGTCGCTCGGCCTCCCACCCGTACGGCGGCGGGATGGCCCCGGAGACCGAGGCGCTCATCGACGAGTTGCTGCCCGACTGGCGCCGCACCCTCTCACCCGATCTCCGAACCCAACGTCTCGCCTGAGCGGAGCGCCGATGCCCGACCCATGCCGATTCGTGCATGACGCTGGATCATCGCCGGCGACCCTTTCTAGGGTGGGCCCGGCGGGGGATCGCGTACTGCGGAGGACCCCTTTGACGCGTCCGGCACTCGCCACAGCGGCGGCCACACTGCTCGTGTCGGCCTGCGCGCTGCTCACGTCGGCCTGCTCGACGCCGGGTGAGGACCACGGCTTCACCCCGGGCGGCGCGAAGGCGCCCGCCGCGGCGGCGGGCGCGGCGACCGGGGTGACCGGCGACGACACGGCTGACGGGATGGGCGGCGACGTGGTGACGGCGGCGCCCGGCCTGCGGATCGAGATCGAGTGGCCGGGAGGGCTCGACCCGGTGCAGTCGGCCGTGGTCAAGGCGTTCGCCGACGACTTCACGGCGCAGTGGCGGGCCGTCGGCACCTCCGGTGCGGACCGGTCCTACACCAAGGGGCTCCACCCGGAGTCGTCGGCCTACCGGGACGCCGACAAATGGGTCCACAGCTTCCTCAAGGACGGACGCTCGGCCCGGGGCGTCGCCAAGATCTATTCGATGACCGTACCCGCGATCATGGGACGCGGGGCCGAGACGAACGCCTGCGTCGACCTGACCGGTGTCCGGCTGACCGACGAGGAGGGCACCCCGCTGGCGGCCCAGCCTTCCTGGGTGAAACGCCCGCGAGCGGTCTTCCTGCAGAACGCCGGGCTGCGCCGTGGGGGCGACGGCGCCTGGCGAATCGCCATGTACCACCACGCGGACTATCCGGACGAGCGCGCTAAGGAGTGCCTCCGTTGAGCACGAGACCGACAATCGCGGTGATGTCCCTGCTGGCAGGCAGCCTGCTCGCGGTGCTGACGCCGCTCGCCACGCCGCCCGCGGCGGCGGACCAGGGCGACGGGCCGCACGGCGAGGCCTTCCAGCACGACAGGAAGGCCGGCGTCAGGCTCACCAACTCGCAGATCACGCTTTCCGGCAGCGGGATCGGCGGCAACGGCAACGGCTACCAGATGCCCAATCCCTGCTGGTACGAGCCGAACATGACGGCCGACGAGGCGCGTGACCTCAAGGCGCGGGAGAAGAAGGAGTCGGTGGAGACGGGCGGCGACTACCGGCCGGACCTCGACAAGTTTTCCAGCAAGCTGGACGAGAAGGGCCAGTGGTGGGGCATCGGGTACAACGCGGGCGACCCCAAGGGGGAGGCGTGCGCGGCCGGGCGCGATCCGCTCGTGTGGGTGCCGGAGGGGGACACGCCCGCCGGAGGCATCACGTTCGAGCAGCTCAGGGAGCTCGCCCGGGCCGCGCTGACCGTCCCCGAGCCGACGATCAAACTGAGCCCCGATGCCAAGAGCTACGTGAACCTGGGGACGTGGGTCTGGCTGGACGGCGCCGACCAGGCCCCCAGATCCGTCACCGCCACGCTGCCGGGGGTCATGTCCGCCACCGTCACGGCGAAGCCGGCCGAGAACAGCATGCACATCAAGTCCGGCACCGGCGATGACCGGGCCACGGTCTTCGAGGCGCGGTGCGGCGAGACCGGCGTGCCGTACGTCAAGGGCGCCGCCAAGGGCTCGGACGACGACCCTCCATGCGGGGTGCGCTACCTGCGTTCCTCCATCGACCAGCCGAACAAGGTCTACACGCTCACCGTGACGACCACCTGGAACGTCGAGGGCAACGGCCAGAACCTCGGCGGTGGCGCGGGCGACCCGTTCATCTACGCCCCGATCGCCTTCGCGCCGATCCAGGTGAACGCCCAGCGCGACGTGCCCGTCGGGGAGGTCCAGAGCGTCGTCCGGAACTGACCGGCCGCCCGGCTCACCGGGCGGCTCATCAGGCTTGCCGGGCGGCTCGGCTCATCGCGTCGCCCGGCTCAAGCGGTCACGCCGGACTCGTGGGCGAGCAGCCACTCCTTGACCGGCGTGCCGTAGTAGTAGCCGCCGTAACCGCCGGTCGAGGGCAGCACGCGGTGGCACGGCACGAACGGCGCGACGAGGTTCTGCGCGCAGGCCGATCCGGCGGCCCGCGCGGCGGTCCGGGGCAGCCCCGCCCGCTCGGCCAGCACGGCGTACGACACGGTGGTGCCGGCGGGCACGGCGCGCAGCGCCTCGTACAGGCGCTGCCTGGTGGGGGTGCCCGGCTGCTCGGCCGGGACTCGGTCGAGCGCGTCGATCTTCCCGTCGAGGTACTCGCGGACGGCAAGCGCCGCGTCGCCGAGGTCGTCCTCCCGCAAGGGGAGCGTCCGCAGGGACGGCGAGAGCCGCGCGTACATCTCGCGGGGGTCGGCGGTGAAGCCCGCGGCGACGAGCACGCCGTCACGGGCCAGCAGGGCGAGAGGGCCCACGGGGGTGGGCACGATCTGCGTGAGGATCATCGGTTGTTCACGTCCATGTGGTGTCTTGGGCTTGGTCGGTGTCCCCAGGCTCAGGCCGGTCGGCGCCGGGCCGGGGTTGTGACTGAGGTCGTGGTTGGGTTCGTGTCCGACGCTGGGCGCGGGGGCTCAGGCCGAAGCGGCGCCCGGGTGCGTGTCCAGGGTGAGGGCCGGGGCCGGGGTCTGCTGGGAGGCGTGGCTCCACAGGTGGACCGCCGCGTACGCGCGCCAGGGCCGCCATTCCTCGCTCTCGCCGGCCGTGATGCCGAGCCGGTCCATGGTCCTGCGCAGCACGAGGTCGCCCTCGGGCCAGGCGTCCGGGTCGCGCAGCGCGCGCAGCGCGATGTAGCTCGCGGTCCACGGGCCGATGCCGGGGATCGCCAGCAGCCTGGCCGTGGTGTCGGCGGGGTCCTCGGCGCCGTCGAGGTCGATCTCGCCGGAGGCGACCCCCTCGGCCAGCGCCCTGATCGTGGCGGTCCTGCGGGTGGTGAGCCCGAGGCCGTCCAGATCGGCGCCCGCCAGCCGGTCGGCGGTGGGAAACAGCAGCGGGGTCTCGTTCGCCGCCTCCGAGGTGGGCTCCCGGTCCATGATGGCGGGGGTGCCGGCGCGGGCGGCGATGCGGCCGAGCAGCGTGCGGGCCCCGGCCACCGAGATCTGCTGCCCCACGACGGCCCGGACGGCCGCCTCGAACCCGTCGTACGCTCCCGGGACCCGCAGTCCCGGCCGGGCCTCGACCAGCGGCGCGAGCGACGTGCGGCCGAGGATCTCCCGCACCGCCCCGGGGTCGGCGTCCAGGTCGAGCAGCCGGCGGCACCGCGCCACCAGCGGCGACAGGCGGTGGGCCTCGGTGGTCCGCACCGTGAGCCTGACGTGGTCCGCCGCGGGCCGCAGGGTGATCGAGCCGCCCGGAACGGCTCGGGTGTACGCCGCGACGTCCGCGCCCGCCCAGCGGACCGCCTCCACCCCCGGGATCGCCCGCGCGGCGAGGAAGCGCAGCACCGACTGCGCGTCGTACGGCCGCCGGTGGCCGAGCCGCAGCGTCAGGCCGCTCGCGGGGGAGCAGTGCCCCCCGCCGTGCCCTCCGCCGCCGACCGGCCCGTTGCCCTTGCGCAGCTCACCCGGCGCGAAGCCGTACGACTCCTTCATGGCCGCGTTGAACTGCCGTACGCTCCCGAACCCGGCGGCGAACGCGACGTCCGTGATCGGCAGGGTGGTCTCGGTGAGCAGCTGCTTGGCGAGCAGCAGCCGCCGGGTGCGGGCGACGGCGAGCGGCCCGGCGCCGAGCTCGGCGGCGAACAGGCGGTGCAGATGGCGCTCGGTCACGTGGAGGCGCCGGGCCAGCCCCGCGACGCCGGAGTCGTCGGCGACGCCGTCGTCGATCAGCCGCAGCGCGCGTCCCACCAGGTCGGCGCGGACGTCCCAGCCGGGGTCGCCAGGGCTGAGCTCCGGGCGGCAGCGGCGGCAGGGCCGGAAGCCGGCGGCCTCGGCCGCGGCCGCGTGCCGGTAGAAGCGGACGTTCGCCCGTCCCGGGGTGCGGGCCGGGCAGATCGGGCGGCAGTAGATGCCGGTGGTCGTGACAGCCGTGTAGAAACGCCCGTCGAAGCGGGGGTCCCGGGCGGACACGGCCAGGTAGCACGCGTCGAAGTCGAGCTGTCGTGTGGTGGTCACGCACACGACGTTATGCCCAGGCCACCGATGCGGGCTCGCGGAAATCGGACGCGGTCGTCACGTCGCACGATGGCGCTCGCGGCAGGCCGGGCGGTGCGGCGCCGGGCCTTTTCTCGCTCGGCACGGGACGACGTCGGCGTCACTTGCTGGAGATGCCGACCCCGAGGTCGAACTCGCGGTACACCCGGGCCCAGAAGCCGTCGCGCAGCCACACGCGGGCCTCGGGATAGGGCCGCAGGGAATGGCCGAGTTCCTTCTCGGCCTCGATGAGCAGTTCGGTGTCGATCACCGTGGGCAGGATCGGGCCGGGCAGCAGGTCGCGGATGTTGTCCCGGCCGCGCGTAAGGATCCATTTCTGCGCGACGTGCTCGCCGACCTCCTCCACGTGGGGCCGGCCCGGGCCCAGTTTGGAGGTCTGGCCGACCGGCGCCTTCGGCGGCATCGGCTTGGCGCGGCCCGCGAAGACCTGGGCGGGCGACGGCGCGGGCGGAACGGGCACCGGCACCGGAGCGCGGGTGAAGAACGGACGCAGGAAGTCGGCGCTGAGGATCTCGACGGTGTCCGACTCCCAGACGAGCCGTTCGGCCTGGTTGGTCCCGAACGGCGGCTCGACGCCCCACAGGTGGACGCGCACCCCGTACGCCTGGGCGGCCTCCACGGCGGGGACCATGTCCTCGTCTCCGGCGATCAGCACGGCGTCGTTCACGGCGTGGTGCCGGGCGAGCGCCTCCAGGTCGCTGCGGATCTGCGCGTCCACGCCCTTCTGCTGGCCACGGGCGTTCAGGTTGCCGAGCCGCACCTTGACCCAGGGCAGCTGGGCGATCACCCGCTGGTCCACCGTGGGCACCCGGTCACGCGCGGCGTCGTACCAGTAGACCCGCAGCAGCTCGCCCGAGATGCTCTGCACGACGTGCTTCTGCAGCGCCTGGATCAACTCGTCCGCGGCGACGCGGTACTCCTTACGCTCCTTGGCGCCTAAGAGAACTTCACCGGCGGCCGCGTAAAGGTAACCCACGTCCACCAGAACGGCATACTTCGCGGCAATCCCATGTGCGCTGAAGTCCGGGATGGCCATGGTGTCCTCCAGGACTCGTCACTAGATGATCAGGCGACTATATTCCCCCGCTTTCTAGATAGTCCCAACTCTTGGGCCAGTTGACACCCGGTTCCGTCGATGTAATCAGGCTGTGGTCCCCGGCTGATCCGCGGCTGCCGTCACCGGGCGCCGGGGAGGAAGGCGGAGCGCCACGCCCCCGGGCCGTGCGGCAGCGCCGGGCGCATGACGCGCCCCGCGTACCTCCAGTTTCCCCTGGTGGCGGGCCGGGCCTCCCGGGGGGCGTGCGCCGACGCCCGGGCCAGCAGTGCGGCGAGCAGGGCGGCGGTCTCCTCCGGGGTGGCGTCCCCCCGGATGATCTCCAGGTACGGCTCGCGAGTGCTCACAACGGGATGTTCCCATGCTTCTTCGGCGGCAGGACAGCCCGTTTGTTGCGCAGTGCCCGCAGCGCGCGGACGATCCGGACCCGGGTGTCCGACGGCCGGATCACCGCGTCCACGTAGCCACGTTCGGCGGCGAGGTACGGGTTGGCCAGCGTGTCCTCGTACTCGGAGACGAACCTCGCCCGCGCCGTGTCCGGGTCGTCGGCGGCGGCCAGTTCGCGCCGGTAGAGGATGTTGACCGCGCCCTGCGCCCCCATCACCGCGATCTGGGCGGTGGGCCACGCCAGGTTGATGTCCGCGCCGAGGTGCTTGGACCCCATGACGTCGTACGCCCCGCCGTACGCCTTGCGGGTGATGACGGTGACCAGCGGCACGGTCGCTTCGGCGTAGGCGTAGAGGAGCTTGGCGCCGCGCCGGATGATGCCGTTCCACTCCTGGTCGGTGCCCGGGAGGAAGCCCGGCACGTCGACGAAGGTCAGCACCGGGATGTTGAAGGCGTCGCAGGTGCGGACGAACCGGGCGGCCTTCTCGGATGCGGCGATGTCGAGCGTCCCGGCGAAGCTCATCGGCTGGTTGGCGACGACACCCACCGAACGCCCCTCGACCCGGCCGAAGCCGACCAGGATGTTCGGCGCGAAGCCCGCGTGGATCTCCAGGAACTCCCCGTCGTCGAGGACGTGTTCGAGCACCGTGTGCATGTCGTACGGCTGGTTGGCCGAGTCGGGGATCAGCGTGTCGAGCACGAGGTCCTCGTCGGTCGTCTCCAGGACCGCCTCCGCCTCGAAGACCGGCGGGTCGTCCATGTTGTTGGACGGCAGGAACGACAGCAGCGCCCTGGCGAAGTCGAGGCAGTCCTGCTCGTCGGACGCCTCGTAGTGGGCGACGCCGCTGCGGGAGTTATGCGTGTGGGCCCCGCCCAGCTCCTCGAACGTCACCTCCTCGCCGGTGACGGTCTTGATGACGTCCGGCCCGGTGATGAACATGTGCGACTTCTCCCGGACCATCAGGACGAAGTCGGTCAGGGCGGGGGAGTAGACCGCGCCGCCGGCGCACGGGCCCATGATCAGCGAGATCTGCGGGATCACCCCGGAGGAGTGCACGTTGCGCTTGAAGATCTCGGCGTACAGGCCGAGGGAGACCACGCCCTCCTGGATGCGCGCGCCGCCCGAGTCGTTGATCCCGATCACCGGGCAGCCGGTCTTGAGCGCGTGGTCCATCACCTTGACGATCTTCTCGCCGAAGACCTCGCCCAGCGAGCCGCCGAACACGGTGAAGTCCTGCGCGAACACCGCGACCGGGCGGCCGTCCACCGTGCCGTACCCGGTCACGACCCCGTCGCCGTACGGGCGCTCGCGGTCCAGGCCGAAGGCGGTCGCCCGGTGCCTGGCCAGCTCGTCGAACTCCACGAACGAGCCCTCGTCGAGGAAGGCCGCGACCCGCTCGCGGGCCGTCATCTTGCCCTTGGCGTGCTGCTTGTCCACCGCCCGCGCGGAGCCTGCGTGGGCCGCCTCGCCGAGGCGCCGCTCCAGGTCGGCGATCTTGCCGGCGGTGGTGTGGATATCGATCTCGTGGGCGCGTTCCGCGCTCATCGTTCCCTCACCGTTCCTCGCATGCTCAGCGGCCCCGGGTCCCGCGATGCGCTCCAGGCCGCGTCGGATCCATGGCCGACAGGTTAACGAGACTTCCGCCGCGAGGTCGCGCCGGGGCGCGGCCGGAAGCCGCCCGGGAGGCGTTCGGGGAGGAGTCCGGGAGGAACGGAGGTCGCCTGTCGTTCGTTCGGCTTTTACAACCAGGCCTTCACGACCAGGCCTTCATGACGACGGCGGAGAAGGGGGCGCGATGGCTGACGCCGTACGCACGCAGGGCTTGTACAAGCGCTTCGGGCGGCAGGTGGCCGTCGGCGGGGTCGACCTGGTCGTGCCGAAGGGCGGTTTCGCCGGCCTGGTCGGCCCCA
Organism: Microbispora cellulosiformans; assembly: GCF_008728085.1. Taxonomy (NCBI): domain Bacteria; kingdom Bacillati; phylum Actinomycetota; class Actinomycetes; order Streptosporangiales; family Streptosporangiaceae; genus Microbispora; species Microbispora cellulosiformans. Next base: position 559,667 of record NZ_VYTZ01000001.1, on the reverse strand, counting down.
ACGGCGCGGGCAAGACGACGACGCTGAGCATGATCACCGGGTTGCTGCGCCCCGACGGCGGGCGGATCGAGATCGACGGCCACGACGTGTGGGCCGATCCCGTCGCCGCCAAGGCGCGGATCGGCGTGCTGCCCGAGGGCCTGCGGCTGTTCGAACGGCTGTCCGGCCGCGAGTTGCTGCTGTACGGCGGCCAGTTGCGCGGCATCCCCCTGGACGAGGCCGGCAGGCGCGCCGACGAGCTGCTCAGGGTTATGGACCTGGTCGAGGCTCAGGACAAGCTGGTGGTCGACTACTCGACCGGCATGCGCAAGAAGATCGGCCTCGCGGCGGCGCTGTTGCACAACCCGCGCGTGCTGTTCCTCGACGAGCCGTTCGAGGGCGTCGACCCGGTCTCGGCCAACACCCTGGCCGAGGTGCTGCGCAGATACACCGCCTCGGGCTCCACCGTCGTCTTCTCCAGCCATGTGATGGACCTGGTCGAGCGGTTGTGCGACTGGGTGTCGGTGATGAACGGCGGGCTCGTCGTCGCGCAGGGCCCGCTCGACGACGTACGGCGGGGCCGCACGCTCAACGAGGCCTTCCTCGACCTCGTCGGCGCACGCGGCAACGGGGAGGAGGGCCTGTCGTGGCTGGGCACCTCGGCCTCCTGACCGCGCGGCCCGTCGGCCTCCCGACCGCCTCGCACGCGCGCCTCCTGACCGAGCTGTCCATCGGACCGGGGAGCGCGTCATGACGTGGCTTTTCGTCCGGATGAAGCTCAGCCTGGTCCGCGGGGGCCTGCGCGGCGAGACCGCCAAGCAGCTGGGCTTCGCCTTCTCGTTGATCGCCGCCGTCCTCATGGCGGTCGCGGGGTTCGGGCTGCTGGCGCTCGTACGGTTCGCGCCGCACGACATCGCGCTCGACGTCGTGCCGGTGGCGTTCGCGATGTTCGCCGCCTGGTGGATCGTCGTGCCGCTGATGGCCTTCGGCCTGGACGAGACGCTCGACCCGGCCCGGCTGGCCCTGTTCCCGCTGACCACCCGGCAGCTCGCGACCGGCCTGTTCGCCGCGTCGGCCGCCGGGCCGTGGCCGATCGCCTCGCTGGTCACGCTCTTCGGCGGCCTGGTCGCGCTCGCCCACGGACCGGGCGGGGTGCTGCTCGGGGTGCCCGCGGTGGTCCTCCAGTTCGCCTTCTGCATCGTGGTCTCCCGCCTGGTGACCACCGCGTTGTCCGGCGCGCTGCGAACCCGCCGGGGCCGCGACGTGCTCGCGGTCGCCGCCGTCTTCGGCGTGCTGTTCGCCCAGCTGCCGAACCTGCTGCTCAACCGGAGGCTGGCGGGCGACCCGGCGGGAATGCTGGCGTCGGCGGCGGACGTCCTGCGCTGGACGCCGCCCGGCCTGGCCGCGCACGCGATCGCCGACGGCGGGCTCGCCGGTGTGGCCGACCTGGTCGTCGTCGCGGTGGTGGTGGTCCTCCTGGGCTGGCTGTGGATCGCCGCGCTGCGGCACGCGCTGGTGCGGCCCGACTCCTCCAACCAGAGCGGCGGCTCGGTGCGGCGGTCCTGGGCCGGCGGACTCCTGCCGGACAGCATGATCGGCGCCGTCGTCGCCAAGGAGCTGAAGTACGCCCGCAGGGAGCCGCGTGGCCGGGTGAACTGGATCGCCGCGATCTTCGTGAGCGCGGTCGTCATGTTCTCCCTGCACGGGCCCGGCGGCTCGGCGGGGCCCGCGTCCGCGATCGGCCCCGCCTGCCTGGCCGCCCTGGTGATCGGGCTGCAGTCGGCCAACTCCTTCGGCATCGACGGAAGGTCGCTGTGGATGAACGCGGTGGCCTTCGGCACGCCGCGCGACCTGCGCACCGACCTCGCCGGGCGGCACCTCGCCATGGCGGTCATCGCGGTGCCGCTGCTGGCGCTGGCGTCGCTGTCCGCCGCACTGGTGGCGGGTGACGCCGGCTGGGCCCCCGCCGCCGCGCTCACCGCGTGGGGCGTGCTCGGCGTCGGCATGGGAGTCGGCGCGCTCACCAGCGTGACCGTCCCGTACACCTATCCCGACCGGCTCAACGCCTTCAGCGGCGCGGCGCCCGGGCAGGGCGGGCAGGCGTTCGCCTCGTCCTTCGCCACGATGCTCGCCGTCGCCGCGCTCGCGCTGCCCGTCGTCCTTCCGGTCCTGCTCGGCACGACCTGGCTCGCCGTCCTCGCGGTGCCGTACGGCGTGGCGGTCGCCTGGGCGGGTCGCCGGCTCGCGTCCGGCATCGGCTTCGCCCGGCTCCCCGAACTCCTCGCGGCCGTCTCCCGCCCCACCTGACTGCGCCTTCTGCCCCGTCTGTCACGTAACAGAGCGGTCGCGAAGTCCTTGCGGTGTTGCGGGCGTTATGGGCTGTCCCTATAACGGTCTGGACCGTTCTAGGGAGACAAATGATGCACGACCGCGGGCGGCTGGGCCGCACGATCTTGGCGACGCTGGCCGCGGCGGCGCTGAGCGGACTGGTCATCGGAGCGCTGGCGCGCCTCCTGATGCGGGGGGTCAAACTCGCCGTCGGAGGGCCGACCGACCTCTCCCCGGCCGGCACGGCGATCATCATCGTCGCCTTCGGTGTGCTGGCCCTGCCGGCGGCGGCGACCGCGACCGCGCGTCCGGCGATCATGCATGTCGGCCGGTGGGTGACCGCCCTGGTGACGGGGCTGCAGGCGGCCAGGACCGGGCTCGGCGACGCGCAGGCCATCCTCCTGGCCGAGGACGGCCAGTTGACGCCGATATCCATGCTGATCGTCGCGTTCGCCGCCGTTGTGGTGGCTCATGGCCGGTTCGCCCAGCACCTCACCCTCCGCTTCAGGCGGCTCCCAGCGGGCGAGAGCGCCCCCGCCGCAGTGGTTGGATCATTGTGATCTGTCCCTTTTCAGTGGTCTAGTCCAATTAGTGAGACCGCCCTCGGGGCGCGGAGCGTCATTCGCTAGCCTTCCAACCATGGCCGCCATCGCTCCTGCCGAACGACACAACGCCGTAGCGGAGATGCCGGATGAGCTCCGCGCGGACGTGCGCCTCCTGGGTGGACTGCTGGGTCAGGTGATCGCCGAGCACGGCGGCCCCGACCTCCTCGCCGACGTGGAACGGCTCCGGAAGGCGGTGATCGCGGCCCGGCGCCGGGAGACGACCGCCGACGAGGTCGCGGCCCTGGTCGCCGAATGGCCCGTCGACCGCGCCGTGCAGATCGCCCGCGCCTTCACCTGCTACTTCCACCTCGCCAACCTCGCCGAGGAGCACTACCGGGTGCGTACGCTCCGGCAGCGCGACAAGGACGACGTGCCGCTGCGCGAGTCGCTCGCCGAGGCCGTCCAGCGGCTGCGCGGGGACGACCGCCTCCAGGAGCTGATCGACGGGCTGGAGTTCCGGCCGGTGCTCACCGCGCACCCGACCGAGGCGCGGCGGCGCGCGATCGTCACCGCCATCCAGCGGATCAGCGCGCAACTCGACGCGTACAACATGCCGGGACGGGGGGCCGCCGAGCGCGAGGAGGCCCACCGGCGGCTGCTGGAGGAGATCGACCTCCTCTGGCGGACCGCGCAGCTCCGGCACACCAAGCTCGACCCCCTGGACGAGGTCCGCACCGCGATGGCGGCGTTCGACGAGACGCTGTTCCGCACGGTGCCGCTGATCTACCGGTCGCTCGACGCGGCGCTCGGCCCGGGCACCGGGACGCGGGAGCCGCAGGCGAAGGCGTACATCCGCTACGGAAGCTGGATCGGCGGCGACCGCGACGGCAACCCCAACGTCACCGCCAAGGTGACCAGGGAGGCCATGCAGATCCAGGCCGAGCACGTGCTCATCGCGCTGGAGAACGCCACCACCAGGATCGGCAGGTCGCTGACCCTGGCCGGCGCCTACACGCCGCCGTCCGCCGAGCTGCGCGCCGCGCTCGCCCAGGCCGAGGACGACCACCCCGACCTCGTGTCGGAGATGGCCACCCGCTCCCCGATGGAGCCGCACCGCCAGTGGCTGATGTTCGTGGCGGCCAAGATCGCCGCGACCCGCCGTCGTGACCTCGATCTCGCCTACCGCGCCCCGGCGGAGCTGCTCGCCGACCTGCGGCTCGCGCAGGACTCCCTGCGCGGCGCGGGCGCCGTACGGCAGGCGTACGGCGAGCTGCAGCACCTGATCTGGCAGGTCGAGACCTTCGGCTTCCACCTGGCGGAGCTGGAGGTGCGCCAGCACTCGGCGGTCCACGCGGCGGCGTTGCAGGAGATCGCGTCCGGCACGTTGTCCGAGCGCACCGAGGAGGTCCTGGCCACGATCCGGGTGATCGGCTGGATCCAGGAGCGCTTCGGCGTGACCGCCTGCTCCCGGTACGTCGTCTCGTTCACCCGGTCGGCCGACGACATCGCCGCCGTGTACGAGCTCGCCCGGCACGCCCTCGGCGACCGCGCTCCGGTGCTGGACGTGGTTCCGCTGTTCGAGTCGGGGGAGGACCTCGACAACTCCACGAGAGTCCTGGAGGGCATGGCCGCGCTGGAGCCGGTGCGCAAGCGGCTGGCGACCAACGGGCGGCGCATGGAGGTCATGCTCGGCTACTCCGACTCGGCCAAGGAACTCGGCCCGGCGGCGGCCACTCTGCGCCTGTACGACGCGCAGGCCGCGCTGACCGCCTGGGCGGCGGCCAACGACATCCGGCTCACGCTCTTCCACGGCCGCGGCGGCGCGCTCGGCCGCGGCGGCGGCCCGGCCAACCGCGCCGTCCTCGCCCAGGCCCCCGGGTCGGTGGCCGGACGGTTCAAGGTCACCGAGCAGGGCGAGGTCATCTTCGCCCGGTACGGCCACTCCGCCATCGCCAAGCGCCACATCGAGCAGGTCACCAACGCCGTGCTGCTGGCGTCCACCTCGGCGGTGGAGTCGAGCACGGCCGAGGCGGCGGCCAAGTTCCGCCGGCTCGCCGACCTCGTCGCCTCGGCCTCCGAGCGCGCGTACCGGGGCCTGACCGAGGCCCAGGGCTTCCCCGAGTGGTTCGCGCTGGTCAGTCCGCTGGAGGAACTCGGCTCGCTGCGGCTCGGCTCCCGGCCCGCACGGCGCGGTCTCGGCGCGCCCCGCTCGCTCGACGACCTGCGGGCCATCCCGTGGGTCTTCTCGTGGGCGCAGACCCGGGTCAACCTCCCCGGCTGGTACGGCCTCGGCAGCGGCCTCGCCGCCGTGGTCACCGACGGCGGCATGGCCGAACTGCGCGCGGCGTACCGGGAGTGGCCGCTGTTCGCCGCGATGCTGGACAACGCGGAGATGTCGCTGGCCAAGACCGACCGCGCCATCGCGTCCCGGTACCTGGGGCTGGGCGGGCGGAGCGACTTCGCCGAGCAGGTCCTGGAGGAGTACGACCTGACGAGGCGGCTGGTGCTGGAGGTGACCGGCCACACGCGCCTGCTGGAGAACCGGCGGGTCCTCTCGCGGGCCGTGCAGCTTCGCGACCCGTACGTGGACGCGCTCAGCCACCTGCAACTGCGCGCGCTGTCGGCGCTGCGGGCGGCCGGCGACCTGTCGGAGGAGGAGCGCGAGCGCCTGTCCACGCTGCTGCTGCTGAGCGTGAACGGCGTCGCCGCCGGCCTCCAGAACACCGGCTGACCGGCCGGACCGGCGTGCGGGCGCAGGTGAACGGGCGCCCGCACGCCGGTCAGCCGCGAAGTGTCACTGCGCGGGAGAGGCCGAGATCGACGGCTCCCGTTCGACGTCGATCCTCTCGGGGCAGGCGTAGACGTTGAAGCGCTCGTCGCGCAGGAACCCCACGAGCGTGACGCCGAACTCGCGGGCGAGGTCGACGGCGAGCGACGAGGGCGCGGAGACGGCGCAGACGATCTGGATCCCGGCGCTCGCGGCCTTCTGCATGATCTCGTAGCTGACGCGGCCGCTGACCAGCAGGACGTGCCGGTCGAGGGGCAGCGTGCCGCCCATCAGCGCCCAGCCGACCAGCTTGTCGACCGCGTTGTGCCGCCCCACGTCCTCCCGCACGGCCACGGGAGCGCCCTCGGGCGTGAACAGCCCGGCGGCGTGCAGCCCGCCCGTCCTGCCGAACACCCCCTGGGCCGCGCGCAGCCGGTCCGGCAGGGCGTAAAGGGTCGCGGCGGACACGCCGACCGGCGGGCGTACGGCCGGCGGCGCACAGCGGTCACGCAGGGCGTCCAGGCTGGCCGTGCCGCAGACGCCACACGCGCTCGACGTCAGGAAGTTCCGCTGGACGGAGGTCATGTCGGGCAGTTCGGGAGCGGTGAGCCGTACGGTCACGGTGTTGTAGCGCGCCTCGGGGTCCAGGTCCTCGTCCGTGCAGTAGCCGATGGCGGCGATGCCGCCGGGGCCGACGATCCCCTCGCCGTGCAGGAACCCCGCCGCGAGCTCGAAGTCCGCGCCCGGCGTCCGCATCGTGATCGCCACCGTGCGGGCGTCGCCGCCCGCGGCCAGCAGCCGGATCTCCAGCGGTTCCTCGGTGGCGAGGTCGTCCCGCCGGTCGCGTACGGCCGATCCCGACACCCTCCGGACGTAGAACCGCGTGACCGGCCCCGGACGGGCCGGCAGCCCTTCACCGCCGTCCCCTCGCATCTGCTTCCTCCTCTGGCGGCATGGCTGCCGCTCTTTCCCGTACGCAGCCTGCCACGCCTCGTCCCGGGCTCGTCTCAGGGGTCCTCCGCCGGGCGACGCGGGGGAGGGCCGCCGTCGCACAGGCGGGTCACGAGGCGGGTCACGGCGCGGGCGACGGACGCCACGGAGACGTCGGCCATGCAGGCAGGGCCCGCCGGGAACGGTCGAGCCGGAATCGCCGGCCACGCGGATGGGGGAAACGGCGGAGCCGGCGATGCCGTACCTCTCGGCCCAGGTGGGGCCGAACAGCCCGACCGTGGCCGCGCCGGACGCGGCGGCGAGGCGCAGCGGGCCGGTGTCGCCGCCCACGACCACAGCGCCCCTTCTCGCCACCGCGGCGAAGCACGCGGCGAGCCCGCGCAGGTCGCGGGACGGCAGCACCGCCGCTGCCGGGCACGGGTGACCGGGCGCCGTACCGCGGGCCGCGGCCGGGCCGGGGACGTGCTCGTGCGGCGCGCCGAGCGTGAGCAGGGGATGGCCCCGGCGGGCCGGCAGCGCGGCGAGTGCCCGCCAGCGCGCGGCGGGCCAGTGCTTCACGTCCATGCCCGCCTCGGTGACCAGCACCACCGGCGGGCGGGGCGTGGCGGTCGGGAGACACCGCCCGACCGTGCTCTCGCCGTCCGCGATCTCGTCCGCCGTCAGCCGCACGACCGGCCGCGTACGGAGGTCGCCCGGCGCCGGCAGCCCCTCGGCGAGCAGGATCCGCAGGTACCGCTCGCCGACCGGCTCGCCGGGAGGCGGGTGACGCCACAGATCGGTGACGCAGCGGGCGCCCGAGGCGGCGAGGAGATCGGGGATGCCGTCGTAGCGGGTGGTGGTGACGGCCAGGTCCGGACGGCGGGCCGCGAGGGCCTCGGCCACGGCCTCCCGCTCGGCGCCCGCGCCGCCGTGGCGCGGGGTGAGCACCCGGGTGACGGCGGGGTCCGCGCGCAGCAGGGCGGCGCCGGGCGCGTGGGTGAGCACGCGCAGCGACGCCCCGGGGTTGCGGCGGGCCAGGGCGTGTCCGGCGGGCAGCACCATGATCAGGTCGCCGATGCCGCCGAGGAGGTCGACGACCAGGATCTCCCGGTACGGCTCACGCATCACGGCCGGGGAGATCTCGGCGCGGATCGGCCACGGCCGTGTACCGGCCCCGCCCATCAGCCGACGCAGGCCCGGATCGTCCAGCAGCGCGACGGCGGCGGCGTCGCGGCGGGCCGGGATCACGGCGGGGGCCTCCCCGAGCGGAAGCGCCGGGTCGGGTTCGTCCGGCACGGTGACCGCTACCGGCAGACCGTGCGCCAGCATCGTGAGCACCCGTCTCCCTGTCCCACAGGCGGGCCCGCTCCAGCGGCCGCCAGACGGCGCCGGGCACCCATCCGGGGGTCGCCCACCAGCCGTACTCGTGCAGGGTCGTCACCAGCGGCGTCCCGCCCGGCAGCAGGGGCGGGAGCAGTCCCGGCAGCCCGGAGAACCGGTAGGCCGAAGGGGCGAACTGCACGTGGACCACGTCGGGGCGCAGCCGCCGCACCCGCCGGGCGGCCGCCAGCGTCGCCGGCAGCCACTGCCGCGCGGAGCGGGCGTCCGGCGTTCCCACCGGCACGCCCACCGCGTCGATTCCGGCCCCGCCCAGTGCGCCGACGAGGCGCTCGGCGTAGTCGCCGACACCGTCGCGGTGCGCGGGCCCGGGACCGTGGACCACGGCCACGCGGATCTCTCTCGCCATGGTCGCCTCCCTCAGGCGGCGCTGTGCCCGGGGGTCTTCCCCGGCAAAACCCTGATCCGCGCGGGTCACAGCCGGATCCCGGGTCCGCCGTACGGGCGCGGCGGCTCCGGCGGCATGCCCCCACGGCCGCCGAGGGCCCGCGCTGAGGCCGCCTGGGAGCCCGCCCGGGGAACCGGCACGGACCCGCTCTCAGTTCGCCTGGGGACCCTCCTGGCGCCCCGCGCTGAGGCCTATCGAGGCGGCGGGCCGCCGATGTGGCTTCGCGGAGGTGGGGGCGGCCCCCGGCCGATAGCCTGGACGCGTGCCCGACTCGCCGTACGCCGACCTCGATCGGCCTCCGCTGTCCGAGACCGCGCTGACCAGGGCGCTGGTGCGCCCCGGATCGCTGTGGTCGTCCGTGCGCGTGGTCGAGCGGACCGGTTCCACCAACGCCGACCTCGCGAAGACCGTGCGGGACACCCCCGGTGAGGGCGCCGTGCTGGTCGCGGAGGCGCAGTTCGCGGGCCGGGGACGGCTCGGCCGCCCCTGGAGCGCGCCGCCGCGCTCGGGGCTGACGTTCTCGATGCTGCTGCGGCCGGAGGTGCCGCTCGCGCGGCAGGGCTGGCTGGCCCTGCTGGTGGGTCTCGCCGCCGCCTCCGCCGTACGGCGGATCGCCGAGCTGGACGTACGGCTGAAGTGGCCGAACGACCTCATGATCGGGGAGCGCAAGCTGGCCGGCATCCTGGCCGAGCGGGTCGACCGGGTGGTCGTCATCGGCATGGGCCTCAACGTCTCGCTGCGGCGGGAGGAACTGCCCGTCGAGCGGGCCACGTCCCTCGCGGTGGAGAACGCCGCCTGCACCGACCGCGACCCGCTGCTGCGCGCGATCCTGCGGGAGGTCGAGTCGCACTACCGCGACTGGGTGGCCGCCGACGGCGACCCGGACGCCTCGGGCCTGCGCGCGGCCTATCTCGCCTGGTCGGCGACCGTGGGCCAGGACGTACGGGTCGAACTGCCCGGCGAGCGGGTGCTCACCGGCCGGGCCGCCGGCATCGACCCGGCGGGCCACCTGATCGTGCGCGGCGAGGACGGGGAGCACTCGCTCAGCGCCGGCGACGTCGTTCACGTCCGCCCCGGGCCGATCACGTAGCCCGGGAACGCATGCGAACGACCCGGGATCGTGTCACGATTTGCGCCATGGGTCTCCCGGATCACTATCTGGCCGAGGGCGAGCGGGTCGTTCTATCGTTCCATCCGCACTGGAAGCGGCTCATCCTGCCGGTTCTCGCCTTCGTCGTCGTCCTGGCCGCCGCCGTCGCGGCCTTCGTCCTCATTCCCGGCGACTACGAGTACGCGGGGCTCGCCCGCGGCGCGGTGGCCGTGGTCGCCTTCGTGGCGCTGGTCCTGTGGACGCTCATCCCCTATCTGCGCTGGGTGACGACCTCCTACACACTGACCTCGCACCGCTTCGCCATCAGCCTCGGGGTGCTGAACAAGTCGGAGGACGACATCCCGCTGGCCAAGGTCAGCAGCGTGAGCTCCGACCAGCGGTTCCTGGAGCGCATCCTGGGCTGTGGCACGCTCCGGGTCGAGTCGGCCTCGGAGAAGGGCGACATCGACTACCGGGACATCCCCCAGATCCAGCGCGTACGGCACGAGCTGTTCCGGCTGGTGGAGGATGCCGCCGACGGGAAAATCGACGGGGAGTAGCGCGGCGCGGACCACGTGCCGTACGGGGGAGGGAGACGTGGAGACAAGCGGGCGGCCCGGCGCCGACGACATGCGGCGGCTGTTCCTGGGGCCGCCGCCGGTGTACACGCGGCGGCAGGTCGCCGAGGCGGCGGGGATCCCGCAGGACCTCGCCGCGCGGATCTGGCGGGCACTCGGCTTCGCGACGTTCGCCGACGACGCGGTGGCGTTCACGGACGCCGATCTGGAGGCCCTGCACCGCATCCGCGACCTGCTGGACGCGGAGATGCTCGACGAGCGGTCCGTGATCCGCATGGCGCGCGCGCTCGGCCGCAACACCGCGCGGCTCGCGCAGTGGCAGGCCGAAATCATGGTGGACGCGCTGATCGAGCCCGGAGCGCGGCCGGGCGAGGAGCGGCTCCGGCAGGTGATGGACACGGTCAGCCGCCTGCTGCCGGACTTCGAGCGGACGCTGGTGCACGTCTGGCGGTCACAGCTCGCCGCGACCGCGAGCCGGCTGGTCAGCCTCGCCGAGCCCGGCGAGCCGGGCGGGGAGGCGTCCCCGACCCGCCCGAGGCTCGCGGTGGGGTTCGCCGACCTCGTCGCCTTCACCCGGGTGTCCCGGGAGCTGGACGAACTGGCGCTGGCCGACCTGGTCGAGGGGTTCGAGTCGCGGGCCTCCGACGTGATCGCGGCCCACGACGGGCGGCTGGTGAAGACGCTCGGCGACGAGGTGCTCTTCACGGCCTCGGGCCCGCGCACCGCGGCCCTGATCGCGCTCGACCTGCTCGACGAGCTCAAGCGGGACGCCGAGGGGCCGGACGTGCGGGTCGGGCTGGCGTACGGCCCGGTGCTGCCCGCGATGGGCGACGTCTTCGGCACGACGGTGAACCTGGCGGCGCGGCTCACCGCCATCGCCCGGCCGGGCACGATCCTCGCCGACAGCGAGATGGCCGCGGCGCTCACCGGGGCCTCCGGCGTCGACCTGGTGAAACTGCGCCGCCGCCCCGCACGCGGGCTCGGCGTCGTGGAGCCGTATGTTCTGAGGAGATCCAGCAGAGAGAGTTGAGGTGCGGGGCATGCCGTACGAAGTCCAGGGCGTGGTGGCACGGGGCAAGGGAGAGGCGGTGACACTGGAGACGGTCGTCGTCCCGGACCCGGGGCCCGGCGAGGCGGTCGTGAACGTGCAGGCCTGCGGCGTCTGCCACACCGATCTCCACTACCGCGAGGGCGGCATCAACGACGAGTTCCCGTTCCTGCTGGGCCACGAGGCCGCGGGCGTCGTCGAGGCGGTCGGTGAGGGCGTCACCGAGGTCGCGCCGGGCGACTACGTCATCCTCAACTGGCGGGCGGTCTGCGGGCAGTGCCGGGCGTGCCTGCGGGGCCGGCCGTGGTACTGCTTCAGCACCCACAACGCCGCCCAGAAGATGTCCCTGGCCGACGGCACCGCGCTCAGCCCGGCGCTCGGCATCGGGGCGTTCGCGGAGAAGACCCTGGTGGCCGCGGGCCAGTGCACGAAGGTCGACCCGGCGGCCGTCCCGGCCGTCGCCGGCCTCCTCGGCTGCGGCGTGATGGCGGGCCTCGGCGCCGCGATCAACACCGGCGGCGTCACCCGCGGCGACTCGGTGGCGGTGATCGGCTGCGGCGGCGTGGGCAACGCGGCGATCCTCGGGTCGAACCTCGCCGGGGCGCGGACGATCATCGCGGTGGACGTCGACGACCGCAAGCTCGACTGGGCCCGCCGCTTCGGCGCCACCCACACCGTCAACTCGCGTGAGGCCGATCCCGTGGCGGCGATCCGCGACCTGACCGGTGGTTTCGGCGCCGACGTGGTGATCGAGGCGGTGGGCCGCCCGGAGACGTACAAGCAGGCCTTCTACGCCCGCGACCTGGCCGGGACCGTCGTGCTCGTCGGCGTGCCGACGCCCGAGATGACCCTCGAACTCCCCCTGCTCGACGTGTTCGGCCGCGGTGGCGCGCTCAAGTCGTCCTGGTACGGCGACTGCCTGCCCAGCCGCGACTTCCCGATGCTGATCGACCTCTATCTGCAGGGACGGCTCGACCTCGACGGGTTCGTCTCCGAGACCATCGCCCTCGACCAGGTCGAGGAGGCGTTCGGCAAGATGCACCGCGGGGAGGTGCTGCGCTCCGTCGTGGTGCTCTGAGTCACTGTGCTCTGAGTCGCGGTGCTCCGACCTCCGCGGACGGCGGCCCGCCTCGGCGACAGGGGCGGCGTTGGGCTCCCCGGGTCCTCCTCGGACAGCGGGTTTGCCGGACGCCGCCCCTTTCTGTGCGTGGGATCACGTAGGCAAGCCTTACCAAAGTGGGTTATCTTAGGTATGCCTAACCTTCCTCATGATCCCTGAGAGGGCGATCCATGTACGTGTGCATCTGCCGCGCGGTCACCGAGAACGAGGTGCACGACTGCATCGCCGCGGGGGCGCGGACGGCTCGTCAGGTGCGGGACGCCACCGGCGCCGGAGGGGACTGCGCGTCATGTGTCCGAAAGATCTGTGCCATCCTGAAACGGTCAGACGACCTGGTCACCAGCGCATAGATCGAGGTACGCGATGCAGGGCGACAAGGAGATCATCGCGCTGCTCAACGAGCAGCTCACCTCCGAGCTCACCGCCATCAACCAATACTTCCTGCACGCCAAGCTGCAGGAGAACTGGGGCTACACCAAACTCGCCGCCTTAACGAGGGCGGAGTCGATAGACGAGATGCGGCACGCGGAGGAGCTCACCGACCGGATCCTCTTCCTGGAGGGCCTGCCGAACTACCAGAAGCTCAACACCCTCCACATCGGCCAGACCGTCAGGGAGCAGCTCCAGGCCGACCTGGAGCTTGAGGTCGAGGTGGTCAAGCGGCTGCGGCCGGGGATCGCCCTCATGCGAGAGCGGGGAGACTTCACCTCCGCCACGCTCTTCGAGCGGATCCTCGCCGACGAGGAGCACCACATCGACTACCTGGAGACCGAGCTCGGGCTCCTGGACAGCCTGGGCGAGCAGTCCTACCTCCAGCGGTACGCGGAGCCGCCGTCGCCCGCCTGAGGCCCGCCCGGAGTCTCGTCCGGAGGTCGGCCGAAACTCGCGAATACAGATGGACAACGCCCGTCGACATCGGTTCGGCGGGCGTTTCTCATGTCATTATCCGTATTGATCCGAGGCTGTTCGAATTGGCGGAGAACGCCATAAAAGATCACGGCCCTTCCGTGCTGACTATCCGGGATATATCAGTGTTTGCCCAGGTCAATTGATGAGTCAACGACAAGTCAAACTGCGCGCTGTAGCCGGGAAACGATCGCTTAAGGTCCTACGATCGCACCATGACCTGCGTACTTCTCGCCGAGGATGACACCTCGATATCCGAGCCACTGGCGCGCGCACTGCGCCGGGAGGGCTATCAGGTGGAGGTGAGCCCGGATGGCCCGCAGGCCCTGGAGAGGGCCTTGTCGGGGGGCGTCGACCTGATTGTTCTCGACCTCGGCCTGCCAGAAATGGACGGGCTGGAGGTCGCGCGCCGCATTCGCGCGGAGGGACACGGGACTCCGGTCCTGATCCTCACCGCCCGTGTCGACGAAGTCGACACCGTCGTCGGTCTCGACGCGGGGGCCGACGACTATGTGACCAAGCCGTTCCGGCTGGCGGAGTTGCTCGCCCGTGTGCGGGCGCTGCTCCGGCGCGGAACATCGGAGACCCCGGTGGTGCAGGGCGTCCGCATCGACGCCGACTCCCGCCGGGCCTGGATGGGGGACAAGGAGCTGCATCTCACCACCAAGGAGTTCGACCTGCTGCGCGTGCTCGTACGGGACGCCGGCAAGGTCGTCACCCGCGAGCAGATCATGCGCGAGGTGTGGGACACCAACTGGTGGGGTTCGACAAAGACACTGGACATGCACATTTCCTGGCTGCGCCGGAAGCTGGGCGACGACGCGGCCAAACCGCGCTACATCACCACCGTTCGTGGGGTCGGCTTCCGCTTCGAGCGCGAGTAGCGGCCGTGGGGCGGTTTCGGGGGAGGAGCTAGCCGCATGCGCCGGCGCCTGCTTGCCTCCATGCTGCTCGTCGCGGTCATCGCGGTCCTGCTGTTAGGCGTGCCCCTGGGCGTGGTCGTCGTACGGCTGATCAACGACGAGGCCGCCCAGGAACTGCACTCGGAGGCGAACCGGCTGCTGATCGGGGTGGAGTATTCCATCAGCCAGCAGCAGCCGATCAGTCCGGAGCAGCTCGCACGGAACTACCCGGACAGATACCTCCAGGTGTACGTCCGGGGGAATCCGCCGATCATCGCAGGCACGCCGCCGCCGGAGGCCCGCGACCTGACAGAGGAGGCTCGCTCCGAGAACGGCTACGTACGCGTCAGCCGCGACTCGGCCCAGGTCCAGCGGGAGACCCGGGCGCGGCTGGTGCTGATCATCGCGCTCGCGATCGCGGCGCTCGGCGCCGCGATCGGGCTGGCCACCGTGACCTCGCGCCGCCTGAGCCTGCCGCTCCAAGACCTCACCAGGATCGCGGAGCGGCTGGGCTCGGGCGACGCGAGGCCCAGCAGGCACCGCTACGGCGTTCCGGAGCTCGACCTCGTGGCGGAGGTGCTGGACCGCAGCGCGCTACGGATCTCCGATCTGCTCGCCCGCGAGCGCGAGTTCGCCACCGACGCCTCCCACCAGCTGCGTACGCCGCTGACCGGGCTGACCATGCGCCTGGAGGAGATCGTCGCCGCGGCCGGGCAGCCCGAGGTGGTCCGCGAGGAGGGCGAGGCCGCCATCGTGCAGGTCGAGCGGCTGACGGCGGTCATCGACGAGTTGCTGGCCGCCGCCCGCAGGCAGCGCCACGCCCAGGCCGGGCCGCTCGACGTGGACGACGTGGTCGGTCAGCAGATCGTCGAGTGGGAGCCCGCGTTCCGCCGGGCCCATCGGTCGCTGGTGCTGGCGGGAGACCGCGGCCTGCGCGCCCTCGGCACGACGGGCGGGCTCAGCCAGGTGCTGGCCACCCTGCTGGAGAACTCGCTGAAGCACGGCGACGGCGTGCTGACGATCAACACCTCGAGCGCGGGCAAGTCCGTGGTGATCGAGGTGGGCGACGAGGGGCCGGGCATCCCCGAGGCCCTCGGCCAGCGCGTCTTCGAGCGGAACGTGAGCGGCAGCGGTGGCACCGGCCTGGGGCTGACCCTCGCCCGCGCCCTGGTCGCCGCCGACGGCGGCCGGCTCGAACTCGTCAAGCGCCGTCCGGCGACCTTCGCCATCTTCCTGCGGCACGACCGCGACAACGAGCGTCGCCGCGTGGTCTCCGGCCCGGCCTGACCCGGGCGGCGTGCGAAGCGGGGGACGGGAACGGGGTCAGCGAGCGGTGACCGGGTCGGCCTGCGCAGAGACGTCCGCCGTGACAGCCGCTCTCGCCTTCGCCCGCGCCTTCTTGCCGGTCTTCCGAGAGCCGTTCTTCGGGGAGCCGTTCGCCGGGGAGCCGTTCTTCGGAGAGCCACCCGTCGGGGAGCCGTTCTTCTGGGGGCCGACCTTCGCGGCGGACGCGACGAGCGCCTCGACGCCCCCGGCGGGACCAGCGCTCTCGACCGGCTCCGGAGCCGCGAGGAACACCCACTTCTTGTACGACCAGAAGCGGAACAGCGTGCCGATGACCACGCCGACGCCCTGGGCGATGTTGTAGCTCAGTGCGTCGTGCAGACCCAGCGAATACGTGACGAATCCGATGGTGAGCAGCGGGGGCAGCAGCCCGACGCCGTTGAGAATGAAGAACAGGATGTACTCGCGCCGCAGGCCGCTCTGCTTGCGGTGCCGGTAGGTCCAGAACCGGTTGCCCGCGTAGGCGAAGGTGGCGGCGACGATCGTGGCCCCGACCTTCGAGCTCAGCGGGCCCAGGCCGACGCCGAACCGCAGTAGGTTGGTGCCGCCGAAGTCGATGACGAACGCGATCGCGCCCACCGCTCCGAACTTGATCAACTCGTGGATGAGCGTGGCGAACCGCTCGTAGGCGCGTTGTAGAAACTGCACGTCCCGATCGGTCCTTCCTGATCTGCGGCCTGGTCGGCGGCGAGGTCCTCTCAGGCTACCTGCCGGTGGCACAAATGAGGGTAGTAGCGCAACCTCTCGCCGCTTCGCCGCAGGTCACCAAAGAACATTTCACGGAAAATCCCGTCATCTGGGATTTGGCGGCACTCTTCGCACTACGCTCTCGCCCCACTGGATCACTTCGCGCGGGGCCGTGCCGTTGTGGAAGAGGTGGCCTTCACCGTGGTTCGTCGTACCTTCGGGGCTCGTCCGCCGAGCCTCGTCCCCGGCCGCGTCCCGTTCGCGGTCCTGCTCGCGGTTCTTCTCGCGGTCTCTCTCGCGGGGTGCGGAACCGAGAGCGCCCGGGAGCTCCCGGCCGATCCCGGGGAGACCTCCGCGCCGATGGCCGAGGTCGCCCGGGCGGACGCCGAGGCGGCCTTCGGCGGGCTCGGCGATCTCGCCGCCGCCTGGAAGGACGGCGACTGCGCGGAGATCGAGCGGCTCACGACGTGGGCGGAGCAGGCGATCGGGAGCCGTGTCTGCGCGGCGGCCCGCGAGGGCCGCGCCGCGCCCGGCTTCGACGTGCCCGAGGACCCGGAGTTCCTGCTCCCCGCACACGAGGACGGCGAGGACGACCCCTGGTTCGCCGTCCTGGCCCGCAAGCCCACCCCGGCCTACTTCGTTTTCGTACGCGCGGACGGCGCGTGGCGGCTCGGCGCCGGGCCGATTCCGCTCGACGGCGAGGCGCCCGAGGCGTCCGAGGGAGAGGGTGAGATCGTGGACGCCGCGGCCGGCCCGGGTTCCTGGGTCGGGGCGCGGCTCGTATCCACCCGGCACGTCGCGTTCCTGACCGATCCCGCGGGGGTGAGCGGGGTCCGCTTCGTCTCCGGCGACCCGATGCGCGGCCTGCTCGGCGAACTGGTCCGGGCTCCCGGCAGGGTCCGTCCCGACCGCCTGTCCACCGACGTACGCATCGAGGGGCCGGCCCGCGCGCTGGCCCTGCCGGATGGCGGGGCCCTGGTGTTCCACGCGCTGCGCCTCGTCTTCATTCAGAAGCCGGGCCCGGGGCGCCCCTCCCTCGCCCATCGGCGGTACGGCGCGGCCGACGTGCGCGCCTTCACCGGCGGCGCGCCGAAGACCGTGACGGGCGCGGAGATCGTGCTGCTCGCCACCAGGGTGGGCGCGGACAACAGGATGACGACCGTGGGCATGCGCCGGGTCCTGGCCGACATCACCGAGGGCGACGGCTGACCGGGTCGGCTTTGGCTGCTCTGTGAAGCGTGACCCATGGCGGGCGTACGCGCGGGCAATAGGTAGGCTGACCTGTCGTGAACAGCCCGAAGGATTCCCCTTCCCGGCCGGTGGCCGCGCCCGTGGTGGGCCCTGTTGTGGGCCCTGTCGTGGGCATGGTCGGCGCGGGCCAGCTCGCCCGGATGACCCAGCAGGCCGCGATCGCGCTCGGCGTCGAGCTGCGCGTGCTGGCGGGCGCCCGCGACGAGAGCGCCGCCAAGGTCATCGTGGACACCCGGCTGGGCGACTACCGCGACCTCGCCGACCTGCGGGAGTTCGCCAAGGGGTGCGACGCCGTCACGTTCGACCACGAGCACGTGCCGACCGGGCACATCCGGGCCCTGGCCGACGACGGGCACGCCGTACACCCGGGAGCCGACGCGCTCGTCCACGCGCAGGACAAGGCGGTCATGCGCGAGCGGCTCACCGCGATCGGCGCGCCCTGCCCGGCCTGGGCCCGGGTCGAGGACCTGGCCGGCGTCGAGGCGTTCGCCGGCGAGCACGGCTGGCCGGTGGTGCTGAAGGCGGTCCGCGGCGGGTACGACGGCCGGGGCGTGTGGGTCTGCTCGTCGCCGGACGAGGCCGAAGCGGCGCTCGGCACCGGCGTCGACCTGCTGGCCGAGGCGTTCGTCCCGTTCGAGCGGGAGATCGCCGTGCTGGTCGCCCGGTCGCCGCACGGCCAGGGAGTCAGCTACCCCGTCGTGGAGACGGTCCAGCAGGACGGGATCTGCGTCGAGGTCATCGCCCCCGCGCCGGACCTCGGCGAGGAGGAGGCGGCGTACGCCCAGCGCGTCGCGCTCACCATCGCGCGCGACCTCGGCGTGACCGGGCTCCTCGCGGTCGAGATGTTCGTCACGAAGACCGGACTCGTGGTCAACGAACTGGCCATGCGCCCGCACAACAGCGGCCACTGGACGATCGAGGGCGCGCGGACGTCCCAGTTCGAGCAGCACCTGCGGGCCGTGCTGAACCTGCCGCTCGGGTCGCCGTCGATGACCGCGCCGGTCGTCGTCATGGCCAACCTGCTCGGCGGGCCCGACCCGGACGTGTACTCGCGGTACGAGCACGTGCTGGCCAACGACCCGGGTATCAAGATCCATTTCTATG
The DNA here is from genome assembly GCF_008728085.1 of Microbispora cellulosiformans. Lineage (NCBI taxonomy): Bacteria > Bacillati > Actinomycetota > Actinomycetes > Streptosporangiales > Streptosporangiaceae > Microbispora > Microbispora cellulosiformans. The sequence continues at coordinate 541,302 of NZ_VYTZ01000001.1, read as the reverse complement.
GCAAGGACGTGCGGCCCGGCCGCAAGATCGGGCACGTCACGGCCCTCGGCACCGACCTCGACGAGGTGCGGGCCCGCGCCCGCCACGCCGTCACCTGCCTGAGAGGACCCGTGGATGCCTGACGTCGGGATCGTCATGGGGAGCGACTCGGACTGGCCGGTGATGCGCCTGGCCGCCGAGGCGGTCGCCGAGTTCGGCGTGTCCTTCGAGGCCGACGTGGTCTCCGCGCACCGGATGCCGGCCGAGATGATCGAGTACGGCTCCCGCGCGGCCGGGCGCGGGCTGAAGGTGATCATCGCAGGGGCGGGCGGCGCCGCCCACCTGCCGGGCATGCTGGCCTCGGTCACCCCGCTGCCGGTGATCGGCGTCCCGGTGCCGCTCAAGTATCTCGACGGGATGGACTCGCTGCTGTCGATCGTCCAGATGCCGGCCGGGGTGCCCGTGGCGACCGTCGCCGTCGGCGGCGCGCGCAACGCGGGGCTGCTCGCCGTACGGATCCTGGCGGCGGCCGACGAGGGCCTGCGGCGGCGGATGGAGGAGTTCCAGGTCGCCCTGCGCGACCAGGCGCACGCCAAGGGCGAGCGGCTCCGCGCCGAGGCCGCCGCCCTCCACGGGGAACAGGATCAGGGGCGGCCGAGCGCGCGGTAGTCCCAGCCGGCGCCCCGCCAGGTCTCCACGTCGAGCGCGTTGCGGCCGTCGACGATGACCCGGGCGGCGACGACCGCCCCCAGGTCCTCGGGGTCGAGGGCGACGAACTCCTGCCACTCGGTGAGCAGCAGCACGACCTCGGCTCCACTCGCGGCCTCCAGGGCCGACTCGGCGTACCCGAGCTGGGGGTGGGCGGCCCGCGCGTTGGCCAGGGCGGCCGGGTCGTAGAGCGTCACCAGCCCGCCCAGCTCGGCGATCTTCACCGCGACGTCCAGCGCGGGCGAGTCGCGGATGTCGTCCGAGTTGGGCTTGAAGGCCGCGCCCAGCACCGCCACCCTCCGGCCCCCGAAGGAACCGCCGAGGGCCTCACCGGCGAGGCCGACCATCCGGGTTCGGCGCCGCAGGTTGATCTCGTCGACCTCCCGCAGGAAGGCGAGCGCGTGGCCGGCGCCCAGTTCGTCGGCCCGGGCGGTGAACGCCCTGATGTCCTTGGGCAGGCATCCGCCGCCGAAGCCGAGGCCGGGGTTGAGATACCGGCCGCCGATCCGATCGTCGTACGACAACGCCGCGGACAACTGCGTGACGTCGCCGCCGGCGGCCTCGCAGACCTCCGCCATCGCGTTGATGAACGAGATCTTCGTGGCCAGGAACGCGTTCGCGGCCGACTTGACCAGCTCGGCCGTGGGGAAGTCGGTCACCACGATCGGCACCTCGCCGAGCGGCGCGTAGACGTCCCGCAGGATCTTCTCGGCCCGTTCGGAGGCCACGCCGAGCACGATCCGGTCCGGCTGAAGGGTGTCCCGTACGGCGAAGCCCTCGCGCAGGAACTCGGGATTCCAGGCCAGCTCGGCCTGCGTGCCGGCGGGCGCGAGCCGTACGAGCTTGTCGGCGAGGCGCTCCGCGGTGCCGACGGGGACCGTCGACTTGCCCACGACCAGGCACTCGCGGTCCAGATAGGGGGCCAGCGACTCGACGACCGCGTCGAGATAGGAGACGTCGGCGGCGCGCTCGCCCTTCTTCTGCGGCGTGCCGACGCAGACGAAGTGGACGTCGCCGAACTTCGCCACCTCCTCGTAGGAGGTGGTGAAACGCAGCCTGCCCGAATCGAGGTTGCGGCGGAGGACCTCCTGGAGCCCGGGCTCGTGGATCGGCAGCTCGCCGCGCCGCAGCCGTTCGATCTTGCTCTGGTCCACGTCGAGAGCGAGCACCTCGAAGCCCAGCTCCGCCATGCAGGCCGCGTGCGTGGCACCCAGGTATCCGGTCCCCAGCACGGTGAGGCGGTACGGCACGGCAGGCTCCCCTCTTGCCGACTCTTCGTGATCTGGCATGGTACCGGGCCTGTCATCTGCCCGAGCAGCCACCTGGGCAAACCGGGGCCATGAGCCCAACGGTACGGCCAAACGCCCAGGTGGTCGATGGGTCCTGTGTGCATAGGCCATTACGGCCGTTGTCAGGGCGAGCTGTCAGGGCGCGTGCCGTACCGACTGGTAACTTTTCGGTCGGACGTCCTAGTATCGCGTCATGAGCTTCCCTCTCTACGCCCCCGCCGAGGAGCACGAGATGCTCCGTGAGACCGTACGGGCCCTCGCCGACGAGAAGATCGCCCCGCGAGCCGCGGCGGCGGACGAGAACGAGGAGTTCCCCTGGGAGGTCTACAAGGACCTCGTCGCGGCCGACCTGCAGGCCGTCCACATCCCCGAGGCGTACGGCGGCGCCGGGGCCGACGCCCTGGCGACCGTGATCGTGATCGAGGAGGTCGCCCGCGCCTGCGCCTCGTCCTCCCTGATCCCGGCCGTCAACAAGCTGGGCACCATGCCGCTGCTGCTGTCGGCGTCCGAGGAGCTCAAGCAGCGCTACCTGCGGCCGGTCGCGGCCGGGGAGGCGATGTTCTCCTACGCCCTGTCGGAGCCGGAGGCGGGCTCGGACGCCGCCGCGATGAAGACCAGGGCCGAGCGCGACGGCGACCACTACGTGCTCAACGGCACCAAGATGTGGATCACCAACGCGGGCGTGTCGGAGTACTACACGGTCATGGCCGTGGCCCACCCGTCGGCCGGCGCCCGCGGCATCTCCGCGTTCGTGGTGGAGAAGGACGACGAGGGCGTCTCGTTCGGGCCCAAGGAGAAGAAGCTCGGCATCAAGGGCTCGCCCACCCGCCAGGTCATCCTGGAGAACGTGCGGATCCCGGAGTCCCGGATGATCGGCGAGCCGGGCACCGGCTTCAGGACCGCCCTCGCCACGCTGGACCACACGCGCATCACGATCGCGGCGCAGGCGCTCGGCATCGCCCAGGGCGCGCTGGACCACGCGATCGGGTACATCAAGGAGCGGAGGCAGTTCGGCAAGCCGATCGCCGACTTCCAGGGCCTGCAGTTCATGGTCGCCGATATGGCCATGAAGCTGGAGGCCGCCCGCCAGCTCACCTACGCCGCCGCGGCCAAGTCGGAGCTAGCCATGAACGGCACGCGGGTCAAGGACCTCACGTTCTTCTCCAGCGCCGCCAAGTGCGCCGCCTCCGACGCCGCCATGGAGATCACCACCGACGCCGTCCAGCTCCTCGGCGGGTACGGCTACACCCGCGACTTCCCGGTCGAGCGCATGATGCGCGACGCCAAGATCACCCAGATCTACGAGGGCACCAACCAGATCCAGCGCATGGTCATGGCCCGCCAGCTCCTCAAGTAGCCCTTGGGTGGCGCAACCACCCTGCCGTACTCGGCGGGGTGTGCATGGCGGCGTCATCGCGGACCTCACAGTACGGTCCGGTCGGCCTTCGGCAGGTCCAGGGCTAGGCGGCGGAACTCGGGGAACAGCTCCTCGATCTGCCGGGGGACCTCTCTTGGAGAGCGCCGGATATTCGGCATGCTCTTGACGGGCGTAAAAATACTGCCGTAGCTTCGGTTGGTCCGCGTTCACAGGACACTCTCCTCTCCCGGGAACGGAGCGCTTTCGTGCCTCGACGCCTCCTTCGCATTCCCGCCGCCGTCGGCTCGCTCGCCCTCGTCGCGGCCACCCTGACCGGAACCGCCGGGGCTGCGACGGAGGCTCGGACCGGCATCACCGCTGCGGCTACCACCCCGTCGCACCTGTCCGGCACCCTCGCGGACGGCGCCACCTGGATCGCCGACGTGCCCGCCGACTGGAACGGCACGCTCCTGCTGTTCAGCCACGGCTATGGTCCGGCCGTCGCGCAGAACGCGCCTTCCGACGAGGCCCGTACGGCCCTTCTCGCGGAGGGCTACGCGCTCGCCGGTTCCTCCTTCGACCCGCAGGGCTCGTGGTGGGCGCTGAACAGCGCCGAGCGCGACCAGTTCGCCACCCTCGACGCCTTCGGCCGTGCGGTCGGCCGGCCGTCTCGCACCCTGTCGGTCGGGCTGTCCATGGGCGGCCTGGTCAACGCCCAGATCGCCCGCGACGGGGCCGGCCGCGTCGACGGGGCCCTCGGGCTGTGCGGCCTCGTCGCCGGGGGCGTCGACCTGGACGACTACCAGTACGACGCCGAATACACGATCGCCTCGCTGCTGTTGCCCGGCCAGGAGGTGCGGCTCACCGGGTTCGCCGACGCCGCGGACGCCGCCGCGACGGCGCAGCGGCTGACCGACGCCGTGATCGCCGCGCAGGCCACTCCGCAGGGACGGGCCAGGATCGCGCTCGCCGCCGCCTACCTCAACCAGAGCGACTGGGCGCCCGGCCAGAACCCGCCGGCGCCCGGCGATCACGAGGGGCAGGAGGCCCAGCAGTTCGCCTGGCTCTCCCAAGGGGTGCTCGGGTTCATCGAGAACGGCCGCTGGTCCATCGAGCAGTCCGCCGGGGGCAACACCTCCTGGAACGCCGGGCTCGACTACGCGGCGCTGCTGCGCGACTCCGAGCACGCCGGCCAGGTGCGGGCGCTGTATCGCAAGGCCGGCCTCGACCTGCGCGCCGACCTGGCCACCCTGACCCGCGGCGCCGACCTGCGCGCCGACCCGGGCGCGCGGCGCAGGCTGGAGGCGTCCTCCACCGCCGGTCAGAGCCTCGCGGTGCCGCTGCTCGACCTGCACACCATCGCCGACCAGCTCGTCCCGGTGCAGCAGGAGGCGGCGTTCGCCGAGCGGGTCCGGGCGGCCGGCGACGAACGGCTGCTGCGGCAGGCGTACGTCGCGCGCCAGGGCCACTGCGCCTTCACCACCGCCGAGATCGTCGCGGGCGTGCGGGCGATCGACAGGCGGGTCACGACCGGCCACTGGGGCGACGTCGCCGAACCCGCCGTCCTGCAGCGCTCCGCTCTGTCGCTGAACCTCGGCGAGGCCGCCTTCGTCCGATACCAGCCCGGCCGTCTCGTCGTCGGCCGGCACTCCTCCCGGATCGGCTCGCATCTGCCGCCAGGCCCGGCGGCGACCATGTGATCCCGTTCCGCGCTCACCTGACCGCGGTAGAAGCGGACCAGGGCACTGATGTCGATGAGGTAGAACTCTGTCGCATCAGCAGGCGTGGCCGGCCTGGCTAGTCGACGCCCTTGCGCGCCCGTACCGTGTGGTCGATGAGCTCGCGCAGCGCGCTCTCGTCGACCTCGTCGAGCCGTTTCAGGTAGAGGCATCCCTTCCCGGTCTTGTGCGGACCGAGGCGGGCGAGCACCGATGCGTGCCGCTCCTCGAACCCGCCCGCCAGGTAGACGACGAGTTGCTGCCTGCGCGGCGAGAAGGCCGCCAGGGGCGAGTCGCCCGTGCGCCCGCTCTCGTAGGTGTAGTGGTAGCTGCCGAAGCCGACGATGCTCGGGCCCCACATCACCGCGGGCTCGCCGGTCACCTCACGCAGAATCGTGCGGAGGCGCTCCGCGTCGGCCCGGCGGCGTTCGTCGGGGAGCGCGGCCAGGAAGTCGTCGACGCTGACCTCGGTCGGGATCGTCACCGGCTGTTTCGATGTCGCCATGCGGCCATGCTCCCAAGCCGGTACGACAAAGTTCGTCGCGCACACAAGAGCGCCGCGGCCGCGAGGGTGAGGGAGGCGTATCCGCAGGTCACGGACAAGCCGGCCCAGGGTGGAAGCGGATAGTAGCCGTCGAGCAGGGACGTGTTCACGTCCACGTGCGCGAACGTGGGGATGCTCTGCGTGATCGCGAACCCGGCGGCTGGGGTGATCATCAGCAGCCATGACGCCAGGCCCGCGGACGCCAGCAGGTAGGGCACGACGACGAGCGCGACGGCCAGCCCGACGGCGACGACGGCCCGCCTGACCAGCGCGGCGAGGCCCAGAGCCAGCACGGCGGCGGCCGCCGTCAGCGCGGCGTAGCCGACGATCACCCGAAGCTCCGTGCCCAGGCTGATCGGCTGCACCGGGTTCTGGTTGGCACGCAGTATCGCCAGGCCGACGGGGACCACGACCCCCGAGGCCACCAGTCCCGCCACGAACGCGACCGCGCCGATCACGGCGGCCCTGGCCGCCAGCAGCCGTACCGGATGCGGCTCGTCCGGCGGGCCGGTCCTGATCGGTGTGCGCCGTCGCTCGGACGTGACGAACGTGACCGCCGCCACGAGCAGCGGGATCAGTCCCACGGCCCCGCCGGTCAGCAGGAGGTCGGCGCGCACGCCGCCCTCCACCGGGGCGGGCCCGATGTCACCGCCCCCGGTCACGATGAGCTTGCCGCCGGACTCGACGACCCCGCCCGGGTGATGCGGGGTCCTGCCGTCGGACTCCAGGGTGACGCCGACGTCGTCGCGGCGCCACGAACCGTTCGCGCCCTGCAGCGTGATCCGGTCGAAGGTGGCGGTGGCCTGGGCGAAGGCCTGCGCCCTCTCCCAAAGCACGCCTGGCGAGGTGGCGAACAGCCCGATCTCGACCGTCTCCGGCAGCCCGGTCAGCGTGACCGTGCCGACCTCGGTCCACGTCCTGCCGTCGTCCGACTCGTAGCCGGTGACGGTGTCGCCCGACCTGGTCAGGCGCAGCCACTGGGGGCCGTTGTGCGGACCACCGGCCATGTCGTGGGTGTAGTTGTACTGCATCCGTACGCCGTGCTCTCCGGTGAGCATGACGGCGGCGTACGGTGTGCCCTGCGTGAGGCTCTGCCTGACGAGGAGCCCGGCCTTCGCCCACGGCACCACCCCCTCCTTGACGTTGCGCACTCCGGGCACGACGTCCGGCAGCCGCATCTGCCCGGTCAGGTCCGACACCCGGGCGGTGATGCCGCCGTTCCCGCTGAGCGGCTGGTGCACGAAGTAGTACTTGTCCCTGACCGCCGTGCCATCGGGTCCCAGCAGGGGCGCGGGGCAGGGGCCCTCACCCTTCCCGGTCACGCAGGTGCTGCGGACGCCCCCCGCGATCAGCAGTCCGAGCGACACGGTGACCAGCACGGAGGCCGCCACGGCGAGCACCAGGCCGCGCCTGGTGCGGAACCTGGCCCACTCCGCGCGCAGCACCCGGGGGAAGTGCAACGCCCGGGGGATGGCGTCCTGCCGGCTGCGCCGCTGAGGCTTCAGTGGATTCATGGCGACGGTTGTACGGGGCACCCGGTTCCAGCCGGGTCGCGGACGCCGCGACCCGGCTGCGACCGGGGAGCTGGCATCGTGGAGACATGGCACCTCGACCCGGCCGCCCCGCCCGTACGACGACCGGCGGTGAGCGGCGGTGAGGGTCCTCGTCGTCGAGGACTTCGAGATCCTCGCCCGCTCCGTCGGAACGGGGCTGCGCCGCGAGGGCATGGCCGTCGACGTCGTCCTCGACGGCACCGCCGCCCTCGACCGCCTGGCCGTCACCCGCTACGACGTGGTGATCCTCGACCGCGACCTGCCCGGTGTCCACGGCGACGAGATCTGCCGGCGACTCGCCCACGGCCGCTGCGAGACCCGGGTGCTGATGCTCACCGCCTCCGGCACGGTCGAGGACCGTGTCGACGGGCTCAGCCTCGGCGCCGACGACTACCTGCCCAAGCCGTTCGCGTTCGCCGAACTGGTCGCCCGCGTCCGCGCCCTGGCCCGCCGCGCCACCCCGCCGCTGCCGCCCACCCTGGCCTGCGGGGACATCACCCTCGATCCTGCCCGCCGGGTCGCGTCCCGGGCGGGCCGGCGCCTCGACCTGAGCCCCCGGGAGTTCGCCCTGCTGGAATGCCTGCTCGCCGTGCCCGGCCTGGTCATCTCCGCGGAGGAACTGCTCGAACGCGTCTGGGACGAGGCCGCCGACCCCTTCAGCAGCGCCGTCAAGCACACCATGCACCGGTTGCGCGCCAAGCTCGGCGACCCGCCGGTGATCGAGACCATCCGCGAAGGCGGCTACCGCATCGGGCCGTCATGACCTCCCGGCAATTCGCCAGGAGGTCGCTGCGGAAGCGGCTCGCGCTCGCGTACGCGGCAGGCGTCTACGCGGCCGGGGCCCTGGCGCTCGTGTTCGTCAACGTCCCGCTCGCCGGCATCCAGGAGACCAGACCCGTAGGCGGGCCCGAACCGAGCACGATCACCGGAACGGAGCCCGGGATCGGCCTGCCCCAACTCCTCGTCGGATCCGCCGTCGCCCTGGTCGTCCTGGTCCCCGTCGCCCTGGCTCTCGGGTGGTACGTCGCCGGCCGGTTCCTGGACCCGCTGCGCGCCATCAGCGCCACCGCCAAGGTCATCTCCGCGGGCAACCTCCACCGGCGCCTCGCCCTCGGCGAGCCCACGGACGAGCTGACCGAACTCGGCCACACCCTGGACGACCTGTTCGCCCGGCTCGAAGCCTCCTTCGACGCCCAACGCCACTTCGTCGCCAACGCCTCCCACGAGTTGCGCACGCCACTCGCCGGCCTGCGCACTCTCCTCGAAGTCACCCTCGCCGACCCCGACGCCGACGCCGGCACACTGCGCTCGGCCTGCCAGGAGGCCCTCGCTCTCGGTGGACACCAGGAGCGGCTCGTCGACGCGCTGCTCGCCCTGGCCACCAGCGAGCGCGGCGTCACCCGCTGGGACACCCTCGACCTCGCCCACGTCGTCGAAGGAGTGCTCGCCTCCCGCCGCGGCCAGGCGGCGGAGGCGGGCATCGACCTCGCCGGCCACCTGACGCCCGCGCTGACGGCCGGGGACCCGCGACTGATCGAAAGCCTCGTCGCCAACCTCGTCGACAACGCCGTCCGCCACAACCACGCGGACGGGCATGTGGAGGTCACCACGCGGACCTCCGGCACGCAGGCGGTCCTCACGGTCACCAACAGCGGGCCGATCATCCCCGGGGACCAGATCCAGCGCCTTTTCCAGCCCTTCCAGAAACTGGCGCCCGAGCGTCACGGCCGCGGCGACGGGTACGGCCTCGGCCTCGCGATCGTCAACGCCGTCACCCAGGCTCACCACGCCACCCTGGCCGCCGGCGCACGCCCCGAAGGCGGCCTGACCATCACCGTACGGTTCTCGCACGGAACCCCTCCGAACCACCCCTGACGCGGTACGGCTGCGCGAGGCCGGAGCTCGCGGGAAAGTGGTGAGCCGCGGACAATGAGAGGGTGCCGGCCGGTGAACGACGGCGGACCGGCCTGCCTGCGACCCGCGCTTCCGTAACCCGGACACGACGAGGGAACGATGACCTGGGAACAGCACGCCGCCCGGCTCGCCGCCGATGTCACCCGGCCCGCCTCACGCTGGCGCGAGCCGGTGGCCACCACGCCGCGCCAGTTGTTCGTCCCGAGGTGGTGGGAGCACCGCGAAGGGCTCTGGACGTTGCGGGACGGGCCGGCCGACGAGCCGCAGTGGCTGAAGGCGGCATTCTCCGACGTGTCGCTGGTGACCCGGGTGGGGTCGTCGCACGCCGACCACGCCACGGGCGAGGATCACCCGGGCGGGCTGCCGACGTCGTCCTCGACGATGCCCGGCCTGGTCGTGCGCATGTACCAGCACGCTGACATCCAGGACGGCGTCGACGTGCTCGACGTCGGTGTCGGCTCCGGGTACGGCGCCGCGCTGCTCACCCGGCGGCTCGGCGATCGGCACGTGACGAGCGTGGACCTGGACGCCTACCTGACCACGGCCGCGACCGAGCGGCTCGACGCGATCGGCCTGCACCCGCGGGTCGTCACCTGTGACGCCACCGGGCCCCTGCCGGGGACGTTCGACCGGATCGCGGCCATGGTGTCCGTACGGCCGGTCCCGGCGAGCTGGCTGGAGGCGCTGCGTCCCGGCGGGCGCCTGGTCACGACGATCGCGAACACCATGATCATAATCGTCGCGGACAGGACGGACGACGGCGGCGCCTTCGGGCGGGTGCAGTGGGACCGGGCCGGGTTCATGACGACCCGGCACGGCGAGGACTATCCGCCCGGGCTCCTGGCCAGGTTCGAGGAGATCCGCGACCAGGACGGCGAGGACGTCGGGCGCGGCCGATACCCGATGGTCGAGGTGATCGAGGCGTGGGAGCTCCGGTCGATGCTGGAGGTGACCGCTCCGGGCATCGCGCACTGGTTCGAAGAAGGTGACGACGGCCGGCGTACGGCGTGGATGGTCCACGCGGACGGCTCCTGGGCGCGTGCCGAGGGCGTACGCGACGAGGCCCCGCTCGTGCACCAGGGCGGGCCGCGGCGTCTGTGGGACATCCTCGACCGGATCCGCCATCAGTGGCTCGCCGACGGCAGCCTGCCCCTGTACGGGGCGTGGGTCACGATCAGCCCTGACGGCACGATCCGGCTGGAGCGTGGCCGGTGGAAGGCCGTCATCGCCTGACCGCCGCCCCTCCGCGAGCACCGCCCTGCGTTAGAGTCCTTGCGCACCATGACAATCACGGCAAAAGACCTCAACCGCGCCACGCTCGCCCGGCAACTGCTGCTGCGGAGGGAGCCCGTCGGTGTCGTCGACGCGGTCCGGCGCGTCGTCGCGCTCCAGGCCCAGCAGCCCGCCTCGCCGTACATCGCGTTGTGGAACCGGCTCGCCGCCTTCGACCCGGCCGACCTCGACGTCGCCTTCGCCGGTGAGGCGCTGGTCAAGGCGACGCTGATGCGGATCACGCTGCACGTGGTGCACGCCGACGATCATCCGCCCATGCACACCGCCATGCAGCCGACGCTGCGCGGCGCGAGGCTCGGCGACCGCCGCTTCACGGAGAGCGGTCTCGGGGCCGCCGACGCCGACGCCCTCCTTCCCGACCTGCTGGAGTTCGCGGACCGGCCCCGCACCAACGCCGAGATCCAGGCCTGGCTCGCCGGACGGCTCGCGGTCCCGCCGCAGGGCGTGTGGTGGGCGGTGCGGTCGTTCGCGCCGTTGCTGCACGTCCCGATGGGCGGGCCGTGGTCGTTCGGCCCCCGGCCGTCGTACGTCGCGTCGGGGACGCCGCCGACGCCGTACGACAGGGACCTGTCGGACAAGCACCTGCAGACGTTGGTCCACCGCTATCTGGAGGGGTTCGGGCCCGCGTCCGTGGCGGACGTGGCGCAGTTCGCCCTGGTGCAGCGGTCCAGGGTCCGGGAGGCGCTGGGCGCGCTCTCCGCCGTACTGGAGCGGCTGGAGGGGCCCGGCGGCGTGGAGCTGTACGACGTGCCGGGCGCGCCGCGGCCCGCCGCCGACACCCCCGCCCCTCCCCGGCTGATGGCCATGTGGGACAGCGTCCTGCTGGCGTACGCCGACCGGAGCCGGGTCCTCCCGCCGGACTACCGCAGGCTCGTGATCAGGGCGAACGGTGACGTGCTGCCGACGCTCCTGGTCGACGGGTACGTCGCCGGTGTGTGGCGCCAGGTCGAGGGCGGCATCGAGGCCACCGCCTTCCACCCGTTGGCCGCCGAGGCGTGGGAGGGGCTCGCGGAGGAGGCCCGGGCGCTGACGGCGCTCCTGGTCGGCCGCGATCACCGGCTCTACCGCGCGTACGACCGCTGGTGGGCCGACCTGCCCGCCGCCGAGGTGCGAGTTCTCCCCGGTTGAGCGATCTCTTGCCGTCTGCCCCCGAACATCCGCGACGGTGTGCGAGGATGCCGGAATGCCGTACCGGGTACTCCTGGCCGCGGTCGTGACCGCCGCCCCCCTCACGATCACTCCCCATGCCGAGGCAGCGGCGGCCAAGCCGGTCATCCGCTACGCCGGGCTCAGCTCCTGCCTCCAGAGCGACGGCGGCCGGCACCCGTGCGGCCCGTTGAAGCTGTGGCTGAGCAACGGCCGCGTCGTCCCGCTCCCGGGCGCGCGCAGGACGGTGGGCGACGACGAGTACGTGGCCGCCGCCGTCGTCGCGGTCTCCCAGGACGGCGCCCGGGCGGCGTATTTCAGCGGCAAGGACGGCGTGCTCACGATCTGGACGGCCGCCACCGGCAGGGCGCGCGAGATCCCCAAGGTGACGTGGCCGGACGACCTCCAGATGAACTCGCTGATCCTTTCCCCGGGCGGGCGGTACGTCAGCATGCTCGGCGTCGACGCCTCCGAACGGGAGGTCGACCGGGTCGCCGACACGACCACCGGGAAGGTCTTCACACTGCCCAGGGGATACCAGGCCTGGGACTTCAGCCCCGACGGCAGGCGGATGATGGCGGGCAACAACCGTACGGCGGTGCTCTACTCGACCGGCACGTGGTCGGTGAAGCTGCGGCGATCCGTCTACATGCGCGGCGACCTCGGCCCCGACGGCGTCACCGTGGCCGGCACCAAGTGGACGAAGACCGGCAAGACCGTCCGGAACATGGTCGTCACCCGCAACCTCGCCACCGGAAAGAAGAGCACGATCCCCATCCGGCTCCGTACGGGGGAGAACCCGCTGCGGACGCGCTGGGACAAGGCCGGTCACATCGACGTCCTGACCCGCTCCGACCGCCGGGTCGGCGGCGAGGAGCGCAGGCTCCACACCTGGTATCGGTTGAACCGCGCGACGCACAAGCTGAAGCGGATCGACTCTTTCCTGATCCCGCCCTCCGTGGGAGGCTACGTCCTCCCCACCTGACGGGGGCTCACAGAACCATGGTTCCGGGAACTATACTTCTGTAAGGACCTCGGAGTGGGGGCGGGAGTGGTTCCAAAGCCGGAGCGGGTCTTCGATCGGGTGCGGGAATGGCAGGGGCTCGCCTCCTTCGCGTCGGCGGGAGCGCAGGCGGGGCACGGAGCCACGCTCGGGATCGTCAGCGGGCGCCGCAGACAGGGCAAGAGTTTTCTCCTGCAGGCGCTGGCCGAGGAGACCGGAGGCATGTACTTCGCCGCCACCGAGGCCACGGAGGCGGAGTCGCTCCGGCTCTTCGGGGACGCGCTGGTACGGCACACGCGTGCGGCGCTCGATCGGCCGTTCCGCGACTGGAACGACGCGGTAGCCGAGCTTTTCCGCAGGTCCCGCGGCGACCGGCCGACCCTGGTGGTCGTCGACGAGTTCCCATTCCTGTCCAGGGTGACTCCGAGCCTGCCATCGATCATCCAGCGCGAACTCGGCCCCGGCGGCAGCGGGCGGGACAGTTCCGCGCGCCTGGTCCTCTGCGGATCGGCCATGGCGGTGATGGGCGGCCTGCTCGCCGGGCAGGCGCCGCTGCGGGGGCGGGCCGGGCTCGAACTGGTCGTCCAGCCCTTCGGCTATCGGGACGCCGCGCGGTTCTGGGGCCTCGCGGACCCGCGTCTGGCCGTGCTGGTCCACTCGATCGTCGGAGGAACTCCCGCCTACCGGTACGAGTTCACGCAGGGGGACGCTCCCACCGGCCTGGACGACTTCGACTCCTGGGTCGTCAGAAGCGTCCTGAACCCGCAGAAACCCCTCTTTCGCGAGGCCCGCTATCTGCTCGCGGAGGAGTCGGACATTCGAGATCCGGCGCTTTACCACTCCGTGCTGGCGGCGATCGCCACTGGCAACACCACGAACGGCGGCATCGCGAGCTACATCGGACGCAGGTCGGATCAGATCACGCACCCTCTCAACGTGCTGGAAGACTGTGCGCTGGTCACCCGTGAGCCGGATGTCTTCCGCCCGGGCCGTTCCCGGTACCGCATCGTGGAGCCTCTGATCACCTTCTACGAGGGGGTGATGCGCCGAAGGTGGCCCGAACTGGAGGCGTACCGCGGGGAGACGGTGTGGGGCTCGGCGCGCGAGACCTTCCTGGCCCAGATCGTGGGCCCCCACTTCGAGGCCCTGTGCCGCGCCTTCGCCCAGGACGCCGACGAGGAGGTTTACGGCGGCTTCCCCGCCACGGTCGGCGCGGGCGTCGTGAACGATCCGGAGAACCGTACGCAGATAGAGATCGACGTGGCTGTCTTCTCTCCTCCCGACGGAGGCCGGTCGGGCAGGTTGCTGTCCCTGGGGGAGGTCAAGTGGGGTGAGACGATGAGCCGTCACCACGTTGCACGGCTGGCCCGCGCCCGCGACCTCCTCGCCGCCAAGGGGTACGACACCCGCGCCACGACCTTGGCCTGCTACGGCGGTGCGGGGTTCACGGAGGAGTTGCGGGCCTCGGCGGCGTCCGACGCGGGCCTCCGCCTGGTCGGTCTGAACGAGATATACGGCGTCGGCTGACCGCGATCGGCGCCTGCGGCGGGTCGTGAGCGATTGGTCACAGGCCCGGGGCATCGGCGTCCCCGTTTGCCACTGTGGCCTCACCGCTCCCGCTGATGACGATATGAGCGGGCAATCCACACCGGAGCATTGCCGGGTCATACGGTGGCTTTGCCCGCGATGCCGCATCGTTGAGGGTGCTCAGCGGTTCTCAATCCATTCCAATCCGGACAGACGGCTCTCGTGATCTGCCCTGTCCGGCGACCGGCGCGTTCTCCACGAGCCTTCCGAGCGCGAGCCGTACGGCCCGGGCCTGTCCACCTCTCGTACGGGCGCTCCGCTGGCCGGTCGCGCTCGCGGCGGGAGGCCTCGCGGCCGAACTGGCAGGGCAGCGGATCCCCGCGCCGCACCTGCTCGTGCCGATGGCGCTGGGTCTCTGCCTGGCACTCGCCGGGGTGATGCCCGACAAGGCGCCGAGGTGGGCGAACCGGGTGGCCCAGGCGCTTCTCGGGGTCCTGCTGGGCACGCACCTGAACCCGCACGCCCTGGCGGAGTCCGCGGGCGACGTGGTGCCGCTCACCACCGTCACGGGAGCCGCCGTCGTCCTGGGTGTCGGCGCGGCGGCGATCCTCGCCCGTCGCGCCGGAGTCGACCGGGCGAGCGCGACCCTGGGCATGGTGGCGGGAGGCTCCACCGCCGTGGTCGCCTCCGCCGAGGACCTCGGCGCGGACACCCGGCTGGTCGCGTTCATGCAGTACTTACGGGTCGGCCTGGTCGCGGCCACCGCTCCCGTGGTCATCGACTGGATGGCCGGCGGAACGAGCGCGCGAGAGGCGCCGGCCACCGCCCGTGAGTGGGGACGGCTCGTCACGGGCGACCATCAGGCGGCGGGGCTCCTGGTGCTGGCGGTCGTCGCGGCCCTCGGCGTGTTCCTGGGCACGAAGACGCGGCTGCCGTGCCCGGCGCTGCTCGGACCGATGCTCCTCACCGTTCTGGGCACGGCGCTGGTCACCCTGACCGGCACGCTGACGGAGATCGTCCCGGTGGACGCGCCGCCGGCGTACGCCCCGGCGGGCGCGCTGAGAACGGCCCTGTTCACCCTGGTCGGCCTCGACGTCGGCCTGCGTTTCACCCGGCACACGCTGCGCCGCGTACGGTCGCTGCTGCCGGTGCTCCTCGCCCTGACGGCGGTGGTGAGCGGGGGATGCGCCGTGATCGCGGCGGTGCTGGCGCGGATTCTGGACGTCCCGTTCTCCGACGCCTACCTGGCCACCACGCCCGGCGGGATCAACGCCGTGATGACCACCGCCGTCGTCACCGACGCCGACGTGTCCCTGATCTCCGGCGTGCAGAGCCTCAGGCTCTTCGTGATGGCGCTGCTCGCGCCGCTGCTGGTCCGGTTCGCCCTCTCCGTGATCCGCGGCCCCGCGCGGGCTCCCGGGACTTCCGGGCCCGTGCCACAGAGGGCGCGGCTCACCTCCGTGAGATCTGGGTCTCCGTGACGCCGGGGGCGCCGGGTCAGAGGACGGGTGGGTCGAAGTCGAAGTCGAGCCGGCGGCCCTCGCGGGACGCCACGGCGTCCGGATGCTCGGGGCCGAGGACCCCGACGTACCGCTCCAGGGTGTCGGCCAGCAGCGTGTCCGCCGCCTCGTCGTCTCCCACCGTCCGCAGGTCGATCACGTGGTTGGCGGCGGCGGCGAGGGTCAGCGGGTGGCTCTCGCCCAGGAGCGCTCGAAGCCGCGCCAGCGTGTCCTCGCCCAGTTCGCTGGCCGCCTCGGCGTCGCCCAGGGCGGCGAGGTCGCTGGCGAGGTTGATCGCGCAGGTGAGGGAGAAGTGGTGGTCCCGGGTGAGGCGGCCGTCGAATCCGTTCAGCGCCCGTGCGTCCATGTCCCTGGCCCGCTCCGCCTGGCCGTTCACCCGCAGCAGCAGCGCGAGGTTGGTGTCGCAGCCGTACTTGAACGGGTGGTCGTCGCCGTACATGCGCGGATAGCGGGTGGTCATGTCCTCCAGCAGTTCGAGCGCCGCGCCGGTCTCGCCGTAGGCCCGCTGGGCGTTGGCCAGACAGAGGGCGGCGGCCAGGGTGTCGGGGTGGTCGACCTCCTCGAAGATGCGCTCCTGCAGGTCGTAGGTGCTGCGGGCCAGCTCCAGCGCCTCCTCGATGTAGCCCGCCCGGCGCTTGGCGATCGACAGGTCCTTGGCGGTCCGGAGCGTCCAGGGATGCTCGCGGCCCAGCTCCTGCACGCCGTACTCGTAGGCGTCCTCGCCGATGTCGCAGGCCTGGCGGTACTCGCCGTTGAGCCGCAGCAGCCGGGCCAGGCCGTTCCAGGAGGCCAGCACGTTCTGCTTGCTGGAGCCCGACCGCTTCTGCAGGGTGAACGTCCTGGACTGCAGTTCCAGCGCCGTCGCGTAGTCGCCGAGCAGCAGGTAGTCGAGGGCCAGGTTGTTCATGGCCCGCAGGGTCCGCCGGTGGGACGGGCCGAAGACCGCCTCGTGCCTGCGGAGCGACTCCTTGTCGTGCTCCAGCGCCGCCTGGAAGTCGCCGCGGAAGCGGAGGTCGGCCCCGTGGCTGTTGGTGAGCAGCAGTGTCTCACCGTCGTCCTCGCCGAGCACGTGCCGCATCCGCTCCAGCACGCGCCGGTTCAGGTCGAACGACTCCTGGATCTCGCCCAGCTCTCTGACGACGATCGCCTGGTGGCGGTGGGCGGACAACACGTGCCGGTCGTCTTCTCCGCTGTCGGCCCGCCAGCGTTCGATGAACCGCTCGACCAGCGACCGGGCCGACAGGAAGTCACCCGACGAGTAGAGGTAGCGGACGATGTTGAGGGCGAAGGAGCGGATGCGAGGATCATGACTGCTCGCGACGTCGGCGGGGGCCACATGGCCGAGCAGCCCGGAGTAGCGCGGCCAGGACTGGGTGTCGTCCGCCTCGTACGGCGCGGCGGCGGCCGCCAGCAGCAGGTGCACCTCCCGCCGGAACGCGGCCCGTTCGGGATCGTCGAGCTCGTCGCGCAGCAGCGCCTGGACCAGCCGGTGGACCTGGAGGGTGCGGCTCTCGGAGTCGATGCGGACCAGCGCGTACCGGCCGAGCTCGCGGACGGCTCCGCTCACCCGGATCGAGTCGGCGAACAGGTCGGCCATCCGCGACTGGGCGGCGAACGGCTCCGGCAGGGGCTCGAACACGTCGCGCGGGATCGGCTCGGGACCGAAGAAGGCGCAACAGCGCAGCAACTCCACGGCCTCGGGTGACTTCCCCCTGAGCTGTGCCACCGACAGCGCCCACGCCGCGGTCATCGACAGCGGATAGTCGGAGGCCTTGTTGATCCCGAGCAGCCGGGTGGTCTGCTCCCGCAGCAGCCGCAGGTATTCGTCGACGGACATGCCCGACTCGACCTGGAAGGCGCCCGCCTGCTCCAGCGCGAGCGGGAGGTCGCCGAGCGCGTCGGCCAGCCGGTCGGCCTGCTCCTCGCTCAGCCCTCGCCGCACCCGGCGCAGCAGGAACTCCTTGCTCTCCTCGCGCAGGAAGACGTCCACGGTGACGGTGTCGACCACTCCCTGCCAGCTGTGGTTGCGCGAGGTGATCAGCACATGCCCGGGACCCCGGGGGATGATGTCGTTGATCTGCTCGGGGTCGTCGGCGTTGTCGAAGACGAGCAGCCACCGGCCGTACGGCTCGCCCCGGCGCAGCGCGTCCAGCACGGCCTCGGCGGCGTCCTCGATCCCGGCGGAGACCGCGCTCGGCAGCTTCATCTCCCTGGCGAGCCCGGCGAGCGACGACTTGACCAGCATGGGCTGGTCGGCGGGGATCCACCACACGAGGTCGTACTCGCGCCGGAAGCGGTGGGCGTACTCCATCGCGAGCTGGGTTTTGCCCACGCCGCCGAGACCGTGCAGGGCATGGGGGAGGACGGCGGCCGTGGTCTCGGTCATGAGGTCGGCGCGCAGTTTGTCGAGGAGGTCCTTGCGTCCGGTGAAGTTCTTGTTCTGCTGGGGGACTCTGCCCCAAATCGCGGGCATGCGGCCAGAGTCCGACGAAAAGTGCGAAACCGACACGCTGCCATCCCTTGCCGGGGCTCGATTGGTTTGGACAAAGCTTAGAGCGCGACACCTCGTGGATTGAAGAGTCAAGGAGTCAGACTGGTGGCACCTCGCCGTGCGCGTGGGGGAAGATGGGGTCCACTGTTTATCGGACGAGGAGCGTCATGGGCGACATGGCCGATGGTGGGTACAGCGGTGGGCTGATCGATGTGACCGGTCTCAGCCTGGTCGAACTCGGGCAGGTGGACAATCCGGCGCTGTCGGAGGCCCTGCGCCGTCTGCTGGAAGAGGATGGTTCTGTTCCCTACGCCGGTTTTCAATCGACTATTTGAGCATTCCGGCCAGGATAATCCGGCCCGTCCGCAAATCAATCGCCGGTCCGTTGCCGTCATCGTGGGTCATAATCGACTTAACTGGTGACTTTGCGGCGACCCCCGGGATGACGTGTGAACGATGCGGACTGGGAACGGCTGATCAAGCAGCTCCGCAGGGGTGACTGCACGCCGCTTCTCGGTGCGGGTTCCTGTTTCGGGCGGCTGCCCACCGGCGGTGAACTCAGCCGCCATTTCGCGCACGAGTATCGGTATCCGTTCGCCGACTCGGGCAACCTGGCCCGGGTGATGCAGTACGTGGCGCTTCTGGGCCGGGACTCGGTCGAGCTCAAGCACGAGATCTGCGATTATCTGAAGCGGTATCCGGCCGGTGAGGCCGCGAATGCGCTCGATCCGCACACGGTGCTCGCGCAATTTCCCATCACGACGTTCATCACCACCAACTACGACGATTTCATGACGCAGGCGCTGCAGCGGTCCGAAGCGGAGCCCAAGTCGCCGGAGACGTACACCTCGACCTGGTGGGACACGAAAGCGGACGACATCGAAGCGCTGGAGCCGACGTCCCGGCGGCCGCTGGTCTATCACCTCCACGGTCATTGGGACGACCCCGCGTCGCTCGTGCTCACCGAGGACGACTACCTCGAATATCTGGTCAACATGGTCGACGCCCGCGCCTCCGGGGTGCGGCAGCCGCTGCCCACCCCCGTGCTCGCCGCGATGACGACAAGGCCCCTGCTGTTCGTGGGCTACAGCCTGCAGGACTGGAACTTCCGGGTGCTCTTCCACGGCCTCATCCGGCCCGTTCCGCTCACGCGGAGGCGGCGGCACGTCAGCGTCCAGCTTCTGCCGGAGCTGAGCGGGACGGTCGCCGGCGCCGCGGGCAAGGCGCAGGAGTACCTGGAGCGCTACCTCGACGGCTGGAGCATCTCCATCTACATAGGGAGCACCGAGGACTTCTTCCAGGAGCTGCTGGACAGAATGAGGACGACATGACGGAGACCGAACCTGTCCGCCCCTACGTGGGGTTGCGCCCCTACCAGCGCGACGAGAGCGCTCTGTTCCACGGCCGTGACCGCGAGGCGCGGGAGATCTCCACCCTGTGGCAGGCGGCCGGGCTGACCGTCCTCTACGGCGCGTCCGGAGTGGGCAAGACGTCGCTGCTCCAGGCGGGCGTGCTGCCCCGCCTCGATCCCGGCCGGGTCGACCTGCTGCCGGTCGCCAGGGTCCATCCCCGGCCCCGGCCGCCGGAAAGCAGCGGCAACCCGTACGTGGCGGCGCTGCTGTCCTGCTGGGCGCCCGAGCGGGACCCGCGCACGACGGCCGGTCTGACGGTGACGGAGTTCCTGCGGGCCCGGCCCGAGCGCACCGACGAGTACGGCGACCCGATGCCGATCCTCGCGGCCGTCGACCAGGCGGAGGAGATGTTCCAGGGCGGGCCGGCCGGGGAACGGGACCGGGCCGAGCTGCTGGACCAGCTGACCACCGCCGTACAGGAGCACACCGGGCTGCACCTGCTGCTCTCGCTGCGGGAGGAGTATCTGTTCCTCGTCCTGCCGTACGAGCGGCCGTTCGGGCAGGGCTCGCGGGCCCGCTTCCACCTGCGGCCGTTCACCCCCGAGGCGGCCCGTGAGGCGGTGGCGCGGCCGCTCGGGCACACCGGCAGGACGATCACGCCCGCCGCCGCCGAACTGCTCGTGGACGACCTCCGTACGGCGGTCATCGTGGACGAGGCCGGCCACGAGTCGAAGGTCATGCTGGACACCGTCGAGCCGGTCCAGTTGCAGGTCGTCTGCGCGGCGCTCTGGGAGTCGCTCCCGCCCGGCGTCACCGAGATCACCGAACGGCACGCCCGCGCGTACGCCGACGTGGAGGAGTTCCTGTACGACTTCTGCAAACGGATGGTCGCCGAGGTGGCCGAGGAGTTCGACATGTCGCCGGGCGAGATCAAGTTCTGGTTGCGCAACACGTTCGTCACCGAGCACGGCACCCGCAACATGGTCTACGAGGGACTGCAGCAGACCCGCAGCATGCCCAACGCGGTGGCGCGGGCCCTGGAGGACCGGCACATCCTGCGCGCCGAGCACCGGCGGGGCATCCGGTGGTACGAACTCGCCCACGACCGGCTCATCCGGCCGATCTCCCGCTCCGACTCCCCGGAGGCCTACCTGCGGGCGGCCCGCGCCGCGCTGGCCACCCGCAAGTGGGAGCAGGCCCGGCGGCTCGCGGGCGAGGCGGTGCGGGCCTCCGACCTCGGCGAGTCGTGGGTGCGGGCGGAGGCCGCCGAGATCCTCGCCGAGGTGGCCGTCGAGAACGGCGAGTACGAAACCGCGCGGCGATACTGCGAGGAGGCGGTCGAACTCTACGCCGAGCGCCAGCGGTTCGACGGCGTGGCGCGGATGCTCCGGGCCGACGGCCTGCTGTGGCTGCGCCAGGGGGACCATGTGAAGGCGATCGAGCGCATCACCGCCGCGCTGAGCTGGGCGCCCAATGACATGGCCGCTCACCTGGCCCTCGCCGAGGCGCTGGTCAGGGCGGGCACCCCCAAGGCCGCCGCGCAGGTGGTGACCGGCGTGCTCGATCGCCTGCCGCCCGACCTGCTCAAGCAGGCGAGGGAAATGCTCCGGCAGACGGCGTGATCTCACTATGCTGGGCACCCTTAGGAGCCCCAGCGTGGAGGCTGATCCGCGGTGCCCGAGTGGCCGTCGACTCTCGACGTGGATGCGCTGCTGGCGGACGGCTGGCGGCCCACCCCGTTCAGGCAGTTCATCCTGAAGATCCACAGCCGCTGCGACCTGGCGTGCTCCTACTGCTACGTGTACGAGATGGCCGACCAGACCTGGCGGAGCCGTCCCCGGCGGATGAGCCGCGACACTGTCGCGGCCACCGCCGCGCGGATCGCCGAGCACGTGACGGCGCACGGCGTCGAGTCGGTGGAGGTGGTCCTGCACGGCGGCGAGCCGCTGCTGGCCGGGCCCGCCGAGATCGAGCACGCCGTCCGCACCCTGCGGGCCGCGGTGCCCGCCCGCGTCGACGTCCTGGCGCAGACCAACGCCACCCTTCTCGACGACGACTACCTGCGGCTTTTCGACGCGCTCGGCGTCGGCCTCGGGGTGAGCCTCGACGGGAGCCGTGACGCGCACGACCGGGTCCGCCGCACCGCCGACGGCCGCGGCAGCTACGACCGCACCGCCGCGGCGCTCACCCGGCTGACCTCTCCGGCGTTCCGGCACCTGTTCCGCGGGCTGCTGTGCACCGTCGACCTGCGCAACGACCCCGCCGAGACGTACGAGGCGCTGTGCGGCTTCGGCCCGCCGGCCGTCGACTTCCTGCTGCCGCACGGCAACTGGTCCGCTCCGCCACCCGGCCGTACGGCCGGCCTGCCGGCCACGCCGTACGCCGACTGGCTCGGCGCGGTCTTCGACCGCTGGTACGCCGCGCCCGGCCGGGCTCCGCGCGTGCGGCTGTTCGGCGAGATCATCCATCTGCTGCTCGGCGGGTGGTCCGCCTCCGAGCAGGTCGGCCTGTCCCCGGCGGCCATGGTGGTCGTCGAGACCGACGGGGAGATCGAGCAGTCTGACCTGCTCAAGTCGGCGTACGAGGGCGCGGGGAGCACCGGCCTGCACGTGGCCACGCACTCCTTCGACGACCTGCTGCTGCTCCCCGGCACCGCCGCCCGGCAGATCGGAACGCTCGCGCTCGCCGCCGAATGCGCCGCCTGCCCGGTCGGCGGGATCTGCGGCGGCGGCCTCTACGCCCATCGCTATCGGCACGGCAGCGGTTTCCAGAACCCCTCGGTCTACTGTCCCGACCTGCTGGCGCTCATCCGCCGGATCGGGACCGCCGTCCAGGCCGACCTGTCGGCCCGTCCCAAGGAACCTCGATGATCTCACCGCAGCTGACAGAGCACCGGATCCCGGCCGACGCGTTCGACGAACTCGCCGGGGGCGCGGGGGGCGCCCCGGCGGTCGGCCGCCTGGTCGCGGCCCAGTACAGCAAGCACCTGCTGCTCGTACGGGGAGTGCTGGACGCGGCGCGGCGGGCCGGGCACGCGCGGTGGGCCGCCGCGCGCCGCGCCTACGACCTGCTGGCGGCCGTCCAGGCGCATCACCCCGAGGCGGTGGCCGCGGTGCTCCGCCATCCGTCGGTGGGGGCGTGGGCCCGGCACGCGGTCGCCACCGGCGAGGGGATCGAGCGGTTCGCGTCCCTCGCCGCCGCCGCGGTGGTCAGGGCCGGTGTGACGTGCGAGGTCGACGTCCCGGTGACCGGCGGAGTGGTCACGCTCCCCTCGCTGGGCCAGGTCACCCTGCCCGCCGAGTGCGCGGCCCGGACCGCCACCGCGACCGTCCACTCCGCTCCCGGCGGAGCCGAGGTCGGCGTGGAGGGCCTCGCCGTACGGATCGGGGGAGCGGAGCCGGGATGGACGGGCCTGCGGTCGCTGTCCGCCGAGAGCGACGGCCGGCGGTTCCGGGTGCTCGTGGACGACCTCGACCCGCACCGGATGCCCGGCTCGGGCAACCTGGGCGGCCGTCTGAGCGAGCCGGAGGCGGAGCGCTGGCGGGGCGTGCTCCAGGAGGCGTGGGACCTGCTGGCCCGCAACCATCCCCGGGTGGCCGACGAGGTCGCCGCGGCGATCACCGTCTTCACCCCGCTCGCGCCGCCGGAGCGCGGCCTGTCCAGCGCGACCTCCCGGGAGACGTTCGGCTGCGTCGCGCTGTCCACGCCCCCCGACGCGCAGACGCTGGCGGTCACGCTCGCCCACGAGACGCAGCACGCCAAACTGTCCGCGCTGCTCGACATCGTGCCGCTCACCCGGCCCGACGACGGCGCCCGCTACTACGCCCCCTGGCGCGACGACCCCCGGCCGGCCGGCGGCCTGCTGCAGGGGGCATACGCGTTCCTCGGCGTCGCGGGCTTCTGGCGGCGGCAGCGGCACCACGAGAGCGGTGCGGACGCGGTGAGCGCCGCGGCCGAGTTCGCCCGGTGGCGTGAGGCGGCCCGCGTGGTGTCGGGCACCCTCCTCACGAGCGGCAGCCTGACCGCGCCCGGCGAGCGGTTCGTCGCCCGGATGGCGCGGCGGCTCGACGAGTGGCGCCGCGAACCGGTCCCGGCCGCCGCGGCGACAATCGCCAGGGAGGCCGCCGACCGGCACCTCACGTCGTGGCGCGAGCGCAACGGCGAGCTTCCCGCCCCGGTGGCCCCGGTCGCCTGAGCCGCCGGCGACAGCCGTCCGGCCACATCGGCGGCGGACGACGCGCCGGGTGATCCTCCGGCTGACAAAACTCGATCACTCAGCGGGGGAAGGCGGGCCCCGGCCCGTACCTGACCCCGGTGCCGCCACGCGCGTCCCCGATCTTCTCCAGGATCCGGCGGGCGCGCAGGTCGTCGAGCATGTCGCGCGCGGCGTACACCTGGATGTCGAAGAGGCGCTGCAGGGTGCGGTTCGTCACGAAGCCGTACTCGCGAACGTGATCGATCACTTTCTGGTCCGTTCCGTCCACGCCTCGGCGCCGGTAGGCGACCGCCCGCGACATCGCCGCCACCGTCTCGGCCCGTAGACGATAAGTGGGGAACGGTTTCCTGACCGTGCGTCTGGTCGGCTCCAGCAGGGCGAACTCCTCCGCCATCCGCGAGAGCACTTCCTGGGCTTCCGCCGGAGGGCGCTGGATGACGGCGGCGAGCCGGAGCGCGTCGACCGTGCTGGTGCCGCGCAGATGCGACAGCGTCAGCAGAACGTTGACGTCACGCCCGGCCTTCGCCGGCAACTCCCCAACGAAGCGAACGAAGGCGTCGTTTCCGATGCCGCCCGGAAGCGTCGCCCGTACGAAGGTGCCGTTGTCCTCGATGGTCGGAGGTTCCTTACCCACGCGGAGCATCTCCCGGTAGGCCCGGTCGATGCCCTGGCCGGTGCGCTCGGCGAGCTGCAGTGCGGAGATCGCCTCGGTCAGGAGCCGGTTACGAGGCGTCGACGGGTGCGTGAGAATGTTGTCCGGCGTGACCCCGGCGACCAGCCCGCCCGGGCTCGTGATGACGAGCCGTTCAGGCGAGTGCTCGATGTCCACCGTGCCACCGGTCTCGAACGACCGGTGGATGAACGCGTTCACGATCAGCTCGCGTACGGCGTCCTGCGGATAGTCGGTGAGTTGCAGTTGCACCCCACCGGAGATGGTCAGGGGGTGGATCTCCCGGCGCGTGGCGACCGCCTCCGCCATGGCGTCGATCGCGGCGAGCAGAGGTTTGGTCCCTCTGGCCCTGCCCGTCGCCTCGCTTCCCAGGGTCGGGCGGAACTGATACGAGTACCCGTAGCTCGGCACGATCGTGCGCAGTGCCCGCTCGTCGGCCAGCAGGAGAACTCCGGCATTGGTGACACCACCGCCCGGAGCGATGAGCCGCAGCGCTTCGAGCATCGCGCGGTCGGACAGTTCGGCGATGTGATCGCGGCCGGCCGCCACTAGTAGATCGCGAAGACGGGCTACTTCGACGGCGCTCAGGTCGTCGAGCCCGGCGCCGGACGCATCGGCGGACCAGTCGATCTGGCCTCGCGCGATCATGACTTCGCGCTGCTGGGCGGGCGGAAACGGAAGGCATTCCTTGCCGAGGCGACGTGTGGCGAGGCCCGCGGCGTTGCTGTGCGGCATGACCCCGCGGGGAACGGACACCACGACCAGCCGGACGCCGTCCACGAACCTCTCCACGACGAATGGCGTGATCGGAGGAGACGTCTGATCGAAGACCCCCTTGCGGATTCCGTCCAGGGAGTATGAGGCGGGTACGCCTCGCAGCGCGGCCTCGCGCACTGTCGCCTTGTCGTCCACGCCCAGCACGACCGTGCCGCCCTGGGCGTTGATGAAGCAGACCAGCGCGTCGGCGAGCAGGCTGAAGGTGACTCTGGGCGAGTCGGCGACGAGCTTGAAGTCCAGAGTCTCCGACTCCAGCGCATCCGCCGGCACGCCTGCGCCGACGGTGTCGAGCACGGCGTTCAGCGCCTCCGGTTCCATGCACTGATGCTAACTGAGAGAGCGGTAATTCCGACGCTTTCTCAGTTGCCGCTCAGTGATCTCATGCGTCAGCCGCCGCCGGCCGTGCTGTCGGCGGCGCGAGGTCATGATGTGGACAGCAGTGAGCCGAAGCCGAGCAGGGCCAGGAGGAAGGCCAGGGCCGCCACGCCGTACACGACGTTCATCGCGACCGTCCCCGCGAGCGCAGGAAAACGGGCGATGAAAGGCCGTCCGCCAGTATTCGGTCCACTTGTGGATGACGCTGGTGCCTTTTTGAACGGGCACCCGTTCCGCTTTCTGAGTTATCCACGAACCGGAATTCCGGTGCGCGTTTCACCGCGGCCGGTGGAAGTCACTTCTTGCAGATGTTCTGGGTCGCGGTGCGGGCCGAGGGGGTCGCCACCGGCGTGGAGGCGGGGGAACCCGAGGCGGACGCCGTGGGGGCCGCGGTCACGGTCACCTTCTTCACGTCGTGGTTCTTCTGGCCCACGACCACCTCGATGCCGGTCACGTCCGGCTGCTCGCGCAGTTCGGCGCCCGGGATCGCGGCGGCCACCGTACGGGCCGAGTCCTCGCGGCCGGGCGGGTAGCGGACGACCGTGTTCGCGAAGTCGCGCCGGGCCGTGTCGCCGGGGGCCGACGGCACCATGAACCCCGCCTCGACGAGCTTGGTCTTCGTGGCCGCGCCGAGGCCTTGGATGAGCGTGCCGTTGAGCACCTTGACCGAGATCCGCGCGGGCGGGATGGTCAGGGCCCTCGGCGAGGCCGAGGCCGCGGGGCTGCTCGATGGAGACGCCGACGGTTTCGTGGACGCGGACGCCTTCGCCGGCGGCTCCACGAGGGGCTGGTCGGCGTCGAGCCGCCGGAACAGCTCACGGGCGGCCGGCTTGTCCCACAGCACCGCCGACTCGCCCGTGGGCGAGCGGTAGTTCACGTCGGCCAGCGGCACGGTCGCGAACGCCACGTCGTCGGTCGAGACGTCCCTGAACTGGCTGACCATGCCGAGCAGGTCCTTCTGCAGGGCGGGGTCCACCATGATCGTCCTGAACGTGGAGTCGAGGAACCCGGCGAGCTTGGCCGGGTTGGCCAGCGTGCCGCCGCTCAGCGCCTTGTCGAGCAGCGCCGAGATGACCTGCTGCTGCCGGTCGATGCGGTCGAGGTCCGACCGGGCCGTGGCCCTGGTGCGGGCGTACGCGAGCGCGTTGACCCCGTCCAGGGTGTACGTCCCCGGCCGCAGGTTGAGCTTCGTCTTGGGGTCGTCGATGGCCACCGGCGTGCAGACCGTGACGCCGCCGAGCGACTCCACCACGCCGATGAACCCGAGCACGTTCACCTCGACGTAGTGGTTGATGCGCAGCCCGGTCACCTGCTCCACCGTCTTGACGGTCAGCTTCGGCCCGCCGAACTGGTACGCAGAGTTGATCTTGTGGTCGCCCTTGCCGGGGATCGTCGTCCAGGTGTCCCGCGGCAGGCTGACGACGGTGACCCTGCTGTGGTCCTCCGACAGGTGGAGCACCATCATCGTGTCGGTGCGCTCGCCGACGTCGCGGCCGAGGTGGAGCTGGACCTGCTGGCGCCTGCTCAGGTCGTCGCGCTTGTCCACGCCGACGAGCAGGATGTTCATCGCGCCCCGTGACGTGGTCTCGCTCGTGCCCGCCTCCACGGACCGGATGCGGCCGGAGGCGAAGTTGGGCACCGTCCACAGCACACCCGAGCCGACCAGCACGATTCCGGAGAGCGCGCCCGAGATGACCAGGGATCGGAGGTTGGTCCCGCGGCGGCGGGCGCGCTGCGGCGCCAGCCGCACTCCGCCGTACCCGTCGCCCCCTATGCGGACGCCGGAGTCCTCCTGATCCTCGCCGGGCATTCCCGTCCTCCGGTTGCCGTCTCCACCCCTCCGTACAGTAGCGTGAGCGCCGCCATGAAGCCCTTTCCCGACTCGCGACAGTCGAGCCAGAATCCCGCGCGGAACTGGCCGCCGGTATCGGTGATCATGCCGGTGCTGAACGAGGAGCGGCACCTGCGCGACGCCGTCCGGCAGGTCCTCGAACAGGACTACGAGGGCCCGCTCGAGGTCGTCATCAGTGTGGGCCCGTCCCACGACCGCACCCAGGAGGTGGCCGACGCCATCGCGGCCGAGGACCGCCGCGTCGTCGTCGTGCCGAACCCCACGGGCCGCACGCCCAACGCGCTGAACGCCGCGATCGCCGCGTCCCGCAACCCGATCATCGCGCGGGTGGACGGGCACGCGATCCTGCCCCGCGACTACCTCCGTACGGCGGTCGAGACGCTGGAGCAGACCGGCGCCGACAACGTCGGCGGCATCATGGCCGCCGAGGGGATCACGCCGTTCGAGCAGGCGGTGGCCTGCGCCATGACCTCGAAGATCGGCGTGGGCAACGCCCGGTTCCACACGGGCGGGGAGGCCGGCCCGGCCGACACCGTCTACCTGGGCGTCTTCCGCCGCAGCGCGCTCGACCGGGTGGGCGGCTACGACGAGCACTTCCTGCGCGCGCAGGACTGGGAGATGAACCACCGCATCCGGGAGACCGGCGGGCTGGTGTGGTTCCAGCCGAGGATGCGCGTCACGTATCGGCCCCGGCCCAACGTGCGCGCCCTGGCCAAGCAGTACTTCCACTACGGGCGCTGGCGGCGGGTCGTCTCCCGCACCCACCAGGGCACGATCAACCTGCGTTATCTCGCCCCGCCCGCCGCCGTCGCGGCGATGGCGCTGGGCCTGGTGGTCTCGCCGGTGTTCTGGCCCGGCCTGCTCGTCCCCGGGGGCTATCTCGCGGCGATCGTCGCGGGCTCGGTCCTCACCGGCCGCCACCTGCCGCCCGCCGCGCTCGTACGCCTCCCGGTGGTGTACGCGGCCATGCACGTCTCGTGGGGGACCGGCTTCCTGACCAGCCCCCCGAAGCTCAGCAAGCCCCGTCCCAAGCCGGAACGGGCGAGCCTAGACGACCTTTTCGAAGACTGAGGTGTCCAGCGTGCAGCCGATCGGGTGGGGGACGAGGATCTCCCGCCCGAACGGCACCGTCGAGGTCACCTGGTACCGCCCCTTGACCTGGAAGCCTTCCGTGAGTGATGTTCAGTCGTGTGCGGAGGGGGCGAGGGCTTCGAGGCCGAGGAAGCGGGCGCGCTCCTCGGCGCGGGCGGCGGCCCGCCGTACGGCGTCCTCGAAGCGGGCCAGCGGGTCCGGATGGTCCGGATGGTCCGGGCCGAGCAGGTAGCCCCGCAGGGCGCGGCGGGCGCCGGCCATCTCGTCCTCTCCTGGAGCGTCCAGGCGGCGCAGGATGTCCGGCAGTTCCGCCAGGTCGGGGCCGAGCAGGTAGGCCGCCCCGGCGGCCGGGTAGCGCTCGCGGAAGCGGTCCCCTGACAGGGCGGCCACGTTCGTCACGACGTACGGCTTGCCGCTGGCGACGAAGTCCGACACCACGCTGGAGATGTCGGAGATCAGCACATCGGCCTCGTTGAAGCAGTCGTAGAGCGACGGCTCCCGGCCGGTCACGGCCACGTGGGGAATGCCGGTCCGCTCGCCCAGCAGCGCCATGATCCGCCGGTGGGCCGTACGGGCCGCCGGGGACCGGTGGCCGGTCAGCGGGTGGGGCTTGTAGATCACCCGTACCGGCTGCGCCAGCAGCGCGCGCACGATGGCGGGCCCCATCGCGACGAGCGAGCTGTGGAACACGTCGTCGCTCCACCCCTCCCACGTCGGGGCGTACAGGATGGTCCGGTACGGCGCCGTGCCCTTCGTGTGCGGGCCGGTGCGCCGGATCCCGGCGAGCTGCGGGCGGCCCACCTCCTCGACGGCCTCGTCCCGCACGCCCACCTGGGCGCGCAGGTAACGGTCGCGCCCGGCGGGCCCGGCCACCCAGACCTCGTCGTACACCTTCGTGTACGGATTGAACGACGCCTCCTTGTCGCTGTCGCCGTGGCCGATGAACACGCTGCGGACGCCCGGCACCCGCAGCATGTGGATGTTGTTGCCGACGTTGGCGGGAAACAGCGCGACCCGGACGCCGTCCAGCGCGCGGAAGTTCATGAGGTCCACCGACGAGGGGATGCACACCACCGGCAGCGTCGTCGGGCCGAGGGCCGTGGCGAGCGACCGCTCGCGCAGCACCACCAGCGTCCTCGGCCTGATCCGTTCCAGCGTGCTCAGCCACATCGTGGCCTGGTACGCGGCCGTGGCCGGGCCGGAGAAGTACATGACGACCTCGGGCCGGTAGGCGGCGACCCACTCGTCCACGGCCGACAGGACACGCCGCCGGTCGCCCAGGTGGGCGGCCCGCCGGGCGTGGACCAGCAGCGTGGCGGTGACGACGGCCTCCAGCGCCACGGCCGCGGCGGCGCCCGCGGCGCCCGCCCAGCCGAGGCCGGACGGCGTCAGGGCCGCGGCCGGCACGATCGCCAGCGCGTCGAGGTAGAGCGGGCGGGTGCCGCGCCAGGCGAGCAGCGCGCGGGGCGGCGCGGGCGGGATCGGCAGCGCGGTCAGACGGATGTTGCGCGTCACCACCGGCATCTGGTGGTGGACGCGATCGAGCCGGCAGGCGAGCCAGGTCTGCGCGGCCCGCACGCCGTGGAACAGGAACAGCCCCGTCGCCAGCGCGGCGTACCACCACGGCCGTCCCGGCGCCATCCGCGCCAGCAGCACCACGGCGGCGGTCTCCCGCGCCAGGAAGCGGACCGTGGCCCCAAGATGAGCCCGGCTGAGCGCCGCCGCCGCCCGGCCGGGCAGCGCGGTCTCCGCGGCGTACGACAGCGGCGCCAGCACCGCGAAGGTCGCGGGCAGCGGCCAGACGGCCGCCGCGAGCAGGGCCGGGTACGACGCGAGCGTCAGCGCGGTGAGCAGCCCGCGGTGTCCCCCGGCCAGCCTGCGCAGGCCCCGGCGCCCCCCGGCGGCCAGAGCCAGGCGGCGTGCGAGCGGCGTGAGCCGCGCCTCGGAGGCCGTGCGCCCCCTGATGTTTCCCCCCATGGGCGAACGCCCGTCCCTCCGTACGTGGTTGCGGTCATCGGCTGAGCCGCACGTCCACGACCTGTCCCGTGAGGCGGGACAGCAGCACGTCGAGGCTGGTGCGGGCGACGGCGGCGGGGGAGAGAAGCGTTCCGGCGGGTTCGTCGCCGAACGCGCGCAGCCGCATGGGGGTGGCGGTGCGCTCGGGGTTGACGCAGTTGACGCGGACACCCTGGCAGGCCCACTCGTCGGCGAGCGCCTGGGTGAGGTTGACGACGGCGGCCTTGGTGGAGGAGTACAGGCTGTAGTCGGCCCGGCCGCGCGTGTAGGACGAGGACGTGTAGAGCAGCAGGTGGCCGTGGGTCTCCATCAGGTATTTCACCGAGGCGCGGGCGATGTTGACCGGGCCGAGGTAGTTGACGCCGATGGTCTCCTCGATCGTGTGCTGGCCGGCCTCGCCGAGCCTGCCCATGTGCAGCACGCCCGCCGTGTTGACGACGTGGTCGATCCGGCCGGTCGCGGCGTACACGCGGGCCAGGGCGTCCTCGACGGCGGCGGCGTCCTCGACGCGCACGCCGTTCTCGCTGCGGGAGAAGGAGTGGACGCTCGCGCCGTAGCCCCGGGCGAGCGTGACGACGTCCGCGCCGATGCCGTAGCTGCCGCCGAAGACCACGAGCGTGCGGCCCTCCAGCCCGGCGCGGTACTGCGCCTCGGTCAGCGCGGGAGCGGTGTTCTCGGCGAGCTGGAAGAGCTTGTCGGCCAGATAGACGTCGACCGGGTGGGTGACCTTCATGTTGCGCTCGCTGCCGGGCACGATGTAGATCGGCACGTCGGGCAGGTAGCGCAGCACCACGCCGCAGTCGTCGGTCGTCGGCAGGGAGGGGAACTCGGGGTCGGCCAGGGCGCGCTCGTACGCCGCCCGGATCACCGACAGCCGGAAGCACTGCGGGGTCTGCCCGCGGCGCAGCCGGGAGCGGTCGGGGATGTCGCGGATGATCTCGCCGCGCGGGCCGGGGGCGGCCACGACGATCGTGTCGGAGGACGGGATCGCCACCTCGACCGCCTCGTAGCGGCCGAGCGCCGCCACGCACTCGCTGATGACGCGTGGCTCGATCAACGGCCGGACCGCGTCGTGCAGCAGCACGTCGCACTCCCGCTCGCCCAGCGCGGACAGCGCCCGCCAGGTCGTCTCGGTACGGCTCGCGCCTCCTTCGAGCACCCGGGAGACCTTCGTGTAGCCGTTCCGCCTGACGAGCTCCTCGGCGTCCGGGACGAAGCCGGGGGTCATCAGGACGATCACCTCGTCGATCTCCGGATGGCCGTCGAACACGTCGAGGGTGTGCTCCAGGATCGTCTTTCCGGCGATCTTCAGAAGCTGTTTCGGCGTGTTCAGCCCCACGCGCTGGCCGACGCCGCCGGCCAGCACGACCCCCACCCTGCGCAGACGCGATTCCGCGATCATGATGTCCTCCCCGACAGCAGACCATACCCGTGCCGGAAGCCGCAGAAGGTGATTGCCACCTAGTGATCACTCGGTTACTTTGCGAGGTGAGCACGTGCGGCCGACGTGAAACGGGTTTCCATATGGGGGCGGATCCGAGCAAGCCCGGTACGGTACGGGACACACAGACGGTGGCGGTCGTCCTCGCGACCTCGCCGGCCGCCGGGCTGCCCTGCTCCGACGGCGCCCGGTCGGAGGGCAGCCTCCTGGAGCGGCTCGTCGCCCAGCTGCTCACCCTGCCGGTCCGCGAGGTCGTGGTCGTGGTGAGGAGCCAGGACGGCTGGGAGGGCGAGCGAAGACAGATCGCGGCGGGCGGTCCGGGGCCGCAGGCCGCGGGCGGGCGGCGGCCGGGTCCGGCGGGCGGGCCGGAACGGGAGATCGAGAGCGGCCCGCGGCACCAGATCTGCGTGAGCGACGGCCTCGCCGAGGACCTGCGGATCGTGGCCAAGGCGGCCCGCGCCTCGACCTCCCCGGTCGCCGTGCTGGCCGCCGACGTCGTCGCGCACACCGACGCGCTGGCCCTGCTGCTCGAACATCCCGCCCGCCCGACCGGCGCGATCGTCGCCAGCGGCGACCCGGCCCCGCTGCGGCCGCCCGTGCGGACGGAGTGGGGCCGCGTCGTGTCGGCCGGCACCTCCTTCCACGAGGTCGAGTGGGCCAACGGCACCTTCCGCGGCGTCCTGCAGGTCGGGGAGGCGCACCTCGCCGGGCTCGCCGACCTGGCCGAGGAGCTGGCCGACCTCGCCCAGCGCCGCCACCTCGGGCGGGTGGGCGACACCGAGGTGCCCGAGCTGCTGCTCACCGGGCTCGCCCGGGCGGGCGTCCCGGTGCACGCCGTCACGCCGGGCGCGCTGCACTGCGGGCGGGTCGCGACCCGCCCGGCCGCCGAGCGGGCGGTGCGCGAGCTCGCCGACGTCGACGAGCCGCGGGCCCGGCTGGACGCCGCCGTGAAGAGCGGAGACGGCTTCTTCACGACCTTCTGCGTCAGCTCGTGGTCCCGCCACCTGATCCGGCCGGCCGTACGGCTCGGCCTGACGCCCAACTCGATCACCGGCGTCTCGGTCGCGTTCGCGCTCATCGCCGCCGTCTGGTTCTCCGACGGGCACCGGGCGGGGCTCGTCGTGGGGGCCGTCGCGCTCTACCTGTCGTTCGTGCTCGACTGCCTGGACGGTCAGGTCGCGCGGTACACACGCCGGTTCTCCCCGCTCGGCGGCTGGCTCGACGCCATCTGCGACCGGATCAAGGAGTATGTGGTCTACGTCGGGCTGGTGCTCGGGTACACCTCCGGCCCGGAGGGGTCCTGGCAGATCTGGGCCCTGGCCGTGGCCGCGCTGATCCTGCAGACGATCCGGCACATGGTCGACTTCGCGTACGCCGGATCGCTGGCGGACCGGGCGCGGGCGGCGAGCCTGCGGGCGGCGGCCCCGCGTTCGATGGCGGTGCCCTGGGACGAGGCCCCGGCGGCGGCCGCGGCCTCGGGCACCGGGTCGGTGCTGGCGCTGTCGCGGCGGCTCGACCGGGGTGTGGCCTACTGGCTGAAGAAGATGATCGTCCTGCCGATCGGGGAGCGGACCGCCCTGATCTGCGTCACGGCGGCGCTGTTCGACGCGCGGGTGACGTTCCTCGCGCTGCTCGGCTGGGGCGGGGTGGCGCTCGTCTACACGGCCGCCGGGCGGATGGCGAGGTCCTTCGCATGAGCGAGCGTAGCGAGCGAATCAGTGAACACAGCGCCCGGCGAAATGCTGACCTGCGCGCCTCCGGCACGACCCTGCTTCGAGCCGAAGGCGAGGAGGTGGCATGAGCGAGCGTAGCGAGCGAATCAGTGAACACAGCGCCTGGCGCATGCCGCTCCGAGCCGAAGGCGAGGAGGTGGCATGAGCCGCCCCGGCAATGACGCCGCTTACGACGCCGCTCGGGAGGGCTCCGACGTGATCTCCGTCCACATGACTCCCGTGCCGCGCAGCGTCGTGGTCGCCCAGCGCGACGACGGCCCGCTGTCGCGGGCGATGGGGCTGCTCGTCGCCGGGCAGCTGCCGCCCCTGCCGCCCGCGCTCGCCGGGGCGTTCGTGACCGGCGTGCTGCTGGTCCTCGGCATCGCCGGGGCCGACGACTTCGCGGTCTTCGCGCCCGCGATCGCCCTGCTGCTCGCCGGGGCGGGCAGCGCGCACCGGCACGACGGGCGGCTCGACTGGCTGGCGCCCCCGATTCTGCGCCTCACGGAGTACGGCTTCGTCGCCTCGGCCGGGTTCGCCCGCTCGGTGCCGCCCGTGATCACCTTCGCGCTGCTCGGCGCGATGGCCTTCCACCACTACGACATCGTCTACCGGGTGCGTCAGCACGTGTATCCGCCGCCGTGGCTGGCCACGGCCGGGCTCGGCTGGGACGGCCGGATGCTGGTCGTCGCCCTGGCCGGACTGCTCGATATGGTGGCTCCCGCGTTCGTCCTGCTCGCGCTCTACCTGTGGGGACTGTTCGGCTGGGAGAGCCTTACCTGCTGGCTGGCCGCCCCCCGCACGCCCGACCAGGCGGTGGAACCGGCTCCCCAGGATTAACGTCAGACCAACGGCGGATTACCCAAGTGCGGCCCCGGGCCAACTAACCTTTGGGTTTACTGTCTGACGCTCGACCTCAAGGAGTGCGGGAAATTGCTCGGAATGGTGCTGGCCGCCGGAGCCGGACGTCGCCTGCGGCCGTACACCGACACGCTGCCCAAGGCGCTGGTGCCGGTCGACGGTGAGACCACGATCCTCGACATCGCCCTGCGCAACCTGGCGGCCGTGGACCTGCGCGAGGTCGTGGTCATCGTCGGCTACCAGGCCCAGGCCGTACAGGAGCGCCAGGCCGACCTGGAGCGCCGCCACGGCGTGTCGCTGACGCTGGTGCACAACGACAAGGCCGAGGAGTGGAACAACGCCTACTCGCTGTGGTGCGCGCGTGACCACTTCTCGCGGGGCGCGCTGCTGGTCAACGGCGACACCGTCCACCCGGTCTCGGTGGAGCGGACTCTCCTCGCCGCCGAGGACACCTCCGACATCCTGCTCGCCGTGGACGACGTGAAGTCCCTGGCCGAGGAGGAGATGAAGGTCACACTGGAGGACGGCCGGCTCAAGCGGATCACCAAGCTGATGGACCCCGCCGAGGCGTACGGCGAGTACATCGGCGCCACGCTGATCCGGCCCGGCGCGGCCGAGCGGCTCGCCGACGCGTTGCAGGCCACCTTCGAGCGGGACCCCCAGCTCTACTACGAGGACGGCTACCAGGAGATGGTCCGGCGCGGCGAGACCATCTCCGTGGCGCCGATCGGGAAGGTCGACTGGGTCGAGGTGGACAACCACGACGACCTGGCGAAGGCCCGTGAGATCGCGTGCCGTTACTGAGCCGCGCGGCCTTCTGAGGAGTTCGCATGCCGATTCTGGCAAGGATGCTCCCCGCCCCCCTCACGATGGAGGTGCGGCGGGGCGCGATCGCGCAGCTCGGCACCCTGCTGGCCGACAGCAGGGTGGCCACCTCCGGCCGGGTCGCGGTCGCGGTCGGCGTGGGGCAGGGCGACCGGATCGCCGAGGTCATCGCGCCCTCGCTCGGTGAGGCCAAGGTGCTGCGGGTGGCGGACGGCACGGTCGACGCGGCCGTGTCGCTCGGCGCCGACCTGCGCAAGGGCAACTACGAGGCGGTGATCGGCGTCGGCGGCGGCAGGACCATCGACGCCACCAAGTACGCCGCGTCCCTGGCGGGCATCCCGATGGTCGCGGTGGCCACCAACCTCTCCCACGACGGGATCTGCTCCCCGGTCGCCTCCCTCGTGTACGAAGGGGGCAAGGGCTCGTTCGGGGTACCCATGCCACTGGCGATCATGGTGGACCTGGAGTTCGTCCACGACGCCCCGCCCTCGCTCGTCCGGTCCGGGATCGGCGACGTGCTCAGCAACCTGTCGGCGATCGACGACTGGCAGCTCGGCAACGTCGAACGCGGCGAGCCCATCGACGGCCTCGCGATCTCGATGTCGCGTACGTCCGCCGAGGCCGTTCTGGGAAGGCAGGACTCGATCGAGTCGGACGCGTTCCTGACCGTGCTCGCCGAGGCGCTGATCCTTTCGGGCATGTCGATGGTCATCGCCGGGTCAAGTCGTCCGGCGAGTGGCGGCGATCATGAGATCCTTCATGCCGTGGACCAGCTTTTCCCCGGAACCTCCAACCACGGTGAGCTGGCCGGCATCGGCGCGGCGTTCTGCTACTTCCTCCGGGAGGACGCGCACCGGCTCGGCCAGGTGACCGACTGCCTCAGACGGCACGGCCTGCCGGTCGTGCCCGGCGACGTCGGCCTGACGACCGACCAGTTCACGGCCGCGGTGATGCTGGCCCCCAGCACCCGGCCCGGCCGCTACACCATCCTTGAGCACCTCCGGCTGTCGGAGCCCGAGGTCCGGGCGAGAGTTGAGGACTATGTCCGCGCCGTCGGTAGCTGAGCTTCGCGCGGTCGCCCAGCCGCAGACCACCATGGACCGCCGCAGCGGCGAGCACTGGGCAGGCCTGCTGTACATGCGGCGGCTGTCCATCTACGCCACCTGGCTGCTGGCCAAGACGCCCATCACCCCCAACCAGGTCACCGGCCTGATGATCCTGTGCGGGGTGGCGGCGGGCGCCGTCCTCGCCCTGCCCGGGCTCTGGGCGGCGCTGGCCGCGGCCCTGCTCATCCAGGTCTACCTGCTGCTCGACTGCTCGGACGGCGAGCTGGCCCGCTGGACCGGCCGCACCTCGATCACCGGGGTCTACCTCGACCGGGTCGGGCACTACTTCGCCGAGGCGGCGCTGCTGATCGGCCTGGGCTTCCGGGCGTCGGAGACGCTGCCCGACTGGTACACGGTCATGGGCGTGGCGGCGGCGCTGGGCGCGATCCTGATCAAGTCGGAGACCGACCTGGTCGACGTGGCCCGCGCCCGGTCCGGCCTGGTCGCGACCACCGAGGCGGCGGCGCAGCAGTTCGCCTCGCCGCGGCTCGCGCTGGCCCGCCGGGCGGCGGCGGCGCTGCGGTTCCACCGGGTGATCCAGGCCGTCGAGCTGTCGCTGATCGTCGTGGCCGCGGCGGTGCTCGACAACTGGTTCTCCGCCACGCGGATCCTCATGGTCGCCTGCCTCGTCATCGCGGTGGTCCAGCTCGTGCTGCACCTGGTCAGCATCCTCGCGTCCCGGCGGCTGTCGTGACGGGGGCGGCGCGGCGTGCCGATCGCTCGTACATCCGCGGTTGGGTGGGTGTTTGGTGGCAGTTCCGATACCCTTGTGCCACGGTAAACCAGGCAGCTCCCGGATCGCCCGGCCATACAGACTCGGTGAACATGAAGTCGTGTGCAGTGCGCCCCGCGTCGAGGCGATGACGCGGTGAAGATCTCCTGTGTCATCCTCACCATGGGCAACAGGATCGCCGAGCTCGACCGGGCGGTGGAGTCCGCGCTCACGCAGACCGACGGCGACATCGAGGTGGTCGTCGTCGGAAACGGCGCGGACGTCCCGGAGCTGACCACCGCACCGCCGCTGGGCACCTCGGCGACGATCAAGACGGTCCGGCTGGAGCACAACGCGGGCATTCCCGAGGGGCGCAACCGGGGCGTGCAGGAGTGCTCCGGCGACATCGTCCTGTTCCTCGACGACGACGGCTGGTACGCCAACACCAAGGTGGCCGCGCACGTCCGCGAGCGGTTCACGCACGAGCCCGACCTCGCGGTGATCTCCTTCCGGGTGATGGACCCCGAGGGCGGCCTGGTGCAGCGGCGCCACGTGCCCCGCCTGCGGGCCGGCGACCCCGAGCGCTCCTCCCCCGTGACGACCTTCCTGGGCGGTGCCTGCGCCATCCGCAAGTCGGCGTTCCTCCAGGTCGGCGGGTTGCCCGAGCGGTTCTTCTACGCCCACGAGGAGACCGACCTGGCCTGGCGGCTGCTCGGCGAGGGCTACCGCATCGAGTACGACGCCGAGACGGTGATGTACCACCCGCTGGTGCTGCCGAGCCGGCACACGGACTTCTACCGCCTGAACGCCCGCAACCGGGTGTGGCTGGCCCGCCGCAACCTGCCGTGGCCGCTCGCCGCGCTCTACCTGCTCAACTGGATGGTGCTCACGCTCGTGCGGGAGCGGTCGCTGCCCGCCGTCAAGGCGTGGTTCGGCGGGTTCGTCGAAGGGCTGCGGGAGCCGGCGGGCGAGCGCCGTCCGATGGCCTGGCGCACCGCCTGGCGCATGCTCCGCCTCGGCCGCCCTCCCATCGTCTGACGCCGCGCTCACGGCCACTCCGTACGGGTGGTCTGGTGATCGTGCCCGTCGGCCAGGACGGGACATACGTCCTCAGGAACCACATCCAGCAGCGAACTATAGGATTTCGGGCGATTGTTCTCGTCTGATCTTCTGGGTGTGGGATTGCCGGCTCATCGCGAACGACTCCGCGTCCTCGTCGACACGCCGGCCTTCCAGCGGGTGGTCATCGCCGTCATCGCGCTGAACGCGGTGACGCTCGGGCTGGAGACGTCGCCCGAACTGGCCGACCGCCACTCCACGGCCTTCCTCGTGGTCGACCGGGTCATCATCGCGATCTTCGTCGTCGAGATCCTCGCCCGGATCTCCGCGCACGGGAAGGGGTTCTTCCACGACCCCTGGAACTGGTTCGACCTGCTCATCGTGGCCGCCGCCCTCGTGCCGGCCTCGGAGTCGCTGTCGATCCTGCGGCTCTTCCGGTTCCTGCGCGTCCTGCGGCTGATCTCCGTGGTGCCGGGCATGCGGCGGGTCGTCTCCGCGCTGTTCACCGCGATTCCCGGGCTGACCTCGGCGCTGGTCCTCCTGCTGCTGTCGCTCTACCGACCTGTGGGCCAGTGCTCCGGCGTTCACGCCGGGGGTGAAGGCCCACGCGGGAGTGCCCACCAGGGCGCGAGCGTGCCCTGGCCCTCCACCCGTGAACAGATCAGCTCATGGGTCAAGCCCTGGCGGGAGAGATGCTCACACTGTCCGCTCACATGGGTCGTTTCTGCTGGTCGATGTAGTGCTTGAGGACCGTGAGCGGTGCGTTGCCCACGCTTCCGGCAAGGTGGCAGCCGCACCCAGAAGTGCCCGCTCCACGGGGTACCAGCGGACGGAAGCGCTGTATATCTCGCTGGGATCCGCTCCGAGACGCCCTTCAGTGCGGGTGGCGCCCGCGCCGCAGATCGAGGGGTGACTCACGGTGTGGATTCCGTCACGGTGGCGTAAACCCGGGGGTACGATCAGGGCGTGGAGGTGGCCAGGCAGGCGCGGGCGCACGTGGCGCGACTCGACCTCACCGCCGCCCACATGGCGGTGCTGGACGGTCAGGCCCACACCGCCCGCGCGCTGTGGAACCTGCTGCACGAGTACTGCACCTTCCGGCAGGGCCGCCTGGCCTCGGTCAAGGACTGCGACACCGCGATCCGGCAGACCCGCCGCGAGATCGACTGGATGGGCCGGCTGCCCGCCCAGGCGGCCCAAGCGGTGCTGAGAACCTACCGGCAGGCGTGGGCCAACTTCTTCGACCCCGCCCATCCCGCCGGGCGGCCCGGCTTCAAGAGCCGGTCCCGGTCCCGGATGGCCGTGGATGTCCCCCAGGGGCGGGACCTGAACATCGCCCGGCTGAACCGGCGGTGGGGCGCGGTCAACCTGCCCAAGGTCGGGCGGGTGCGGTTCCGGTGGACCAGGGACCTGCCCGGCGTCACCAGGGGCGGCCCGGCCGGGCGGATCACCGGAGCCCGGCTAGTCAAGGACGCCCACGGGTGGCAGATCGTGTTCCGGACCGAACGCCAGGTGCCTGCCCCGGCCGCCCGCCCCGGCCCTGTGGTGGGGATCGACCTTCGGAGACCTCGGGACCTCGCTGTTCACCATGTTCACGGTGCTCACGGTCGAGAACTGGCCGCAGGTCGCCGAGGACGTGATGGCCAAGGAGCCGATGGCCTGGGTCTTCTTCGCCACCTTCATCGTGATCACGGCGTTCTTCGTCCTCAACCTCCTCATCGGCGTGATCGTCTCGGCGATGGAGGCGGAGGTCAACGCCGCGCGGTGGGAGGAGGACCAGGCGCTGGAGCTGGAGCAGCACACGGCGGTGATGAACGAGATCCGGGCGCTGAACGAGAAGATCGACCGGCTTGCGGCCGCCCTGCCCGCCTCCGCCGACCCCGCTCGCGCGGCCCCCGGCGACGCTCCTCAGGCGGCCTCCGCCGACGCCGCTCGCGGCGGGCTCGCCACCGAGCCCGAGGCCGTGGACCCTGGCGACCCACCGGAGGAGGAGCTCTGCTCCTGCCGTCGGGACCCGTGACGCGCGCCGGTCCCGGGCCGATCCAGGCCTCCCGGGCCGGGCTTCACGCCTGTCGCGGCTCCTCGAACGTCATCGACACGTGTTCGGCGGTGACCGTCAGCAGGGCCCGCCGGGGCAGCCCCAGCTCGCTCAGCTCCTTGGCGATCGGATGGTTGCCGAGCCGGACGAGCGCGCCGCCCGGCCGCCACCGGATCCCCCTGGCGCGGGCGGCCCAGGAGACACGCCGGGTCACCCCGTCCAGATGGGTGTAGGCGTCCGGCACCGGAACGGACCCGCCGACCAGCGGCGCTGGAGCGGCCGGCATCCCCGGCCTGATCAGCAGGTCGACGACCATCCGGCCGTCCCTGCGCAGCACGCACCGCTTGTACGGCGAGCCGAGCCGCAAATCGACGTCGGCCAGTTCCTTCGGGAAGCCCCAGATGCTCCTGCCCGCCTCCAGCGTGAAGCCCTGGTCGACCGGGAGCCAGTGGACGAAGGCGCCCGAGCCCGCCCCGCGCAGGTCCTTGAGACCGGCGAGCAGCCCCCGCCTCGGCGGGGCGCCCGCGCCGGCCGGCCGTACGAGGAACATCACGCCGAACTCGTCGTAGGAGCCGAGGTCGGAGTCGCGGTAGCGGACGAACGCCAGCATGCACAGGGCCTTGCCGGGCAGCACCTCGGTGACGTCCATCCCCGAGTACGCGAGGACCGCACGGGCGGCGTCGGCCCGCACCAGGTAGGCGGCGAGGCACATCGAGGCGTCGCGGACCTCCACCGGCATCTCGACCCGGCGCCCCTGCACGACATGGCTTGCCATGGTTCCAGTACAGCAAGCCCGGCCGCCGGAGGACAGTCGTACGGCGGCAAGGTTGTCCCAGATCGGATGTCGATGCGCGATGAGGCCGATCGTATAGAGGGTGAGGGCCGGCGCCCCGCCTGCCCGCCAGAGGAGGTACGGAAGACGATGAGGCACTATCTGCTGAGCATCCGGCAGCCCGGCGGCGGGACGCCCCCGCCGGAGGTCCTGGACCCGATCATGCGGGAGCTTGCGGTCCTCAACGAGGACCTGCGGGCCGCGGGGGCATGGGTCTTCAGCGGTGGGCTGCACGCCCCGGACACGGCGACGGTGGTCCGGGCGCGCGACGGCGAGGAACTCGTCACCGACGGTCCGTACACCGAGGGCAAGGAGCACGTCGGCGGGCTGACGATCATCAGGGCGTCCGACCTCGACGAGGCGCTGGAGTGGGGCCGCAGGCTCGCGCGGGCGACCACGCTTCCGATCGAGGTGCGTCCGTTCGCGCACGTCGTGGGTGACGACGGCGGAACCGCCTAGCATGCCGGCTCGCATCGGCCCTCCGCCGAGGGAAGGGCGATGACGGGGGTTTCCGACGTCGAGCGGGTGTTCCGCGAGGAGTACGGCCGCGCCGTCGCGGTCCTGGTCCGCGACTTCGGCGACATCGACCTCGCCGAGGAGGCGGTCCAGGACGCCTTCGCGGAGGCGGTGCGGCGCTGGCCGCGGGACGGGACGCCGCCGCGCCCAGCTGGATGGATCATCACGACCGCCCGCAACCGGATGATCGACCGCTTCCGGCGGGAGGCCACGCGCGAGGACAGGCAGGTGCGGGCCGCCTTGTCGCACCACCACGACGAACCGGACGAGGAGGGCGCGGTGCGCGACGACCGGCTCCGGCTGATCTTCACCTGCTGCCATCCCGCGCTCGCTCCCACCGCCCGGGTCGCGCTGACGCTGCGCCTGCTGGGCGGGCTCACCACAGCGGAGATCGCGCGGGCGTTCCTGGTCGCCGAGCCGGCCATGGCCCAGCGTCTGGTGCGGGCCAAGGCCAAGATCCGCGATGCCGGGATCCCGTACAGGGTTCCGCGCGAGGCCGACCTGCCGGACCGCCTCCGGGCCGTGCTGGCCGTCGTCTACCTGATCTTCAACGAGGGGCACACGGCGAGCGCGGGCGACCGGCTGGTCCGCGAGGATCTGTGCGCGGAGGCGATCCGGCTCGGGCGCCTGCTGGCCGAGTCGATGCCCGACGAGCCGGAGGTTCTCGGCCTGCTCGCGCTCATGCTGCTCCTGCACGCGCGCCGGGCGGCCCGCACGACGCCGGACGGCGACCTCGTGCCCCTCGCCGGGCAGGACCGGAGCCTTTGGGACCACGCCCTCGTCGCCGAGGGCCGGGACCTCGTGCGGGCGTGCCTGCGTCGCGACATGCCGGGGCCGTACCAGATCCAGGCGGCGATCAACGCCGTCCACAGCGAGGCGCCGTCCGCCGCCGCCACGGACTGGAGGCAGATCCTCCGCCTGTACGACCACCTGCTGGCGCTCACGCCGAGCCCCGTCGTCGCGCTGAACCGCGCGGTCGTGGTGGCCGAACTCGACGGTCCTCGCGCGGCACTCGCCCTTCTGGAGCCTTTGGACCTGGGCGGCTACCACGTCTTCCACGCCGTACGGGCCGATCTGTTGCGGCGGCTCGGCCGCACCGGGGAGGCGGCCCGCGCGTACGAGGCGGCGGCAGCCCGCAGCCGCAACGCCGCCGAGCGCGCCTTCCTCGAACGCCGCCGCCGGGCGCTCGGCGTGGAGTGAGGCCGGCGGCGGCCCGTCAGGCGGGGACCGTGCGGCCGGGACGCAGGGCGGAGACGGCTCCGGGGGCCTCGGCCCACCGCTCCAGCAGGGCGACGAACTCCCCGGCCACCGCGGGCCAGTGGTAGTGGTTGAGCGCCTCGACGTACCCCCGGGTGCCCATCGCGGCCCGCCGGTCGGGGTCGTCGCGCAGCCGCAGCACCGCCCGCACGACCGCGTCAGCCACCGTGTCGGACGCCGACTCGGACGCCGCGCCGGTGACCGCCCCGGTGTCCGGCCCGGCCTCGCCGAAGGGGACGATCGTGCCGCAGTCGACCCGTCCGACCAGGGACGCGGCGTTCGGCAGCGGGGTCGTCACGACGGGGATGCCGCGCGCCATGTACTCGACGATCTTCGTGGGCGTCGACTGCCGGTAGTTCGGCAGGTCGTGCAGGAGGGACAGCCCGGCCAGGGCGCCCTCGGCCATCCGCAGCGCGTGCCGGTTGGGGACGTACCCGAACCAGTCGAGCACGCCCTCGCGCTGCGCGTCGCGCAGCATCGGGCGGACCGCGGCGTCGGCCGGCCCGATCAGGTCCAGGCGGATGCCGTACGGGCGCAGCCGCCGGGCGACCTCGATCATCTCGGCGGCGCCCCGCGCCGCCGAGATGTGCCCGACATAGACGACGCGGGAGTCACCCGGCGGCGGAGGCGGCGTCGGCGGCACGTACGTGTGGTTGGGCACGACGGGGTGCGGGCCGGGGAAGCGCGCCCGGTAGGCCTCCTCGGCGAGGATCAGGTGGAGGCGGCGCTCGGCCCGGCTCTCGATCGCCCGGATCAGCGGCGGCAGGACGCCGCGCAGCGGCCCCGGAAGGTACGACTTGGTGTCCAGCGCGGCGATCGTGTCCTCGTGGACGTCCCAGACCGTGGGCGGCCTTCTGCGCGGCAGGGTGAGCAGCAGCTCGATGTCGTGCACGAGCAGCAGGTCGGCGTCCCGCGAGGCCCTGCGCAGGGCCGAGGAGGACGCCCGCAGCGCCCTGCTCCGGTGCAGGCCCACCGCCCGGGGCACGTCGACGGCGCGGATCCCCGGCGACGGCGTCACGTTGCAGTGCGTGAACGGCGCGACGAAGGTCACCTCGTGTCCCGCGTCGAGCAGCGCCCGGATCTGCCGGTGGGTGATCCGCGCGTCCTCCGGGTGATGCACGGTCGTGGCGACACATACCCTCATACAGGGAGGCTGGCCGCGCAGTCCGAAATGACCGGATGCCTCGGGTGAATGCTCCCCGAAATGCGGCTGAACTTCCCGTGCGGGCGCTACTTCGTCGCCTGCGCGCTCGGCCTGCGGTAGAGCCAGGTGAGCC
Organism: Microbispora cellulosiformans; assembly: GCF_008728085.1. Classification (NCBI taxonomy): domain Bacteria; kingdom Bacillati; phylum Actinomycetota; class Actinomycetes; order Streptosporangiales; family Streptosporangiaceae; genus Microbispora; species Microbispora cellulosiformans. Next base: position 497,274 of record NZ_VYTZ01000001.1, on the reverse strand, counting down.
GGGGCTCAAGCAGCCACTTGAACGCGGTGCGGGTCACCGGCAGGCACAGCACGATGGCCAGGGCGAAGCACGAGCACACGATGGCCGCCACCCCGAGGGGGCCGTACAGCCAGGGCACGCTGAGCCAGCCCATCTCCTTGGCGATCATGATGGGCACGCCGTGCAGCAGGTAGCAGTAGAGCGTGCGGGTACCGAGGTCGGTGAACCACGTCTGCCGCCGGGGAACCAGCGACATCACGGCCGCCGACATGGCCAGCGCGGCCACGAGCAGCCCCGTACGCAGCGCCATGCCCTTCCACCACACCAGGTGGAGGTCCTTGAAGCTGTTCTTGTAGTAGATCGGGCCGAGCTTGATCGAGTAGTTCGTCACGAGGAAGACGGCCACGCCCGCCGCGCCGAGCAGGACGACCACCGACAGTGCCCGCACCCAGCGCTGCTTGAGGAAGTCGAAGACCTCCGGCTTGAGCACGAGGCCGAGCACGAAGAACGGCAGCAGGCCGAAGAACCGGTCCATGCTGAAGTCACCGGTCAGTTCGGAGAATCCGGCGAAGAGATACACCGCGATCGAGATGACGAACGGATAGCGCATGCGCTTCCACACGGGTGTGGACAGCCGCCAGAACAGCAGGGCCAGCAGATACCAGTTCAACCACGCCGGGTCCATGATCGTGATGCTGAACTTGTGCCCGAAGGCGGTGCGCAGCAGGGCGTAGCCCACCTCGACGATCACGTAGGGCACGAGGAACGTGTCGACCAGCTTGTTGGTCTTGGCGTTGGAGTTCCAGAAGTTCCTGGACAGGTAGCCGCTGATGATGACGAACAGCGGCATGTGGAAGACGTAGATGAACAGGTACGCCGCCCGCGACGAGTCGGCCGCGAGCGTCGGGACCAGCGCGTGCCCGATCGGCACCAGGGCGATGCCGACGAACTTCACGTTGTCCAGGTAGGGATCGCGCGGCTTCCTGGCCCGGGGCGCGGGCTCCTGCTCGGGCTCCTGCCCGGGGTCGCCGCCCTCCATCCCGTCCTGCCGGTCCGTACGCCGGGCGAACGGATCGCCGAACGGGTCGGCGGACCGGCTGGGCGCCTCGGCCCAGGCGGGCAGCGGAGCGCGCAGCGGCCTGCCGAGCGGGCCCGTCGGGCGGGGGTCCGGCACGCCGTCGTCCTGGACGCGCCGCCAGGGGTCCCACTGGCCGGGGTCGCCCTCCGGGCCGGGCCACGCGGGGGCCGCCGGGGCCTCCGGCACGGGCGCGGCCTGGAAGGCGGCGGGCGCGGCGTGCGAGGCCGCTCCTCCGGGGGGCGGGGGAGGGGCCGTGAAGTCGGTGATCGGCGCCTGGAAGGCGGTGGGCGGGTCGTCGTCCGGGAACGGCCGTTCGCCGCGACCACCGGACGCGGCCCGCTGCGAGTAGGGCGGGACGCCGAAGGGATCGTCCGGAGGCGAGGACAGCGCGGCGGTGCCGGTCGGCGGGGTGTCCAGGAACGGGTTCACGGACATGTCGGGACCGGCCTCGGGGCCGCCGAAGGCCGGAGCGGGGAAGGCGGGCGGTGCAGCGGCCGGGTTCGGCGGCGTTCCGAAGACATCGGCTCCGCCGCCCCCGAAGGCCGGGGCGGGGAAGGCGGGCGGTGGAGCGGTGGGGTTCGGCGGTGTCCCCAAGACGTCGGTTTCGCCGCCGCCGAAGGCGGGAGCGGGGAAGGACGGTGGCGTTCCGAAGGATTCGGTTTCGCCACCGCCGAATGCCGGGGCGGGGAAGGCGGGGGTGCCGCCGGGGACGGGTGTGGGGGCGTCCGGGCCGGATGCCAGGGGCCGCCTGCCCGGCCCGTTCGGTCCCCGGCCGGGACCGGTCTGCCCCCGTCCGGCGGAGAAGTAGTCGAATCCCGGGGCGGAGGGCGCGGACTCGGGCGGCGCGCCCAGCCGGGCGGCCCCCGGCCTGCGCGGCGTGCGTACGGGCAGGGGCTGCTTCTCGTACGGCGCCTGGCCGGCGGGAGACGCCCCGCCTGCCGGGGCCTGCGCCTGCGGCGTCGCGTCGCCCGGCCGGCCGTCCTCGTGGCGTCCGCGCACGGGCAGACCGGGGTCGCCCTCCGCGGCCGGATCCGGGGCGCCGCCCTCGTGGCGGCCGTGAGCCGGCGCGCCGGGCTGGTCCGCGTGGGGTTCGCGCACCGGAGCGCCCGTGGCCGACGGCTCCCGGCGGGCCGGACCGCCCTCCGGAGCGGGCCAGTCTCCGGTGATGCGGCCTATCACTCCGGTAGGAGCCTCTTCGGCGTCGGCGTCGACGCCTGGCGGGGAACCGGGAACCGGGGGATGACGGCGGGTGTCACTCACGGGAGAAACGCTCAGCTATCTGTCGGGGGAGGCTCGGGGGACGGCCACGCTCCAGGGGCACCCGAGGCGTGTCACCGCGTCCTTTCGGACACTAGCGAAGGCGCCCCGGCGCATCAGCCGAACGGGCGAACAGGGGCGCGTTCGCCAGATCACCACCCTAACGTTCTTGGACACCTCTGTCGCCTCGGGGGCCGGACGTAACCCAGGTGTATCCGTCCCGTCCGGCCCCCGGCGACGCGTCTAGCTGGAGCAGATGTCGGTGTCGGCGGTGACCGCGTTGTCCCCGACCTGGAGGGGAATCCGCACGCCCTTCCAGTCGGCGCCGATCACCAGCTGGACGATCGGCCCGCGTACCCGGCCCTTGGGCGCGTCCGGTGGCGGCGACGCCGGGGTGAACGGCGTAACCGGCCCGGTCGCCGCCTTGCCCGTCTCCGGGGAGACGGGGTTGAGCAGCTTGCTGATCAGGATCTTGGAGTAGTTCCAGCCCTGGCCGGTGTAGCGGACCATGGTCTTGGGCTGGTCGCTGCCGTCGGGCTTCTTCGCGTCGCCGACCCCGACGACGTTGAAGCCGAGCCCGGTGAGCTCCTCGGCGACCTCCTTGGCGAGGCCGGACTTGTTGGTGCCGTTGAACACCTGCACCTTGACCTGCTGCGGCTTGGTGACCACCGGGCCGCTCGGCGAGGCGGCGGCGGACGCGGCCGGGCTCGCGGAGGCGGTGGGCGTCACCTCGGTGTCGTTCGCGATGGCCCGGAACAGGTTGCCGGCGGCCGGCTGCTTCCACTGCACGCGGTTCTTGTCGGCCACGTACGGCTCCCACGGGACCGTGGTGGCCTTGAAGCCCTTGGCCGAGAGCTTCTGGGCACTCGTCGCGATCTTGATGAGCTCCTCGGTGTTGAGCGCGTCGTCCATCGTGACGGACCGGGCCGCCGCCGCGATGAACTTCTGCAGCTTGGTGACGTCCCTGAGCAGCGCGCTGCTGGTCGCCTTCTTCACCACCTGGGAGATGAAGACCTGCTGGCGCTTGATCCGGGAGATGTCGCTGCCGTCGCCGATGTGGCGCAGCCGTACGTAGCCCAGCGCGGCCTCGCCCATCACGACCTGCTTGCCGGCGGGGAGCGTGAGCTTCGAGTTCTTGTCGTTGACGGCCTGCGGCAGGCAGATCTGGATGCCGCCGAGCGCGTTCACGATGTTCTTGAAGCCGGTGAAGTCGACCTTCATGAAGTGGTCGATGCGGATGTTGGTGAGGCTCTCGATCGTGCGGCGGGTGCAGATCATCCCGCCGTCGGAGAACGCGGAGTTGATCATCCCCATGTGCGCGGGGACCAGCGTCTTGTTGCGCGAGTAACAGGCGGGGATCAGCACCATCGAGTCGCGGGGGAAGCTCAGCAGCGTCGCCGCGTCCCGGTTGGGCGACACGTGCAGCAGCATGATCGTGTCGGTGCGCTCGCCGTCGTTGACCAGGTGCTGGCCGTACCTCTTGTTGTCGCCGGTACGGGTGTCCGAGCCGACGAGCAGCACGTTGATCGCACCGGTCGGGCTCACGGGACGGTTCTTGTCGAGTTCGTCGGTGGACGCGCCCCTGTTGATCAGGCCGAGCGTGCTCCGGTAGACCTTGTAGGCCGTCAGCGTGCCGATCACCAGCACACACGTCAGCGCGATGCTGATCCAGCCGCCGACGCTGAGGCGCGACCGGCCGCCGCCCGATCCGCGCCGGGAGGGCGGCTCGTCGTCCGGAGGCAGGCCGTCGCCGCCACCCGAGGCGCGACGTCCGCGGTCGTCGCCGGGCTCGCGCCGCCGGCGACCGGCGGGTTCGCCGGGGCCGCCGGGTACGGCCGGTCCGCCCGGTCCGGCGGGGGAGACGCCGTAAGCGGTCTCCTCGTCGCCGCGCCTGCGGCCCCGCCGCCGGGGCGGCTCGCTCTCGTGGCCGTCGCCGGCGGGGCGGCGGGCCTCGCGGGTGGGTTCGAAGCGGGCCTCGTCACCCGGCCCGTAAGCGGGTCCGTAGCCCGGCTCATGACTCGGCTCGGGGCGCTGGCCGGAGCGGCGGCGTCCCCGGCCGCCCTCCTGCGGGCCGGGAGGGAGGTCGCCCTGCTGCCTGCGTCCGCGCGGCATGTCCGCGTAGCCCGCGGGGTCGGCCGGCAGGTCGGCGTAACCGGCGGGCACGGGGGCCGCCCTTCTGCCGCCACGCGCCGGCGGCTGGAAGGCGCCGCCGTACGAGCCGTCGTCGGAGTGACCCCAGACCCTCTGGTCAGCGGAGGCGGGAGGAGGCCCGGCGGGCGGGGTGACGCGCCTGCGCTCGCTCACCGCGGGCCCGCCCAGGAGGCGGCGGGACGAGTGGGCGAGAGGCCGACAGGGTCAACGTTTCGCTCGCACACTTGTCCTCCTTGCCTGGCGATCACGGGGCGCGCTCCGAGCGTAGGTCACGGGAGCGCCTGCGGGCGCCACGATTGGGAGGATCCAGGCCCGGCATACGCCGCGCCACTGCCCCCCTGATCCCAGGGCCAGAGCATACTAAACACCGACATTTTGGGTATAAGAATCGGTTTGTCTTTACCCTGACTTGGTGTTCTTCACGCCATTCGTCCAGGTCACATCACCCTGGCGGAACTTCTAGGGATCGGCCGCTCAGGCGCCCTCGTGGCGGCCTTCGGACACCGGTGCGGCGGCCCGTGTGGCGGTCTGTGTGGCGGCGCGCCTCGCAGCGTGTGTGGCCGACTGTGTGACGGCCAGCGCGGCGGCCAGGCAGGCGAGCGGCACCGCGGGCAGCGTGTAGCGGTAGTCGAACTGCGCCGTCGCGGCGGGAACGAGCAGCAGCGCCCAGGCCGTCGTCCAGCCGAGCAGCCAGCCACCGGGCGCCGGCGTTCCCGGCTCCCTCCGGGCCGCTGTCATCCGCCTCGCCGCCCACGCGGCGGGCGGCACCAGGAGGACGGCCAGCAGCGCCGCCCCGGGCAGCCACGCCACCCGCTGGTAGCCCCGCATCCAGCCCGCGAGCGGCTCGGCGATGCGGACCGTGAGCGACCCCTGCTCGTAGCGCCGGGCGAACTCCTTGCCCACCAGGGCGGGATACCGGCCGGGCGGCGGCGGCACGGTCGCCGGGAAACGGTAGTAGCCGTAGGTGTCGGCGTCCGGGTAGACGGGCCGCCCGGGCGTGAACGACCGGCCCAGCTCGGTCAGTGTCGTACGGAGGTATTCGAGCGGCTGGCTGCGGATCGCGAGCGAGGCGAACCTCCCGGCCAGCGTGTCGGTCTCCTTGGTGAACGTGATGCCGGGCAGCCGGACCAGGGGTGAGGCGGCGTCCCAGATGTACTCCTGGGACACCGGGCGGGCCGCGGGCGGCCGGGGATCGCACAGTACGGCGAGGTCGGCCGGCGGGTCCATCACCGCGCAGTCGGCGAACGACATCGTCCGGGCGTAGAGGAAGACGCCGTTCGAGCCGATGATCCCGAACCGCTGGTGGGCCGCGTAGAACCAGCCGGCGTACGCGGCGACCGGCACGAGCGCGGTCACCAGGAAGGGCAGGACGATCGCGGCCACCACCCTGCCAGGACGTACCGTGCCTTTGCTCTCCGCCATCGCTTCCGCCGTGCTTTCGGCTGCGGCACCCGCTCGCCGCATGCCGTACGCGAGCAGGAACAACGCGAAGACGGCGATCAGCGGGAGCCCGATGGTCCTGGTCAGCGTGGCGGCGGCCAGCAGGAGGCCGAGCGCGGCGGACGCACGCGCCGTCAGCGGCCGGCGCATCGCCAGGCACACCGCCGCGACGAGCAGGAACGTGAACAGCGAGTCGGAGACGAGCAGGTGCTCCAGCTCGATCTGGTAGGCGTCGAGCAGCACCGGCACACAGGCCAGGACGGCGGCCCACGCGCGGCCTCCGCGCCGCAGGACGGTCACGTAGACCATCACGCCGGTGAGCAGCCCCAGCAGATGCTGGACGGTCACCACCAGGCCGAAGCTGTGGAACGCCTCGAACAGCCGCAGGAACATCGAATAGCCCGCGGGGCGGACGAGGTCCGGCCTCGGCCGCATGGCGGTGACCACGTACGTGTAGGAGTCGGGGAACCACAGTGCAGGCCGGTAGCCGAGCACGGTCACCAGCCGCAGCAGCGTGCCCAGCCCGAGGACCCCGAGAAACCACCGGTGCCGGCGTGCCCATCCCGGCAGGTCCTCGCGCGCCCAGGCCATCGGACGGACCGGATTTCGAGGAGCCGGCCGGTCCCGCCCCCAGCGCCGGAGCCGCCCACTCGCGGGAGCCCCGCCCCCGCCGTCCGACACCTGCACTCGCCCCCCTGCCCGCTTTCCGGCGTACGCTACCGGCTCCGTAACCCCCTCTGCGCGAGTCGCTGTGTTGTCTGTGGACGACGGCGACGCGTGGGGTGGGGGGAACGGCTGGGGGAGGGTGTGGGCCGGGGGCGACCGATAGTCTCGGCTGCATTCCAGCGAACAGTCGTGGGCGTACGCGGCTGCCGGCCGGCGGCCCCTCGAACGGGGTGGCGGGTGAGGCGGCCGACAGGGCGGCGGGCACACCGATGGGCAGGGTGGCGGAGACACCGATGGGCAGGGTGCTCGCGGCCGTCTCCGTCGTGCCCGCGCTCGCGCTGAGCGGATGGCTGCTCGCCGGGCTGCCGCTGCTGCTGCTCGGCTGGTTCCGGCCGCTGCCGATGACGCTGCTCGGCGGCGGGGCGGCAATCCTGCTGTGCGCGTACGGCCTGCGTCGCCTGCCCGGGGCCGCGGCGACGCACCGATGGGCGACGGCGGCGGTCCTCGCCGTGGCGCTCGGGTCGGGGGTCCTCAACGGGCTCCTGCACGGCGAGCAGCTGATCGTCCGGCGCGATCCGGCGACATACGCGCAGTACGCCGTCTGGCTGGCCAGGCACGGGTCGCTGCCGATCCCGGTGGGCGACTTCGGCGGCGCCGATCCCGCCCTGCGCTTCGACAGCATGGGCTTCTACCTGGTCGACGGCGGGATCGTCCCCCAGTTCATGGCCGGGCCGCCCATGATCCACGCGATCGGCCACTGGCTGGGCGGCGTGCCCGGCCTGCTGCTCGTGCCGCCCGTGCTGGGCGCGCTCGCGGTGCTCACCGTCGCGGGGACCGCGGCGCGGCTCGCGGGCCCGCGCTCGGCGCCCCTGGCCGCCCTCGTCTTCGCGGTCGGCCTGCCGGTCCTCTACGCGTCCCGGACGACCTTCAGTGAGATCCCGTCCCTGATCCTGCTGTTCGGCGGGATGAACCTGCTGCTCGACGCGCGGACCCGGCTCCGGGCCACGCCGTCCCGCTCGGAGCCGGACCTCGGACCCGGGCCGGGCCCGGCGCACGGCCCAGAGCCGGAGCCGGGCACACTCGCGAAACGGCCGGGCTTCGGGCCCGCCGCGCTCGCGGGGCTGTCGTTCGGGCTGGCGCTGCTGGTCCGCATCGACGGCCTGCGTGACGTGCTGCCCGTCCTGATCCTCGCCGGGGTGCTGATCGCGCTCGCCAGGATCACCGGGAACCGGAGGGCGGAAGGCCGGCTCGGCGTACCCCTCCTGCTGGGCCTGGCCGTCGGCGCGACGTGGGGCTTCACCGATGGCTACGTCCTCGCCCGGCCCTATCTCGCCTATCTGTCCGGTTCGCTCACGCCCCTCCTGGCGATCTGCGCCGTCGTCGTGGTCCTCACGGCCGTCGGCGCCGCTCTCGCTCCGTGGCTCGCGTCGCGTACGCGGTCGTCCGTCCCTCGTGTCCGGTGGCTGCCCAATGCCGCGGCGGCCCTCGTCGTGCTGGTCATGGCGGGCTTCGCCGTACGGCCGTGGGTGCAGACCGTGCGGCGCGTCGCGGTCACCCCCGAGGACCGGCTCACCTCGGAGTTCGTCGAGAAGACGCAGATCGCCAACGGACTGACGCCCGACGGCTCACGGCTGTACTACGAGCACTCCCTCGACTGGCTGTTCTGGTACGTCGGCGTTCCCGTCGTCGTGCTCGCGACCGTCGCGGCGGCGGTGCTCGCCCACCGCCTGGTCAGGGGACGTGAGTTCGCCTGGCTGCTGCCCCTCGCCGTGATCGGATGGACGACGGTGACGACGCTCTGGCGTCCCGCGATCACGCCCGACCATCCCTTCGCCTCCCGCAGGCTGGTGCCGGTCGTCGTCCCCGGGCTGGTGCTGCTGGCCGTCTGGGGGCTCCGCTGGCTCTCCGGACGGCTGCGGGAGCGGCTCGCGGCCCGCGCCGCCGAGCCGTCCGGGTGGCTCGCCTGGTTCGCCGGCCGGCCGTGGCGCTCGCGGGCGGCCGCCGGGGCGGGAGCGCTGCTGCTGGTCGTGCCTCCCGCGATCACCTCGATCGGGACGGCGTTCACGCCGGTCAACCGGGGCGAGGCCGCGGCGGTGGCGGGACTGTGCGGCGCGCTGCCGAAGGACGCCTCGGTGCTGATCGTGGAACGGGTCACCGGTGACCGCCTCACGCAGGTCGTGCGGGGTCAGTGCGGCCTGCCGACGGCCCGCGTCGTCTACCCCCCCGACTCCGACGTGCCGCGCCCCGCCGACGTGCTGCGCCTGGCGGGAGCCGTCCGGCGTACCGGCCGCGTGCCCGTGCTGCTCGCGGCCGAGCCCGAGCAGCTCATGGCGTACGGCCCGGCGAGCCGGGTGATGAGCCTGCGCACCCGGCAGGACGAGCGGTCGCTGGCCGACGCGCCCAACGGCACCTGGTCGCTGCGCGTCGACGTCTGGTCGACCGTTCTCAGGGGGTAGACCGACAGATCCGGCGGAGTGCCGTCGCGCGGCCGGGGTGCTCCTGGTGGGAGCGGTCGATGCGGCCACGAAGGGGAATCGGCTGTGCGGGCGGTGCCCGCGAAGTGAGACCGCCACTTGGCGGGGCAGAGTACCCTTGCCGGACGTGACCACGCCCGAGACCTCTGGAAGCGCCGTGACTCCCGCACAGACACCGTACGTCACGATCGTCCTGCCCTGTTACAACGAGCAGGACCACGTCGTCGACGAGGTCGAGCGCATCTCCGCGGCGATGGACGCCAGCGGTTACACGTACGAACTGCTGGCGGTGGACGACTGCTCCACGGACGAGACGCTCGCGCGCCTGCACGAGGCCGCACCGCGCTTCCCGAACATGCGGATCAGGGCGTTCCACCGCAACGGCGGGTCGGGCACCGTACGGCGGATCGGCAGCCAGGAGGCGCGCGGCGAGATCGTCGTGTGGACCGACGCCGACATGAGCTATCCGAACGAGCGCATCCCCGAGCTGGTCCAGATCCTGGAGAAGGACCCGACGATCGACCAGGTCGTGGGCGCGCGGACCACCGAGGAGGGCTCGCACAAGTTCCTGCGGGTGCCCGCGAAGTGGTTCATCCGCAAGGTCGCCGAGCGGCTGGCCGGGCAGAAGATCCCCGACCTCAACTCCGGGCTGCGGGCCTTCCGCAGGTCGGTGGCCAGGCCGTACCTGCGGCTGCTGCCCCCCGGCTTCTCCTGCGTCACGACGATCACGCTGGCGTTCATGTCGAACCAGCACGACGTCTACTACCTGCCCATCGAGTACGCGAAGCGGGCGGGGAAGTCGAAGTTCAACTTCGTCTCCGACGCCTACCGCTACATCCTGCAGGTGCTACGGATGATCATGTACTTCAACCCGCTCAAGGTGCTGATGCCGCCCGCGCTCTGGCTGGTCGGCATCGGTCTGGCCAAGGGCGTGTTCGACGTGGTCAGGTACGGCTTCTACCTCACCAGCAACACGATCGTGACGTTCCTGTCCGGGATGCTGATCGGGGCGGTGGCGCTGCTCGCGGACCTGATCGTGCGATCCAGGGGTGACGTTTGAGGATCGCGATCGTCGGCCCGACGTATCCGTACAAGGGCGGCGGGGCGCAGCACACCACCGAGCTGGCCCACCGGCTGCGGGCGGCCGGGCACGACGTCGTCATCGAGTCGTGGCGGGCGCAGTATCCGTCGTTCCTGTATCCCGGTCAGCAGACGATCGACAGCCCGGAGGGCGAGCCGTACCCGGGCACCCGCCGCGACCTCGACTGGCGCAGGCCGGACGGCTGGGTCGCCTGCGGGCGGCGGCTGCGCGGCGCCGACCTCGTCGTGCTCGCCGTGCTCAGCCCGGTGCAGGTGCCCGCCTACCTGGGGATCCTGTACGGCCTGCGTCGCCGGGCCCGGGTCGTCGCACTGTGTCACAACGTGCTGCCGCACGAGAGCAAGCCGTACGACCGGCCGTTGACGAAGGCGCTGCTGCGCCGGGTGGACGGCGTGCTCGCGCATTCGGAGCAGCAGGCGGGCCTCGCCCGCGGGCTCACCGCGGCGCCGGTGCGGGTGGCCGCCCTCGCACCGCACCTGCCCGCGCGCGGCGCCCGGGCCGGCGAGGGCCGTGAGCCGTACGGCAGGCTGCTCTTCTTCGGCATCGTCCGGCCGTACAAGGGCCTCGACCTGCTGCTGGAGGCGCTCGCGCAGGTGCCGGACGTACGGCTGACCGTCGCGGGCGAGTTCTGGGGCGGCTTGGAGGAGACGCGTGCCCTGATCGGCCGCCTCGGCCTGACCGGGCGGATCGACCTGCGGCCGGGGTACGTCGCGGCCGACGACGTGCCGGGGTTGTTCGCCGAGGCCGACGCGCTGGTGCTGCCCTACCGTTCGGCGACGGCCAGCCAGAACGTCTGGCTCGGGCACGAGCACGGAGTGCCGGTGATCGCCACCCGGGTCGGGGCGCTGCCTGACAACGTGCGCGACGGCGTGGACGGCCTACTGGTGGAGCCGGGCTCGGCCGGGGCGCTGGCCGAGGCGATCAAGAGGTTCTACGAGCCCGGGACCCCGGAACGGCTGCGGGCGGGCGTCGCGCCCGTCGATCCCGAGCCGCACTGGGCCGCGTACCTGGACACCCTGCTCGCCACCGCCCCGCCGGCCTGAGCGGCTCAGCGCGCCGGGTGGTTCAGCGAGACGGCGCGGCGAGGTCGTCCGGCGCTTCGGCGCGGACGCCGCGGGCGAGGAGGAAGCCGAGGCCGGCCCAGGTGACGTCGGCGAGGGTGAACATCACCCGGGACACCACGGCGACCACCAGGGCGCTGGGCGTGTCGAGCAGCGGGGCGAGGGCCACGACCATCGCCCCCTCCCGCACGCCGATCCCGGCCGGGACCACGACCGTGAGGATGCCGGTGGACCAGGCCAGCGCGTACGCCCCGGCCGCGATCGCGTAGAGGGACACCCCTCCGGGCCGCAGGCCGCCCACCAGGGCCCACAGGTGCACGCCGTACACGAGCCAGCCCGCCATCGTCCACGCGGCGGCCCTGGTCATGTCCGCCCCGCTCGGCACCCGGTCGAGCGGGTCCCGGCGGGCGACGCGGAGGGCGAGGCCCAGGCCCCAGGCCAGCACGCGCGGGTGGAGGCCGACGAGGATGAGCGGCACGAGCGCGAGCAGCCACCACGCCTCGCGCGCGATCTGTCCCGACAGCGTCGCCGCCGTGAGGGCGAGCGCGCAGCCCAGCGAGGTCACCAGCCCGAGGGCCGTGGCGCCGAACGTCCGCCTGGGCGGCGCTCCGTGGTCGCGGGCGAGCTCCATCATCGCGGCGAACGCCCAGACGGCGCCGGGGATGTACTTCCCGAGCTGGCCGACGAACAGCACCCGCGCGGCCACGCGCAGCGGCAGCGGGGAGCCGAGCCCCGCGAGGATGTCGCGCCAGGCGACCAGCATGAAGGCCAGCCCCACGAGCACGGCCAGGAACGAGACTCCGAGCGACCACCACGACAGCCGCTCCAGGGCGGCCCAGGTCTCCGTCCCGTTCCGGGCCAGGCCGTACGCCAGGAAGGCGAGGGCGGCCAGGGCGAGCAGCACGCGCGGCAGCGGGCCGGAGCGCAGGCGGTTCGGCAGGCCGTTGGGCAGGCGCGGCACGGGCACAGGGTACGGCCTGACGCTACCTGCCGGTAGGTCCGGCGCGCGGTTGTCCACAGGGTCGGTTGATCGGCGACGGGGGCAGGGCGGGCACGGGTACTGTTGGGCAGCGTGGACGACCGTCAGGACGCGAGGGTGATCGACCGGTGAGCGGGGAACGCGCGGCCCAGCTGGAATACTCCGAGCTCCAGGCGGCGATGCTCGACGAGGAGAAGCGCCGCCGCAAGGCCGCCAAGATCATCGCGGTGCTCGCGCACTTCCTGGGCAGGGACGCCGGCAAGCCCGGCGAGGCGCTCTCCGGGCTGACCGTCGGCGACGTCGGGTGCTCGGCCGGGTTCATCGCCGACGAGCTGGCCGCCGCGGGCGCGCGCCGCACGCTCGGGCTCGACATCGACGTCCCCGGCCTGCGCAGGGCGGCCGACCGCTTCGGGGCCCGGGTCGGGTTCGTCTGCGCGGACGGCTCCCGGCTGCCGCTGCCGGACGGGTCGGTCGACGTGCTGGTCTTCAACCACATCTACGAGCACGTCGTGGACCCCGACGCCGTGATCGCCGACATGCACCGGGTGCTGTCCGACGACGGCGTGCTCTACCTCGGCCTGGGCAACCGGCTCGGCGTGATGGAGCCGCACTACAAGCTGCCCTTCCTGTCGTACCTGCCGCCCGCCGCGGCCGACCGTTACGTGCGGGCGTCCGGCCGGGCCGACCACTACTACGAGCGCTTCCGCACCCGCCCCGGCCTGCGTCGGATGCTCGCGGACTTCCACGTGTGGGACTACACGTTCCCGGTGCTGGCCGCGCCCGAGCGGTTCGCGGGAGGCGAGTTGTTCCCCGGCGCCGTGGGCCGCGCCGCCAAGGCCACGCTGGAGCGCACCCCGCGCCCGGCGCTGCGGGCGCTGCTGCCGGTCGTCCCCACCTATCTGTGGGTGGCCACCAAGACGCCCCGCCGTCCGCTCGGCGCGGCCCTGCCTCAGCCGCCGGAGCCGGTGCGCACGTCGCGATGAACCGCCGCAAGCTCGTACGCACGCTGTTCCTGCTGGTCGCCCTCGGCTTCGGGATCTGGGCCGTCGCGGGCCAGTGGAGCGCCGTGGCGGACGGCTTCGGCCGGCTGTCGTGGGCGGAGCTCACCGGCTCGCTGGCGGCGGTGCTCGGTGCACTCCTCGCGGGGATGCTGATGTGGCGGGCGCTGCTCGCCGACCTCGGCTCGCCGCTCGCGTTCACCGACGCGGCGAAGATCTTCTTCGTGGGCCAGCTCGGCAAGTACATCCCCGGGTCGGTGTGGCCGATGATCGCCCAGATGGAGATGGGCCGCGACCATGGCGTGCCCCGCTCCCGCAGCGCGGCCGCCTTCTTCCTCACCTATCCGGTCTATCTGGGCACCGGCCTGCTGGTGTCCGCCGTCACGCTTCCGGTGCTCGCCGGGCAGTCGGTCGCCCGATATGCCTGGCTCCTGCTGCTCGTGCCCGTGCTCGCCGCCGCTCTGCATCCCGCCGTGGTCAACCGGGTCATCGCCTTCGGGCTGCGCAAACTGCGCAGGGAGCCGCTCGAACGGCCCCTCACCCGCCGCGGCCTGCTCGTCGCGTGCGGCTGGGCCCTGACCGGCTGGGCCGCGTACGGCGTGCACCTGGCGCTGATCGTGCACGGCCTCGGGGCCGGTGGGCCCTCGGCGGTGATCCTGAGCGTCGGCGCGTTCGCGCTCGCCTGGTGCCTCGGGTTCGTCTTCATTCTGGCGCCGGCCGGGGTCGGTGTGCGCGAGGCCGCGATGGTCGCGGCGCTCGCGCCCGTGCTCGACCGGCCCGTGGCCATCGCCGCCGCGCTGTGCTCCCGGCTGATCGTGTCTCTCGGCGACCTCGTGTGCGCCGGGGCCGCCGGGCTCGCCGCCCGCCGAGCCACCTGTACGCGGGAGGAACCCGTCATCCGGGCCTGATTCCGTGGATTGTCCGCGCCTTGCGCATCCTGGGAGACAACCCCCATGTGATAACACTCACGTTTCGGGGGACGCCGGAAATAGAGTGACAAGGGAGGGATGCTGGGCAGGCGTCCGTATGCGGCGGGGGCCCAGGTCCCTGCCGGAACACCTGCCGGACAGCGGGACCGTGAGGACGGGGAGCGAACCTCCGCCGGAGCGGGCCCAGTGAGGGGAGCGATTCACTTGACACCCCGAGTGCTCGTCGACGCCGCCGCCGTCCCCGCCGACCGTGGCGCCCTCATCAGGTATGTGGATGGTCTGGTCGCGGCCCTGCACGAGGCGGGCGCCGATCTCGCCCTGGTCTGCCAGCGCGCGGACGCCGAGCGGTACGCGGCCCTGGCGCCCACGGCCCGGATCCTCTCCGGGCCGCCCGCGATCACCAACCGGGACAAGCGGCTCGCCTGGGAGCAGACGGGCCTGCCCGTCCTCGCCCGGCAGGCCGGGGCCCAGGTGATCCACGCCCCCTACTACTCGATCCCGCTGGGCTCCGGCCTGCCCACGGTGGTCACCGTCCATGACGCCACCTCCTTCACCGACCCCGATCTGCACGACCCTGTCAGGGCCTCGTTCTTCCGGTCGGCCACCCGTACGGCCGTCCGCCACGCCAACCGGGTGATCGTGCCGTCCAAGGCCACCCGGGACGAGCTGGTCCGGGTGCTCGCCGCCGACCCGACCCGGATCGACGTCGCCTATCACGGGGTCGACTCCGCGCTGTTCCACCCGCCGGCGCCCGAGGACGTGCGCCGGGTGGCGGGCCGCATCGGCCTGCACGGCCGGCCGTACGTCGCCTATCTGGGCGCGCTGGAGCCGCGCAAGAACGTGCCGAACCTGGTGGCCGGCTTCGGCCGGGCGGTCGCCCACCTGCCCGACCCGCCCGCGCTGGTGCTGGCGGGCGGCCCCGCATGGGACGAGGAGGTCGACGCCGCGGTGGCGGCGCTGCCGCCCCGGGTGAAGGTCGTGCGCCCCGGCTACCTGCCCTTCGCCGACCTGCCGGGCTTCCTCGGCGGGGCGCTCGCGGTCGCCTCGCCGTCGCGGTGCGAGGGGTTCGGGCTGCCGGTGCTGGAGGCGATGGCCTGCGGGGCGCCCGTGCTGACGACCCACCGTGCCTCACTGCCGGAGGTGGGCGGCGACGCCGTGGTCTACACCGAACCCGACGCCGACAGCATCGCGCGGGCGCTGCGTGCCCTGCTGGAGTCGCCGGAACGGCGCGAGTCCCTGGCCGAGGCGGGGGTCACCCGTTCGCGCGAGTTCACCTGGAAGCACTCCGCCGAGGCCCACCTCCTCGCCTACCAACGCGCCGTCGAGGGTTAGTGTGCCGAGTGATTCGTCCGCGCCACGTCGTGGACGGCGTCGAGTAGCACGGCATTATCCGGCCTCGCGCGAATTACCTGGTCCTCTGCCGAGGGCTGACGGCAAGCGGAGGCGTACGCCGACGGCCCGTGAACAAGTTGCGACTCTTCTTCGCACGGACTGGTTCACATTCGCTGGCCCGCTGTTCGTGAATGTTCGCGGCTGTCAGCGTGTCCCCGGACAAGCTGCCATGGCGGCTGATCCGGCACGTGGAGCTCTTTGCTTCGATCGGCCCGTCAAGGATGGGGCAACCTGAACCAGTTTTTCCTGGGCTCTATCAGCTCCCCCGAATTCACGAGGTCGCGACACGCCATAAGAATATCATCTCGGGATTTGGAGACCTCTCGGGAGGTGCTCCCCAAGTACCTGGTTATGCGCCATGCGTCGAATATCTCGTGATCGTCGTCGTCGATGTCCACGTCGACTTCTCGGCCTTCGGGGTCGGCCATCCAACAGCCGATTCCGTGGACAGAGTAGCAAGTTCCGTCCTGGAGGCCCGCATCGCGGGGAATGGCTCTCCGGTGAGCCATGTGCACGATGTCTTTGACGCTTTGGGCGCCGCCGACCTGGGCAATCGCCCTGTCGCGCGTAGACCGCAGTGCGGCCACGAACGACCGCACCGCCTCGACCGCTGACCATTCGTTCACGATCGGATGCTATCAGGACCGACGACATAACAAAGTTTCGACCGTCGTCGAGATCTCCATATCTTCCACTCCAGAAAATTCGAATAATGGGGCCATCATGAGCATGGCGACAAAAAGTGTTCCCTCTCCAGAGGGGTCCACTGCAGAATCACTGAAACAAGAAGCCCTTCTACTCCGACTCCGAAGGGCACTGAATCGGCGCCGACGTATCTCTCTTCCGGCTGCTTGTGTAAAGTGATCCTGAGATGGTCGCCGTGTATTTCGAAATGAAGGTCGGGCACTTCTATCGCGTCCTGCTCCGGTGTTGCGCGAACGAGCGGGACATAGTTTTGGCCCGAGGTCGGCCGGAAATCCTCAGGAAGAGTCTTGACGGTGGCCGCGGGGCGTGAGCTGGTCTCGCCGGTCTTGGGGTCGGTGCTCTTGACCCGGTCGCCGATCTGGACGTCCTCGATTGGTTTGGTGGATCCGTCCGCGAGCAGCACCGCCGTGCCCGGCACGAAGTTGTTGCAGGCCGCGGGCACCGAGCGTCCCTCGGCCGCGGCGGTGACTCGGCCCGCCCGGCCGCCCACGGCCCTTACGCCGATCCGGCCGAGCGGTAGGACCGGACGCGGTCAAAGGGGGTACGGCTGGGCGCCCGCCAGTTGGTAGGCGAGCGCCTCAGGGAGCCTCACGCCGCCGCGGTCCCGGGGAGGGCTGTTCCCCGGACCGCCGTTTCGGTGAGCCGGCTATTCGTAGAGGGTCGCGGCCGCCAGCATGTCGCCGACCAGCTGCCATGACGGCTGATCCGGAACGGAGAGCCCCTGATTGCGGAAGTAGCCGTCCATCGCGGAGACGAATGCCGCCAGCCCGTCCAGGAATCGCGGAAGCGTGTCGTTCTCCCACTCCTCCGCCTCGGGAGAGGCGGACACCTCCGCCATACGACGGATGAACGCCGCCAAATCCGGCTGCCGCGAGGCTGCTCAGCCGGGCCTGTTCCGCATACGGCCTTGAGAAGGCGAGACCACGCGTCTCCTCCCAGATGTGCTTGGTGGCATCGGATTCACCCAGACCTCGGTTCCGGATGACGTCGTGAGATCAGGGTAGGCGGAGCACTGCCTCGATGAACTCGGCAGGGGGGAGATAGGAGTGCTTGTCGATGTAGTGCACGATGAGCGTCGGAGCTGAGTACACAACGCCGTCCTTCGCGGCAACGTGGATTTCTCCGGTCCCCAACCAGGCATGTCCACTCCGGCTCCCCGGCACGGGGATCCTGATCGGTGATTCCTCCTCACAGAACTCGCAGTAGTGGAGTCCCCGCATGACATTCTGCGGGGTCGCGGCGAGGCGGCTGAGGATGGCAAGGACCGCGGGAGCGCATCGCCCCGTCTCAAACTCCCGGCCCCTGCCCAGCCATCCGACGTTCAGCATCCTCACGCCGTTGTGAGGTGCGGGCAGATTCGCGTCCTTCCAGTAGGTGTACGGCGAGAGATCCTCGTACGTCGCCACTTATCTGACCTCCTGACATGCCGCCCAGTGGCAGGTCCCCACGCGGGGTTTCAGTAGTTCGCTGAGATGAGTCGCGCTGACCACCGTGTGGGACTGCTCACGGATGGTGGGCCCGCCGGGGGTTTGAGCGTGTGGTCGGGAGCCGCCAACTCCCACCGCGAGATGGTCGAACCGACCTCAACCTCCAGGTCCATACCACCCGATTCCTTCGTCTGGTCTGGCACGGCATTACAAGGGGAAGGACTGGAGCTCCCCCGAGCCTCGCTTCACAAGAAGGAGCGGGGGTGCGCTGTTCCCGGTCGGTGCTTCAAGCGTGAGTTTTACGTCCTTCTCCAACAGGTCGCTCAGCCATCGCATGAACTCGACGAGGTGCTTCAGGGCGGGTACCGACGTTATCTGGCCGGCCTGGAGACTGAACTCGATCTCATCCGTAGAGTAGAAGTGACACCAGATCCAGACATCCCCCACGGTGACCCGCAGATCGTATGTGTCGGCCTCCGGCGAAGCTCCGGCGAAAATGGTCGCCGCCGATAGGAAGTCGACGGCACGCTGCCTCACAAACAGCTGGGGATCCCAGCGGGAGCCCTGCAGACTCGCGAGCAGCCGTTCCCAGGCATCCAGGTCGGCGTCCATCACGTAGATGTCGCGCACGGAGCCCAGTTCGTCGTCGGTGAACAGCGGGATGAGCGACTCGAAGTCGCTCGCATGCGAGCCTGTCACAGGAACCCCTCGAAGGTTGCGCCGCCACCACGCATGCTCCACCGCACTCCGCGTCCGTCACCTGGTAGACGAAAGTCTCGGGTGATCCCGCCGTAGTGCGCCGTCGCAGAATGATTGACGCTCTCTACGACACCAGGGTTGGTCATGATGTCTTCCACATGGTAGTCGCCGATAAGCGTCCTGTCGGCGTTGGTCGATATGGGGCCGACATCATACTTCGCGATGTGTGCTGGAGTTCTCTTCAGGGGATCGACATGCTTTTGGTAGGACCTGCCAGCCGGACTCAATCCTCCCTTGCCCTGCTGCGTCGCCATACTCACCAGGTCATCAACCGAGGCGCTTTCGACGGCGCTGTTGCAGTTGTGGACGAGCACCGGGGTGTTACCGACCGCCACGTAGTAGGTGTGGAGGTCGGCGATGGTGAGGTTGTGGGCGTGCTGGTGGTGGGCGGTCCACTTCTTGACCGCGGTGATCTGGACGAGGGTGCCGGCGCTGGTGCGCAGCCACATGCCGGGCTTGAGGTTCTTGGCGTCGACCCAGGCGTGGCGGCCCGGGATCCAGAAGGGGTGGCCGTCGGTGGCCGTGACCGTGCCGGTCTTCGTGCCGTCGGCGACGGCGATCCGCACGAGGTGTTTGTCGCCGTAGCCGTGGATCAGGGCGGTCACCGGGCGCGCGCCGGTCTCACCGGTCTCCGGGTCGGTGCTCTTCACCCGGTCGCCGACCTGGACGTCCTCGATCGGCTTGGTGGATCCGTCCGCGAGCAGCACCGCCGTGCCCGGCACGAAGCTGTTGCAGGCCGCGGGCGCCGAGCGTCCCTCGGCCGCGGCGGTGACCCGGCCGGCCCTGCCGCCCACGGCGGCGCGGATCGAGGGTGCCGCCGCCTTGGCGGCGGCACCGATCGCCCTGCCGATGCCGGCTCCGGCGAGGCCTTCCAGTGATCCGATGGCGGCGGATCTCAGGGCGTCGCCGACGCTGTGGATGCTGTCCTGCATCGCGTCGGAGACGAGATGGGCGGCGGCTCCGGCGAGCATGGCGCAGCCGACGGTGCCGGCTCCCGCCGTGACCGCCTCGCAGGCCACGCCGACGCCGACGGCGACGATCGTGGAGACGATGACGGTCTTGTGTTCGGCGACCCACTGCCCGGCCGTGCTGACGGCCTTGCGGATGTGGCAGCCGAAGTTCCACGTGCCGCAGGTGGGCTTGGGCGCGTGGTAGACCGGGGTCGCCGAGTAGTGGCCGACGGGTCTATAGCTGGGGTGCGGGCGGATGGGGCGGTGAGCCTTGGCCGCCGCGATGTCCTGCTGCCAGCCCCGGTAGCCGCCGTTGCGGCCGTTGGCGTAGTCCTCCGGGATGAGGCCGTCGGGGTCGCTGGAGGTGACCGGCGAGTTGTTCGCGTACCCGTAGCCGTTCATCTGCTGGGGGTCGGCGACGTCGATCAGCGGGTCGACCGACAGGAACCGGCCGGCCGCCGCGTCGTACTCGCGGGCGCCGAGGTGGGTGAGCCCGGTGGAGGCGTCGATCGTCCCTCCGACGAAGCCCTTCTCGCCGGGCCAGGCGGTGGGGGCGGTTCCCCGGGCCTGACCGAACGGGTCGAAGCGGCGCAGCGTGACCGCCTGCGTCGAGGCGTCGACCGCGGCGGTGGCGGTGCCCTGCGGGTCGGGGGCCAGCCAGGACAGGCCGGCCTTGGTCCGCACCGCGACCTGCGCCCCGCCGTGGTTGTAGTAGCGGGTGTAGGAGGTGGCCTGTGAGGCGGTGTCCAGGCGGACCTCCTGCCCCGGCAGATACAGGGTGGCGCCGGTGGGGTCGCGGCGGATCAGCCGGTTGCCGTCGGCGTCGTACAGATAGGAGGTGGTCTTGCCCGCCTCGGTCACCTTGGCGAGATGGCCTTCGGCGTCCCATTCGAGAGCCTGCTGCACGGCCCCGGCGGTGCGGCCGGTGGTGTTGCCGGCCGCGTCGTAGCCGTAACTGTCGCTCTGCCCGTCGTTCGGGCCGCCGGCCGTCGCGACCGTGCGCAGCGTGTGCGGCTGCGGCTGCCCGGCGGCGGGGAAGGTGGAGGTGCGGGTGACGTCTCCGCTCCCGCTGTGCCGCACCTCCCGCGTACGGTTGCCGGTCGCGTCGTAGCCGAACGACGACCAGTACGGCGCGGGCCCGCCCAGGACGGACGTGGACGGGGCGGCGGCGCAGTCCTCGGCGCCCTGGGCCCAGGCCTCGGTCAGCCGCCGCAGGTAGTCGTAGGTGAAGCACTGGACGTCGGGGGTCTGCCCGGACGGCTTGTCGGCGATCGAGGTGATGTTGCCGGCCTCGTCGTAGCCGTAGTTGAGGTCGCTGATCCCGATGGGGGCGGTCTCGCGCTGGGTGAGGACGCGGTTGAGGCGGTTGGTGCCGTCGTCGAAGTAGAAGTAGCGCATCACCCGCTTGCCGGTGCTGCTCGTGCGCAGCGTCTGCCACAGCGGCTGGGACAGCTTGGAATACTTGGTGTCGGTGACGTAGCTGGTCAGGCCGCTCGTGGTGACAGGGTTGCCGAGCTCGTCGTAGCCGTACAGCATGACCTCGCGCAGCATGCCGCCGGCCGCGGGGATCGCCGACCCCGACAGGGTGCCGTCGACGTTGTACGACGCGCCGTACTGGTAGCTGCCGGCCAGCTTGCCCTCCGCGGCCGGGACGACCATGGTGGTGGAGGTGGCGCGGTAGGCGTCGTCGTAGGTGTCGACCCTGGTCGTGTACGCCTGGCCGCCCGCGTAGCGGGTCGAGGCCACCGGCAGCCCCTTGACCGAGGTCCCGTTCGCCAGCGTGTCGTACGTCCAGTCGGCGAGCTTCGTGCCGGTGGGCGAGCCGTCGTACCTGCCGGTCGGGCGGCCCAGCACGTCATAGGTGTAGGCGAGGGTCCTGCCCCGCGCGTCGGTGCTGGAGGTGAGCTGGTCGAGGTCGTCGTACGCGAAGGTGGTGCGGCCCTTGTCGGGGTCGTCGGCGCGGACCTTCCGGCCGCGCGGGTCGTAGCCGTACGACCACTGGTTGCCCGCCGGGTCGGTCACCTTCGCGAGCTGCCCGCCCGGGGTGTAGGCGTAGCGGGTGGCGTCGTAGGCCCCCGAGGGAACCCCGCCCTTGTACTGCCGCAGCTCGGTCGTCCGGCCGCGCGCGTCGGTGTAGGTGGTGGTCGCCGTGCCCCCGGCGGGCGGGGTGAGGTCGACGTGGTCACCGCCGTACGCCGTGGTGGTCCGCCACTTCTCCACGTTGTGGACCAGAAAGACGGAGGCGGTCGGCCGTCCCGCGCCGTCGTACTGCGTCCGCGTCTGGCCGGGGATGTCGGCGTCGTTGCCCACCTCCCACAACGTGGTCGCGGGGGACTGGTCGTTGAAGTAGGGCTGGTTGGCCTTCACCGCCTGGCCGCGGCTGTTGTAGTAGGTGTCGGTGATCACCCGGCCGCCGCCAGGGGCGGGGGCCTGCGTCTGCCGCACCCTGAGCAGCCCGTCGAACAGCGTGTGACCGGTGGTGTAGGTGCCGTCGTTGCGGATCGTCTGGGTGGTCACCGCGACCGGCTTGTCGGTACGGACCAGATAGGCGTACTTCGCACTGGGCGAGGCGGAGTTGCTCGCCTTCGGCCGCGTCGGCAGCCACACCTGGCTGGTCCGGCCGAGCGCGTCATACGTCACGTCGGTCCGCTTGCCGTTCGGGTCCACGACTCCGGTCGTGGCGCCCCACTCGGGGCGGATCTCCGTCGTGGTGACGTGACCGGCCGGGTTGGTCACGGTCGTCTTGGTGACCAGGCCCCCGGAGGCCGGGGTGTAGGCGGTGGTCGTCTTGTGCTGGGCCGCGTCGGCGACCTCGACCACCCGTCCGTACGCGTCGTACTTCGTGGTGGCGACGGTGACGTACGAGGGCGAGCCGTCGTAGCCGGCGAGCTTCTCGGTGGTGGTGACGTCGCCCTTCGTCGGCGCCGCGCCGTACGCGCCACCGTCGTAGGACATGCGGGCGTCGGACAGCAGGTCCTTCGACCGGTCCGGGGTGACCGAGCAGGCTACCGAGACCGTCTCCACCCGGGCGAGCGTGTCGATGATCCACTTGCTGTCGTTGCGGGCGTACGTGTTGCGCACGCACTGGTCGTCGTCGGCGGTGGAGGTGTCGCCGAGGTCGTTGACCTGGGTGGCGAGCGCGTCGTTGTCGAAGGCGGTGGCCGACTCGGTGCGGCGCCACCCGCCCGCGGTCAGCGCGGTGCGGGTCCGGGTCCTGGCCGTGTCGACCATGTAGGCGCGGCTGGTGCCCCAGGAGCGGACCCGGGTGGCGGTCGGGCCGCGCGTCCACGGGTCGGAGATGGCGCCCTCCAGGACCGTGCCCCCCGCCCGGGTGTAGGTGGTCACCTCGCGGACGACGCCCTGCAGCCAGTCGTCGTCGGTGCTGGCCGTGCCCTCGGAGTCGGTCACGCTCACCGAGCGGGTGCCCGAGGTGGTCCTGTCGCCGTCCATGCCGCGGAAGTAGAGGTATTCGGTGAGCGACCGCTCGCCGTCCGGGTCGCCCTCGTAGACGCGGACCTTCTGGTATCCGCGCCACTGTGACCAGGTCTTGTACTTCTCCTTGGTCAGCCCGTCATCGTCGTCGTAGTGCCAGGCCGCCGGGCCGACGTACTCGTAGCCCGTAGTGGTGAAGGGGGCACCGCCGGTGCGGTCGATCTCGCTGACCTCGGTGACGACGTACTTGTGGAACCAGTCTTTGATCGGGTCGCTCGCGCCCTCGGGCGTCCAGTACTGCGGGAAGCACCGCTTGGTGTTGTTGTCCGGCGCCGGGGTCTGACCGGCCTTGCACTCCTCGCCCGAGTAGGTGACGGAGATCTGGCCGCCGGTCTCGTTGGAGACGACGGTGATCCGGCGCTTGGTGAACGGCGGCAGGCCCTCGGTGCCGTCGACCCGGTTGTGCATCTGCGCGCCGCCGAACGTGACCGCCGGCAGGGCGGCGCTGCCGCCGGTCTTGCCGGTCTGCTGGACGGAGTCCAGCCACAGCGCGGGGTCGGTGCCGTCGCCCGCGCCCGGGAACAGGTGGGTCAGGGTCCAGGTGTCGACGTCGGCGTACGCGCTGCCGGACCAGATCTGCGTGGTGACCGAGGTGAGCCGCTTGCGCGACCAGAACGTCGGCGAGACCTTGCCGGTGCACGACTGCCCGGAGTCGCAGTTCTGGTCCATCGGCACGTCCGGCCAGTGCGAGGCGTTCGCGGTGGTGAACTTCGACGTGGCGCAGTCGAACGACGAGTCGGGCAGGCATCGCTCG
Organism: Microbispora cellulosiformans; assembly: GCF_008728085.1. Taxonomy (NCBI): domain Bacteria; kingdom Bacillati; phylum Actinomycetota; class Actinomycetes; order Streptosporangiales; family Streptosporangiaceae; genus Microbispora; species Microbispora cellulosiformans. Next base: position 473,684 of record NZ_VYTZ01000001.1, on the reverse strand, counting down.
GCCACCCCGAAGGTCACCCGAGCCGGCGCGGAGGCCGAGAACAGGCTGTCGGACCGCTGCGCGTAGTCGATCCGGCTCAGGTAGCCGCCGCGGTCGTAGGAGGTGGCGGTGGCGAGGTTGCGAGCGTAGTAGTTGGTCTCCTTGGCGTACCAGTAGGTGGCGGCGTTGCCGTTGGGGTCGACGACGTAGTCGAGGTTCCACCGCCACGCCTGCCTGCACCAGGACGCGGCGTACGTCGAGCCGTGGCACGGCTCGCCGGAGTCGTCGCCGAACACCGGGACGGTCCAGGTGGAGTCGGTCTCCGGCTTGCCCGACGCCCAGCCGGGCAGCCGGGCGAGCCCGAAGAAGTACTGTGTGCCGTCGGTGGTGGTGATCTTCCAGTGCTCGCCGTCGTCGTCGCCGTTGGCGGCGCCGGTCAGCTTCTCCACCTTGGCGGCGTCGTCGTTCTTCATCCGCCACACGCCGGTGGCGTCGTCACGGATCAGCTCGCTCGCCTTGCCGCCCAGGGTGACGGTCGCGTTGTCGTACGCCCAGCACTGGTCGCCGGTCTTGGGCGTCACGCCGTCGTCGGCGCAGGACTTGTAGCGGCGCTCGACGAACCCGCCGGAGGTGAGGTCCCAGCCCTCGCCGATCCAGGAGGTCTGGTTGTTGGTGGAGGAGGTGCGCCCGTCCACGCTCCCGGAGGAGTACGACAGCGCGAGCTGCGGCATCGGGCCGCCCAGGCCCGGGGGCGTGCGCAGCGGGTACGACCAGGAGAACTCGCCCGTCGAGCCGCCGCCCGACCAGGTCGCCGACGGCGACAGGGAACTCGCGGTGAAGTCGCCCGACCCGCCCGAGGGAGCCGCCGTCAGCGCGTACACCGACCCCGCCGCGGGGGCGGCCTGGACGACGGCGGAGACCTTCCCGTCCCGGTTCTCGCTCGGGACGGGAGTCGCGGTCCGGCACGCGGGGGCGCCGGGGGTGGTCAGCGCGCAGGCGGGCAGCTGGACCAGCCGCAGCCGCGCGGCCCAGTCACCGCCGTAGGCGTCCGCGAAGCTCGAATAGTCCACTTCGAGGTCGGCCCGTCCGGCCGCCTGCTGGTCCGTGCGGGCGACCCGAACGACGACGCCGTCCACGCCGAGCCCGGCCGCCGCCTTCCGGTCGAGCATTTGCACTGCCAGAGTGCCGGTCCCTGTGCCGCCGGCCTGATCGGCGGGCACGCCGACGGAGACGGGAAGATCGCCCGCGCGGGCCCTGCCATCGCCAGACGGGCGGACGGTGGCGGTGCCGGGGTTCGGCCAGGCGGCCTCGCGTGCCCGCCACGCCGTGCCCGCCTCGGGGTCCTTCCCGGCGGGCCGCGCGCTCCCCGTACTGCCCGAGACCGAGGAGACGTCGCCGGGCCGGTGCGGGCCGTCCGGTGCCGCCTGCGCCGCCCGCGGCACCTGGAACAGGCCGAGCAGTACGGCCGCCGCCACCGGCGCCGCGAGACGGGTGGTCCACCTGCGGGACAGGGGGACCACGGGTTTGCCGATCACTTCAGAGCCTCCGTGAGGACGGGCGGAGCCGGGAGAACGAGGGAAGGGAGCGCGGTCGTCACCGGCCGCACCGGTCGGGGGAGCGGTCACGCGAGCCCCAGTGTGAGGTTGAGGATCTCCTCGTCGGTCAGGACGCCGGTGTAGACGTGGACGTCGTCCAGGTCGCCCGGCCAGTAGCCGGTGGCCGCGCCCGCCGATCTGGCCCGGCCGACCTGCAGCGCGCCGGTGGAGTTCCAGGGCGCGCCGAACGCGGCGACGGCGACCTTCTGGCCGTTGACGTACAGCCGCTGCTCCTTACGCGGGTAGTCGTAGACGCCGGCCAGCAGCGTCCACTGCTCCAGGTCGACGGGGGCCAGCGCGGGGTCCGCGGTGGCGCTGAACAGGCTCGCCGTGTCGGTGTCGGCGTCCGGCAGGTCGAACGACCACCTGCCGGTGGAGCCGAAGACGCGGTAGCCGAGCGTGAAGGCGCTGCGGCGGGTGCCGTCCTGGCTCACGGCGGTCGCCGTCTTTCCCGCACTGTTGAGCCGGACCCAGGCCACCGCGGTGAAGCTGCCGTCGGTCCGGGTGACGTACGCCGGTGTCGCGGCGTACTGGGCGGAGCCCGGCAGCGCCAGCGCGTCGAGGTCGTGCCCGTCGGTGGTCCACCCGGCCCCGCCGGACAGGGTCGCGGTGCGCCCGGTGTGGCTGGTGGAGGTGGCGGCGGACGTGCCGGCTCCCTCGTCGAACCGCCACCAGCCCTGGTGCTGCGGCGGCCGGTTCACCAGGTCGGCGACCTCGGACGGGTAGACGATGCGGTCCCACACCCGGACCTCGTCGACGACCCCGCTGAAGTAGTTGCCGAGCACGCCGTCGATCTTCATGCGGCCGATCTCGAAGGCGCCGGTCGCGTTCCAGGGCGTGGTGAAGGCGGGCTGGGACGACTGCAGCCGTCCGTTGACGTACAGGCGCAACTGGGCCGCGGCCGGGTCGTAGACGCCGACGAGGTGTTCCCAGGCGTTGAGCCGGGCGGGCGCGTCCGAGACCGCCTTGACCGGTGAGACGCCGTCGGCGTCGGAGGGGCGGCGGCCGAAGCTCCACTTCTTGTCGCCGTGGTTGTAGTAGAGCTGGAAGCCGGCGGCGCGGTTCCCCTCCTGGGCCGCGACCGTGTTGACGTGGGTGTCGTTGGTGACCTGCGCCCAGGCGGAGACGGTGAAGGCCTTGCCGGTGTCCAGCACGGGGCCGCCCGCCGCGAGGCGGCTGCTGGTGCCGTTCAGGTAGGCGGCCTTGACCGAACGGCCGCCGCCGAAGGACACGTCGGTCGCCGTCAGCGCCCTGCCGCCGACCGCGTCGGCGGCGGTGGCCGACGTGGCGGCCTCGTCCATCGTCCAGTACGAGACCGGCCCGGCCGCCGTGAAGGAGACGTAGAACTGGTAGGCGGCGTACGGCCCGAGGTTGCCCGCCTGGTCGACCGGCCATACGTAGACCGTGTTCAGCCAGTCGTGCGACGGGGCGATCTGCACGGTGGCGGTGCCGGACGACGCCTGCACCCGGCGGCGCGCCGTGATGTCGTCCACCGCGTAGTCGAAGGCGACCACGTCGGGGTCGGCCGCGTTCCGCGTGAAGGTGAAGGCACCCGGGCGGCCGATCCCGTCGTGCCACAGGCCCGGATCGGCCGGCTCGTCCGCCGGGTAGCGCGCGGAGGAGACACCGGGCAGTCCGGCGGGGACGGCGGTGTCGACCCGGAACTCGCACCAGGCGCTCCACGGCCCGCCGTCGGTTCCGTCGTACGCCCGGACGCGCCAGGAGTAGACGCCGCCCTCGGTCAGGCCGGACAGCGTCACCTTGTGCTCGACCGGGTCGACGGACGCCTGGTAGCCGGTGGTCTTGGTGTACAGGTCGCCCCAGGTGCCGGCGGAGGAGCTGTAGACGTTGACGTCGAACTCGGCCCGGACCCCGTCGCCCGCCTTGTCCGGGTCGTAGACCTTCGCCTTGAGGGCCGGCGTCAGCGAGTTGACCGCGGGCCGCCCGGAGCCCGTCGCACAGGGCGTGGCCGGGGCGGTGCCCATCGCGGCGGGCCGGCTGGGCACGCTGTTGTAGGTGACGACGAGCTTGGCGGTGTCCTGGTCGAACCCCTTCCAGCCGTAGTTGTCGGTCTCGTCGCCCGCGATCAGGCCGAGGGTGGTGTCGTCCAGCCCGCGCCCGGCGGTGCTGACCACCGCGTCCGTCGCGTCGAACTCGATCCCGCCGCTGTCGCACCCGCCGGGTGCGTAGCCCTTGGCGACGTTCAGCTCGTCCAGCTTCCTGTGCAGCGCCGGCTGCTTGCTCCAGGTGGTCGACTGGGAGATCGGCCCGGTGAACCACAACTGGACGGGCCGCGCGCTGCACGACCAGGACCAGGTCTCCGTAATCCGGAACGTCGCCTTGAGGATGTGCTTGTACGCCACGTGGTCGGTCCGCATCCGATAGAACGAACGACGCTTCACCGAGCCGTTGTACGAGCCCGCCTCAGACCGGTGAGCGGGATTCCAGCCGGTGTAGGAGCCGTCGGACGACACCATCGCCCAGCCGAGCCTCGACCCCGTCCACTCCGGATCGATGAAGACGGGAAAGGTGGTCCGTGAGTCGGTCAGCATGGCCCGGTCCGGGGTGATCGAGATCGCCGACGAGGTCACCTCGGTGGGCATCGTGGCGCGCCTGCTCCCGCTTTCCGGCCCCTCCGTGGACGCCTGGCGCCCGGCGGTGGCACCCGACCGGTCGGCGGACGAGTCCCACATCTGCGGCGCGGGGGAGTGGAAGACCACGGCCCCGCCCTCGGTGACCGCCTGGGCCGCTCCCTCCGCGCCCTCGCTGACCGCCACACCCTTGGCTCCGAGGCCGAAGGTGATCGTGGCGAGCGCCGGGTCGGCCGCCGCCTGCGCGTTCTTCACGACGAGAACCTCGGAGAAGCCGGTGACCGAGACAGTCACCCGCAGGTCGACCCCCGGCAGCACCTCCGGATAGGTGGCCGCCGACCCCTCGATCTTCGGCGCCGGCAGCCTGCCCGGCCAGCTCATGGACAGCTCACGGCCCTGGTCGGAGATGGTCGCGAACGGACCGTCCCCGCCGCCCGACAGGGACAGGCCCACCGCCGTCGCCACCGGCGCGATCGTCCCGTCGGCCTCCGCCCGCAGCGTCGTGTCCACGGGAGCCCACCCGGAGCCCCGGCGGACCCGGACCGGCAACGGGCTCTGTTCGAGCGTGAACGTCCCGTCACCGTTGGCGTACACAGTCCGGTTCTCCGTCCGCCGGTCGAGCACCTCGACCGGCTGCCCGGAGTCCCGGGCGGCGCGCAGCGCGGCGGCCTCGTCCGGCTGCGCCGCCGGAACCGGCTCGGCGTACGCACGGCTCCCGGGCGTCAGCGGTGACAGCGCGGCGGCGATGAGGACGAACGCGGGCATGGCACGGTGCAGCCTCGAACGGTGCAGCCTCAAGCAGGACTCCAGGAAAAGGAGGATGGCCCCGAGTGGGGGCGAAAGGGGATTGGCGCGCCGATTCGGTGCTCTTGGCCGCGCCGACACATGTAATGCGCCGGTTAAGTGGTATGTCAAACAGCTTCGTGCAGATTGCTACTTGAGTACGGCTGCGCCGGAGTTCTGGCCTTTCACCCTTTCCTGTGCCGACCAGCCGCGATGTGCCGATGTGTGCGCGACTGGCAAGGGATCGGGAACCCATGGCAGGTTAGGGCTGTATGTCCGATCGGATACGCACGAAACTGCCCTGAGTGGGGGGAAATGCGTGCCGGAACTCGGGTCTCTCCGCAATGCGGCCGAGGATACGGTCGGCAAAAAGGGAATTATGGTGGGTTCGTTTTCGGGCGTCCGTTTGTGGCCCTGTGTGCCGTCCGATTTGAGGGTTCGGCGACGGAGGTAGCGCGCCTGCCAGGAAATATCCGGAAAGATGCCTGTGGCGGGACGCCATACGAAGGTTCTGTCTAGGCTACTCTCGCGGCTGTGAGGGACAGTTCTGTGCGGTCGCCGGACGGTCTTGAGGCGATCCTTCTCGTGGGCGGCCAGGGCACGCGTCTCCGGCCGCTGACACTCAGCACGCCGAAGCCGCTGCTGCCGACGGCGGGGGTGCCCTTCCTCGCGCACCAGCTGGCCAAGGCGCGGGCGTACGGGGTGCGCCGGGTGGTCTTCGCGACGTCCTACCGGGCCTCGATGTTCGCCGAGGCGTTCGGCGACGGGGCGGGGTTCGGCCTGGAGATCGTGTACGTGACCGAGGACACCCCGCTCGGCACCGGCGGTGCGATCCGCAACGCCGCACAAGCCCTGACCTGCCCGCCCGAGGCGCCGGTGCTCGTGCTGAACGGCGACATCCTGTCGGGCCACGACATCGCCGCGCAGGTCGACCTGCACGTCTCACGCGGTGCCGCGGTGACCCTCCATCTCACGGAGGTGGACGACCCGTCGAGGTTCGGCTGCGTGCCGACCGACGACGAGGGCCGGGTCACCGCCTTCCTGGAGAAGACGCCGAATCCGGTGACGAACCGGATCAACGCGGGCTGCTACGTGTTCCAGCGCTCGGTCATCGACACGATCCCCGAGGGCAGGGTGGTCTCGGTGGAGCGGGAGACCTTCCCCGGCCTGATCGCGGCCGGTGAGCTGGTGCTCGGTTTCGCCGACGCGTCGTACTGGCTCGACGTGGGCACGCCCGCGGCGTTCGTGCAGGGCTCGGCCGATCTGGTGCTGGGCAAGCTCGGCTCGCCCGCCCTGCCCGGCCCGGCCGGTGAGCGGCTCCTGCTGGACGGGGCCGTCGTGTCGCCCGAAGCCAAGGTCACCGGCGGCACGGTCGTCGGCCCCCGGGCCACCGTCGAGGCGGGCGCCAGCGTGCGCGGCAGCGTGCTCTCCGAGGGATGCCACGTCGCGTCCGGCGCGACCGTGGTGGACTCGGTCGTCGGCGTGGGCGCCCGCGTCGCCTCCGGCACCGTGCTGCGTCAGGTCGTGGTCGGCGACGGCGCGTCCATCGGCCCCGGCAACGAGCTCACGGCCGGCATGCGCGTGTGGCCCGGGGTCACCCTGCCCGAGTGCGCCGTCCGCTTCTCCAGCGACGTGTGACACCGGTCCCGCTCCCACCCGTCATCGGGGGGAGCGGCAGACTGGGCGGGTGGAGGCGAGCCGAATGCCCAGATCATCCGCGCCCGGCGGCGTGCCCGTCACGGCGGGCACCCCTCCGTCCTGCGCGGTCTCGCCCGGCACCGGCACTTCCGGTGCTGCTCTTTCCGTTGCCGCTCGCGGGGTTCCCGCCGGTCGCGGTCCGGGGGCGCAGGCGCGCGAGCGGCGGTGGCGGCCGGCCGCGCCGGTCGACGTGGCGCTGACGCTGTCGCCGCACCGGCGCGGGGGAGGCGACCCCGCCTGGCGCCGTACGCCCGACGGCGCGTTCTGGCGCACCTCGCGCACTCCCGAAGGCCCCGGCACCCTGCGCGTGACGGGGAGCCGCGACGGCGAGATCCACGGGCAGGCGTGGGGCCCGGGGGCCGGGTGGCTCCTGGAGATGCTTCCCTCGCTACTGGGCGCCGACGACGACGTGGCCGGTTTCGCCGCGTTGCTCGCACGGCTCGCCCGCTCCACGGATCCGCGGCACGTCCGGGCCGCCGCGTTCGTCGCCGATCTGGCCGGACGCTCCGGCGGGCTGCGGATCGGGCGCAGCCTGCGGGTCTTCGAGGCGCTCGCGCCCGCCGTGCTGGAGCAGAAGGTGGTCGGCAGGGAGGCGTGGCGGGCCTGGCGGTTCCTGCTGCGCCGGTACGGCGAGCCCGCTCCCGGCCCGGCTCCCGAGGGCATGTACGTCGTCCCGTCGCCGGAGGTGTGGCGCGTGGTCCCGTCGTGGGACTGGCACCGGGCCGGGGCGGAGGCCGTACGGGCCAGGACGATCGTCAACGCCGCGCGCCACGCGGCGAAACTGGAGCGCACGACAGGCGCCGCCGGGTCGGCGGATCCGCCGGACCCGGTGCCGTCACCTGACGCGGCGTCGATCTCAGCGGGCGCACCGGACGCGGCACAGGTCGTGGCCGACGTGGATGTCGCTGTGGGGACCGAGGGCTCGGCGAAGGCGGACCGGCTGCTGCGGGCGCTGCCGGGGATCGGCGTGTGGACCTCGGCCGAGGTGCGCCAGCGTGCGCACGGCGACCCGGACGCGCCGAGCGTGGGCGACTTCCACCTGCCCGGCATCGTCGGCTACGCCCTGACCGGCCGGAAGACCGACGATGCCGGCATGCTCGAACTGCTGGAGCCGTTCCGCGGCCACCGCCACCGGGTGGTCAGGTTGATCGAGCTCAGCGGGGTCAGGCCGCCGGCCCGCGGTCCCCGCATGGCCGCCCGCGACTACCGCTCCTTCTGAGCGAGCCGTCCGTCACCGCCCGCCGGAACGCAGGGACTGGTTGATCCCGCAGTGGACCACGGTCGGCAGGCATCCGCCGTTCAGCGTGTTGAGGACGACGCTGTCGCCCGCCACCTGCTGGAGGCCGGCGACGGCGGAGCCGCTGTTGCCTCCGGGCGCGTTCACGTTGCGCCTGCCCCTGGACACCTGCCGCACGGGGCTGCCGATCTGCGGCGAGTTCGCCGATCGCACGCCGCTCGTGACCTGCCAGCCGCCGCCCCGCCCGCGCCGCACCTGCCACACCCGCGCGGCGTCCAGCGCGTGCCGAGCCCCTGGTGTTTGGCCTTCCCCTCGCGCCTGTCGCGCTTCTGGCACCTGCCGTGCCCCTCGCGCCTGCGGTGCCGCTGACGCTTCCGGTGCCCGCGTCGCCTTCCGCGCCTGCCCCGCTCCTCGGGTGTGCCCCGCCTTCGTCGCCTTCCGCGCCTGTCGCGCCTGCACCGTGTCTCCGGCGAGACGGCCGTGGCCGGTACGGTCGCCGTGGGTGACGTGGTCGGTCACCGGAAGCGCCCGAAGGGCCGGTGCCGCGAGCGCCTGGGCCGTCGGCGGTCCCAGCGTGCCGAAGACGAGCGTCACGACGACCAGTCGCCGGGCCCCTGCTGATCGGAGATACACGACCGGCTGATACCCCACCGCCTGGCGCGGCCGCGCCGCCCCTGATCAAAGAGTTGGTCCGGAGGCGGCTGCGCCGTCCGTACGCAGGGCTCATAGGCTGCGGGCTATGACGGCGAAGCGACCCCCGGACCTCGACGGCACCCCTTCGACCTCGACCGCCGGCCCGGCCTCCGGCGGCGGGACGCGCCGGGCGCTCGCGCGGGCCCGGGACGGCAAGACGCTCGATCTCGCCGAGACGGCGGTCCTGCTGCGCGCTCGCGGCGACGATCTTGACACACTGCTCGCGTACGCCTCGCGGGTCCGGGACGCGGGCCTGGAGGCGGCCGGGCGGCCCGGCGTCGTCACCTACAGCCGCAAGGTGTTCATCCCGCTGACGCGGCTGTGCCGGGACAGATGCGGCTACTGCACGTTCGCCACCGCCCCCCACCGGCTCCCGGCCCCCTTCCTGTCGCCGGACGAGGTGCTGGAGATCGCCCGCCGGGGCGCGGAGATGGGCTGCAAGGAGGCGCTGTTCACGCTCGGCGACCGCCCCGAGGACCGGTGGCACCAGGCGCGCGAGTGGCTCGACGCGCACGGGTACGACGACACCCTGTCGTACGTCCGGGCGATGGCGATCCGCGTGCTGGAGGAGACCGGGCTGCTGCCGCACCTGAACCCCGGCGTGCTGACCTGGCGGGATCTCCAGCGGCTCAAGCCGGTCGCGCCGTCGATGGGCATGATGCTGGAGACCACCTCGCGGCGGCTGTTCACCGAGAAGGGCGAGGCCCACTACGGCTCCCCGGACAAGGACCCCGCCGTACGGCTGCGCGTGCTGGAGGACGCCGGCCGCTCCAGCGTGCCGTTCACGACGGGCCTGCTGATCGGCATCGGCGAGACGATCGAGGAGCGGGCCGAGTCGATCTTCGCCATCCGCCGGGTGGCGCGGGAGTACGGCGGCGTCCAGGAGGTCATCGTCCAGAACTTCCGCGCCAAGCCCGACACGGCCATGCGCGGCATGCCCGACGCCGACCTGCACGAACTGGCCGCGACGATCGCGGTGACGCGGCTGGTGCTCGGGCCGAAGGTCCGCGTGCAGGCGCCGCCCAACCTGATCGGCGAGGAGTACGCCCTCATGCTGCGGGCGGGAATCGACGACTGGGGCGGCGTCTCCCCGCTGACCCCCGACCACGTCAACCCCGAGCGGCCGTGGCCGCAGATCGACGACCTCGCCGCCCGGACCGCCGCCGCCGGGTTCGCGCTGCGCGAGCGCTTGACGATCTATCCGGAATATGTGCTCGCGGGGGAGCCCTGGCTCGATCCCCGGCTCGCCGGGCACGTCGCGGCGCTGGCCGACCCCGCCACCGGGCTCGCCAGGGAGGGCGCCGTGCCGCGCGGCCGCCCCTGGCAGGAGCCCGACGGCGGCCTGGGAGGTCTCGTCACCGGCGGACGGGCCGACCTGCACACCGCCGTCGACGCCGAGGGCCGTTCGGGCGACCGCCGCGACGACTTCGACAGCGTGTACGGCGACTGGGACGCGCTGCGCGAGCGCCTGCCCGGCGGCGCGCGCACGACCCCCGCCGATGACCCCGCCGACGACCCGGCCGATGGCCCGGTCAACGGCCAGGCTGACGGTCACCCGTACGGCAGGGTGGACAGCGGCGTGCGGGAGGCGCTGCGGCGGGCGGAGGCGGACCCGGCGCGGCTGACCGACGAGCAGGCGGTGGCGCTGCTCGGTCTCGCCGGAGACCAGACGGGCGCGGGCGCCGACGACGCGGGCCTGGACGAGCTGTGCCGGATCGCGGACGGGCTGCGCCGCGAGGCGGTGGGCGACGACGTGACCTACGTCGTCAACCGGAACATCAACTTCACCAACGTCTGCTACACCGGCTGCCGGTTCTGCGCGTTCGCCCAGCGGCGCACCGACGCCGACGCGTACACCCTGTCGCTGGGCGAGGTGGCCGACCGGGCGCAGGAGGCCTGGGACGCCGGGGCGACCGAGGTGTGCATGCAGGGCGGCATCCACCCCGACCTGCCGGGCACGGCCTACTTCGACATCGCCCGCGCCGTCAAGGAACGCTGTCCCGGCATCCACGTGCACGCGTTCTCGCCGATGGAGGTCGTCAACGGTGCGAGCCGGGCGAACCTGTCTGTCGAGGAGTGGCTGCACGCCGCGAGGGAGGCGGGGGTCGACTCGCTGCCCGGCACGGCGGCCGAGATCCTCGACGACGACGTCCGGTGGGTGCTGACGAAGGGCAAACTGCCCACCCGGGAGTGGGTCGAGGTCATCACGACCGCCCACCGGGTCGGCATCCCGACGACCTCGACCATGATGTACGGCCACGTGGACACCCATGAGCACTGGGTGCGCCACATCCGGCTGATCCGGTCGATCCAGGAGGAGACAGGCGGGTTCAGCGAGTTCGTGCCGCTGCCGTTCGTCCACCACAGCGCCCCGATCTACCTGGCCGGGATCGCCCGGCCGGGGCCCACCGCGCGGGAGAACCGGGCCGTCCACGCGCTGGCGCGGATCATGCTGCACGGCGCGATCCGCAACATCCAGTGCTCCTGGGTGAAGCTGCGCGACGACCTGTGCCGCGACGTGCTCGCCGGAGGCGTGAACGACCTCGGCGGCACGCTCATGGAGGAGACGATCAGCAGGATGGCCGGCTCGGAGAACGGGTCCTACAAGACGATCAGTGAGATCGCGGCCATGGTCGCCCCCACCGGCCGCCCGCTCCGCCAGCGCACCACGTCGTACGGCCGGCCGAGCGAGGAGCGGGCCGAGGCGGCCCGGCGCAGTGACGGGGTGTGCCAGTCGGTCCGCCGTGTCCGGTTCGTCGAGACGCCGCAGGCCGGGCGGCAGCCGATCGGATAACCCGGCCTGCCGCGCCGCACGTCGCTTCCAAGCCGACTGCAAGATCATGATCATAATCTCCGTCGGCATGGAGAGACGAGTGGCGCTCGGCGTCCTGCTGACGGCGGCTCTGAGCGGATGCGGGATCGTGGAGGAAGGCCAGGTGAGCGGTTCGGTGCGCGGGGAACGGTCCGGGCGGGGCGGGGAACCCGGAGAGGTCGAACCAGGAGAGGTCGAACCCGGCGTCCTGAAGGGGCGGGTGGTCGACGCGCAGGGCAGGCCCATCGAGGGAGCCGAGATCGTCGCCGACAATCAGCTGCTCTACAACAGCAACGCGGTCGCGCGGACCGGTGGCGACGGCCTCTACCGCGTCGGCACCGACGTCAGGGCGACCTTCCACGCGTCGGCGACGGTGGTCAGGCGGTACAACGGCCAGGACTACACCCTGAGCCTGGCACCCGACGACGACGCGCCGTTCGCCGGGCCCAGCGGCGCGATCAGGAACTTCACCTGGAGACTCACCGGAGAAAAGCCCGACGATCTCGGCTTCTACGGAAGCAAGGTGCTGTTCCGCCTGGACCTGACCGACCAGATCAACACGGGCGCCTTCCTGGACGACGAGAAGGTGCGGCTCACCCTCACCCCGGAGGGCCCGCTGATCGACGGCTCCGAGGGCACGCGGATCGTGCGGCAGGCGACCCGGAACGGGGACGGCTCGGGCCTGGAGGACATACCCATCGGCCGCTACCGGATCGCGGCCGACTACGAGGGCCGCCCTCTCCGGGTGAAGCTCCTCGACGGCGGCGACTACGCGGAGGAGGTCGTCGCCGAGTTCGCCCCTCTCATGACCGGCATCTACCGGATCGAGTTGGAGCTCGGGCTCCCGCAGGGGTGACGCGGACGGGCGGCTCTCCGTGGGGCAGGAGCCGAGCCAGATCAGCGACGCGTGCCGGCCTTGTGGCCGCGCCACCCCGCATGCATCCGGAAGTGACGGTCAGCGGGTGACGTAGAAGTCGGCCGGGTCGCGCGGCGGCCGGTCCTTCGGCGGCGCGGCGGGATGGCCGACGGCGACCGCGCCCATGGGGTCCCAGTTCTCGGGCAGGTCGAGCACCTTGCGGACCACGTCGCGGCAGAACATCGTGGACGACACCCACGCCGAGCCAAGCCCCTGCACGGCGAGCTGGACCAGGAAGTTCTGCACCCCGGCGCCGGTGGCCACCACGAACATCTCCCGCTCGGCGGCGTTCCTGCGCTGATCCCGGTAGGTGTGCGAGCCGTCCATGACCAGGCAGGGCACCGCCAGGTAGGGCGCGTTCCGCAGCACGTCGCCGCGCCGGATCCGGCGGGCGATCGACTCCTCGGAGAAGCCGTCGGAGCGCAGGTCCGCGATCCAGGCGTCCCGCATCGCGTCGAGCAGTTCCGTACGCGCCCGGGGGGTCTCCAGCAGCACGAACCGCCACGGGGTGGTGTGGTGCGGGGCGGGCGCGGCGATCGCGGCGGCCACGGCCCGCCGCACCGCCGCCGGGTCGACCTCCCGGCCGGAGAACTCGCGGATCGTGCGGCGGGCGAAGACGACGTCGGCCGAGCCGTACCGGAACATGTCCTCGTCGGCGGGCCGCACCAGCGCCTGCCCGCCCGGGCCGTCCTCGCCGGTCACCAGGGTGCCCAGCCCGCGGACGACCGCCACCGGCACGCCGGACAGCTTGCCCTTCGCGAGGTCGCCCGCCGCCGCGATCTCGTCGGCCAGCGCGACCACCGTGGCGTTCAGCGGGTTGCCGTAGGCGTCGGCGCCGCCGCGCAGGTCGTCCAGGGGCCGTACGCCGGACGCGCCGATGGCGACGTCGGTGAGGCCGTGCCGCCAGGGCCGGCCGAACGTGTCGGAGACGATTACCCCGACCCGCACGCCGAGCCGTTCGCGCAGCCCGCGGCGGATCCGGCCCGCCGACGCGTCCGGGTCCTCGGGGAGCAGAAGCACGGTGCCGGGGGCGGTGTTGGAGGCGTCCACGCCGGCCGCGGCCATGACGAAACCGTGCCGGGTCTGCGCGATCACCGTGTCACCGCGCCGCGCGACGACGCGCTGCGTCTCCTCCTCGATCGCGGCCGTACGGCTGTCGCGCGGCGCCGCGCCGCGGCCCGCCGCCGTCGCGCTGCCGTCCGGTGCCGGCGGGAGGTCGTGCGGCGCTGCTCCGCGTCCCACTGCCGCGCCGCCGGGTGGTGCCGGTGGGTGGTCGTGCGGTGGTGCTTCGGCGGCGTCGCCGCGGCGGATCCGGCCCTCGGCCTTGCTCACGATCTTGGAGGTCACGACCAGGATGTCGCCGTCCTCCAGAGTCGGCGCGGCCTCGGCCACGAGCAGCGCGATGTCGTCGCCGGGCGCGACCTCGGGCATGCCGGTCACGCCGCTTACGGTGATGTGGGTCATGAACCGCCTCGATGCGTCGTGGAAGGGGATCACCGGAACGTCGTCACCGCAGGGACTGGGCCAGGGCGAGGGCCGCGGCGGCGAGGTCCCTCGTCGCCGTGGGGTCGCTCATCAGGAGCGGACGGGCCTCCACCGTCACGCCGTCGAGCGCCACGCCCTTGTCCTCCTCCGCGACCAGCCAGCCGTCGACCAGAGCCGATCCGTACAGTTCGAGGACGGCCTGGGCGCTCGTCTCGACGCCGATCGCCGTCAGGCAGGCGTCGGCCATGCCGCGCACCGGAGCGCCGCCGATGATGGGGGAGACGCCGACGACCGTCTTGTCCTCCAGCGCCGCCCGGATGCCCGGGACCTGCAGGATCGTGCCGATGCTGACGACCGGGTTGGACGGCGGGAGGATCACGAGGTCGGCGTCGCGGATCGCGTCGAGCACGCCGGGGGCCGGGCGGGCCTCGGCGGCGCCGACGAGCACGATCTGCTCGGCCGGCACGGACGCGCGCAGCCGCACCCACCACTCCTGGAAGTGGACGGCCCGCCGGCCCGCGTCGTCGGCGACGACCACATGGGTCTCGGTGCGGTCGTCCGACATGGGCAGCAGTCGCACCCCGGGTCGCCAGCGGTCGCACAGCGCCTCGGTCACCTGAGAGAGGGGATAACCGGCGGCCAGCATCTGGGTGCGGATGATGTGGGTGGCGAAGTCGCGGTCGCCGAGGCCGAACCACTGCGGCTCCATGCCGTACGCGGCGAGTTCCTCCTTGACCGTGAACGTTTCGCCGTCCCGGCCCCAGCCCTGCTCCTCGTTGATGCCGCCGCCCAGGGTGTACATGACGGTGTCGAGATCGGGACAGACCCGTAGCCCGAAAAGGGTGATGTCGTCGCCGGTGTTGCCGATGACGGTGATCTCCGAACCGGGCGCCGCAGCCTTGAGACCTCGGAGGAAGCGGGCGCCGCCGATACCTCCGGCGAGGGACACGATGCGCATGCCGCCAGTCTTCCACCGGGCGACGGGCGGGCCGCTCACCACACCCCACCTATTGCGTTAACCAGGGAAATGTAGGGTGTGTCGGGCTTGTGAGGTTCTTGGGACTGCCGACACTTAAGTCCGGCATGTGCGAAACTTCCCCGAGGGCCATCTGGACCGTTGGGGGTAAGCCGTGCTGAAGGTCGATACCGACCGGCTCAGAGAGCCGGCCGCGTGGACGATGCTCGCGGTGGTGATCACAAGCGTCCTTGTGGGAATCGCACGGTTACTCATCGGCTCCTCCGCGCTCGGCGGCACGTTCGGCCTGCGCGCGGCCGCGAGCCTGCACACTCTCGCTTCTCCCTTGTCGACCGCGCTGGCGGCCGGCGCGGTGCTGCTCGTGGCCAAGGCGGGCGCCCCGACGCCACGGGCCCGCCTGGTGGCGCTGGGCGCGGCCGGGTCGCTCGGCCTCGGCGTCGTCTTCGGCGTGATCGGCGTGCTGGGCGTCCTCGTGGGCGACCTGCCGAGCTTCCGCGACCGCTTCGAATACCTGATCACCGGCCTGCCGATGCTCGCTCTCGCCGTCTTCGGGGCGCTGTTCGCGCTGAGCACGGCCACCGCGCTCCAGTCCGGGCAGCGGCCCGCGGCTGACTTCTTCGGCCGGCGCGACGACGCCTATCCGTCCCGGCCGAACGTCCCGGCGCTGCCGCAGGGGTACGGCGACGCCCAGGGCCGCCCGTCGTCCTACGGCCAGCCCCAGGGACAGCCGCAGAGCCAGCACCAGGGCCAGCCGCAGGGCGTCCCGGTCGCCAACGGCGCGGTTCCGAACGGCGCGGTCCCCAATGGCGCGGCCTCCGGCGGACCGGCCCACAACGGCATGCCCGCCGACCGGCAGCAGGGCCCCGGCCAGCACGCTTCCGTTCAGCACGCTTCCGTTCCACAGGGGCCAGGCCAGCAGGGTCCGGGGGAGCAGGGCCACGGTCCGCAGGCGTACGGCCAGCAGAGTTCTGGTCAGCAGGGGCCGGGCCACGAGGGGCAGGGCCGGCAGCCCGGCACCCACGACCTCCACGGCGAGCCCGACCAGGGCCGACAGAACGGCTCGCAGAACCCCCACCACGCCGGTCAGCCCACCTTCGGTGAGCACGCTGCTCAGCACACGGGTCAGCACGCCGGGATGTCCGCGCCGGGCGGCGGTCCCGTCCAGGCCCCGGCGTACGGCGATCCCCAGACACAGCAGGCACAGCACGGCCAGCAGGCACCGGCGGCGCGGCAGGAACAGGCCCAGGGTGCTCCCGGCTATCCCCAGCCCGCGATGGCCGCCGAGCAGCAGTACGGCCAGGAGACCTACGCTCCGCAGGACCGGCCGCACGCGTCCTACGCCCAGGAACGCGGCCAGGGCGCCTTCGGCCAGGAGCGGCCCCAGGACGTCTACGGCCAGGACCAGCCGCGTCAGCCGTACGGCGGCGCGGCCACCGGACAGGGTGACGCCTACGAGGCGCAGGGCGGCTACACCCCCGCCTCCACCGCCCCGCAGCCTCCGCTGTTCGGGCAGCCCGGCACGCCGGTCAACCCCCAGAGCCCGCAGGCACAGGCACAGGGCCAAGGACAGACACAGGTGCAGCAGCCGTGGCAGGCCGAGCAGCAGGCGCGGCCGTCGATCCAGGACCTCCAGACCGGCGCGCACTACTCCGACTACGGCGCGCCGGGCTACCAGCAGGAGCGGCCCTCCGCCGGTCAGCACGCGGGCCAGCCGGAAAGCGGACGGTACGGCGGGCAGCCGGAGGCCGCCCCCTACGGCCAGCAGCCCGCCAGCGAGTCCTACGGTCAGCAGCCGGGCAGTGCCTCCTACGGTCAGCAGTCCGAGGGCGGCTCCTACGGCCGGCACGGCGACAACAGCGCCTATGGCCAGCAGCCCGCCGGCACTTCCTACGGCCAGCAGCCCGGCGGTGCTTCCTACGGTCACCAGGGCGACAGCGGCTCGCACAGTGGTCAGGGTGACAACGGCGCCTACGGTCAGCAGGGCGACAGCGGCGCCTACGGCAGGCAGCCGGAGGCCCTTCCCGCCCACCAGCGGTCCGACTACTCCGCCCCGCCGCAGGGCCCGGTGTTCGACCAGTACGGCTACGCCGGCCAGCAGAGCGAGACCGGCGGCTACGGCCGCTTCCCCAACCCGCCCGAAGGCCCCGGCTTCCCCCCGGCCGGCGCCGAGGGCAGGCCGTACGAGCAGGACCAGCCGTACGGTCACTCCGGATACCCCGGCTCCGAGCCCGCGGCGGGCGGCCCGGCCTACGACGCTCCCCCCGCGTACGAGAGCCCGGCCGACCCGAGGGAACAGCAGCTCGCGCAGGCCTACCAGCAGGCGCAGAGCTACCAGAAGATCGCCCTGCCGGACCACCCCACCGGTCCGCAGGACCTGCCCGAGTACTACGACAACCCGCTCGGCCACCCCCAGAGCTCCGAGCCCGCGCCGTTCCAGGCCCCGCCGCCGGGACCCGGCGAGCAGACCCTGCGCTTCGATCCCTCCGCCTACCGCGGCGACCCGCTCACCGACCCGCTGCGGCGGGAGGAGCCCATCGATCCGACGGCGATCTACACCCCGGACAGGTCGCAGGCAAAGTATGAGGAAGGTTCCGCCCCCGATCAGGCAGGCCGCGGAACCGACCCCAACCTCCCTTGGTATGGTTCCGAACGCTGACAGGACCGAACAACGGGGCATACGAACCGGGGCAAGCAGGTCTTTCCCCGGGTATCGTTATGCCGCTTGACGCCACACGCGCCACGCGCGTGTAATTACAGACATGTTGTTACGCCTTCCCAAGGGTGGGTATGGGGCAGGCGTTTTTATGGGGGGCCTCATGTGGGCGGGCGAGCGACAGGGAGGTGTGCAATGACCGAGCTGGTCATGGCACAGGCGCTCGATGGTGAAGATCTTGGGTGGCAGGAACGCGCCCTGTGCGCGCAGACCGATCCTGAGGCGTTCTTTCCTGAGAAGGGCGGCTCCACCAGGGAAGCCAAGAAGGTGTGCCGTTCGTGCGAGGTTCGTGCGGAGTGCCTTGAGTACGCGCTCCAGCATGACGAGCGTTTCGGCATCTGGGGCGGTCTGTCCGAGCGCGAGCGACGCAAGATGAAGCGCCAGGCCGTCTGACGACGCGAACGGGGCCGCGCGCTCGGCGCGCGGCCCCGCGTTCATGTCCGGCGCGGTTCGGTCCGGCGGAGTTCGGCCCGGCGAGGTTCGCCTCCCGCGTGGCCTGTGTCCGGCGAGGTGCGCGTACGGGCCCTCTGTACGGGTCCGGCGGGGGTCGTGTGCGGTGGTTCGTCCTGGGAGCGGCGTCGGCGGCGGAGTGCCTCCGAAGTCTGTGCTGACATCCTGTTTCGCCTGGATGTGATCGGGTGAGTCCGGGTTGCCGTATCGTGGTCGGCGCTCAGCCGTACGACCCCCTTAGGACTCGACGTGCACTCGGTGACCGCGATCGTCGTCGCTCACGACGGCGCCCGCTGGCTCAAGGAGACGCTGGCGGCGCTGCCGCGCCAGACCCGGCCTCTCGACCGTGTCGTCGGTGTCGACAACGGCAGCCGGGACGGCAGTGCGAAGCTGCTGACCGAGGCGTTCGGCTCGCACAACGTGCTGACCATGCCGAGGTCCACCGGATTCGGCGAGGCCGTCCACGAGGTGCTGCGGCGGCTGCCGCCCGCGCCCGGCCAGGAGTGGGTCTGGCTGCTCCACGACGACTGCGCTCCCGACGCGGGCGCGCTGCAGGCCCTGCTGTGGGCCGCCGACCACGACCCGAAGGCCGCGATCCTCGGCCCCAAGCTGCGTGACTGGCTCGACCGGCGGGTGCTGCTGGAGATGGGCGTGACCGTCAGCAGGTCCGGACGGCGCGACACCGGCCTGGAGCCGAGGGAGTACGACCAGGGCCAGCACGACGAGATCGCCGACGTCCTGTCGGTCTCGACGGCGGGCATGCTCATCCGCAGGGACGTCTGGGACGAGCTGTCCGGCCTCGACACCTCCCTGCCGCTGTTCCGCGACGACCTCGACCTGTGCTGGCGCGCCCGCGCGGCGGGACACCGCGTGCTGAACGTGAGCGACGCGGTGGCCTGGCACGCCGAGGCGTCCGCACGGCGCCGCCGCCGCATCTCCACGAGCGAGGAGCACCCGCGCAGGCTCGACCGGCGCAACGGCCTGTTCGTCCTGATGGCGAACCTCCCGTTCGGCGCGTTCGCGCGGTCCGTGCTGCGCAACGTCTTCGGGTCGGCGCTGCGGGCCCTGCTGTTCCTGCTGGCCAAGCAGCCGGCCAACGCCCTGGACGAAGTGGCCGCGCTCGGCTCGGTCCTCGGCCGTCCGTGGCGCCTGCTGCGGGCCCGCAAGGCGCGCAGGAACGGCAGGAAGCAGAGCTGGCCCGCGATCAGGCGCAAGCTCACCCCGCCCGGCGCCGCGCTGCGCCGCCTCGCCGACATGGTGCAGGGCTTCCTCGCCGGGACGGGCCCGGTCGACTCGGCGGGCCGCCACCACGCCGCCGCCGACCCCGGCGAGGAGGACGGCGACGAACTGCTCACCGACTCCGGAGGCGTCCAGCGCCTGCTGAGCAGCCCCGGAGTGGTGCTCTGCCTGATCCTGGCCGTCATCACGGTCGCCGCCGAACGGACGCTGCTGCCGGGCGGCCTGCTCGGCGGCGGTGCGCTGGTGCCGGTCACCGGGAGCGCGGCCGACCTCTGGCGGCTCTACGTCGAGGATTACCACGCCGCCGGGCTCGGCTCCGGCACCTGGGCCCCGCCGTACGTCGCCGTGCTGGCCGGGCTGTCGGCGCTCGCGCTCGGCAAGACGTGGCTGGTCGTCGGCGTGCTGCTGCTCGGCTGCGTGCCGCTGGCCGGGTTCTCGGCGTACGCCGCGACGAAGCGGATGATCCCCTACACGCCGGCGCGGGTCTGGCTGGCCGCCACCTACGCGCTGCTGCCGGTCACGACGGGCGCGGTGGCGGGCGGACGGCTCGGCACCGCGATCGTGATCGTGCTGCTGCCGGTCTACGCGGCGCTCGCCATCCGGGTGATGGCCGGGTCGAGCCGGGCCGCCTGGGGGTTCGGCCTGCTCCTGGCCGTGGGCACGGCGTTCGTCCCGCTCGTTTACGTGCTGGTGGCGATCCTCGGTGGCCTCGCCGCGGTGTCGTTCGGCGGCATCCGCAGGGGAGTCACGAGGTCGATCGCGATCGGTCTCGGCACCCCGGTCGTCCTGCTGTTCCCGTGGCTGGTCCAGATCGCTCAGGAGCCGGGGCGCATCCTGCTGGAGTCCGGCCTGCACGATCCCCGGCTCTCCGACCCCCGGCTCGCCGCGGAGTCGCTGCTCATGCTGAGCCCCGGCGGCCCGGGGGTGCCGCCCGTGTGGGCGACGGCCGGCCTCGTCGCGGTCGCGCTGGCCGCCCTGCTGCTGCGGCGGCACCAGATGGTCGTCGCGATCGGCTGGGGCGTGATGCTCTTCGGCCTGCTGGTGGCGATCGTGGTCAGCCGGATCACCGTCCACGTGGGAGGAGCGCTCGGGGAGGCCACCGGGGGAGCCGTCCCCGTCTGGCCCGGCGTGCCGCTGGCGTTCGCGGCGACCGGCCTGCTGGTCGCGGCGGCGCACCCCGCGCACCGGATCACCGAGTTCCGCGCCGCCCGCGGGCTGCGCCGCCTGGGGGCGATGCTCATCGTCGTGGTGGCCTTCGCCACGCCGCTGGCCGCGGCCGGGCTGTGGGTCGTCAGGGGCGCGGACGGCCCGCTGCGGCACGATGTGGCCGATCCCGTGCCGCTGCTCGCCGCGGTCGAGTCGGCACCGGGAGAGGGCACGCTGCTGCTGCGGGCCAGGGACGGCGAGGTCGGCTACACGCTGCTGCGCGGCCGGGGCCCGCTGATCGGAGAGTCCGACCTGGAACCGCCGGGTGAGGCGAGCGCCCGCTTCGGTGCGGCGGTCGCCGGGCTCGCCTCCGGGCGGGGTGGCGAGTACGCGCGGACGCTCGCGTCGTCCGGAGTCCGCTTCGTGTCGGTGCCCGCCCCGGTCGATCCGGCGCTGCAACGGGCGCTCGACTCCGAGCCCGCCCTGGCCAGGAGGAGCCTGTCGGAGGCGGGGGGCCTGTGGCGCATGTCGGGCCAGGTCACCATGCCGCCGCCCGCGGTTTCCGGGAGCGCCCTGCACCGCGGGTGGCTGTGGGCGCAGGGCGCGCTGCTCGTGCTCGTGCTCGTGCTGGCCTCGCCCGGCGCCCGTACGACGGATCCGGCGGACGGTGACTACACCGACTCTCCGGCCGAGGAGGGGCCGCGGGGCCGCCGCCGCGCGCGGGACGACAAGGGCCGGAACGACAAGGGCCGCGATGGCAGGGCCCGCGGTGACAGGGGCCGGGAAGGCGGAGGCCGCGGCAGAGGCGGCGAGGACAGGGGCGGCGACGACAGGGGCAGGGAAGAAACGGTGCCCGCGTGAGAAGACTGATCGAGAACCGCTTCGGCCTGCTCGCCCTCGTGCTGATCGCGATGGGCGCGCTCTTCGGCGTGGCCTTCGTCAGCAGGCCCGCCCCCGTGACCCAGGTGCGGCCGCAGGCCGTCAGGGCGCCCGTCGAGTCGGTGACGGCCGTGTGCCCGGCTCCGGCGGGCAGCAGGGTGAGCGTGGTCACCCCGCCCGGCGCCGGCGGACCGGGCAGCGCCACCCTGTCGGCGATCGCCGCCCCGGACGCGAAGGGCGCGGACAAGAAGACAGGCGAGGACCCGGGGGAGAAGGACGCTGTCATCGACCGGCCGGGTCTGCTGTGGCAGCGGGAGATCGCCTCCGGAGGCGGCCCTCTCATGGTCGTCGGCACCGGCTCGATGGCCGCCGGGCTGGAGAGCGCGCAGACCGCCAGGGAGACCTCCGGCGCCCAGCGGGGCCTCGCCGGGGTGCGTTGCGTCGAGCCGGGCGCCGACACCTGGTTCGTCGGGCCGGGCCCCGCCGCCGCCGAGATGACCCTCTATCTCGCCAACCCGGACTCCGCCCCGGCCGACATCACGTTCATGGTCTACTCGGGCGAGGGCCCGGTGCTGAGCGAGCGTGGCAACGGCGCGGTCGTCAAGCCCGGCGGGCATCGCGTGATCAGGCTGCGCGACCTCGCGCCGTCCCCGCTGATCATGGCGTTGCGGGTGAGCACCCGCAGCGGCCGGGTGGCCGCCGCCGTGAAGGCCGTGCTCGGGGAGGGCCGGGGCGCCGACTGGCTGCCCGTCGCCGCCGCCCCCGCCACCCGGGTGGTCGTCCCCGGCATCCCCGGCACCGCGGGGAAGCGCGAGCTGTACGTCGCCGCGCCCGGGGAGACCGACACGGTCGTACGGATCAAGGCGGTGCTGGAGGACGGCTCCTACGCGCTGAAGAACAAGGAGACGATCGAGGTCCCGGCCGGCTCGACGGCCTCAATCGACCTGTCCACCGGCATCGGCGGGCAGCCCGCCGCGCTGGTGCTGGAGTCCGACGTGCCGATCGTCGCGGGCCTGAAGATCACCGGAACCGGCGCCCGGCAGGACGTCGCCTTCACGGCCGGCGCCGACTCGATCGATCTCGGCAGCGTCGTCGCGGACGCCCAGGCGACGGGTGGCAAGCAGGTCTCGCGGCTGGTGCTGTCGGCGCCCTTCGCCCCGGCCACCGTCGAGGTGCGGCTGCTGCCCGCCAAGGGGGAGGCGCCGGCCCCCGTCGAGGTGAAGCTGGCCGCCGCCCACACCCAGGAGATCAGGCTCACTCCGCGCGGGAGCAAGGACGCCTTCAGCGTCGTCGTGCGTCCGCTGCCCGGCTCCGGCCAGGTGTACGGCGGCCGCGTCCTGGACGAGGCGACCAAGGACGGCCAGCTGGTCACCGCGCAGCCGCTGGCCGTGGGCCGGATCTGGGCCCTGGTGCCCCCGGCCGTCGACGCACCGGGCGTCGTCCTCCCCTGAACGGCGGCCCCTGTACGGCGAGGTCTCTCGGCGTCTTGATCAGGGGGTGGGTCTCAGTGACGGTCGTCGTAGCCGGGATCGATCGTCTCCGGGGTGAGGCCCAGCAGGCTCGCCACCTGCTCGACCACCACGTCCAGCACCAGAGTGCCGAGCGTGTCGCGGTCGCGGGCCCGCGCCTCGAGCGGCCGGCGATACAGCACGACGGTCGCGGGGTCGTCCCCGGCGGCCGACTCCGCCCGTCCCAGCGGGATCGGGTCCGACGACATCCGGGCCGGGCCGTCCACCAGCTCGTCGGCCGGCGGCACCTCCTCGACGGCGAACTCGACGGCGGCGAGCTGGGCCCCCCACCGGGGCTTGAGCCGGTCGACCGCGTCGAGCACCAGGTCGTCGAAGCGCTCCCCGCGGGACTTGGCGATGGGGACGTGCGAGGGCGCGAGCGGGCCGCGCATCCCGCGACCGTGCCGGTCGCGCCGGCGCACCCGCCGCGGGGGGTCCGGCCTGTCACCGCTCCGATCGCTCACGCAGTCAGCTTAAGGCGTGCCCGGCGTGATCCGCCGGACACCGGCTGAGCGCCTTCCGCAGGTACGACGGACCGCGCGGCGTTGTGTCCGCTTTGCCCGACAATCTCATGAGGACTTCTTAGAACGCTGAATTGTGGCGACACGCTCGATAAGAGCCGCAGGGTGGTGGCAATGTGAACGCGGACCGGATACGGTCCCTCCGTGAGCCCCGTCCGCAGCTGTTCCCGTACCGCCTGCAGGCAGCCTGCCGTCTTCACACTCACGTATGTCTACGCCGACTCGACCGCCGTACTCGGCCCTCTGGCGACGTACGTCGAGCCCCATTGCTACGACCTGTGCGCGGAGCACGCGGAACGGCTCACCGCGCCCCGAGGGTGGGAGGTCGTTCGCCTTCCGTCCGAGTCCGTGTCCCCGAGCGGAGACGACCTGGAGGCGCTGGCGAACGCGGTCCGTGAGGCCGCCCGCCCCGCTCCCGCGGCGGGAGAGCCGGTCGGCCAGGCGGTCGAGGTGGGACGCCGGGGCCATCTCCGCGTGCTCAAGTCGGCACAGCCCAATCGGGAGCGCTGAAGCGTTCAGACTCCGCGCGACGAGATCGCGCGCACCGCGTTGGATCGCCCGTTGTGGGGGCAATCAGGCGCTATAGGCTCAGGTGCGAAGACTTAACGACTTTTAGGGGCGTGCAGTGGCCGACCTCAGCAGGATCTTCAAGGCGTACGACGTGCGCGGTGTGGTGCCCGACGAGCTCGACGAGGAGATCGCGCAGGCCGTAGGGGCGGCGTTCGTGGAGCTGACCGGTGCGACGTCGGTGGTGATGGCCCACGACATGCGCACCACCTCCGGCCCGCTGGCCGCGGCCTTCGCGCGGGGCGCGACCTCCCGCGGCGCCGACGTCGTCAACGCCGGCCTCGGCTCGACCGACATGCTCTACTACGCCAGCGGCAGCCTGAACCTGCCGGGCGTGATGTTCACGGCGAGCCACAACCCGGCCAAATACAACGGCATGAAGATGTGCCGCGCCGGGGCCGTTCCCGTGGGCACCGACACCGGGCTGCTGGAGATCCGCGACCGCGCGGCCGAGCTGCTCGACACCGGGCTGGGCGGCACCCCCGGTGCGGGAACGGTGACGGAGCGCAATCTGCTGGAGGGCTACGCCGCCCACCTCAAGACCCTGGTCGACCTGTCGGGCATCCGGCCGCTCAAGGTGGTCGTCGACGCCGGCAACGGGATGGGCGGCTACACGGTTCCCGAGGTCTTCAGGGGCCTGCCGATCGAGCTGACCCCGCTCTACTTCGAGCTCGACGGCAGCTTCCCCAACCACGAGGCCAACCCGATCGAGCCGGAGAACCTGCGCGACCTGCAGAAGGCGGTCGTCTCGCAGGGCGCCGACATCGGCATCGCCTTCGACGGCGACGCCGACCGCTGCTGGGTCATCGATGAGCGGGGCGAGTCGGTGCCGCCGTCCACGATCACCGCGCTGGTCGCGGTGCGCGAGCTGGCCAAGGACCCCGGTGCCACGGTCATCCACAACCTGATCACGTCCAAGGGCGTGCCGGAGATCGTCGCCGAGCACGGCGGCAAGCCGGTCCGCACCCGCGTCGGCCACTCGTTCATCAAGGCCGAGATGGCCCGCACCGGCGCGGTCTTCGGCGGCGAGCACTCGGCCCACTACTACTTCCGCGACTTCTGGTTCGCCGACTCCGGCATGCTGGCCGCGCTGCACGTGCTCGCCGCGCTGGGCGAGCAGGACCGGCCGCTGTCGGAGGTGCTGTCGCGTTACTCGCGCTACGCCGCCTCCGGAGAGATCAACAGCAGGGTGGACGACCAGACGGCGGCCCTGGCCCGCGTACGGGAGACGTTCGCGGCGCGGGAGGGTGTTACCTTCGACGAGCTGGACGGACTCACCGTCAGCGGTCCGGACTGGTGGTTCAACCTGCGTCCGTCGAACACCGAGCCGCTGCTGCGGCTCAACGCGGAGGCCTCCGACGAGGAGAAGGTCGCCGCCGTCCGCGACGAAGTGCTCGCCGTCGTAAGGAGCTGATGAGTTGAAGATCGACGACTGGCTGCTGGACATCCTCGCGTGCCCGGCGTGCAAGTCCCCCCTCCACGCCGTGCCTGAGGCGGACGAGCTGGCGTGCACGTCCGAGTCGTGCGGCCTGGTCTACCCGGTGCGTGACGACATCCCGGTCCTCCTCGTCGACGAGGCCCGTCGGGCATGACCGGTGCCGGTGGGGCCCGGTTCGAGCCCGACCGGCTCGACGACCAGGCATATCTGGTGGAGGGCGACCCCTCCGGAATGCTCCGTACGGCGGCCTCCTCGGCCGCCGAGGTGCGCACGGCGTACCGGGCGGCCGTGGAGAGCGGCCTCGCGCGGATCGGCCGCGACGGACGTCCGCGGGCGATCGTGGTGGTCGGCATGGGCGCGAGCGGGCTCGCCGGCGAGGTGCTCGAAGCGCTGTGCCGGTACAGCGCCCCGGTTCCGGTCGTGACGGTGCGCGGCTACCGGCTGCCCGGCTGGGTCGGCGCCGCCGATCTCGTCGTCGCCGTCTCCCGCTCGGGGACGACCGAGGAGACCGTCGCCGTGACCGCCGAGGCCGTACGGCGCGGCTGCGCTGTCGTCGGCGTGGGCGCGCCGGACACGCCGCTCGCCGCCCTGGTCACGCGGGGCGGCGGGCCGTACGTGCCGGTCGGCGGGGTGGCCGGGCAGCCGGAAGCGACCCTGTGGTCGCTGATGGTGCCGCCGATCCTCGCGGCGACGGCGTTCGGGCTGGTCCCGGTGGACGAGGACGAGTTCGAGGCGGTCGCGAGGCGGCTTGAGGATCTCGCGCACCGCTGCCGCCCGTCGAGCGAGTCGTTCATCAACCCCGGCAAGACGCTGGCCATGGAGCTGGCCGGCACGGTTCCGGTCGTCTGGGGCACCTCTCCGGTGGCCGCGGTGGCGGCCCACCTCCTGGCCACCCGGCTCGGCGCCCACGCGGGCTATCCCGC
The DNA here is from genome assembly GCF_008728085.1 of Microbispora cellulosiformans. Taxonomy (NCBI): domain Bacteria; kingdom Bacillati; phylum Actinomycetota; class Actinomycetes; order Streptosporangiales; family Streptosporangiaceae; genus Microbispora; species Microbispora cellulosiformans. The sequence continues at coordinate 447,535 of NZ_VYTZ01000001.1, read as the reverse complement.
GACCTGGGGCGAGCTGCCCGAGGCGGCGCACAACCAGATCGGGACGTTCGACGGCCCCCTCGCCGGGCGCGACATCTTCGCGGACCCTCATCCCGACGAGCCCGGAGGCGGCCCCCGGCTGCGCCTGTTCCTGCTGCGTGACGTGGAGGAACACCCGCAGGTGACCCGGTCCCGCACGGCCGCCGTACGGATGGCCGAGGATCGCGGGGTTCCGGTGTCGGAGATCACGGCCGACGGCGTGCGCCCGCTGGAGCGGCTCGCCGCCCTGGCCGGGCTGGTCGACTACGCGACTGTCTACCTTGCTCTCGGGTACGGGATCGACCCGGCGTCGGTGGCCGTATCCACGGAACTCCGGGCCCGGATTTCCCAATAGGGGCACTAGGATCGCTTCGGCCTGTAGATATCGAGGAGTTCAACGTGAGTGCGGGTGGCGGTACCAAGGCGATCCTCGCGGCGCTCGGCGCCAACATGGCGATCGCGGTGGCGAAGTTCGTGGCGTTCATCTTCACCGGGTCGTCCTCCATGCTGGCCGAGTCGGTCCACTCCGTGGCCGACTCCGGCAACCAGGCGCTGCTGATGCTGGGCGGCAAGCAGGCGACCAAGCGGAGCACCCGCAAGCACCCGTTCGGCTACGGGCGCGAGCGCTACTTCTACGCGTTCGTCGTGGCGGTGGTGCTGTTCACGATCGGCGCCCTGTTCTCGCTGTACGAGGGCTGGCACAAGATCGCCGACCCGCATCCGGTGGAGTCGCCGCAGTGGGCGTTCGGCGTGCTGGTCTTCGCGATCGTCGCCGAGGGGTTCTCGTTCCGTACGGCGATCAAGGAGTCGAGGGAGCACAAGGGCAAGGAGTCCTGGGTGTCCTTCATCCGGCGGGCCAAGGCGCCCGAGCTGCCCGTCGTGCTGCTGGAGGACTTCGGCGCCCTGCTCGGCCTGGTCTTCGCGCTGTTCGGCGTCGCGATGGCGGTGATCACCGGCAACGGCATGTGGGACGGCGTGGGCAGCCTCGTGATCGGCCTGCTGCTCGCGGTGATCGCGGTCATCCTGGCCGTCGAGACCAAGTCGCTGCTGATCGGCGAGAGCGCCGCTCCCGAGATGGAGAAGAAGATCTGCGCGGCGCTGGAGTCGGCTCCCGAGGTCAGCCGGGTGATCCACCTGCGCACCCTGCACCTCGGCCCGGAGGAGCTGCTGGTCGCCGCCAAGATCGCGGTCGAGCACGACGACACCGCGAGCGAGGTGGCCCGGGGCATCGACGAGGCCGAACGGCGCATCCGCGAGGCCGTGCCGATCGCCCGGGTGATCTACCTGGAGCCGGACCTCTACCGGGCGGACGCCGCCTCGACGCAGCCCGCCGGCACGTGACCGGCTTTTCGCTCGGTCACTTTTCCGCTGCGCACCGTGATTGAAATGTGATCCTGAGTCACTTCAACCTCCCTGGTACCGGTCGGTAACTTTACTTGTGCATCTGACCGGTTCCCCCCTCCGGAGGTGACTCATGATTCAGCAGGGACGCGTGCGCTGGAAACGGTTCGCGCTCGTCTTCGTACCCGCTCTCGCGGTCGCCTCCGTGCTCGTCGGCGCGACCGCGGAGGGCGCCATCGGCGCGTCGTTCGTGGTCTCGGGCGACACGTTCAAGGTCTCCGCAGACAAGCTGCAGGGCCAGGGCTTCGTGCAGTACGGCAGCGTCACCGAGAACAAGAAGGGCCGGAAGATCCCGGTCGCGGTCTCCGGCATCCGGAAGGCCACCCTGACGAACATGTGCCAGACCGTCCTGATGAAGTCGCCGGTCGGCGCGGTGACGCTCCGGATCACCGCGGGCACCGGCAAGGACCCGGTGACCGCCGAGAACATGATCGTCGACGCCTCCCAGATCCAGGGCAACGCGGTCTTCACCGGCATCGAGGCCGGTCGTGACGCCAGCACGCTCGACCAGGTGCCGGAGGCGCAGGGCGCCGCGGGCATGTTCGGCCAGCAGGCGACCGCGGTCTCCATCGAGAACTTCCGGCAGGTCTCCTGGTCGGTCAACGCGGCGACCTTCAAGCTTCCGGGGCTGAAGCTGAGCGTCGAACCCGGCGAGCACGAGTGCTTCTGATGCGGTGGCAGGTCGAATCCCTCGGCGGGCGGCGATGAACGGTTCCTGGCGCAGGTCCCGGCCCTTCTGGGGCGGCCTGCTGGTGCTGATCGCGGGCCTGGAACTGCTGAGCATCCCGTTCGCGACGAAGGCGCTGCCGCTCGTCATCCAGTCGGGCACGGTCGGGGCCACCTACCTCATCGCGCTCGTGCTGGTCATCCTGGGCCTGATGATCTGGCTCCAGCCCGGTCAGCGGGCGTTCCTCGGCGTCGTCGCCGTGCTGGTCTCGATCGCGTCGTTCGTGTACGCCAACCTGGGCGGCTTCCTGGTCGGCATGCTGCTCGGCCTCGTCGGGGGCGCGCTCGCGGTCGCCTGGGCTCCGGAGGAGACGGCCCCCCACGCCTCCGGGACGCCCGCCGAGCCCTCCGGCGCCGCCGCGCCCGCCGGGCTCTCCGGTGCCGCCGCGCTCGCTGAGCCCTCCGGCGCGCCCGCGCCCGGTGGCGGAGAGATGACCTTCACCACCCGCCGGGTCGTCAGCCGCGACGAGCACCTGCGGCCGGCGGGCGCCCAGGCCGGCCCGCGGACCCAGCCCCAACCACCCGTCGCGCAGGACGACACGCAGACCGGCGCGCGGGACGACACTCAGACCGGCGCGCCGGCCGAAGCGCGGACCCCGCCGCGGCCGCCCGTCGCGCCGCCCACCGGAGACGGCCACCAGGTCCTCGTCGGCCGCATCCGCCCCACCCCGCCCCCCGAGGACGCGGGCTCGCGGGGCGGCCCGGACGACGACAGTGACGAGGGCGGTGACGGGGGTGTGCGGGCGGGTTCGCCCGATGACGGGCCCCGCCCGCCCGCAGGCCCGCCGGGGCGGTACGAAGGGGGGCCGGGCGCGGCGGGCAGGGCGCTGGCGATCGCGATGCTTCCCGTCCTCCTGGTGACGGGGACGGGCGTGCCACAGGAGGACCCCGGCGTCTCCGCACAGCGCGGCACCGTCACCCGGGCCGCGCCCGCTGCCGCACGCAGCGCGGTGGCCGATACCCGCTCCCACGCGGTGTCCAACGCGGCCGTCCGTACGATGCCCGCCGTCGGCTCCCGTGCCGTGTCCCATGCCGTGCCCTACGCGGTGTCCACTCTGCTTCCCGGGGCAGTGCCCAGCGCCGTCTCCGGCGTCGTCCCGGACCTGGTGCCCACGATCGTGCCCACCGACCTGCCGGGAGCCCTGGGGTCGGCGAACCCCCTGGCCCCTCTCACCGGCGGAAGATCCCGTTCGTCCGGGGCGTCGCTGTCCCCGGGCGAGGACGAAGGGGGCCAGGCCCCGCCCGCCGGACCCACGGACGGTCAGGTGCGGGTCGCGGTCGAGCCCGCCGCCGTACGGGCCCCCTCGCTCACCATGACCGGCATGAAGTTCACCGGGGTCGTGGAGATGCCCACCGCGACCGGCACGGTCAAGATGCTCCGCTTCACCATGCACAAGGCCGTGCTGGAGCGGCCTCAGCAGACCATGGGCTCGACGACCCTCGTCGGCAGCGCCTTCACCTTCGAGGGCAACGTCGTGATCTGCACGACGGAGATGACCGCGAAGCTCCTCGGCGTGCCCCAGCGGTTCACCGCCGAGCATCCGAACATCCTGGTCCGGGCGCTCAAGCTGGTGCCGTCGCTGAACGTCCCGCTGACGATGACCGACGTCGTCAGCGAGCAGCCGTACGTCACGGCCGACTCCCTGCGAGCGGACGATCTCCACCTGGTGGTCGGCGCCTGAGCCGCGGGCTCGGACGATGGCCTGAGTCAGCGGTGCCGCAGCAGCCGGAGGGCCTTCTCCTTCTCGAAGTCCAGCGCCCGGCGCGGCGCCTGGATGCGGCCGATGCGCACGCCGAGGTCCCGTACGGCCTGGGCCACCGCGGGCTCGGACAGCGCCCGGAGCGCGAAGGCCAGTTCGGCCGGTGAGACGTCGAAGCGGCGTTCCAGGTCCACCGCCTGCCGCACCGCCTCGATCTCGTCCGGGCCGAAGCGCCGGTGGGAGCCCCGGTCGCGTACGGGCGGCAGCAGGCCGAGCGCCTCCCGGTAGCGCAGCATGCGGGGGGACATGCCGAGCCGCCGTGCCGCCTCGGTGATGCGCATGATGCCTCCGGTCCACGTTCCCGGACCCCACGCTAGACAGTCCCGGAGCCTTCCGGCACCCGTCGGCGGCCGAATCTCACATTCTTGTGTCAGGTTCGCACGCCCGCGTATGCGTCCCGAGTCCCGCGACGCCTAAACTCGCACCGACGAGACAACGGAGAGGGACACACTCATGGACTTCAAGGTCGCCGACCTTGCGCTCGCGGAGTTCGGCCGCAAAGAGATCCGCCTCGCGGAGCACGAGATGCCGGGCCTCATGGCGACCCGGAAGGAGTACGCCGCCGCGCAGCCGCTGCGGGGTGCGAAGATCATGGGCTCGCTGCACATGACCATCCAGACCGCCGTGCTGATCGAGACGCTGGTCGCGCTGGGCGCCGACGTCCGCTGGGTGAGCTGCAACATCTTCTCCACCCAGGACCACGCCGCCGCCGCGGTGGTCGTCGGCCCGGACGGCACGGCCGACAACCCCTCCGGCGTCCCCGTCTTCGCCTGGAAGGGCGAGACGCTGGAGGAGTACTGGTGGTGCACCGAGCAGGCGCTCCGCTGGCCCGACGGCTCCGGCCCCAACATGATCCTCGACGACGGCGGCGACGCCACGCTGCTGGTGCACAAGGGCGTGGAGTTCGAGAAGGCCGGCGCCGTCCCGGTCGCCGGTGAGGACGACCCCGAGGAGTGGGCGGTCATCCTCGACACCCTCCGCCGTACGGTCTCCGCGGACAACTGGTGGACCCGCGTCGCCGAGGACATCAAGGGCGTCACCGAGGAGACCACGACCGGCGTGCACCGCCTGTACGAGATGCACAAGACCGGCAATCTCCTCTTCCCGGCGATCAACGTCAACGACTCGGTGACCAAGTCGAAGTTCGACAACAAGTACGGCTGCCGCCACTCGGTGATCGACGGCCTCAACCGCGCCACCGACGTGCTGATCGGCGGCAAGGTCGCCGTGGTCTGCGGTTACGGCGACGTGGGCAAGGGCTGCGCCGACGCGCTGCGCGGCCAGGGCGCCCGGGTCATCGTCACCGAGATCGACCCGATCTGCGCGCTCCAGGCGGCGATGGACGGCTTCCAGGTCACCACCCTGGAGGAGGTCGTCGGCATCGCGGACATCTTCGTCACCTGCACCGGCAACTACGGCATCATCAGCGCCGAGCACATGTCGCGGATGAAGCACCAGGCGATCGTGTCCAACATCGGCCACTTCGACAACGAGATCGACATGGCCGGCCTCGGCCGGATCGACGGCGTCAAGAGGATCAACATCAAGCCGCAGGTCGACGAGTGGGTGTTCCCCGACGGGCACTCCGTCCTCGTGCTCGCGGAGGGCAGGCTGATGAACCTGGGCTGCGCCACCGGCCACCCCTCGTTCGTCATGTCGAACTCGTTCACCAACCAGGTCATCGCGCAGATCGAGCTGTTCACGAAGACCGACGAGTACCCGACCGGCGTGTACGTGCTGCCCAAGCACCTCGACGAGAAGGTCGCCCGCCTCCACCTCGACGCGCTCGGCGTGAAGCTGACCACGCTGAGCAAGAAGCAGGCGGAGTACATCGGCGTCGACGTCGAGGGCCCGTACAAGCCGGACCACTACCGCTACTGACGGCGGGACGGCCGCGGGGGTCCCAGGCCCCCGCGGCCCGCACGAAAGGCGCGTACGAGAAGGCGCCTACGAGAAGCGGCACGAAAGACGGAGGGCCGGCGTGACACAGCCGGACATCGCGGAGGCCGGGGAGCGGCGCATCGAGTGGGCGGCCCGGTCGATGCCGGTCCTCCAGGCCATCGGCGCCGGGTTCGGCGCCGACCGGCCACTCGACGGCCTGCGCATCGCCGCGTGCCTGCACGTGACGGCCGAGACGGCCGTGCTCATGGGCGCGCTGCGGCAGGGCGGCGCCGAGATCGCCCTGGCCGCCTCGAACCCCCTGTCCACGCAGGACGACGTCGCCGCGGCGCTGGGGGAGTACGGCATCGCCGTGCACGCCCGCGCCGGGGTGGACAGGGCGACCTACTACCGGCACATCAACCAGGCGCTGGACATCGCGCCGCACATCGTCCTCGACGACGGCTGCGACCTCGTCAACATCCTGCACACCGAGCGGGTCCAGCTTCTCGACGGCGTGCTGGGCGGCTGCGAGGAGACCACCACGGGGATCATCCGGCTGCGCCAGATGGCCTCGGAGGGCGCGCTGCGCTTCCCGGTCGTCGCGGTCAACGACACCCGGACGAAGCGGATGTTCGACAACCGCTACGGCACCGGCCAGTCGACGCTCGACGGCATCATGCGGGCCACCAACGTGCTGCTCGCGGGCCGCACCGTCGTCGTCGCGGGCTTCGGCTTCTGCGGCAGGGGAGTCGCGGAGCGGGCCAAGGGCCTCGGCGCGCGGGTAGTCGTCACCGAGATCGACCCGGTCAAGGCCCTCGACGCCGCCCTGCAGGGCTACGACGTGCGGCCGATGAGCCGGGCCGCCGAGATCGGCGACGTGTTCGTGACGGTCACCGGCAACCGCGACGTGATCCGCGCCGAGCACCTGGCCGCCATGAAGGACGGCGCGATCCTCGCGAACGCGGGCCACTTCGACGTCGAGATCGACGTGCGGGCGCTGGAGGGAATGGCCCGGGAGGTGCGGTTCGGCATCAGGCCCAACACCGACGAGTACGTCCTGGAGGACGGCCGCAGGCTGCTCCTGCTCGCCGAGGGCCGCCTGGTGAACCTCACCGCCGCCGAGGGCCATCCGGCCGCCGTGATGGACATGTCGTTCTCCGCCCAGGCTCTCACCGTCGCCTGGCTGGTCGAGGAGCCGTCCCGGCTGCCGCCCGGCGTGTACGACGTCCCGGCCGGCATCGACGTGGAGGTGGCCCGCCTGAAGCTCGCCGCCGCCGGGATCTCGATCGACGCCCTCACCGCCGAGCAGGAGGAGTATCTCCACTCCTGGCGGCTCGGGTCCTGACCCGTCCCCCCACGCCCCGCACGTCTCGCACCGCGCCGCCCCGCCGCGCGTCCGCCACGTGGGCCTTGAACCCGTCCTGGCGGTGGGTGCGGGTCTTGTGCACGTGCCGGGATTCGGTGGCGCGTGATGTGGAGAGGTTCTCCGTGGCCCGGCGAGGCTGGGCGAAATCAGGTGACAAGCTCGTCGAGGTGCGCTTGAAGGACCTCGACGCAGCCTTGCGGGCTCAGTACGCCCGGGTGCAACACCGTGTTGAGACTGAGTCCGTCCAGCAGTGAACTCAACCGCTCGGTCTCGGTGTCGATGCGCAGTTCAGGCCTGAGCGCCCCCATCTCTCTCATGCGGATGAGAATCCGCCTGACAAGGGCCCTCGTGCCGGCGGCGGACTTGTGCGAGAGCTCGACGTCGATCGCGGGATGGGTTCTGGCCGCCGTGACGAAGTCGATGAAGACCGCGACCTCGGCCCGGCGGGTCTCGTCAAGGGGGAGCAGCTCGGAGAGCAGGTCCATGGGGAGACGCCTTCGCTGTGCCGAGGGCAGGGCGTCCACATCTCCCAGGTCGTCGATACGACGGAGGAGCCGATCACTGACCCGGTCCAGCATGGCCTGCATCGCGAACCGCATGAGCTCCTGCTGGTTGGCGAAGTAGTGCCGTAGGGAGCCGATGTTGAGGTCGGCCTCATCCGCGACGGCACGCAGTGACGCCCGTTGCAGGCCCTCGCGCAAGACCACCCTGAAAAGCGCGTCGACCACGTCATTGCGGCGGGCGACGGGATCAACCTGCTTCGGCATGGCCCCTTTGTATCACGCGTGTGATACTTTCGTTTTATCACACCCGTGATAAAACGATGGAAAGGAGATCCCGTGGAGACGATCCTCAACCTGCTGCTCATCAGGTTCGCCCTGGTCGTGAGCGGTCTCGTAGTGATCGCCCTGATCGTGTTCGCCGTCGCCGTGACACTCAAGCGCCGGGGCGGGATCGACCGGGTCCGTCCTTACGCCGAGCCCGTGGCCCGCGCCGTCGCCCGGCATCTGGGCCGTGACACCTCACGCTCCCGGCCCGGCGCGTCCCGTGGGACCCTGGCGGGCGATGCCGCCAGGGTCGCCGCCCGCTACCTCGCGGAGGAACGGCGCCGGAACGGTGACCGATGACCGGCGGCCTGCTCCATGCGCCGCTGGCAGGGGATGGGGGATCCGAAATTCTCGATCACCTGCTGTCCGACGTTCTGATCAAGGGGGGCATCGTGGTCTTCGCCCTGCTCGCTCTCGTGCTGGGCATGGTGCTCATCTGGAGGAAGATCGGAAAGGGAGACGTTCCCGAGCATGATCGATAGGTGTCATGACCGGGTGCTGCGAGCCGCAGAGCCCCTGCGGCGCAGGATGCCCCGGTCCCGAATGAGCAGTACCCTCTCCTCCGCGTTCGCCTGGGCCACCAGGGTGTCGTCGTCGACGTCGTTGCGGTAGGCGACGTCCACGCCGACAAGGCGCAGCCGCCTGGACAGCGCGACGAGGTGGCCGTCCAGCACGAACCGGGCCCGCGCGATCGGCTGCGGCCGGTCCACGCCGTGCACCTCGACCACCTCGCCGGTGAGCGGCCGGTACGTCGCGGGGACGGGTCGGCGGCCAGCGGTCAGGCCGCCGATCTCCGTCAACGGCACCCCCGCCGACTCGACCACGCGGCCGAGTGAGGAGGTGCCGTCGTAGGGGAGCCCCAGCTCACGCCGCCGGTGGCGGGGGGGGGCGAGGAACAGCCACAGTTCCGGGTCGAAGCGGACCGTCGTCGCCATGCGTCCAGCATGCCAAGAGCGCGCAACGGCCGTTCGGTGGATGCCGGGGCGCCGCCCGCCGGGGATGCTCGACGCGTGATCTCCTTGGCTACAGTGACGCCCGACCGGTGACGCCGGCCGGTGACGCCCCGCCAGTGTCGCCCAGGCAGTGTCGCTCAGAACACGGAGGCGGGCACCGTCGGTGTGACCTCTCCCTCAACACACCGGCGGCGCCCGCCTCAACCCCACTGCAGGATGCCCCATGACCTGCAATTGCCACAGGTGCCCCCCAGTCGCGGGTCTACACCTAAATCGGCGGAACAAATCCTCCGGAAGTCGCCGCGGACCCTTCCCGCGCCTCTCCCCGAGGGGTGCCCGGCGCGGTCTGTCGCGCCTCCACCTGACGTCTGACCAGGGGATTTCCCCCGTGCGTGCCGTGCCCGCGCGGGCCGTACCTCCGCGCGCCATAGCGCGCGCGATTTTCGCGGATTCCGGCGAGCCGCGCCTCCTCCCGGCGCCTGCGCTCGGCCAGCACGGCGGCCAGATAGGCATACGGCGGGACACCGGGCGGAGGCGGCGGCGCGATCCGCGCGCTCACCTGACCGGCCACCCGCATCCCCATCTCCTCCCGCATCGCCGGGCTGAGCTGGTGCCACCGGACGAGGTACTGCCGGGCGGTGGCGGCGAGCTCGCCGGACAGGCCGGAGAGCTCCAGCGTGGCCGCCCAGGACGCCAGCGCCGGCGGCATCTCGGGAGGCGGGGTCTCGCCCGGCCCGCGCTCGCCGATGACGATCGTCCCGGCGAACACGTCGCCCAGGCGTTTGCCGCGCTGGTTCAGCAGCGAGGTGATGAGTGCCGGGGCGCCGAACAACGGCGTCCAGAACTCCAGGAACCCGGCGAGTCCGCGGAACAGCGCCTGCCGGAAACGCTCCGGCCCTCCGTCGTCGCTCACCACCCGCAGGCCCAGCGCGAGCTTGCCCGGTGAGCGGCCCCGGGTCAGCGTCTCGAACGCGACCGGATAGCCCACGATCACCAGCACGGTGAACAGGATGATCAACGCGACGGACAGCGCGTCGTCGGTCAGCGCCGAGGCGTTGGACACCAGCACGGCCGCCACGACGAGCACGGTCCACTGGATGACGAAATCGATCAGGAAGGCCAGGGCGCGGCTGGGCAGCTGGGCCACGCGGACCTCGACGACGACGGCCTCACCCGTCACGACTTCGGACACACTGCGCACCCTACTGTGTTCAATTGCCGCGCCTTCGGCACGGCGGCTCGGGCGCCTACAGTCCGTGGTCGTGCCGGAGGCGCGCGGCATGGGCAGCCCTCGGTGCGTGCTCGCTCGTTCCTCGCTCCGCGCGCTCCTCAGTCCAGACACGGCCGCGCACCTCGCGGCCGTGGTCGATAGGGTCCGATCCGTGGACATCGATGCGTTCGTCGCCGCGAGCAAGCCGTCCTGGGACCGGCTGGACGATCTCGTACGGCGGCGGCGCACGCTGCGCGGTGCGGAGATCGACGAACTGGTGGAGCTCTACCAGCAGGCGGCCACGCATCTGTCCATCGTCCGGTCCGCGTCGACCGACGCGCTGCTCGCCGGCCGCCTGTCGTCGCTGGTCGCGCGGGCCCGTTCGGCCGTCACCGGCGCGCACAGCCCGGCCTGGCGGGAGGTGGCCCGGTTCTTCACCGTGTCGTTCCCGGTCGTCGCCTACCGGGCCCGGCGCTGGTGGATCGGCGCCACGGTCGCTTCTCTTGTCGTGGCGTACGTCATGGGCGTGTGGGTGGCGACCGACCCGGCGGTACAGGGCATTGTGGGCACGCCGGAGGAGATCCGGCAGATCGTCGAGCACGACTTCGCCGACTACTACTCCGAGAGCCCGGCGGCGTCCTTCGCGGGCCATGTGTGGCTCAACAACGCCTGGCTGTCCATGCAGGTGGTGGTCTCGGCGATCCTGCTCGGCCTGCCCATCCCGTGGATCCTGTGGCAGAACTCGGCCAACGTCGGGGTGCTGGGCGGCCTGATGCACGCCCACGACAGGGCCGACGTGTTCTGGGGGCTGATCCTGCCGCACGGCATGCTGGAGCTGACCGCGGTGTTCCTCGCGGCCGGGGTTGGCATGCGGCTGGGCTGGACGGTCGTGGACCCCGGCCCGAGGCGGCGGGCGGATGCGCTGGCCGAGCAGGGCAGGGCCGTGATGAGCGTCGCGCTCGGCCTGGTCGTGGTGCTGTTCGTCTCCGGGCTCATCGAGGCGGGGGTCACCCCCTCGGGCCTGCCGACCTGGGCGCGCATCACGATCGGCGCGCTCGCGGAGGCGCTGTTCCTCACCTACGTCGTCGTCTTCGGCCGCCGGGCGGAGCGCCGGAACGAGACGGGGGACATCGAACGCGCCCCCGACCTTGCCCCCACGGCCTGACGGGTCCCCATAGCCTGACGGGTCACAGCCGGCCGGCGGCCTTGAGCGCGAGATAGGCGTCGGCGAGCGCTGGGGCGAAGTCCTCGGGCAGCGCGTCGACGACCTCCACGCCCTGACGGCGCAGGGTCGCCGTGACCTCGCTCCGCTCGCCGCGCAGCCGTTCCGCGGCGGCGGCGTCGTACACCGCCTCGGCGCTGCCCCGCCCGGCCGCCATCTCGGCCACCCGCGGGTCGGCCACCGCGGCGACCAGGACCAGGTGCCGCGCCGACAGTTGTGGCAGCACGGGCAGCAGCCCCTCTTCCATGGCCGCCGTGTTCAGGTCGGTCAGCAGCACCACCAGGCAGCGCCGCCGGGCCCTGGACAGCACGGCCGCCGCCATCCCGGCCGCGTCGGCCTCGACCAGCTCCGCCTCGATCGGCGCCATCGCGTTCACCATCGACGACAGCAGTTCGGTGCGCGACGCGCCGGACACCTGGGCCCGTACGGCCCGGTCGTAGGCGAGGAAGTCCACCCGGTCGCCGGCCCGCGCGGCGAGGGCCGCGAGGAGCAGCGCGGCGTCCATCGACCAGTCCAGCCGGGGCCATCCGGCGGCCCCCGAACCGGCCCCGGAAGAACCAGGCCCTGGACCGAGCCCTGAAGCGAGCCCTGGACCGGCTTGCGAACCGGCTTCCGGGCCGCGTCCCGCGTCCGGGCCCGGCGCGCTGACGTCCGGTCCGAAGCCGAGGGGCGCGGTCCCGATCCGGCCGGCGGAGGTGCGGCCGGTGTCGAGCACGATCAGCACGCGGCGGTCGCGTTCCGGCCGCCAGGTGCGCACGACGACGTCGCTGCGCCGGGCGCTCGCCCGCCAGTCGATGGAGCGGACGTCGTCGCCGACCACGTACTCGCGCAGCGAGTCGAACTCGGTGCCCTGGCCGCGCACCAGGGCCGGGTGCCGTCCGTCCATCTCGCGCAGGCGGGCCAGCCGCGCCGGCAGATGCCTGCGGCTGAGGAACGGCGGCAGCACCCGGACGGTCCACGGCGCCTCGAACGTCCGCTGCCGCGCCGCCAGGCCGAGCGGTCCGACCGAGCGCACCGTCACGGCCACGGCCTCCCGGTCGCCCCTGCGTACGGGCGTCAGCGTCGTGACCAGCCGCCGTCGCTCGCCGGGCGGCACGTCGAGCGCCTGCCGCCGTGGGGCGGCCCCGGCCGAGGGCTGCCAGGCGTCGCGCAGCGCGCCCCGCAGCCGGCGCGGGCCGGGGTTGTCCACGACCAGCCCGATCGCGAGCGACCCGCCGAGCCGTACGCGACTGTCGCCGTCCCGGTGGAAGCGCAGCCCGCGTACGCCGCCCGCGAGCAGCAGGTCGGCCGTCACGAGCGCGGCCAGCACCAGCGCGGCGGCCAGCACGACCAGGCCGGGCTCGGGGGCGAGGAGCACCACGATCGCGGCGAGGGCGGCGAGCAGCCCCGCGCGCCCGGTCAGCGCCACGCGGCCCTCACCGGGGCACCGGTACGGCCGACAGGATGCCCTCCAGGATGCCGTCCGGGGTGGCGCCCTCCAGCTCGGCCTCCGGGCGCAGCCCCACGCGGTGCCGCAGCGCGGGCCGGGCAAGGGCCTTCACGTCGTCGGGGGTGACGTACGACCGGCCCGACAGCCAGGCCCAGGCCCGCGCCGCGGCGAGCAGCGCGGTGGCGCCGCGCGGCGAGACGCCGAGCTGGAGCGAGGGCGACTGCCGGGTGGCCCGGGCGAGGTCCACGATGTAGCCGAGCACCTCCGGGCCCACGTGGACCTGGGCGACCGCCCGCCGTCCCGCCGCGAGGTCGGCCGCGGACGCCACCGCCTTCAGCTCCGACAGGTCGCGCGGGTCGAAGCCGAGCGCGTGCCGTTCGAGGACGGCGATCTCCTGCTCGCGCGGCGGCAGCGGCACGGTGAGCTTGAGCAGGAACCGGTCGAGCTGCGCCTCGGGAAGCTGGTAGGTGCCCTCGTACTCGACGGGGTTCTGCGTCGCCACGACGATGAAGGGATCGGGCAGCGCGCGGGCCGCTCCCTCGACGCTGACCTGGCGTTCCTCCATCGCCTCCAGCAGGGCGGCCTGGGTCTTCGGCGGCGTGCGGTTGATCTCGTCGGCGAGCAGCAGGTTGGTGAAGACCGGCCCCTCGCGGAACTCGAACTCCGCCGTCCGCGCGTCGTAAACAAGCGATCCCGTCACGTCGCCCGGCATCAGGTCGGGGGTGAACTGCACACGCTTGAAGTCGAGCGCGAGCGTGGCCGACAGCGTGCGGACGAGCAGGGTCTTGGCCACCCCGGGCACGCCTTCCAGCAGCACGTGACCCCGGCAGAGCAGCGCGATGACCAGGCCGGTGACGACCGGGTCCTGGCCCACGACCGCCTTGCCGACCTCCGCGCGCAGCGCCGCCAGCGCCTCCCGCGCGGCGTCGGCCCCGGGAGGCGCCGGCAGCGGCGGAAGCGACGCGGACGACGAAGCCGGCGGCATCGGTGGCGACGTGGCCGGGGGTACGGGGGACGACGCCGAGGGGGCGGCGCCCGGTCCGGGGGTGGTCACGAGTCTCGAACCTGCCTTTCCAATGTGTCCAGGTCGGCGGCGAGGGCCACCAGTGCGGCGTCGTCGGCCGGTTCGGGACCGCACAACAGCGCCCGCACGGGTCCCGGGTCCCGCCCGGTGCGCGCCGCAGCGGCGTCGGCCACCTCCTCGGCCGTCGCGGTACGCGGCACGCCCAGGAGAGGGGCGAGCCGGTCGGCGGCGGCGGCCCGCAGGGCGAGGGCGGCGCGGTCCCTGGCCCGGCGTGACCGGTAGAGCAGGCCCCGCCCCTCCACGGTCTCCGAGGCCCGGACGACCACGGGGAGGCGCTCGGTCACGACCGGCCCAAGGCGGCGCGCCCGCCACAGGGCGGTCACGGCCACCGCGACGACGAGCTGGAAGACCGCCCAGGGGACGCCGCCCGGGATGAGGTCGCCGAGCGACCTGGCCGGTTCGCCGTCCGCCCCGGTCGCGCGGTCTTCGGCGTCGGCGGGATCGCCCTGGGCGAGCCAGACCAGCTTCGGCCGCGCACCGGCCAGGTTCAGCGCGAGCGCCGCGTTGCCGTCGTCCGCGAGCCACATGTTGGTCAGGAACGACGCGTCGCCCAGCGCGGTCACCGTGTGCCCGTCCTCCGTGTAACGGACCAGCGTGTGACCGTCGCCCGCCGGATAGCAGCCCGTCGATCCGGGCGGGCTGGAGAAGGAGATGCCGCCGGTGAAGGCGCCACCGGCCCGCACGGCCTCCCGCAGCGCGCACCGGGGCGGCCGGGAGCGGACGCGCTCGACGCTCTCCCTGTTCAGGCCCGGGGCGAGAACGTCGAGGAAGGACGCGTGTCCGGCGATGAGCCGGTCGCCGGGCGCCTCGGCCAGCCGGACGGCGGCGTCGTGGCTCCCGAGCAGGCTCGCCTCGGTGATCAGCAGCAGGGTCTGCGGCCCGGCGGCGGCCACCGCCGCGCCCGGCGTCTCCACCCGGACGACCTCCACCCCGTGCGCTTCGAGCAGCCTGGAGAGGGCCGAGCTCCCGATGAGCGAGGTGTCGGCCGGGTCCAGGAGCCGCCCGGTGGGCTGGTCCGGCGCGAGCAACGCGGGCAGCGCCGCCGCGCCCAGCACGAGCAGCACCACCAGCGCGCCCCAGGCCGTCCCCCGGCCCCGCCGCCGCGTCCCGGCCTTGGTCGCGCTCCCGGTCGTGGTCATGCCGTCACGCCCGTGCGGGCCGACCGCAGGCGCTCGTCCAGGGAGGCGAGCGTCAGATATTCCTCGCGGGTGCCGCCGGCCTCGCCGTACGTGACGTCGTCGAACAGGCGTGCCGCCGCCCGCAGGTCCGCGGCGTGGGACGGCAGCGCCTGCCCGGCGGCCTCGGCGAGCTCCATCGCCGTACGGCCCGGCAGCGGGGCGACGACGGCGCGTTCCTCAAGGTCGCGGGCGACGGCGCGTAACCGCTCGCGGATGGCCCCGGCCCAGTCCTCCTCGGCCGCCAGGCGTTCGGCCTCCGACCTGTGCTCGGCGGCCGTCCGCTCTCGCCGTCCGAACACGGCCCCCGGCTCCGCCCTCCCCGAGCCGGAGAAGCGGCGCAGGGCCCACAGGAGCAGCAGGGCGAGGACGACCAGGACGACGACGATCAGGACGAGCGACAGCACGCCGCCCGTGCCCGTGCCGTCGCCGCTCATCAGGTCACCGATGAACTGGAAGATTTCCCGCTGCAACCGGTCGAACAGCGACTCGTGCTGGTAGGCCGCCCTCGACAGCTCGCGCGCCGCCTCGTCCGCGGCCTGGTCGCGGCCGACGTCGACGGGCGAGTCGAGCGACGGCATGAACGACGGCACGAACGACGCGGCGAGCGGTGCGAACGGCACCGTCGTCACCCCTGCGGTCCGTTCGGCGGGGTTCCGTAGTAGGGCGAGGCCCCGGGTGGGGTTCCGTAGTAGGACGAGCCTCCGGGTGAGGTCCCGTCGTAGGGCGGAGATCCGGGGCCGGGCACCGGTCCCGCCGCGGCCGCGTGGCTCGGGTGCCACAGGTCGTCGACGCCGGTGTGGACCCAGCCCTGCGACTGGTTCTGCGCGGCCGCCGTCTGCAGCACGAGGTCGAACGCCTCGGCCCGCATCCGCCTGTCGGCGTAGAGGAGCCCGGCCACGCCCGCCTGGAAGGGATAAGTGATCATGGAGGCGACGACGCTGCCCGCGGCCAGGAGGACCGTGGTGAGCGCCGTGGCGGCGACCGTGCCGCCGCCGAACATCCCGATCAGGGAACCGCCGATCGTGAACGGGACCCCCAGCACGCTGGAAGCGATGCCCGCGAGCACGGCGGTGAGCACCAGGATGCCGAACACCCGCCAGCTGTCGCCCTTCACCAGCCGCCACGATCGGGCCATCGCGTCGGTGACCCCACGGCCCTCCAGCACGACCGCGGGGGCCGCCAGCGAGAAGCGGGTGTAGAAGAAGGCGGCGTACGGGATGTAGGCCAGCACGAACAGCAGGGCGACGGCCACGAAGGCGCCCGCCGTCGCGTCACCCAGCCCCAGAGCCACGAGGAGCGCGAGGAGGACGAGCACCGGCGCCACGAGGATGAGGGCCTGCAGCATAGCCAGCCCCAGCAGGGCGAGCACCCGCGACCGCGCGAGCTGCCAGGCCTCGCCCACCGTGATCCGGCCGCCGAACACCGCGCGGCCGAGCACCCGGGTGAGGATGCCCGTGAGGATCATGGTTCCCAGGAACGTCATGACGTAGGTGATGATCGCGCCGATGTACTGCGCGGCCACGCCGACGACCGGGAGCGCGGGCGAGCCGGTCGTCGCGTAGGAACCGGAGCCGAAGCCCTCCAGCGCCGTCCCGAACATGCCGAGGCCGACCGCCTGGCCGAGCGCGCCCGGGATCGAGGTGACGGCCGCCACGATCGCCGACAGGCCGAGCGTGGCCTTCGGGTTCGAGCGGATCAGCTTGATCGTGCCGTCGAAGATGTCGCCGAGCGTCAGCGGGCGCAGCGGGATGATCCCCGGCCGGGGCGCCTCGGGCGGGCGCTGTCCGTAGGAACCCTGTGCGTAGGAACCCTGCGCGTAGGGACCCTGGGCGTAGGGACCCTGGGCGTAGGGACCGGACCCGTAGTGCGGTCCGCCCGCCTGCGGGCCCTGACCGGACGGCCCGGACGGCCCGGACTGGCCGTAGCCGGGCTGACCGTACTGCCCAGGCTGGCCGTACGAGCCGTGAGAACCGGGCTGTCCGGGCTGGCCATGCTGTCCGGGCTGGCCGTACGGGCCGGTCTGGGGGCCGGCCGGGCCTTCCCGGCCGCCGGGGGCGGCCCAGGATCCGCCCGTTCCGCCCGTCCCGGCGGCTCCGCCGTACGGCGGAGGTTGCTCGGCCGCCCAGCCGGAGGGCACGTCGGGTGAGGAGCCGGGGCCGTCAGTCATGTCCCAATCCTGGCATGATGTACGTGCGTGTGCCGCGTGATCACCAAGCGTCCCGTCGCGGGGGTGAGCGGGGGATGGTTGAAACCGGGGCGCGGGCGCACACTTGGAACGTGACCGCACCACGGGATTCCCGCCGGTGTGACCGCATCTGGTCAGATAATCCCGCGCTTCGTCTGCTGCGCCTAAACTCCATCCCGCCTAAACTCCAACCTCTGTCATGGTCGTGTAACACCCGAGTGGCGGCCACCGGTAGCCTGCGGGGGTACCTGTGACAAACGCCCAAATCTCCCAAACGCGTACGAATGAGGGGCCATGAAGGGTCGCGTGCTGGTCGTCGACGACGACGCCGCTCTCGCCGAGATGCTCGGCATCGTCTTGCGCGGGGAGGGTTTCGAACCGTCGTTCGTGTCCGACGGCGACAAGGCGCTCGACGCGTTCCGGGACACCCGGCCGGACCTCGTCCTGCTCGACCTGATGCTCCCCGGCGCCGACGGCATCGACGTCTGCCGCCGCATCCGGGCCGAGTCCGGGGTCCCCATCGTCATGCTGACGGCCAAGAGCGACACCATCGACGTGGTCCTCGGCCTGGAGTCCGGCGCCGACGACTACATCGTCAAGCCGTTCAAGCCGAAGGAACTCGTCGCCCGGGTGCGCGCCCGCCTGCGCCGCACCGACGAGCCCACCCCCGAGATCCTCCAGATCGGCGACATCACGATCGACGTGGCCGGTCACTCGGTCAAGCGCGGCGAGGAGACCATCAACCTCACGCCGCTGGAGTTCGACCTGCTGGTCGCGCTGGCGCGCAAGCCCCGTCAGGTCTTCACCCGCGAGGTGCTGCTGGAGCAGGTCTGGGGCTACCGGCACGCCGCCGACACGCGCCTCGTCAACGTGCACGTCCAGCGCCTGCGCGCGAAGATCGAGAAGGACCCCGAGCACCCGGAGATCGTGGTCACGGTGCGCGGGGTGGGTTACAAGGCCGGCCCCGCGTAAGCGCCCGCTCCCACCATGCCGGCACCCGCGAGAAAGCCCCGCCGCCGTCGGACCCCTGGCCAGATCGCCCGTGGGGTCCGCAGACGCGCGCGCCGTCTCGCGGGCCGGCTGCGGAGGGTCTGGCGGCGCTCGCTCCAGCTCCGCGTCGTCACCAGCACGCTGGTGCTGTCGATGGCCGTCGTGGTCGTCCTCGGTGTGTTCCTGATGCAGTCGATCTACGCGTCGGTGCACAACGCCAGCGAGGTGTCCGCGGTCGCGGAGTCGCAGGCCAACAACGCCACCGCGAGCGGTTACCTGAGCCAGCTCTCCGACATCGGCGACACCGGGCAGGACGGCACGGCGCCCGGCCCGGTGGGCGATCCCGCCGACACGGCGGCCCAGGCGCTGGCGGACCGCTCCGGCGGCCGCTACGACGTCGTCATCTACAACACGAGCATGGTCGGGCAGGGCAGGGTTTCCGGCCAGATCGACCCGCTGAGCATCCCCGCGTCGCTCCGGGCGGACGTCCGGAACAGCGACGAGGACCACCCTCTGTGGCACCAGACCGTGACGGTGCGCTACATCGGCGCGAAGCAGCCCGAGCCCGCCCTGGTGGTCGGCGCCATGGTCAACGGGACCTACGAGATCTACCACGTCTTCCCGCTGGGCGACGAGGAGAAGACGTTCCAGGCGGTCCAGCGGATGCTGATCGGCGCGGGCGCCGCGCTCGTGCTGCTGCTCGCGGGCGTCGCCTCGCTCGTCACCCGCCAGGTGGTCATCCCCGTACGGCTCGCGCGCCAGGCGGCGGAACGACTGGCGGCCGGTCGCCTGGAGGAGCGGCTCAAGGTGCGCGGTGAGGACGACCTCGCCCGGCTGGCCACCTCGTTCAACGAGATGGCCTCCACCCTGGCCGTGAAGATCCACCAGCTGGAGGAGCTCTCCCAGGTGCAGCGCCAGTTCGTCTCCGACGTCTCGCACGAGCTGCGTACGCCGCTGACGACCGTCCGCATGGCCGCCGACCTGCTGTACGAGGGCCGCGAGGACTTCGACCCCTCGTCGGCGCGGGCGGCCGAGCTGATGCAGAACCAGCTCGAACGCTTCGAGTCCATGCTCGCCGACCTGCTGGAGATCAGCCGGTACGACGCGGGGGCCGCGACTCTCGACCTGGACCCCGTCGACATGCGCGACGTGGTGCTGCGCGCGGTGGGCGACTCCGAGACGCTGGCGGAACGGCAGGCCACCCGGTTCGAGCTGCGCCTGCCCAACGAGCCCTGCATGGCCGAGGTGGACAGCCGCAGGGTCGAGCGGATCCTGCGCAACCTGCTGTTCAACGCCATCGAGCACGGAGAGGGCCGGGAGATCGTGGTCACGCTCGGCGCCGACCGCGACGCCGTGGCCGTGGCCGTACGCGACCACGGGGTCGGCCTGAAGCCGGGCGAGGAGAACATGGTCTTCGACCGCTTCTGGCGGGCCGATCCCTCGCGTGCCCGCACCATCGGCGGCACGGGGCTCGGGCTGGCGATCTCGCGGGAGGACGCGATGCTGCACGGCGGCTGGCTCCAGGCATGGGGCGCCCCTGGTGAGGGCAGCCAGTTCCGCCTGTCGCTGCCGCGCGTCGCGGGGGCGCCGCTGCGCGGATCGCCGCTCCCGCTGGTGCCGCCGGAGGTGGAGATGCGGCGCACCTGGCGCGGCCACGTCACGCCGGTCCTGACCCCCGCCATCGGGGCGATCTCCGAGGCCGGGCCCCGCGTGCGGGAGAGCGCAGAAGCGGGCGGTTTCGATGCCGACTGAGCGTCGCGGCGCGGTGACCCGCCGCCTCGCGGCGTTCGCGGGCGTGGTCCTCGTGCTGGCCGGCGGCGGGACGGGCTGCGCCACCGTGCCGACGAGCGGCCCCCGCCTCGCCCAGGTGGACAAGAGCAAGGACACGCTCAGCGAGCCGTACGTGCGGATCATCGCGGAGCCGCCGAAGCAGGGCGCCTCGCCCGACGACATCGTCAAGGGCTTCCAGGCCGCCATGGCCTCCTTCGACGACGCCGAGTTGCGGATGGCCAAGCAGTACCTCACCCCGGGCGCGGCCCAGCGCTGGAACCCCAGGCGGCAGACCCGCGTCTACGAGGGCAAGATCGAGCCGGACCGCACGCAGGACCTTGAGCACGCCACGCGGACGACGGTGACGCTGAAGGGGACGAAGGTCGCCACGATCGACTCCGAGGGCAGGTACACCCCCGCGACCGGCGCCCTGGTCGAGCCGTTCACCCTGGTCAAGGTGGGCGCCGAGTGGCGGATCGACATCCCGCCGGACGCCCGCCTGCTGTCGAGCGACGACGTGCGGCGGGCGTACCGGCGGGTGGATTTGTACTACCCCCCGGCCATCCCGGCGACGGGGCTGGTGGCCGACCGGGTGTGGGTGCCCATCGAGCCGAGCAGGGGGGTGCCCGAGACGCGGGTCCGCCGCCTGCTCGCCGGGCCGACCTCGTCGATCGCGAGCGCGGTGCGCAGCGCCTTCCCGGCAGGCACCGACCTCAACCGGATCACCGTCGAGGGCGACACGGTCGTGGTCGACTTCACCTCCCAGGTGGACACGGTGTCGACCGACCGCCTCGACGCGATCAAGGCGCAACTCGTGTGGACGCTCGGCGACCTGGTGACCGGCCGTACGGTGGAGATCCGCGTCAACGGCAGCGGCTCCGGAGTCCGGTTCCGGCCCGCCGACTACCACGCGTACGACCCGAACGTGCTGAGCAGTTCGCCGCAGGCCTACTACATGCAGGGCGGCAGGCTGCTGCAGTACAAGGAGAAGGGCGCCGGCACCCCCGTGCCGGGCGCGGCGGGCGAGCAGGCCGGGAAGTTCACCGAGCCGGCCGTCCTGACCCAGTATCCGGTCTCGGTGGCGGCCCTGGTCAACGGCGACGGCGTCTACGTCGCGCCGATGACGCCGGGCAGCGCGTGGCAGCGGTGGATCGCCGGCCGGAACATGAGCCCGCCCTCCTGGGACCGGTACGGCGCCGTCTGGTCGGCCGAGAAGGTGAGCGCGCACGAGAGCCGCGTCTGGACGGCGATCGGCGGCCAGCCCCGCAGGGTGGAGATCTCCGAGGAACTGTCGTACGGGCGCATCATCAAGTTGCGGGTCTCCCGCGACGGGGCGAGGGTCGCCGCCATCCTCGACGACGGGCTCGGCACCTCCGTTCGGGTCGGCACGATTCTCCGCCTCGGCGAGCAGGTGCGGATCGACGACGTTCGGACGCTCATCGACTCCCGCGACGACCAGCAGATCGAGGACATCGCCTGGCAGGACGCCACCGATCTGCTCGTGCTGTCCAAGGTCAAGAGCGGCCAGGAGCTGACCCCGTGGTCGGTGATGGAGGGCAGGACGGACCCGGACGCCGGGCCCATCAAGCTGGATTCGAAGATCGAGTCGATCGCCGCCGCCCCCGACCACGTGATCGCCGCGGCCGACGAGGGCCAGGTGATCAGCTACAGCACCGACAAGCAGGCCTGGAACCAGCTCGCCAAGGACGGCGCCACCAATCCGGTCTATCCCCTCGGCTGACCGGTCGTCCCGCCGGAATGTCGGTGGCGGGCGGGATGCTGGGCGCGTGGTGCCCGCGCTGCTCGACCTGATCCTCCCGCCCCGTTGCGCCGGATGCGGCGCGTGGGGCGCGACGGCCTGCCCGTCCTGCCTGGCGAGGCTTCTCGGCGAGCCGGCTCCACGGCCGCCGGACCCGGCGCCCCCGGGCCTGCCGGACTGCTGGTCGGCCACCGCCTACGAGGGCGCGGCCCGCCGGATGATCCTCGCCTGCAAGGAACGCGGCCGTACGGCCCTGGTGCCGGTCCTGGCCGCCTCCGTGGCGACCTGCGTCGCCGCCTGGCAGGAAGCCGAGGCGGCGCCGGTGACGGAGACGTGGCTGGTGCCGGTGCCGAGCGCCCGGGCCGCCGTCCGCCGCCGGGGGCACGACCCGGTGCGCGCCGTCGCGACGGCCGCCGCCCGCGAGCTGCGCGGGCAGGGCCTTCCCGCCGTGCTCGCGCCGCTGCTGCGGCAGCGCAGGCGGGTGGCCGACCAGGCGGGCCTAAGCTCGCCGGAGCGGGCCGCCAACCTCTCCGGCGCCTTCGTGGTCGGGGATCGCCTCGCGGGGGCGCTGGGGCCGTCTCACAGCGGCACAGGGCGTGGTGTGGGATTCCGGGTCGTCCTGGTGGACGACGTCGTCACGACCGGGGCGACGCTGGCGGAGGCGGCGCGGGCGCTGCGCGCGGCGGGTGTCGCGCCGGCCGCGGCGGTGACGATCGCCGCCACCCCCAGACGTGTCCCATATGTCGCGACACGCCGGAAGTGCCGCGTTGCCGACAATCACGGATGGTAAAACCCGAGGCAGATTCACCCCTCGTCCCCATGGAGAGGACCGGACGGCGGATTCGGCGAGCCACCTGCTCGGGAGAGGTGTGGACACCGGATCTGCGGGGATTCCAGGAATATGACCGCGAGTTTTCCAAGGGTGAGACGGCAACCCAGATCACGCAAAGTGATCGTCCGGCTCTCCTCTTGGCTGACATTCATGTCGGCAACGACTAGCGTTCAGACATGGCACCCGTCCGGGTCCGTGGTTGCGCCGGGCCGACTCCCTCGTGGGGTCCGGCCTGGCAAGCCGATGCCAGCCGCAGGCGAAACGGTCCACGTAAGGCGACTCTTGGTCGACCGATCACGGTGCGGCTTAGAGGTAAGTCCTGCCCTCCCGGGGGTCCAGATGTCCCCCGCAAGAGGAGAAGGGCAGTAGTGGCGACTGAGCTGCGAACCCCTCAGCAGGCGGATGTGGGGACGAAGACCAGGTCGGCCGGACGGGTGCTCCGAAAGCCGTGCACCGCAGTCGATGTGCGAAGGGAGGCTTTGCGTGGAAATCATCGTCAAGGGACGGCACACCACAGTGAGTGACCGTTTCCGTGATCATGTGACGTCCAAGCTGGCCAGAATCCAACGACTGGACAACAAGCTCATCCAGGCCGATGTGGAGGTCTCCAAGGAGTCCAACCACCGGCAGAGCGGGCAACGTGAACGGGTGGAGCTCACCATCCACTCACGTGGCCCCGTCATCCGCGCCGAGGCGTGCGCGGACGACCGCTTCTCGGCGCTGGACATCGCCATCGGCAAGCTCGAAGAGCGGCTGAGGCGGCTCGCCGACCGCCGCAAGATCCACCACGGGAAGAACTGCCCGCCCTCGACGGCCGAGCTCACGGCGGTGATGGAGGACGCGCAGGGGGTGGTCCGCACCGCCCGGGAGGAGCCCGGGCCGGTCGCGGAGGTCGCGGCGGTGCAGGCGGCCCCGGCGGTCGCCGAGTGGGAGCCTGAGCAGGAGCGGGTCGAGGATTCCGGGCCGATCGTCCCCATCGAGATGGACGGCGACGGACCGCTGATCGTGCGCGAGAAGTTCCACAAGGCCGACCCCATGACGATCGACCAGGCGCTCCTCGAGATGGAGCTGGTGGGTCACGACTTCTACCTCTTCCGCGACAAGGAGGGCGGCCTGCCCAGCGTCGTCTACCGGCGGCGCGGCTACGACTACGGTCTCCTCAGGCTCATCGAGCCCTGAGGCAGGTCTTCGTGTGGTCCCCGGCCCGGACGAACGCGCGGGGATCCAGGTGGATGCATCGCAAGGCGGAGGAGGAGGTCGGAGCGGAGCCTCCGGCCGACGACTCCGGGCCCCGCGGAGATTCCGAGCCTGCGAGGAATCTTCGCGGGTGGGGCGACAACGCAGCGAGGCGCCGCCTGGGTCCCGCGCACCGGGCCGGGGCACCGCGCGATCCCTCGGAGGAGGCCCGGTCCGGCGCGACGAAGATCCCTAACACTCCGGAACCCGTGTAATGATGGCGATCCAGCGTCCTTGGCCCCCGCAAGGAGGTTCCGTGACCCGACCCGACGAGGCGGCTCGAGCAGCCGGCAGAAGCGAGCCGATCCGTGTCCTGATCGTCGACGATCACGCACTGATCCGCCGCAGCCTGGAGCTCGCGCTGGCCGCGGAGGCGGACATCGAGGTGGTTGGCGAGGCCAGCGACGGCCAGGAGGCGGTTGAGCTCGCCGATCGGCTGATGCCGGACGTGGCGCTGATGGACGTCCGGATGCCGAAGCTGGACGGCATCGGAGCGACCCGCAAGATCAAGGAGTCGGTGCCGAGCACCCGGATCATCATGCTGACGGTCAGCGACGAGGAGGAGGACCTCTTCGAAGCGATCAAGGCGGGCGCGACCGGCTACCTGCTCAAGGACGTCCAGATCGACGAGGTGCCCGACGCGGTGCGCGGGGTGCACGAGGGGCAGTCGCTCATCAACCCGGCCATGGCGGCCAAGCTGATCACCGAGTTCGCGAACATGAGCCGCAAGGAGGCCGAGCGGCCCCCGCAGCTTCCCGTCCCCCGCCTGACCGAGCGCGAGATGGAGGTCCTGCGGCTGGTCGCGAAGGGCATGAACAATCGCGAGATCGCCAAGGACCTGTTCATCTCCGAGAACACGGTGAAGAACCACGTCCGCAACATCCTGGAGAAGCTGCAACTGCACTCCCGGATGGAGGCCGTGGTCTACGCGGTGCGCGAGCGCCTGCTGGAGATCACCTGAGCCTCGGCCCGTCCAGGAAGCGCTCTTCGCGTGACCAAGGCATGCCGACCACCGCGACCCGGGGAGCGTTCCTCACCTGGGACCGGTCGGGACTGCGGATGGGGGAGCAGCGACCGGAGTCGCGGCTGAAGCGTCCTGCACGGAGGCCCCGCGGGGGGTGCCTCTGCGGGCGCGGCCAGCCGGGACCGCCGGGGAACGCTCCGCCGGGTCGTCAGGTTCGAAGCGCCCCGTCCTCACCCTGAGTGAGCGCCGATCCAGGCGCCGCCTGAGCCTCGAGGCCGGCACGCGGTCAAAACCTCGTTTTGGCATCCACAGTGGCCACGGTTCGAATCTCCTTCTCGGTCATCCCCCGCACCCCCTGCAGGTTCGCGCTGCGCAGGTTCGCGCCGCTCAGGTACGCGCTGTTCAGGTACGCGTCGTTCAGATCCGCGCCGCGCAGATACGCGCCGATCAGGTTCACCTTGACCAGGTCCGCGCCGCGCAGGTATGCGTCGCTCAGGTTCGCGCCACGCAGGTTCGCGCCGCTCAGGTTCGCGTCGCTCAGGTTCGCGTCGCTCAGGTTCGCGTCGCTCAGGTTCGCGTCGCTCAGGTTCGCGCTGCGCAGGTACGCGCCCCGTAGGTATGTGCGAGGGAAACGCGCCTGGGAGAAGTCGGTAACGCCATCGCCCGCGGAGGAGGGGATGCCTTCGCTGCGTCCGGCGGCCAGGGCGGGGGCGATGGTCAGTGCCGCGAGCACGTCGGCCCCGGGCCTCGTGAGCGGGATCTCAGCGAGGGCGGAAAAAGTTTTCGCGGTGCACTGCTTGGGTGGTTTGCTCTTGCGGTCCTGTGGAGTGCAGGTGTCGTGGCCTCGGACGTAGGCGGCCAAGACATTGCGGATGGTTTCGCGGTCACGGGGGGAGTCGGCCGCGAGGCGCTGCAGGGCGTAGATGCCGCCCAGGCATACGTCCTGCTTGGACGAGCCGAGCTGTTCAACGGCCTTGGTGTAGCGGTCGGTGATCTGCCCCTGCTCCGCGGTCAGCTGGGCCTGGCGGGAGGTCTTCAGGGACTCGGCGGTGTACCGCAGGCCTTGAACGGTGAAGACCACTCCGCCGATGACGACCAGGCCGGTGGCGGCCTGGATCAGGGTGTTGCGGGCCGCGTTGACGGCCTCCACGCGCTCGATGACGCTCATCTGCCGGCGTTCGACGGGCGTCAACGGGGAGGTCTCGCCGGCCAGGCGGCGGGCCAGCGGGCCGATCATGAATGCGATCCCCAAGCAGGCCGCTACCGCTAACGCCAGGCCGATGAAGGTCCAGCGCGCCCAGTTCGGACCCTGCAGCTCCAAGGCCGCGGCAGAGCAGGCGCCGATCAGGGCCACGGTCAGCAGCAGACCGAGGGCCCGAGGTAATCGGCGCTGAGGGGGTACCAGAGCATCCTCTGCGGGGCTCGGTGAGCTCTCCGGCGTTGCCGCCGATGGCGGCCCGACAAGAGCTACCGAGAGTGCGGGATGGGCGTGGCGGCGTGCGTGGACGGCCATGGCCACACCGATGACCGCAGCCACGGCTATGACCGCGCGCGGCGGCACTCGGGGAGGTCGGGACATGCCCCTATTGCACCGCTTGGGCGGGCAGCGCGCGGGAGAATCCGGCGGGTGTCCACCAGGTCGATTCGGGCAGGGTTCCAGGCCGTCATGTCCTGCCGCACGATCCGGTGTTGCCGGCCCCGATCTGATCGTCATACGGGGCACGCATGCATGGACGGTCACCGCCGCCGGGCTGAAAGGCCGCTCAGCGGGGGTCGCGGGTTACGGCGGCGCGCAGCGGGGCCTCTAGTTCGGGCGTCCCGACCCGCTCGACGCGTACGTCGGCGCAGCCGACCCAGCTCGCGGCCTCCCACAGCGCGTCGCTCATCGCCGTCACGTCCCTGGCCCGCGCCCCGGGCTCGAAGCCGACCTGGCGGGCGACCAGGGTGGCGCCCTCGCGGGCCGGGTCGACCCGGCCGATGATCCGGCCGCCCGCGAGCACGGGCATCGCGAAGTAGCCGTGGACCCGCTTGTCCCTCGGCACATAGGCCTCCAGCCGGTGGTTGAGGCCGAAGACGCGCTCGGCCCGCGCCCGCTCCCAGATCAGCGAGTCGAACGGCGACAGCGGCGTCGTGCGGTGCCGCCCGCGCGGCTCGCCGTCCAGCGCCGCGGGGTCGGCCCAGGCGTTGGGCCCGCTCGCGCCCCCGCCGCGCCGGGCGGGCCAGCCCGACACCCGTACGGGCACGAGGCCGGCCGCTCCGCTGAGCAGGGCCTCGTCGAGCAGGGCGCCGTGCGCGCCCTTGACGCGGGTGAAGTCGGCCAGATCGGCCCGGGTGGCCACGCCCAGCGCGCGGCCGGCGATGCCGGTCAGCCGGGTCACGCACTCGGCGTCGGAGAGGTCCAGGCCGAGCAGCTCCGCCGGGACCGCGCGCTCGGCGAGCTCGTAGACCCGCCGCCAGCCGACGCGGCGGGTGCAGACGACCTCGCCGATGTCGAGCAGCCACTCAATGGCGATCTTGGTGTCCGACCAGTCCCACCACGGGCCTCCATTCTTGGAGCCGCCGATGTCGGCGGTGGTCAGCGGGCCGTCGGAGCGCACCTGCTCCAGCACCTTGTCGACCACGGGCGGCACCTCGTGCCACCGGAACCGCCGTTCCCGGAACGCGCGGCGGCGGAAGTCGTACAGCGGCCACTGCTCGATGGGCAGGACGCAGGCGGCGTGGCACCAGTATTCGAAGGCGCGGGCGGGGGAGTCCCAGTAGGCGCGCTCGACCGAGTCCCGGCCGACCGCGCCGAGCCTCGCGTACGCGACGAGCTCGTGGGAGCGGGCGAGGACGGAGATGGTGTCGAGCTGGACGGCGCCGACGCGCCGCAGCATGGCGGGAACCCCGCCGGCGCGCGCGGCGGCGCCGAGGAAGCCCTGGGCCCGGAGGATGATCCTGCGGGCCTCGTCGGCGGTCAGATCGGTCACAGGAGGAGATGGTAGACGCGGTGACCGACAAAACGCCTACGGCGGTTCTGGGGCCGGGTCTCCCGGGCGGGCCGGTGAAAGCTTCAGCGGCCCCGTGCCTGTTTCAGGAACCGATGGACCGGTGCTCGAAGGGGGAGTGGTGCTCCTGCACCTGGATCTCCCGGGGCGCGTCCACGATCACGTCCGAGAAGATGTCGAACGCGAGGGCGAGCAGTCCGCCCACCGCGCAGATGCCCGCGCCGATCCACACGAAGAGCCAGTTCGGGCCGAGGGTCAGCGCCACGCCCCCGATCGTGAAGCCGATGAGGATGATGCTGACGGCGAGCCACGATTTGGCGCTTCCCGCGTGGCTGCCCTGGTGTCCGCTCTGTGCCATACCCCGTTTTCTACCTGATGGGCCGGGCGGTCGGGACATCGGGGGAACCCTCTGGGCGGTTTTCTCCTTATGAGATAGGAGATTGTGACGCGGCGCTCCGTCGATTGCGGGTGGCTGTGTCTGGTGATGGAACCGCCTACGATGGTTAGCGGGGAAGTATGTCTCGTCCTCACACCCCGGTGGTCGGCCGGGGTGAGACCTGCGAGGAGCTTTACTAAAAGTGCCAGCCATTCTCGACAAGATCCTTCGCGCCGGCGAAGGCAAGACTCTGCGGAAGCTCAAGCGCATCGCCGAGCAGGTCAACTCCATCGAAGAGGACTTCAAGAGCCTGTCCGACGCCGAGCTCCGCGCGCTGACCGCCGAGTACAAGCAGCGGCACGCCGACGGCGAGTCCCTCGACGACCTGATGCCGGAGGCCTTCGCGACCGTGCGCGAGGCCGCCCGCCGGGTCCTCGGGCAGCGCCACTTCGACGTGCAGCTCATGGGCGGCGCCAACCTCCACATGGGCAACATCTCCGAGATGCGCACCGGTGAGGGCAAGACGCTCACCTGTACGCTTCCCGCCTACCTCAACGCGATCTCCGGCAAGGGCGTCCACGTCGTCACGGTCAACGACTACCTGGCCAAGCGCGACGCGGAGACGATGGGCCGCGTGCACCGCTTCCTGGGCCTTGAGGTCGGGGTCATCCTGGCCAACATGCCGCCGGACGAGCGCCGCAGGCAGTACAACGCCGACATCACGTACGGCACGAACAACGAGTTCGGCTTCGACTACCTGCGTGACAACATGGCGTGGTCGATGGAGGAGTGCGTCCAGCGCGGCCACAACTACGCCATCGTCGACGAGGTCGACTCGATCCTGATCGACGAGGCCCGCACCCCGCTCATCATCTCCGGCCCCGGTGAGCAGTCGGGCAAGTGGTACCAGGAGTTCGCCAAGATCGTGCCGAGGCTCCGCCGCGGCACCGAGGGCAAGGACGGCGAGGAGAGCACCGGCGACTACGTCGTCGACGAGAAGAAGCGCACGGTCGGCATCCTGGAAGCGGGCGTGGAGCGGGTCGAGGACTGGCTCGGCATCGACAACCTCTACAAGCCCGAGCACACCCACCTCGTGCAGTTCCTCAACAACGCGCTCAAGGCGAAGGAACTGTTCAAGAAGGACAAGGACTACATCGTCGTCGACGGCGAGGTTCTGATCGTCGACGAGTTCACCGGGCGCGTGCTGCACGGCCGCCGTTACAACGAGGGCATGCACCAGGCCATCGAGGCCAAGGAAGGCGTGAAGATCAAGGACGAGAACCAGACTCTCGCCACGATCACCCTCCAGAACTACTTCCGCCTGTACGAGAAGCTCGCCGGCATGACCGGTACGGCCGCGACCGAGGCCAACGAGTTCCACCAGACGTACAAGCTGGGCGTCGTCCCGATCCCGACCAACCGGCCGATGGTCCGTCAGGACCAGGCCGACGTGGTCTACAAGACCGAGGACGCCAAGTTCCAGGCGTGCGTCGACGACATCAAGGCGCGCTACGAGCAGGGCCAGCCGGTCCTCGTCGGCACCACGAGCGTCGAGAAGTCCGAGAAGCTGTCGCGCATGCTCAAGCGCCAGGGCGTGCCGCACGAGGTGCTGAACGCCAAGAACCACGCCCGTGAGGCGGCGATCGTCGCCGAGGCGGGCCGCAAGGGCGCGGTCACCGTGGCCACCAACATGGCCGGTCGAGGCACCGACATCATGCTCGGCGGCAACCCCGAGTTCCGCGCCGACCTGGAGCTTCAGCAGCGCGGCCTGTCGCCGTCCGAGACGCCGGACGAGTACGAGAAGGCCTGGCCCGAGGCGCTGGAGAAGGCCAAGGAGGCCGTCAAGGCCGAGCACGAGCAGGTCGTCGACGCCGGCGGGCTCTACGTGCTGGGCACCGAGCGGCACGAGTCGCGGCGCATCGACAACCAGCTCCGCGGCCGTTCCGGCCGTCAGGGCGACCCCGGCGAGTCGCGGTTCTACCTGTCGCTCGAAGACGACCTCATGCGGCTGTTCAACGCCGCCCGGGTCGAGATGATCATGACGCGGCTGAACATCCCGGACGACGTGCCGATCGAGTCGGGCATGGTGTCCAAGGCCATCGCGTCGGCCCAGCACCAGGTCGAGCAGCAGAACTTCGAGATCCGCAAGAACGTCCTGAAGTACGACGAGGTGATGAACCGGCAGCGCACGGTCATCTACGCCGAGCGGCGGCGGGTGCTGGAGGGCGCCGACCTGCACGAGCAGGTCCGCACCTTCGTCACCGACGTCGTCGACGACTACGTCAAGGGCGCCACCGGCGAGGGCTTCGCCGAGGAGTGGGACCTCGACAAGCTGTGGAAGGCCTTCGGGCAGCTCTACCCCGTCTCCGTCACGGTCGACCAGCTCGTCGAGGAGGCCGGCGGCGCCAAGGAGGACCTCGACGCCAAGCTCATCGCCGACAAGATCAAGGAAGACGCGCTCCAGGCGTACGACCGCCGCGAGGAGCAGCTTGGTCCCGAGGCGATGCGCGAGCTGGAGCGCCGGGTCATCCTCTCGGTGCTCGACCGCAAGTGGCGCGAGCACCTCTACGAGATGGACTACCTCCAGGAGGGCATCGGCATGCGCGCCTATGCCCAGAAGGACCCGCTGATTGAGTACCAGCGCGAGGGCTTCGAGATGTTCTCCGCGATGCTCGACGGCATCAAGGAGGAGTCGGTCGGCTACCTGTTCAACCTCGAGGTCGAGGTGCAGGCCAACCCGATCGTGGAGGAGAACGCCGAGGAGGACACGGCGCTGTCGGAGACCGGGTCGATCATCGCCCGGGCACTGCGGCAGCCGTCGCGGCCGACCGAGATGGTCTACACCGCGCCCGGCGAGAGCGGCGACGTGGAGGTCAGCCGGGTCAGGTCGACTCCCGAGCAGCGCGCCGCGTACGGCGACGTCGAGCGCAACGCGCCCTGCCCCTGTGGCTCGGGCAAGAAGTTCAAGCGCTGCCACGGCGACCCGCGCAACCAGCAGGCGTGACCGTCAGGCGCGACCTGAGCTGAGAAGGACCCCGCCGGACATGTCCGGCGGGGTCCTTCCATGTCGTGGGGAAGGGCCGGCAAAAGGGGCCGGGTAAGGCCGACGCCAAGGGCCACGGCCCGCAGCGCCGACGCGAAGGAGCCCTACCAGGAGCGCCAGTCTGATGGGTTGCGACCGGGGGGCGGCACCCGGTCACGACCGGGAGCGCCGGAGACCGGGGGCGGGAACCCGCGGGGTCAGGCGGTCTCGAAGTCGGTGACCAGCCACTGCATGCCCTGCCGCTCCAGCCGTACGGCGAGCACCCGGCTGCGCGGACCACAGTTGACCAGCAGGCACATCTCGATGACCCCGTCCACGGGCCGTTGCACGTGCGGCAGGCCGGTCAGCGGCGGCCGCTCGGTGTCGATCATCTTTCCGGCCCGGACCAGTTCGCGGTAGGCCCGCTCGGTGAGCCGGCCGGCCACCGTCTCCGGCGGCCTGCGGCCCGCCAGGATCTCCGCCAGCGCCTGGCCGAGCCCCCGCAGCCGGCGCTCGTCGGTGAGGGAGCCCCCCGGCCGTCCGTACGGGTACGACACGGGCGGCGCCGGGAGGGTGGCCGGGGCGAGTGCGAGCGCGCCGTACGTCACGGGACCGCCGTCCCGCTCCTCGTAGGGAGGATCGGCCGGGGGGACGGACGCGAGCCGTGGCAGGGGGACGGGCTTGGGCATCGGGACTCCGCTCTCGCGCGCCGGATCTGACGCCTAATAGAGGTTGCGGTCGTCCCGCCTGATACCGGGGTCGCCAACTTTGCCGAGAGCCGCCGCGGTGTGCCGCCATTCGCCCGGGAAGGTCCGGCCGAGCTGGGGGGAACATCCCCTGTTAGTGGAGCATGGAGAAGGATATTAAGGTCATCCGGAATTGGCGGAGAACGCGACAGGGGCGCCCGGGATCGCCGGGCGCCCCTGTTCCCCACAAAGGGGGCGTGACGCGTCAGGCGCGGGCGCGCGCCGTCTCGGCGCTCTCCCCGGAGTCCACATCGGGCTCGGGTTCCCGGCCGGGCGTCATGATGTTCAGCTTCTTGATGAGGAAGCTGAAGATCACGTAATAGAGGACGAAGTACACGACACCGATCAGCATGATCAGCCAGAAGTTGTGCGTGTTGTCCTTCGTCGCGTTCAGCGCGGCGTCGATGGCTCCGGCGGAGAACCCGAAGCCGAGGCGTCCGTCCAGGAACGCCACCAGGGCCATCGAGACGCCGGTGAGCAGCGCGTGCACCGCGAACAGCACCGGCGCCACGAAGATGAACGCGAACTCGATCGGCTCGGTGATGCCGGTGACGAAGGAGATCAGCGCCGAGGAGATCATGATGCCGCCGACGGTGGCGCGGCGGTGCGGCGGTGCGGCCCGCCACATCGCGATCGCGGCGGCCGGCAGGCCGAACATCATGACCGGGAAGAAGCCCGCCATGAACGCGCCGGCGCCGTCCTGCCCGGCGAAGTAGCAGTTCAGGTCGCCCGCGGCGTGGGTGGCCCCGACGGTGCACTCCGGCACGGTGAACCAGACGATCGAGTTGACGAAGTGGTGCAGGCCGAAGGGGATGAGGCCCCGGTTCACGATCCCGTAGATGCCCGCGCCGAATGCCGAATTGTTCGCCAGCCAGCTGCCGAAGTTGGACAGCCACTCACCGATGGTCGGCCAGATCAGGCCGAAGACGACGCCGAGGACGAGCCCGGACAGCGCCGTGAGGATCGGCACGAAGCGCCGCCCGCCGAAGAAGGCCAGGTAGGCGGGGAGTTTCGTGCGGTAGTACCGCTGCCACAGGACGGCCGCGACGAGGCCCATGAGGATGCCGCCGAGCACTCCGGTCGGATTTGCCGACGCCAGGTTGAGCGCCTCGGCGGGTTTGCCGTCCGCCCCCAGGACGGACTGCGCCACCTTCTTGTGGACCGCCGCGTCCGCGGCGGCGTCGAAGAACATCAGGTGGGTGACCCGGTCCCAGACGAGGTACCCGACCACCGCGGCCAGGGCGGTCGAGCCGTCGGCCCGCCGGGCGAAGCCGACCGCGACACCCACCGCGAACAGCAGCGGCAGCGCGTCGAACAGGGCCCCGCCCGCGCCGCCGATGACCTGCGCGATCTTGTCCAGGGTCGCGTTGTCCGTACGGCCGAGCAGGTCGTCCTGGCCGATCCGGAGGAGGAGCGCCGCGGCGGGCAGCGCCGCGATCGGAAGCATCAGGGAGCGGCCGATGCGGGACAGCGCGGTCATCAGCGCGTTCTGGCCCGAGGGTGCTGCGGGCAGGCCCGCGTCGGCGGAGGTGGAACTCATGGGCTGTTCCTCCAGGATGGGGGTTGCTAGAGGCGTCTGGCCGGGGCTCCGAGGAGCGTCCGGAGTTGGTAGCGGTCGGCCCGATAGGTCGAGACGCCGAGTTCGGCGCAGACCCCGCCGGCGAAGGACCGGCGCTGCAGCAGCAGCACGGCCCCGCCCCGGGGCAGCTTGAGCAGGTCGGCGTCGCTCGGATCGGCGACGCCGCCGTCGATGGTCAGCTCCCCGGCGTCCATCACGAGCGCGTAGCGCGACTCGAGCAGGGCGTACAGGGATCGTCCGGTCAGGTCGAACTCATCGAGGTCGGGCGCGAGCTTGACCGGGATGTGCGCCCGTTCGATGCTCAGCGGTTCCCCGTCCGCCGTGCGCAGCCGCTCGATGAAGTGGACGGCGTCGCCCGGCTGGATGCCGAGCTGCCGCGCGAGGTGGGCACTGGCCCGGACCACCCGCCGGTCCAGGTCGCGGGAGCCCGGCTCCATGCCGCGCGCCCGCATGTCGTCGGTGAAGGAGGTGAGCTGGAGGGCCAGCTCGATCTTCGGCCGCGCCACGAACGTGCCCTTGCCCGGCACACGGTGCAGCCGCCCCTCGGACACCAGGTGGTCGACGGCCTGCCGTACCGTCATACGAGACAGGTCGAAGCGCTGGCTCAGGTCACGTTCGGAGGGGATCGCCGCGCCGATCGGCAGCTCGTTGTTCTCGATGAGGTCGAGCAGGATCTCCCGTAGCTGGAAATACTTGGGCACCGGGCTGTCCGGGTCGATCTGGGCCACTGATCCCTCCCCTCTCGCTCCGGATCGTGTGGATAAGTTAAGGTTCTTACTGGTCTAGTCCGGACTAGACCACAGCCGGGAAATATGTGTCAATGTATGGGCCGGCGACGGATCCATAACAGACAAATCTCGCCAAGCGGGGGATGATCACCTATGACGACCAGAATGCGCGGTGAGATCGCCGAGCAGCCCGCGGCGATCCGGGCGACGCTGGACGCCCTGCTCCCGCGGACCGGCGAGGTCGAGGCCGTCGCCCGCGGCACCCGGCACCTGCTGTTCGTCGCCCGGGGGACCTCGGACAACGCGGCCGTCTACGGCCGCTACCTGATCGAGGCGCGGGCCGGTCGGCTGGCCGCGCTGGGCGCCCCCTCGATCGCCACCACCTACCGCCGCAAGCTCGACCTCGATGGCGTGCTGGCCGTGGGGCTGTCCCAGTCGGGCCGTACGGAGGAGATCGTCGAGACCCTCCAGTGGGCCAAGGACTGCGGCGCGCGGACCGTCGCCGTCACCAACGGCGGCGAGGACTCGCCGCTGGCCCAGGCGGCCGACCTCGCGCTGTGCACGCTCGCCGGCGAGGAGAAGGCCGTCCCGGCCACGAAGACCTACACGACCCAGCTCGCCGCGCTGGCCGTGCTCGCCATCGGCCTCGGCGCCGACGTCGACCCCGACGACCTGCGCCGGGTGCCGGACGCCGTGGAGAAGCTCGTCTCCGACCCCGGCGACCTCGACGCCGTGGTCGAGGGCCTGGCCGACAAGCCCGGCGTCGTCGTCTCCGGCCGCGGGCTGGCGTTCTCGACCGCGCTGGAGCTCGCGCTCAAGCTCAAGGAGGCGTGCTACCTGCACGCCATGGGCCTCTCGTACGCCGACCTGCTGCACGGCCCGATCGCGGTCGTGGACGCCGACACCCCGGCGATCCTGGTCGCGTCCGGGCAGGGCCCCACCCTCGCGGGCACCGTCGCGCTGGCCGAGCGGGTCACCGGCGCGGGCGCCGCCGCGTACGGCGTCGGGGGCGGCGAGCGGCTCGCCGCGGCCTCGACCGCCGCGCTGAACGGTCCGGACCTGCCCGAGTGGGTGGCGCCGTTGGGACTCATCGTCCCGGGGCAGTTGCTCACCGAGGCGCTCGCGCGCAGGCTCGGTATCGACCCCGATTCCCCCCGCGGTCTGAAGAAGGTCACCCAGACCGACTGAACGACAGGCCGATCGAATACAGGAGGACCCCCATGGCTGCAGACGCCGAGGCGATCATCGCCGGGCTCGGTGGCGCCGACAACATCATCGAGGTGGAGCCGTGCATCACGCGGCTGCGCACCGAGGTGCACGACGCGTCGAAGGTGAACCAGGCCGCGCTCAAGGCGGCCGGCGCCCACGGAGTGATGGCCGCGGGCAACGTCGTCCAGGTCGTGGTGGGCCCCGAGGCCGACACCATCGCCAGTGACATCGAGGACATCATCGGCTAGACCGGCAGGTCACGACGGGTCCGCCGGTCCCTCACCCGTCCCTCACGGGTCTCCGGCGGTTCCTGACGTGACGCCTGCCCGGATCACATCAGGGAAGGGCGCTTCATTGACGACTGTTCTCGCCCCTGTCGCGGGGGCGGCCATCGGGCTGTCCGCCGTGCCCGATCCGGTGTTCTCCCAGGCGATGGTCGGCCCCGGCACCGCGATCGATCCCCGCAGGGAGCCCGTCGAGGCCCTGGCCCCGATCGACGGCACGATCGTGAAACTGCACCCCCACGCGTACGTCGTGGTGGGCGACGACGGCAGGGGAGTGCTGGTGCATCTCGGCATCGACACCGTCCAGCTCAAGGGGGAGGGCTTCCGCCTGCTCGCCGCCGAGGGCGACCGCGTACGGGCCGGTCAGCCGGTGGTGGCGTGGGACCCCGCGGTCGTGGAGGCGGGCGGCCGGTCGCCGGTCTGCCCGGTGGTGGCGCTCGACGCGGTGCGGGACGCGGTCGGCGGGATCGCCGAGGGCAGCGTGAACGCGGGCGACACGTTGTTCGAGTGGTCGTGACGGCGTCATGAAGGCCGCGCTCTTCGACCTCGACGGCACTCTGATCAACACCGAGATCCGCAGCCGGGCCCTGTGGCGGATGCTCCTGGACAACCACGGGATCGCCCACGACGAGACGCTGCTGCGGCGCTTCATGGGCCGCCGCGGCTCCGACGTCATCCCCGAGGTGTTCCCCGACATGGATCCGCGGGCGCTGATGGACGAGATCTCCACCTACTACGACCATCCGGATCTGCCCGCCATCGTGCCCGTGCCGGGGGCGGCCGACCTGGTCCTGCGGGTCGCCGGGCACGGATCTCCGCTCGCGCTGGTGACCTCCGCGGATCGGGACTGGGCGGTGGAGCGGCTGACCGAGATCGGGATCCTGGAGGTGGTCCGGACCATCGTGTCCGCCGAGGACGTGACCGTGGGCAAGCCCGATCCGTCCGGCTATCTCCTGGCCGCGGGCCTGCTCGGGGTGGACCCCGCCGCGTGCGTGGTGTTCGAGGACTCGCTCGCGGGCATCGAGGCCGCCCGGACGGCGGGTATGACCTGCGTCGCGGTGGCGACCACGCATCACCCGGATGAACTGTCGCATGCGGATCTGGTAATCCCCGACATGTCGGGTATTGACTGGCCTTTGACGGAACCACCGGCGGTCTAGACCACCGCCCGCAGAGGAGGAAACGTGGCCGAACGCAGAGTCAGCGTCACGTCGGAGGTCGGGCTGCACGCCCGCCCGGCGGCGACGTTCGTGCAGACCGCGGCGAAGGCGTCGTACGACGTCACCATCGCCAAGGCGGGCGGCACGCCGGTGAGCGCGAAGAGCATCCTGTCGGTGCTGGCGCTCGACGTACGACAGGGGGAGTCGATCGTCATCAGCGCGGAGGGCGAGGGGGCCGACGCGCTGCTCGACGAACTCGCCCAGATCGCCGCGGCCCCCTGACGCCGGCGGACGCGAGGTGAACACACGGCGGACGCCGGCGGGCGGCGAGGCGACGGGCCCGGGGCCGCTCACGGGAGCGGGTGACAGGGTGACCGGTCCGGAAGCGGGCGACAGGGTGACCGGCCCGGGCACCCTCACGGGGGGCGGAGAGACGGGCCGGAAGGCGCCCGGCTCGGGATCGGGTGACAGAGCGACCGCCGCGGGGTCATCTACCGCTGAGGGGTCGTCTATCGGCATGGGGTCGTCTACCGGCCTGGGGTCGCTGACCGGCACGGCGGTCAGCCCCGGCGCCGGGTACGGCCCGGCCCACGTGCTGGCGGGGGAGATCCCCGAGCCCGACAAGGAGTCGCGGCACGGCGGCGACGCCGCCGCCGAGCGGGCCCGCGCCGAGCGGGCGGTCGAGGAGGTGGCCGCCGACCTCGAGGCGCGCGGCGCCAGGGCGGGCGGGGAGGCCCAGGAGGTGCTCGGCGCGCAGGCGCTGATGGCCCGCGATCCCAGCCTGGCCGCGGAGGTCGGCGCGCTGATCGATCGGGGCGTGGCCGCCCCGCGCGCCGTCTTCGACGCCTTCGGCAAGTATCGCGACCTGCTCGCCGCGGCCGGAGGCTACCTCGCCGAGCGGGTGACCGACCTCGACGACATCCGCGACCGGACGATCGCCGTGCTCACCGGCCTGCCCATGCCCGGCGTGCCGGCGAGCGCCGCCGAGCCGTTCGTGCTCGTCGCCAGGGACCTCGCCCCGGCCGACACCGCGCTGCTGTCGAAGGACGTGGTCGCCGCGTTCGTCACCGAGCAGGGCGGGCCGACCAGCCACACCGCGATCCTCGCGCGCGCGATGGGCGTGCCCGCCGTCGTCGGCTGCGCGGGCGCCACCGCGATCGCCCCCGGCACGCCCGTGCTGGTGGACGGCGGCTCGGGTGAGGTGCTGCTCGCCCCCGGCCCGGACCGGGTCGCGGCGGCCCGCCGGGCCGTCGAGGCGCGGCGCGCGGCGCTGTCGGCGGCCGACGGCCCGGGCGCGACCGCCGACGGTCACGCCGTGCCGCTGCTCGCCAACATCGGCGGCCCGCGCGACCTGCCGGGCGCCCTCGAACACGGCGCCGAGGGCGTCGGCCTCTACCGCACCGAGTTCCTCTTCCTCGACCGTGCGTCGGCGCCGTCCGCGAAGGAGCAGGAGGAGGCCTACCGCGCGGTGTTCGAGGCGTTCCCCGGCGGCCGGGTGGTGGTGCGCACGCTCGACTCCGGGGCCGACAAGCCGCTCGCGTTCCTGCCGCCGCCTGAGGAGGAGCCGAACCCCGCGCTCGGGGAGCGCGGCCTGCGGATGTTCCGCCGGTATCCCGAGATCATGGCCGCCCAGCTCGGCGCGCTGGCCGCCGCGGCGGCGGGCGCCTCCGCCAAGGTCCAGGTCATGGCGCCGATGGTGGCCACGGCCGAGGAGGCCGAGTGGTTCGCCGAGGCCTGCCGTACGGCGGGGCTGGACAGCGCGGGAATCATGATCGAGGTGCCGTCGGCGGCGCTGCGGGCGGCGGACCTCATCCGGGCCGTCGACTTCTTCTCGATCGGCACCAACGACCTCACGCAGTACGCGCTCGCGGCCGACCGCCAGGTCAGCGCCGTCGCCGGGCTGCAGGACCCGTGGCATCCGGCGGTGCTCGACCTGATCGCGATGGCGGCTTCGGCCGCCTCGGAGGCGGGCAAGGGCTGCGGGGTCTGCGGCGAGGCGGCGGCCGATCCGGTGCTCGCCTGCGTGCTCGTCGGCATGGGGGTGACCTCGCTGTCGATGGGCGCTCCCGCGCTCCCGTGGGTGCGCGCCGCGCTGGCCCGGCACACGCTCGGCGAGTGCCGTTCCGCCGCCGTGGCGGCCCGCTTCGCCGTCTCCGCCGGGGACGCCAAGGCCGCCGCGCGTGCGGTGCTGCCCGGCCTGGAGGACCTCGGGCTCTGACCCGTATCTGATCGGTACCGCGTGGGCGGCGGGCGCCTCGTCCCGCCGCCCACGCCTGTCCGGGAGCCGGTCCGGGAGCCGTCTGCGAGCTGGTGCCCAGCCGGTCCGGGAGTCGGTTCACCGCCGGGTCACAGCAGGTTCGCGAGCCGGTGGGTGAGCAGGCCCGAGGTGCGGTTACGGTAAAAGGCGTGCCAGCACTCAGACAAGGCGTGGTCATGCTCGCCGCCCTCCTCGTGGCCGGATGCTCGTCCGGAACCGGCGCCGTGGGCGCGCAGACCTCGCAGGGTGCGTCCGCGCCGGCCTCCTCCGCCGCTTCCGCCGCTTCCACCGCAGGCTCCGCCGCCTCTACCGACACCACTCCGGCCACGTCGTCATCGGACGGGTCGTCGGGCGGGTCGTCGAAGGGGCTGGCCGAGCGGACGCTCGCCGCGATGAGCCTGCGGGACAAGGTCGCGCAGTTGTTCACCGTCGTGGTGTGGGGCCCGAAGGCCGGGGCGCCGAGCAAGGAGAACCAGGCGCGGTACGGCGTGGCGACGCCGGCGGAGGTCGTGGAGAAGTTCCGGCCCGGCGGGGTGATCCTGTTCGACTGGGCGGGCAACGTGTCGGGGGCCGGGCAGGTGGCGGCGCTCACGACCGGCCTGCGCGAGGCGGCCCGCGAGGACGGCGGCGCGCCGCTCGTGATCGGCGTGGACCAGGAGAACGGCATCGTCTCCCGGCTCCGGGCCCTGGTCACCAAGCTTCCCGGAGCGGCGCAGATCGGCGCGACCGGCCAGACGGCCAACGCGCGGGACGTCGCCCGGGTCACCGGTGAGGAACTGCGCGCTCTCGGCATCTCCCTCGACTTCGCGCCGGTCGCCGACGTCAACGTCAACCCCCGCAATCCGGT
The DNA here is from genome assembly GCF_008728085.1 of Microbispora cellulosiformans. Classification (NCBI taxonomy): domain Bacteria; kingdom Bacillati; phylum Actinomycetota; class Actinomycetes; order Streptosporangiales; family Streptosporangiaceae; genus Microbispora; species Microbispora cellulosiformans. The sequence continues at coordinate 407,549 of NZ_VYTZ01000001.1, read as the reverse complement.
CATCGGGCCGCGCGCCTACGGCTCGGACCCCAAGAAGGTGGCGCCGATGGTCGGCGCGGCCGTCGACGGCTTCCACGCGGCGAAGGTGGCCTCCGTCGCCAAGCACTTCCCCGGCCACGGCGACACCTCCGTCGACAGCCACACCGGCCTCCCGGTCATCAAGCACACGATGTCCAAGTGGCGGACGCTGGACGCGCCGCCGTTCCGTACGGCCATCGCCCACGGCGTGGACGTCGTCATGTCGGCGCACGTGGTGATGCCGGAACTGGACCCGTCCGGAGACCCGGCGACGCTGTCGCACCGCATCCTCACCGGCCTGCTCCGCGACGAACTCGGCTTCGGCGGCGTGATCAGCACCGACGCGCTGGACATGGCCGGGGTACGCAAGAAGTACGGCGACAGTGAGGTGGTCGTGCGGGCCGTCCTCGCCGGAGCCGACATGCTCCTCATGCCGCCGAACCTCCCGAAGGCGTACGACGCCATCCTGAAGGCGGTCAAGTCGGGGCGGATTTCCGAAAGCAGGATCAACGAGTCGGTGCTGCGGATCCTGCGGCTGAAGGAGAGGCGCGGCCTCTTCGGGCCGATCCGCACCGACCCCGGCGCGCTGCGGTCCCCCGAGCACCTCAAGGTGGCCCAGCGCGTCTTCGCCCAGTCCCGCTGACCCCGCCGAGCGAGTAGCCCCTGTTCAAGCGACGCCCGGTGGTGCCGGCGCCACCGGGCCGCGGGTCACGGCTGCAGCCGCTGCGCCGTCCAGCGGCCATCGATCAGCCGGTAGGCGAGCCGCCGGTGCAGCCGATCTGGGCTGCCGTGCCAGAACTCGATCCGGTGCGGGACCAGGCGGTACCCACCCCAGCCGGCCGGCCGGGCCACCGGCGCGTCCCCCGCAGCCAGCTTCCCGGCCCGGTCGCGCAGCTCCTGGGCATCGTCGAGCGGGTGGCTCTGCTGCGAGGCGGCCGTGGTCGCCTGCGCGGCCCGCGGGCGAGCATGGAAGAGTTCGTCGGACTCCTCGTCGCCGATCCGCTCGACCGGCCCGTCGACGGTGATCTGCTGCAGCGTCTCGCGCCAGTAGAACGTCATCGCACCCCAGGGGCGCTGGGCGAAATTCCGGCCCTTGCGGCTGCCGTGGTGCGAACCGAACAGCAGACCGCGCTCGCTGACTCCCTTGAGGAGGATCATCCGGCTCGACGGGCGCCCGTCGGCGTCCGCCGACGACAGGCTGACCACCAGCGGCTCGCGCACCTGGCGTTCGACGGCGGAGTCGAGCCACTCGGTCAGCAGCGCGATCGGGTCGGCGGGCGGTGCGTCGAACTCCGGCAGGGCCAGTCCGGCGTCGCCGCTGAGGGTGTCGGCGTGTGCGGTCATGCGCGCCTCCTTGTTCTCACAAGTACGAGCACCAGCGTGGCAGGTCCAGCGCGGTCGGTTCGCTGGCCCGGCCGCTCTCGCCGGTCCAGGCCCCGGGTGTGCGCGGCGAGGTGACCGCCGACGTGTCCCCGGTTTCAGGTCCTCACCACCGAGCAGGTCACCGGCCTCCATGCCTGCGCTGTCCCCGCGGAAGCCTATATTTGAGGCACGTCGGCTGGGAGGTGCGGTGCTCAAGGGTGTGCTGATCGACTGGGGCGGGGTTCTGACGACGAGTCTGACCGAGTCCCTCGTGGAGTGGATCGAGGCCGACCGGATCGACCCCCGGCACTACCGGGAGGTCATGCGCGCGCTGGTCACCCAGGCCTACGGGGCCGGCGGCGAGGCCGGTGCCGGGTCGGTCGTCGAGAACCCGATCCACGCGCTGGAGCGCGGCGAGATCCCCATCCTGGAGTTCGAGCGCGACCTGGCCGCCCGCCTGTTGACCCTCGACGGCGGCCCGCCCGAGGCGGACGGCCTGCTGACCCGGATGTTCTCCGGGTTCCGGCCGGTCGAGGAGATGAACGAGATGCTGCGCCTCGCCCGCGTCGCGGGGCTGAGCACCTGCCTGGTGTCGAACTCGTGGGGCGACCACTACACGCGCGAGGGCTGGGAGGCCATCTTCGACGCCGTCGTCATCTCCGGCGAGGTCGGCATGCGCAAGCCGGAGGAGCGCATCTTCCACCACGCGCTCGGCCTGCTCGCGCTGGAGCCGGGGCAGTGCGTGTTCGTCGACGACATCGAGGAGAACATCACGGCGGCCCGGGCCGTCGGGCTGGTCGGCGTCCACCACACCGACCCCGTGGCGACCATCGCCGAGATGGAGCGCCTGTTCGGCCTGCCGCTGCGCGCGGCACGCTCCGCGGAACAGCCCCCCGGTCGGTAAATTCAGCCGCAGGGACGGGCCGGGGGTGTCCCGGCCGCACCTATATCGAGTCGAGGAACGCATGCGCGTGTATCTGCCGTCCACGCTGCCCGCGCTGGCGCGCGTCGTCGCCGCCGGTGAGCTGGGTCCGGCTCCGCTGAACGGCTTCGCGGTCACCCCCGCGCTGGTCGAGTGGTACGCCTCGGGGGACACCGAGGAGCTGGAGTACGTCGCGCTCACCGAGGCCGCCCGCGCCTCGCTGCGCCTGCTTGCCGCCGGTCAGGAAGAAGGGGCCGCCCGGCGGGTGGTCCTCGCGGCCGAGGTCCCGGACGAGACCGTGAAGGCCGGCGCCGGCCTGAAGGAGCGCGCCCATGTCCGGGTGGTCGAGCCGGTCCCGCTGAAGCTGCTCGCCGCGGTGCACGTGGACGACCCGGCCGCCGTGCCGGACGTCGAGGCGGCGATCGCGGCACTGCCCGCGGCCGACGCCGGGGACGACGACGCGCGGTTCGTCGTGGACGGCGTGGAGGACCACGAACTGCTCTGGTACGCCACGCAGGAGATCCCCGATCTGCTGAGCTGACCGGCGCCGTTCACGATTTCGTCACAGGCGCCGTCTAAGCTTGAGACGAGATGACACACATAGTCTGGGACTGGAACGGGACGCTCTTCCACGACGTCGACGCCGTCATCGGCGCGACCAACGAGCTCTTCCAGTCGTACGGCCTCGGGCCGTACGACGTGGAGGGCTTCCGCGAGGTCTACACCCGCCCGATCTGGGTGGCGTACGAGCGCATGCTCGGCCGGCCGCTGCGCGAGGGTGAGTGGGAGCTGCTCGACACGGGTTTCCACGAGCACTACCACCGGCTGATGGAGGTCTGCAATCTCGCCGAGGGGGCGCAGTCGAGCCTGCGCGCCTGGGAAGAGTCAGGCCGCACGCAGTCGCTGCTGTCCATGTGGGGCCACGAGCGGCTGGTCCGCAAGGTCGGCGAGTTCGGCATCGACGGTCACTTCCGCCGGGTCGACGGGCTGCGTTCGGCGTCCGGGGGCCACAAGGCCGAGCACATGGTCGAGCACCTGCGGGCCCTGGGCATCGACTCGGCGAAGGTCGTCGTCATCGGCGACAGCGTGGACGACGCCCACGCCGCCCTGCACGTCGGCGCCCGCGCGATCCTCTACACGGGCGGCATGACGCGGCGGTCCGACCTGGAGGGCGTCGGCGTCCCGGTGGTCGACTCGCTGGCCGACGCCCTCGACTTCGTCTGACGGCCGCCCGGGCTCACGCGCCCCGGCGGGCCTGGCGTTCCTCCTCGTCGAGGAGCCACTGGGGCTTGGCCCTGCGCGGCGGCCGGTAGAGCCGCTTGACCGCGACACCGCCGAAGACGAACGACGCGAACAGGAACAGGCCCATGACCGCGTCCCAGGTCTCCTGCCCGGAGACGCGGGTGTAGGCGAGCATCACGGCCCACATCGCGAGCATGACGGCCCCGGGGAGCTGCGCGAACGGCAGGTTGCGCAGCTCCTTGGGGTTGTCGGTGTCGAAGTAGCGGGCCGCCCAGGTGCTGTCCGGCCCGCTCCGGACGAACCTCACGTGGTTGACGACGCCGAGGATCGCGAGCAGGGCGGCGGCGAGCACCGCCCACACCGGCGCGTGCGGGTAGCCCGCGACCTCGGCCGGGGCGGCCGCGAGACCCGCCGCCCCGGACAGAGCGCCCGTCACGCTAGCCAAAGACACTCTTCCACCCCTTCTTGATACCCGAGCCCACCGACTTGACGGTGTTGATCACCGGCTGACGGAGGTGGTCGTAGGCCGCTATCGCGGTGTCGCCGACCACGCCGCCGACCATACCGCCGATGTACGCGCCCGCGGCGCCGCAGACGGCGGCGAGCACGACACCCGGGCTGCACGCGGCCGCCCCGATCGTGGCGCCCGCGTAGGAGCCGCCCGCGACCGCCGCCCCGCGGATGGTCGCCCGCGCGATCTTCTCGCCGGTGTTGACGTCCTTGCCCGAGTCGCTGTTCCACTGGGTGAGCGCGCCGTCGGCGAAGGTGGCGACGACGCCGAACCTGCCGACGAACTTGCCCGCCTTGCCGAGCCGGGAGCCCCACTTGATGCCGCGCGCCTCGACCCGGAGGGACTTGGCGTCGTACCACTTGCTGAGCCCCTGCCACAGCCACTTCGTCAGCCAGTTGCCCTCCGGATAGCTGACCGACTTGAGCTTGTAGACGCCGGCCATGACCCGGCGGCTCTCCTTGAAGTTCTCCCCCCAGGTGTTGAGCATGTCCGCGGGGCCGCCCAGCCCGTACGCGAGCCAGCCCAGGGCGGTGAACTTGCGTGGATCGACGCTCGACAGGGTGTTGCTCTTGACCGTCGCGCCGAAGCCCGGGCCGGAGCGGTGCGGCGCGCCGCCGCCGCCACCGGTGTAGCCGCCGCCGCCGTGCTTTCCGCCGCCGCCGTGGTTCCCGCTGCCCCCGCCGCCGTGGTTGAGGAGGGCCAGCAGGGCCCGCATCAGCGCCAGCAGGATCGCCAGCCAGCTTCCCCAGAACTTGCCGTCGGGGTCGGTGAAGGTGATGGGGTTGTTGCCGGCGTAGGCGTAGCCGTTCATCTGCTGCGGGTCGTGCGGGTCGATGATCGGGTCGACGCTGATGAACCGGCCGGTCGCGGGGTCGTACTCGCGCGCCCCGAGGTGGGTGAGGCCGGTCGACTCGTCCACGGTGCCGCCGACGAAGCCCTTCTCACCCGGCCAGGAGCCCGGGGGCGAGCCCCGCAACTGGCCGAAGGGCTTGAACCGGCGCTGCGTCAGCGACTGGTCGGCCGCGTCGATCGCGAGTTCCGACGTGCCGTTCTGGTCGGCGGCCAGGAACTTCACACCCGAGGTGGTGCGCACCGCGACCGTCGCGGTGTCGTGGGTGTAGTAACGCGTCGCCTGGGTCTTGCCGGTGGCCTTGTCCAGGCGAAGCTCCATCCCCGGGAGATACAGCGTGGTGCCGCCGGGATCGCGCCGGATGAGCCGGTTGCCGTCGGCGTCGTACAGGAAGGAGGTGACCTTCGCGCCCTCGGTCACCTTGGCCAGGTGACCCTCGACGTCCCATTCCAGAGTCTGGGCCGTGCCGCCGATCGTGCGCCCGGTGGTGTTGCCGGTCTCGTCGTAGGAGTAGGACTCGGTGCGGGCGCCCGCGCCGCCGGTCTGGGTCACCCCCGACAGGGCGTGCGGATGCGGTGAACCCGGAGTGGGGTACCCGTAGATCCGCGTCGTGTCGGCCGTGCCGCCGACGCCGTGCTCGACCTCCTTGGTGCGGTTGCCGGTCACGTCGTACCCGAACGACTGCCAGTAGGGCGCGACGCCGCCGACGATGCTCGCGCTCGGCGTGCCCGCGCACGTCCCGGTGCCCTGCGTCCACGCCTCGGTGAGCCGGCGCAGGTAGTCGTAGCCGAAGCACTGGGTGTCGGTGCCGGTGCGGGACACGTCGGAGATCGAGACGACGTTGCCCACGTCGTCGTAGGTGTATGTGGCGTCGCGGTCCACGCCCGGCACGTCCTCGCGGTCGACCCGGGACGAGTGGAGGCGCTGCGTGCCGTACTCGTAGGAGTAGGTGAACCAGGTCTTCTTGCCGCCGGTCGACAGTTCGTACTGCTCCGGCTTGCCCGTGAGGCTGTGGATCGAGCCGGTGACGTACGGCGACAGGCCCGACATGGTGGTCGGCCGGCGCAGGTCGTCGTAGGAGTAGACGACCGTCTCGGCCGGCAGACCGCCCGCGTCGGGATAGGTGGCCGACTGCACGGTGCCGTCCAGCTTGTACCGCGTGTCGAAGACGTAGCTGCCGCCGAGCGCGCCCTCCGTGGACGGGACCGTGACGGTCGTACGGATCGCCCGGTAGAGGTTGTCGTAGGCGTTGAACGTGGTCGTGTACGCCTGGCCGCCCGCGTACCTCGTGGCGCTGGACGCCTGTCCCTTGCGCACGGTGTCGTAGGTCCACGCCGCGAGCAGCGGGCCGGTCGCCGAGCCCTCGCGGCTCTCCGTCTTGCGGCCCATGGAGTCCCACACGTTGAAGATCACCTTGCCGCGCGCGTCGGTGGTGGTCAGCACGTGGTCGAGGTCGTCGTACGTCGTCTTCGTCGTCCCCTTGTCGGGGTCGCGCACCTCGGTCTCCCGGCCGCGCAGGTCGTAGAAGTGCGTCCAGACGTTGCCCGCCTGGTCCTTCACCGTCGACAGCTTGCCCGCCGGCGTGTAGGTGTACGTCGTCTTGTCGTAGTCGCCGGTGGGGGAGTCGCCCTTGTACTGGCGCAGCTCCACGACCTGGTTGCGGGCGTCGGTCAGCGTCGTCACCGGCGTGTCGCCCGTCGGCGGGTCGACGGTGACCCGCCCGCCGCCGTAACTCGTGACCGTGCGCCACTTCTCCTTGGTCTCGCCGTTGCCGACGAGGAACCGTTCGAGGGTCACCCGGTTGCGGCCGTCGTAGTCGAACACCTTCTGCGACTCGACGTCGCCGTCGTACGCGCCGAACAGCTTCGTCGCGGGGGCGGTGGTCGAGTAGTACTGGCCGTATTCGCGGGCCACGTTGCCGCGCGAGTCGTAGAACTTGTCGGTGACCAGCCGGCCGCCGTCCGGCCCCGGCTCCTGGGTCTGACGCAGCCGCAGCCGCCCGTCGTACAGCTCGTACGTCGGCGGGGTCTGCCCGCCCTCGGCGTCGAGCTTCTTCGTGCCGATGGCGACGATCTGGCCGTCCACGATGCGGTAGCCGAACTCCAGGTTCGGAGTCTGGCCCCCCGCCTTCGACCGGTCGGGCATCCACACCTTGAGCAGCCGGCCGAGCGCGTCGTAGTCCAGGTCGGTGCGCTTGCCGTTGGCGTCGAGCTTCACGGTCTCGAACCCGTACGCCGGGTCCTTCTCCTGACTGGTGACGTGGGCGGTGGCGGCGTCGCCGGGGACCACCGGCGGGCCCGTCACCTTCACGCCCGTGTTCAGCCCGAGGGTGTCGGTGTAGGCCGTTGTCGTGACGTGGCCGCCCGCGTTCTTCGTGGTCAGCTCGCGGCCGTAGGAGTCGTAGGTCGAGACCTCCTTGGCGACGTACGTCGCCGTCGTGCCGTCGTGCGCGGCGATCGTCTCGACCCGGGTGATGTCGCCCCTGGTCGGCGCGGCTCCGAAGGCGCCGTTGTCGTAGAAGGTGCGGTCGTCCTCGACGACCTGCTTGGACCGGTCGGGGGTGGCCGCGCACAGCACGGCGACGGTCTCCACCCTGGACGGATATTTCAGCATCCACGCCTTGGTGTTCTGGGCGTAGGTGGTGCGGGTGCAGCGGTCGTCGGCGGTGGTGGACAGGTCGCCCTTGTCCTCCATCTGGGTGGCGAGGCCGGCGACGGGCTCGTACTTCGTCGACGTCTCGGTCTCCCGCCAGCCGCCGCCGTCCATCGCGGTCCACGTGTGCGCCGTGGCGACGTTGACGATGTTCGCGGTGACCGTGCCCCAGCTGCGGGTGCGCTTGGCCGTCTCCTGGTGCCACGGCGTGTTGACGGTCTTGACCGCCACCGGGCCGTTCACGCCCTCGTACTCGGTCCGCTTGAGCTCGAAGCCCTGGAGCGGGTCCTCGTCGACGACGCTGCCGCCCTCGTCGTCGGAGACGGTGACCTTCTTCGTGCCGCCGCTCGGCCCGGCCCGGTCGCCGTCCATGCCGCGCAGATAGCGCGTCTCGACCAGGGACCGCAGGTCGTTCCAGCCGCCGGTCCGCACCCGTACGCGGCCGTAGCCACGCCACTGCGACCAGGTCTTGTACTTCTCCTTGGTCATGCCGTCGTCGTCGTCATAGTGCCAGGCGGCGCCGTCGAGATACTCGTACGTCGTCAGCGCGTCCGGCGACCCGCCGGTGCGGTCGGTCTGCACGACCTGGGTGACGACGTACTTGTGGAACCAGTCGGTGATCGGGTCGGCGTACCCGGCGGGCGACCACTTGACGGGGAAGCAGCGCCGGGTGTTGGTCTGCGGCGTGGGCAGCGAGCCGAGCGCGCAGTCGGCGTCGGAGTAGTTGATGTCGATCTGCCCGCCCGACTCGTCGTAGATCGCCCCGAGCCGGTACTTGATGAATGGCGGGATGTCGTCACCCTGCTTGTCCACCCGGTTGGGCAGCTGCACGTGGTTGAAGGTCACCGCGGGGAGCGTCACCGGGGTGCCCGTCGCGCGGCCGGTGTGGCTGATCGACTTCACCAGCAGGGCCTGGTCGATGTCCGCGTCGCCCCACAGGTGGTCGATCGCCCAGTCGTCCACGTCGCGGTAGGTGCCGTCCGCCTTGATCACCTGTGTGGTGACGCCGGTCAGCCGCTTGCGCGACCAGAACGTGGGCGCGAGTGTGCCGTGCGTCCCCTTGCACTCGGTGCCCGAGGCGCAGTTCAGGTCGTACGGCACGTCGGGCCACTTGGTGGGGTTCGAGCCGATCTTGCTCGGGTCGCAGTCGAAGGCGTCGGTCTTCAGGCACCGCTCGGAGACGCCGAACACCACCCGCGCCGGGGCCTTGGCGGTGAAGAGGGTGTCGGAGCGCTGGCCGTACTCGATGCGGTCGAGCCAGCCGCCGCGCACGTACGGCGTCTCGTCCTCGGGCTTGAGGTTGCGGCCGTAGTGGTTGCCCTCCTGCTGGTAGTAGTACGAGATCGCGTTGCCGCGCGGGTCCACGACGTAATCGAGGTTCCACTGGTAGGCCTGCTGGCACCACGAGGAGGCGAAGGTGGAGGCGTGGCACGGCTCGTCCGTGTCGTTGCCGAACACCGGGTGCGTCCAGGCCGACTTCGTCTCGGGCTTGCCGCTGCTCCAGCCGGGCAGCCGGTTGAGCCCGAAGAAGAACTGCACGCCGTCGGGGGTGGTGAGCTTCCAGTACTCCCCGTCGTCGTCGCCGTTGGCCTTCGCCGTGTCCTTCAGGCGCTCGACGCGGGTGCCGTCGTCGTTCTTCATCCGCCAGGTGCCGTCGGACGCCTGGATCAGCTCGCCGCCGCGCCCGTTCCAGCTGATCACGGCGTTGTCGTACGCCCAGCACTGGTCGCCGGGCGGGGTGCCCCACTGGTCCTTCGGCGCGCCGTCGTCGGCGCAGGGCTTGTAGGCGCGCTTGATGTAGCCGGGCCAGTAGTCGAAGCCCTCGCCCACCCAGGACGGCTGGTTGTTGGTGTTGGACGTGCGGCCGTCCACCGCGCCGGAGGAGTAGCCGATCTCCACCTTGGGCGCCAGCTCACCGGGGACGGGCGGCACCCGCAGGGGATAGGACCAGGAGAAGTCGCCCGACTGCTCGGCCACGGTCCAGGTGGCCGACGGTGACAGCTTGGTGGCCTTGTAGTCGCCCTTGTCGCCGGAGTCGCCGGAGACCGCGGCCAGCACGGTCGCCTGCTCTCCCGCGAGCGCCGAAGCCCCCGCCGCCATCCCGGCCGGCGCCTCCGCCGGGGCGGCCGGGACGGTGGCGGTGAGCGTGCCGTTCGCCGCGTCGTTGCGCGCCGGGACCGGCGTCTCCGTACGGCAGGCCGGCTGGTCGGGGGTGGTCAGCACGCACGCGGGCAGCCGGACCAGCCGCAGCCGGCTGCCGTACGAGCCGCCGAAGTCGTCGGCGAGGGCCGAGTAGTCGACCGTGACGCTCGTCGTGTCCTTGGCAGCACCCTCTTTGGCGGCGCTGTCCTTGGTCACCGTCTCTTTTGCGGAGGGGGTGACGGTGAACAGCGCGCCGTCGACGCCCGCGCGCTCGGCGGCGCCGCGGTCGAGCATCCGTACGGTGGCGGGGGAGGTGACCTTCACCTCTCCGGACGCCGGCCGCCGTTTGGCGGGGGTGCCCGCCGGGTCGGGCCGGCGGGGCTTGACGCCGAGCGTCTCGCCGCGGACCACGCGTTCGGCGCTCTTCACCTCCGGCCGTCCCGCGTCCGGCGCCGCCGCCTGGGCGGGCTGGGCGACCAGCGACGCCGCGACCGTGACCAGCGCCGTGATCGCGGCGACCCCGCGTCTGAACCGCTGCCGCGACCGCCGGGTCAACAGGCGGCTCACGGGGTGGCGGCGGGAACCTCTCTTCGGGTGGGGGAACCCGTTCATACGCAACCTCCCGCCCGGCCGCCGTGCGGCGGCCGGGCCTGGTTCGAGTTCGAGTCGCCTGCTGTCAGAAGTTCGAGTCGGTGGCCAGTTCGACGCCGCCGGCCAGCATCTGGATCTGCTCCTCGGTGGCGATGCCCTGGAAGGCCCACACGTCGTCGATCACGCCGGGCCAGTACTCGCCCCACGCGCCGTCCGCCTTGCTGCGGCCGAGCTGGAGCCCCTTGCCCGCGTTGAAGCCGATGACGTTGTGCCGCCAGGACACCGTGTCCTCCACCTGCTCCAGTTCGCCGTTCACGTAGAGCCGCATCTCGTCCTGGAAGGCGTCGTACACGATCGCCACGTGGTCCCAGTCGAAGCCGGACTGGAAGGCCGAGTGCTCGGCGGTCGGCCGGGCCGCGCCGCTCGCGTCCTTGTCCGGCATCTCGATCTGGTAGCCGCCCGCGTTGGCCGGGTCGCCCGAGTCGGGCCGGTAGCGCAGGGTGAACGCGCTGTTGACCGAGCCCTCCTGGCTGAAGACCGCCGCGGCCCTGGACGGTCGTCCCGCGGTGGTCACCCAGCCCGCGATCGTGAAGCTCTCGTCGGTGCGGACCGCCGGGACGGAGGTGGCGGCGTAGTCGCCGTCGCCGTCGAGCACCAGCCCGCCGGGCGGGGTGCCGACCCAGCCGGCGCCCTGGTCGATCCTCGCGTTGCCGTTCAGCGTGACGTGCCGCCCGGACGGCCCGTCGTCGGCCGCGATGGTGAGGGAGGCGCCGGAGGCCAGGGTCGCGATCTCCGAGTCGCTGATGATCTGGTCGAACAGCCGCACGTCGTCGATGTCGCCGGGGAAGTAGGACTTCAGCGTGCCGTACCAGCCGGCCCCGATCTGCACCGCGCCGCCGGCCTTCCACGGGGTGGTGAAGGCCGTCGTCGAGTTGAGCTTGCCGTTGACGTAGAGCCTGATCTGCTTGTTCGCCGCGTCGTACACGCCGGCGAGGTGGGTCCAGACGCCGCCCTCGGGCACCGCCGTCGACTGGGCCCGGGTGATCACGTCGTCGTCGTTGTCGTTGTTGTAGCGGTTGAAGATCCACCGGTCGTAGCTGGAGGAGTAGTACAGCTCGAACCCGCTGCGCCGGGTGCCGGCCTGCGTCGCGATGATCGCGGCGTGGGTCGGCTTGGTCGCCGGGAGCTTCGCCCACGCCGTCACCGAGAAGCTCTTGGTGGTGTCGGGCAGGACCGGCCCGGTGGTCTTGAGATAGCCGGTGGTGCCGTCGAGGTGCACGGCCTTGCCGAAGCGTCCGGCCGCGCCGAACGTCACGCCGCCCGCCGGTCCGGCCGGGTAGCGGCCGCCGGCCTCCTCCGCCCGTCCGGCCCCGGCCGCCTCGTCCATCTTCCAGTAGGCGGTGGAGGCCCGTACGGCGGAGGCGGAGTCGTTCAGCTTCCAGCGCGCGGCCACCACCGGGTGCTGGGTGAACAGGTTGCCGACCTCCTCCGGCGTGACGATGCGGTCGAAGAGCCGGACGTCGTCGATCTCACCGGGGAAGAACGCGTCGAGCTTGCCGTACCAGCCCGTGCCGATCTGCACCGGGCCGGTGGCGTTCCACGGCGTGGTGTAGGCCGTCGTGGCCTGCAACTGGCCGTTGACGTACAGCTTGATGTTCTTGGCCACCGCGTCGTAGACGCCGACCAGGTGGGCCCACTCGCCGCCCTGCGGCGCGGCGGCGCCGACCGCCCGGCTGATCGACCCGTCGGTCGTGTCGTTGTTGTAGCGGTTGAAGACCCACCGGTCGTAGCTGGAGGAGTAGTACAGCTCGAACCCGCTGCGCAGGCTGCCCATCTGGGTGGCGATGATCGAGGCGTGCGCGGGCTTGGCCGAGGGCAGCCGCGCCCAGGCCGACACCGCGAATCCGGCGGCGGTGTCCAGCACCGGCCCGGCGGTCCTGACGTAGCCGGTGGTGCCGTTGGTCTGCATGGCGGTCTTCGAGACGCCGTCCACGCCGAGCGTCACCCCGCCGTAAACGGTCGCGGGGTACGCGCCCGAGACGTCGGTCACCTGCGGGGAGTCGATCGGCTCGTCCAGCGCCCACTGGGCCTTGGCCGGGGAGCCCGCCTTCACGCGGAACACGTAGCGCCCGATCTCACTGGAGTTGCCGGCCGCGTCGAACGCCTTGACCGTGAGGTAGTTCGGCCCGGCGTGCTCGGGCGCGATGTCGATGGTCACCGGCCCGCCCGCGGCCGACGGCTTGCGCTCGTTGGCGGAGGTGGGGTTGGAGTTCACGCCGAACCAGTACTTCACCACGTCAGTGGACGACGAGGTGGCGGTGAAACGACCGTAGCGGCCGACGCCGTCGTACCACGGGTCGTCCTCGTTCTCCGGGTCCGACTGCGGGTACGCCGTGGACGACAGCGCGGGAGCCGCCGGCACGCTCTTGTCGTAGCTGAAGTAGCAGGCGGTGGCGTCGCCCGCGTAGCTCCACGGGCTGTACTGGTAGCCGTCCCAGGTGCGGACGTACCAGTTGATGGTCTTCTTCTCGGGGATCGAGGACGGCAGCGTCACCTGGAAGGTCGAGCCGGTGGTCTTCGGGCCGATCTTGCCCGACGACCACTTCTGCGCGCCGTCCCAGGTCGCGCCGAACTCGGCGTACACCTTCTTGGCGTCGGCGGAGTCGGCGTCGTGCAGGACCGCCGAGATGGTGGGCGGCACGCGCACGGCGGGCGCGGGGGAGTAGACGCACTTGCCGCCGGGGTTCATCGACAGGTCCGACATCTTCGGCTGCGGCGGCGGGGTGTTGTAGTTGACCCGCAGATAGGCGTCGTCGGCGAAGCGCTTCCAGCCCCCGGGGTCGGTCTCATAACCCGCGCGCAGGCCGAACGTCGTGGTCGACCACTTGCCCGCCGATGCGTCCTTGACGGCCTTGGTCGCGTTGAACTCGACGTCGCCCGCCGGGCAGCTCGACGACCAGCCCTTGGCCACGTCGCGGGTGTCGAGGTGCTCCAGCCAGTTGTCCGAGGTGGAGTTCCAGGTCGAGCTCTCGACGAACCCCTTGGTGCGCCACAGCTGCACGGTGCGGCCGTCGCACGAGTACGACCAGGTCTCCTTGGCCACGAAGTCGGCCGAGATGATGTACTTGCCGGAGTAGGCGCTGGTCGGCATGCGGTAGAAGATGCGCTTGACGTCGGACGGCGCACACTTGGAGTCGCCCTGGCACAGACCCATGCCCGAGTCGGCCTTGCCGCCGAACTTGTAGTACGACTGGCTGGGATAGGTGCGCGACACGTACGCCCAGGCCGACGCCTTGACCGTCTTCCACACCGGGTCGATGTAGACGGGATAGCGGGTCTCGGGGTTGTCGAGCAGCGCCCGGTCGGGGGTGAGCGTGAGGTTCCCGCCCTCGACGGCCGCGTTCAGGGAGGCGACCTTCGAGGTGTCGGAGGGGCCGCGCTCCAGCGGAGCCGAGGTGGCCGCCTTCAGCGCGGGGGTCGGTGCGCCGGAGTCCCACATGACCGCCGCGGGCGCCTCGAACAGCGCGCCGCCGCCCGCGGCGTCGACCGCCTCGACGGCGCCGCCCTCCTTCGTCCGCACGCCGACGCCCGCGCCGCCGAGCCCGAGCGTGAGCCGGGCCAGCGCGCCGCCCGCGGCGGCCTCCCTGGTCTTGACGACGAGCGTGTGCGCGAAGCCGTCCACGTCGGCCCGTACGACGAGGTCGACGTCCTTCATGACGTCGTGGTAGGTGGCCGAGTCGCCGTTCAGTTCGGGCTCGGGCAGCCCGCCCGGCCACTTCAACGACATCTCGCGGCCGGCCCTGGCGATCCGGGCCAGCGGCGCGTCGCCGCCCCCGGACAGCGACAGCCCGACCGTGCTCGCACGGGGCCCGATCGAGCCGTCCGCCCGCCTGACCAGCGTGGTGTCGGGCGTGGTCCAGGACTCGCCCTGCCGCACCCGCACCGGGCGCAGGTGCTCGACCGTGGTGAACGTGCCATCGGGGTTGGCGTAGGTCTCCCGGTCCTCGCCGCGCTTGGCCAGGACCTCGACGGGACGGCCGGCCTCGCGGGCCGCCCGCCCGGCCGCCTCGTCGGTGGGAGCCGTCCCGTCGGACGGCTGCGGATCGGTCTGTGCGGCACGGGGAGCCGCGTACGCCGCGGTCCCGCCCCCGGAGTTTACGGTCAGGCCGGTCGCGAGGACCGCGGCCAGCACTGTGGAACCCAGCTTTCGGTACACGACTTCCGCCTCATTCTGGACAAGGTGGGGCGAGAGCTAAGAACCGCAAGGAAAGTACATAAATCGGTTAAGGCCCCCTGATCGTTAAGGGAACCCCCGGTGACTGGGCTTGTCAAGATCTTGTCTTGCCAGATCGTAGGAGGTTAGGATCAGTTGATTCGGAGGGTCAGCCGGGGTGGGATTGCGGCCGTTCCGTATGTCGTCCCTGCCGTTTTCCGGTCATGCCCGATGGTTGATAACGGGCCGTCCGGTGTGGTGTCGTGCCGGTTTTCGGCCGCGCACTCGCCGCCGCCGGCTCGCCAGGCCGGTATGCCGGTGGCGGCCGCGGCATCGTGTGCCCCGCCCGTGGGCCGTACGCTGGGCACGATCCCCGACGCACCCCCACGGAGGCCGCGATCAACCGCCTCGTTCTCTGGAACGTCGACCTCACGCTCGTCGACGTCGCCATCGTCACCCGCGACGCCTACGCGGCCGCCTTCCGGATGGTGACGGGACGGCCGCTGGTGAAACTCGCGCCCGCGGCGGGCCGCCCCGACTCCGAGATCGTCTTCGAGACCCTGGCCGTGAACGGCATCGCCGTCGAGGACCATCACCTACCGAGGTTCCTCGACGCGCTGGCCGTCTGCTTCGCCGAACGGCGCGACCGTCTGACCAGGGAAGGGCGCGCGATGCCCGGGGCCAGGGACGCGCTCAAGGCCGTCTCCCGCCTCGACGGCGTCGTGCAGTCGGTGCTCACCGGGACCGTCAAGAGCAACGCCGTCCTCAAGCTCAAGGCCTTCGGCCTGGACAAGTGGATCGATTCCGAGGTGGGCGGGTACGGCGAGGAGGTCTATCCCAAGGCCACCCTGCTGCAGGTCGCCCAGGGCCGGGCCAAAGAGCGGCACGGCGCCGCCTTCACCGCGGGCAACACCGTGCTGGTCGGCGACTCCGCCCGTGACGTCCAGGCCGCGCGGATCGGCGGCGCCGCGATGATAGCCGTGGCCTCGGGCCGGTCCACCCCGGCCGAACTCCACGAGGCGGGCGCCGACATCGTGCTGCCCGACCTCACCAACCCCTCCGAGGTCGTCGCCGCCGTCGCCCGCCTCACCACCCCGGCCGACCGCACGGTTCGCTGACCTTCCCGCACGCTCGACGCGGGCAGGCCGGTCTCCGCGGGCTCCTCCGGGTGAAAGTTGCACGTCGCGTGCCACGGCGTCCGGCATCGGCGCTGCATACCGGCGGCCGGCGCACGGGGGGTTGCCCGGCGTTCCTCCGCAGCGTGCAATGCGAGTGTCTGATCACGACCTTCTGCAGAGGAGATCACGTGCGTCACCGACTCGCGGCCCTGCTGATCCTCGCCACGGCCGTCGTCGTCCCGGCCGTGGCCTCGGCCGCCCCCGCGAGCGCCTCGACCCTCCAGCGCGTCTACTCCAGCCTGCCCTACTCGCTGTGCATCTCGTGGGGACAGTCGGGCTACCAGAACGGCCAGTGGGGCACCTGGTGGTGCAGCACGCATCAGCCGCAGAACGACCCCTCGAACCCCACCTACGACCTGTGGGCGTACGTGAACTGACCAGGACCGTCCGCATGGCCCTGAGGAAACGGGCCGCGACCTGCGCGCCGGGCCGCTCGTGTTCCCCGGCGCGCTCGGCGCGGACTGAACGTTTCGGGACCGTGGCCTGGGTTCTTCTCGGCGGCCGGTCGGCTCCCCCGATGGGCGCGATCCTTGACACCAACAAGGTCACCGTTGACGATGCGTCTGCCGGAATTCCATCGTGCGGTGTCTCGGCCTGGGTCGGCACCGTCCCGCGTGCGCTGAGAGGTGCATAGCCGTGGCTTGGACAAGACGGATGACCTTGGGCCTGAGCACGATCGTCGGCCTGCTGACCATGCTCGCCACACCGGCACCGCCGGTTCCGCCGACGTGCGCACCGTGACCGACTACGCCTGCCTGCACACCACGCCCCGGTGTGCGCTTCCGCAAAAGTTGTGGCAGGTACACATCGACGTCGTCGGCATCGGCGGCTGAACACCCGTCCACCAGGCAGCGGTGACAGGTGACGTGAGCTCACCAGGAACCTGGCCGCCAGGCTGGGGTGACGCTCGCCCTGGCCTTCCTCGCGGCCGTGGCCGCATCCCAGCCTGACGGCGACGAAGAGCACCTCCCCTTGACGATGCCCGAGATCCGTCGCCTGACAGCCGCCGTCGCCCGCCTCACCGGTGAAATGCGGTGATCAGCGGAGGTAGGTGAGTATACGGATACTCTTGGCGGGCCTGATCGCGTGATTGATCCTTAGCGCAAATCTCCCTACGCAAGGATTCGCGATGATCAGTCGAATCTCAGCCGTCGCGGTGCTCCTCCTCGGGATGCTCGCGATGAACCTTGCCGGTGGAACCGCCCGAGCCGCCGGTACGCGCCCCTTCTCCCTCACCATCACCCACGTGGAGTGCGTGGACGACTGCGACGAGGAGGGCCTGGAGGCCGCGCTGGAAGGCCACGCCGACTTCTACGCCAAAGTGTGGATAAACGGCGTGAAACAGCCACCAGGCAGCAGCGACGACGACCCGTCTACCCCCGTCATCAACAACAACGGGAGCATCGACCCGTTCTGGGTGGTGTCGACGCAGGTGCCCGACAGCGTGGTGAACGTACCGGTCACCATCCAGATCTGGGACAAGGACGACAGCTCCGGCGACGACCTCGGCGACGCGAGCCCGCGCGATGACGACAACAACCTCGACTTCAGGGTCACTTACTACAACGGGAAATGGATCGACCACACCGGCCAGGAGGACCAGGTCAACTGGCCCCAGTCCTGTTCGACGGGGGACGGCGGAGACGACGACGAACCGCGCGTCAAGGTGTGCTTCGACGTCAGCACCGAGTCGACCAGCGGCGACTCCGACGGCGACTTCCTGCTCGACGGATGGGAGCGCAACGGCTTCAACGCGGACGGCGACGGCACCGTGGACGTCGATCTCCCCGGCATGGGCGCCGACCCGCTGCGGAAGGACCTGTTCCTGGAGGTCGACTGCCTGGCCGCCGCCGACCACGACCACTGCCCGGCCCAGGGGGCGGTCCAATCGGTCGCCCAGGCGTTCGCCGACGCTCCCGTCGACAACGCCGACGGCACCAAGGGCATCCAACTGCACGTCGACGTCGGCAACATGTACCGCCAGGCCCTGGGAACCGCCACCACGGTGCCGCGCACAGGGGCGGCGGCACCGGTGGGCACCTTCGGCAACTACGGAGGCGGCGGCGACCGGATCGCGGAGGCCGGCAACACGGTCGTCGACTGGGACGGAGCCGCCGGCAGGCCGGCGACGAACTTCTTCACCCTGAAGAACATGAACAGGGCGCGCGACCTCGTCTTCCGCTACGCGCTGTTCGTCCACCAGACCAACTACCGGTCCGCGGCCAACGACTGCACCAGCGGCTGGGCGAAGGGCATCCCCGGCGTGAACTTCATCGTCGCCTTGGGCGGCACGAACGCGGGGGGCGGCGCCTGCTGGGGGACCAACGCCGGCGGCCGTTCGGTCGGCACGCAGAACGAGCAGGCGGGCACGCTCATGCACGAGTTCGGCCACACCCTCGGCCTGCAGCACGGCGGCGGCGACAGCGTCAACAACAAGCCCAACTACCTGAGCCTCATGAACTACACCTTCCAGGACTGCACCGTCCCGGCGTTCCCCGGAGTCGTCCCGGGAGGCTGCGACTACTCCCGCATCGCCCTTTCGCCGCTCAACGAGGTGCTGCCGCCCGGCCTGGACGAGTGCGCCGGAATCGGCGTCGCCGGCGCGGGCGGGAACGACTGGGACGGCGGCGGACTGTCCGGTGCGACGTGCGGGCCGCCGCTGCCGACCGCCAACGTGTCCGCGAACATCAACGGCGACTTCAACGACACGAACGGCAACGGCACCCAGGACTCCGGTGAGACGCCCATCCTGGGAACGCTGAACGGCGCCGAGGACTGGAACAAGATCTTCTACGGGTTCCGCACCATCGACGGTTTCCCGACGGCCGGCAGGCCCACCGAGGGCGAGCCCGACCCCGACGCCGTCCGCGACAACCGCGCGTTCCTCGCTCCGCTGGTCCGGCCGGAACCGGCTGTGGACACGACCGGCCCGGCAGGCGCCAACCCCGGTGACACCGTCGGCTACGACGCCAAGGTCGTCAACACGGGCCGCGGCCCCGCCCTGTCCACCGAACTCACCGATGTCAGACCCGACGGTACGCGTGCCGTCTTCGACATCGGGCTGCTCCCCGTCGGAGCCGGTGCGACGCGCCACGTGAGCGTGACGGTGCCGTGCACCGCCGAGGACGGCACAGTCCTGACGAACAAGGCCTCCGCGACGGCAAAGGACATGCTCGGCAACGCCTTCTCCGGCTCAGGCACGGTCACGACCACCGTGCACGCGCCGGTGCTCGCCGTGTCGAAGACCGCCACCCCGTCCGTCAACCCGGGCGAGGCGATCACCTACCGGATCACGTACGAGAACACGGGCGGCGGCGACGCGGACGACGTGGTCGTCACCGACGTCCTCCCCGCCGGGGTGTACTACAGCAGGGCGCTGGACACGGGAGCCGGGCCCGCGCCGGAGGTGACCCTCAACGGGGACGGCACCCGCACCCTCGTCTGGCACGTCGGCGGCGTCACCGGCGCCTCGGGCCGGAAGACGATCGAGTACACCGCCCGGCCGAGCCTGCTCGCCACGCCGGGAAGCACGGTCGCGAACACGGCCCGGGTGACGTTCACCAACGCCAACGGCTGCACGTACGCGCCGGTGACCGCGTCGGCCACGACGAGGATCACCCAGGTGCCCGCGACGCGCGACCCGCTGAGCCAGGGGTACTGGAAGACCCATTCGCAGCAGTGGACGGGCGAGATCCTCGCCCGCATCCAGGCGACCGACCAGCGTTTCGAGAGGGCGGACGGCTCCACCGCCGACGGCGCCCTGTCGCCGGCCGAGGTCACGGCCGTCCTGACGGCGGGCGGCCCGCAGGCGGGCATCCTGCGCACCCAGCTTCTCGCCGGCTACTTCAACCTCGCCACCCGGCGCGTCAACGCCGACACGAGGGTCTCCTCGGCGGCGGCCCTCCGGAACGACGTCCACACCATCCGCGACGCGGCTCTCTTCGCCGCCGGGACGCTCGCCCTTCCCGTGGCGGGCAACGCGGACCGCTACGACGACGCGATCCGGATCCTGGACGAGATCAACAACAACAGGAGCGAGGTGTACTGAACCACCCACACCCCGGCCCCCGCGCCGGGCCGAGAGGCCGGTTCCGACGATCGGAGCCGGCCTTCCGGCCGCTTCCGCGGCGGCCGGCGCGCGTACGGTCGTCGCTCAGAGCGCCTTGAGGAAGCGGGCCGCGGCGGGGGCGGCCACCTGGGCTCCGGTGCCGCCGCCCTCGACCACCACGGCGAAGGCCAGGTCTCCCTTGTAGCCGATGAACCACGAGTGGGTGGGCGGGTTGGTCCCGGAGCCGTACTCGGCCGTCCCGGTCTTGCCGGCGGTGCCGACGGGGAAGGACACGCCGCTCGCGGTGCCCTCGCTGACGACGGCGGGCATGAGGCGGCGCAGTGCGGAGACCACCGCGGGTTCGAGCGTGCGCGGGGGAGTGCCGCCGTCCGGGACGAGCGCGGCCGGCACCAGCCGGGGCTGACGCCAGGTGCCCGCGGCGATCGCGCCCGCGACCGCGGCCATGTTCAGCGGGCTGGCCAGGACGCGCCCCTGGCCGATGGCGGCGGACGCGAGGTCGGTGTCGTCGCGCGGCGCGGGGAAGGCGGCGTCCACGGCGGGTACGCCGATCTTGATGCTCGCGCCGAAGCCGAAGTCGGCGGCCACCTTGGCCAGGCGGTCCGCGCCGAGGCGCCGCACCGACATCTCGCCGAACGTCGTGTTGCACGAGTGGGCGAAGGCGTCCACGAAGGGTAGCGTGCCGTAGTCGTGGTGCTCGGCGTTGTGGAACGGGAAGCCGCCGATCGTCTTCTCGGCCGGGCACTCGACGGTCTGACCGGGCGTGACGCCGCCCGCCACGAGAGCGGACGCGGTCACGACCTTGAAGGTGGAGCCGGGCGGGTACGCGCCGAGCAGGGCGCGGTTGTAGCCGCCCGGCTTGTTCACCACCGCCAGGACCTCGCCCGTGGACGGGCGCAGCGCGACGAGCGAGGCGGGTTTGTCCACGCCCTCCAGGGCCCGCGCCCCCGCCCGGTGCACCCGCAGGTCGAGCGTGGTCCGCAGCGGCTCGCCGGGCTTCGCCCCGCCCTCGGCGAGGGTGACCACCTTCGCGCCCGTCCGCGTGTCGACGAGGTCGGCCCGTGCGGACGCGGTGCCGTCGAGGCGGGAGCCGTACTGCTCGTGCAGCGCCTCCACGAGCTGCCGCACGGAGCCGGGAGCGTCCGGCGTGTCGATGCGGGTGCCGTCCGCGGCGGTCGTCGGGGCGCGCTCGGCGGGCGCCGTGGTGAGCTTCGCCCGCACGCCGCCGGTCAGCCGCGGGTGGACGGCCGCCGGGGTCCAGGCCACCTTCCAGGCGCGGTCGCGCTCGACCAGCCGCAGCCTCCCGTCGTACGCGACGGGCAGCGGGCCGGTGAGCCGGGCCCGGAACCGCACGGTCTCCTCCTGGACGTCCCGCACCTGGAACCGCTGGCCGGTCAGCTTCAGGTCGTCGTGGAAGCGGCGGTAGGTGCTGTCGAAAGCGGCCGGCGGGTCGGCCGTGAGTGCGCGCATCGCCGCGTAGTCCGAGCGCGACCAGGCCGCGAGGAACTCCCGCGCGGTCTCCTCGGGCGAGCCCTTCGTGCGCAGCGCCCAGATGGTCGCCCCCGCGGCCACCACCGGAACGAGCACCCCCGCCGTGACGTACGGCCACCGCCTTCGCCTTCGCTCCCTCATGCGTCCCCCTTCGAGTCGAGTGCGCGTCAAGAGCAGCAGACCGGCCGGGAGTATGTCCAATATGGATATCAACGCGCTTCATGTGCGGTTTGGATATGCTCCCAGCTCGTGGACCTTGTCCGGCATCTCGGCTACTTCCTCGTCGTGACGGAAGAGCTGCATTTCGGGAACGCTGCCGCGCGGCTCGGCATGGCCCAGCCGCCGCTGAGCCAGCGCATCAGGCGTCTGGAGGAGGAGCTGGGCATGCGCCTGTTCGAGCGGTCGAGCCGCCGGGTCGTGCTGACCGAGGCGGGCCGGCTGCTGGTGCCCGAGGCCCGCGAGATCGTCGCCAGGGTGGAGCGGATGCGCGACCTCATGGCCGACCTGGCGCGCGGCGACGCGGCGGTCGTGCGTGCGGGCGTGCCCGCCGATCTGGGCGCCCCCGTGCTCGCCGCGCTCATCGCGGGGTTCCGCGACTGCCGCCCCGACGTACGGCTGGCACCGGCCGAGATGGGTACGGCCGCGCAGGTCGCCGCGTTGCTGGAGGGCAGGCTCGACGTCGGGCTGCTGCGGAATCCGGTCGCCGCGGACGGGCTCGCCTACGGGCCCGTGCTCGTCCGGCACCCGGGCGTCCTGCTGGCCGAGGACGACGAGCTGACCGCCTGGGCGACCGTGCACCTAGGCGACCTGGCCGGGCGGGAACTGGTGCTGTTCCCCCGGGACGCCGAGCCCGGCCTGTACGACGACACGCTGGCCTCCTGCCGCCGCGGCGGCTTCGTGCCCACCGCGATCACCTGTACCGACCGCGCGGAGTTCGCCCTCGGCCTGGTGCTGTCGGGCACGGCCGTCGCGTTCGGCGCCCCGGCGGAGACGCCGGGGGTGGTGTGGCGGCCTCTCGCGGGCACGCCTCTCGCCTGGCGCTGCCTCCCGGCCTGGCGGGCCGAGCCGGGGCCGTACGTGCGAGACTTCACGGCCGTGGCCGTACGGGTGCTGAAGGAGAGCGCGGGCATGGTGGACGAGGGAGCGCCGCCCACGCACCGGCCGCCGACGCCCCGCGTGGCGCCGCGCCCGGCGACCGGGTTCCTCGCGTGAGCCCCGGCGTGGATCCGCTGGAGCGCGTCTTCCGGGGCGCCGGCGTCACCGGGTGGCTGCACGCCGTCGACGTCGACGGCGGGCGCGAGGTGGGCCTGCGGGCCGGCGAGTCGGTGGTGCTCGCGTCGGTCTTCAAGCTGCCCCTGCTGCTGGAGCTGTACCGCCAGGCCGAGCGCGGGCTGCTCGACCTCGCGGGGCTCGTCCGCGTGCCGGCGGAGGGCCGTACGCGCGGGGGCACCGGGCTGGCGGCGATGCTCGACGACGCCACGCTGTCGCTGCGCGACCTGGCGTACCTGATGATGACGGTGAGCGACAACGCGGCGGCCGACGCGCTGCTGGCCCGGGTGGGCCGGGAGGCGGTCAACGCGTTGCTCGACCGCCTCGGGCTCACGGAGACGCGGGTGGTGCACGACTGCCGCGACATGCTCACCAGCCTGTGGGAGGACGCGGGCGTGGCGGACCAGTCCGACGTGACGCAGGCGTGCGCCGATCCCGAGGTGGTGGCGCGGCTGCGCGCGCTCGACCCGGCGCGCAGCAACCGGAGCACGCCCCGCGAGATGACCCGGCTGCTGGCGATGATCTGGCGGGACGAGGCGGCGGGCGCGGCCTCCTGCGCGGCGATCCGCCGCCTCATGGCCCTGCAGGTCTGGCCGCACCGGCTGGCCTCGGGCTTCCCGTTCGACGACGTCGCGGTGAGCGGCAAGACGGGCACGCTGCCCACGCTCCGCAACGAGGTCGGGGTGGTCGAGTATCCCGACGGCGGGCGCTACGCTGTCGCGGTCTTCACCCGGTCGCTGAGCACGGCGCAGAACCAGCCGCGGGCCGACGCCGCGATCGGGGCCGCCGCCCGCGTCGCGATCGACCAGCTCAGAACCCACATATGACAGGGGCGTTCTGTGTGGGCCGCGAGGGTGACACGTGGCCCGGGCATGGCGAAGATGGGGGCATGGTCGAGGAAGGCGCTCTGCTCTGGGAACCCACGCCCGACGTCGTGCGTGCCGCCCGGATCACCCGATACATGGAACGGCTGGGCCACACCGGGGCGTACGAGGACGTGTGGAAGTGGTCGGTCGAGTCTCCGGCCGACTTCTGGACGTCGATATGGGACTACTTCGGCGTGATCGGCACGCGTGGCGACGGGCCCGTCATCCAGGGAACGATGCCGGACGCCGAATGGTTCGCCGGCTCGGCCCTCAACTACGCGGAGAACGCGCTGCGCGGCCACCCCGGCCGTACGGCGGTGGTCTTCCGCGACGAGTCGGGCAGCCGCTGGCAGTACTCGCTCGGTGAGATCCGCGAGGAGGTCGCCCGGGTCCGGGCGGGGCTGGTGCGGCTCGGCGTCGGACGCGGTGACCGGGTCGCGGCCTACGTCCCGAACATCCCCGAGGCGCTCATCGCGTTCCTCGCCACCGCCTCGCTCGGGGCGATCTGGTCCTCCTGCTCGCCCGACTTCGGCGCGCCCAGCGTGACCGACCGGTTCGCCCAGATCGAGCCGAAGGTGCTGATCGCGGTGGACGGCTACCGCTACGGCGGCAAGGCGTACGACCGGTCGGCGGTGGTGCGGGAGATCGCCGGGAAGCTGCCGGCGCTGCGGGCGACCGTCTGGATCCCCCGGCTCCGCGCGGACGCGCCCGAAGGCGCTGCGAGCTGGGACGATCTGCGCGCCGAGGCCGCGCCCCTGGAGTTCGAGCGGGTGCCGTTCGGCCATCCGCTGTGGGTGCTCTACTCCTCGGGCACCACCGGCCTGCCCAAGCCGATCGTCCACGGCCACGGCGGGATCGTCCTGGAGCACCTCAAGTCGCTGTCCTTCCACCAGGACCTCGGCGAGGGGGACGTGTTCTTCTGGTACACCACCACCGGCTGGATGATGTGGAACTACCTCATCGGCGGCCTGCTGGCAGGCGCCACCGTCCTGCTGTACGACGGCAGCGCGGCCCATCCCGGCACCGAGGCCCTGTGGCGGCTCGCCGCCGAGGAGGGCGTGACCTACTTCGGCACCGGCGCGCCGTACATCGTGGCGTCGATGAAGGCCGGGCTGCGGCCGGAGGGCCTCGACCGGCTGCGCGGCATCGGCTCCACCGGCTCGCCGCTGCCGCCGGAGGGGTTCGCCTGGGTTTACTCCGAGGTCGGGCCCGGCGTGCAGCTCGGCTCGTTCTCCGGCGGCACCGACGTGTGCACCGGCTTCGTCGGGCCGGTGCCGCTGCTGCCGATCAGGGCCGGCGTCATCCCGTGCCGCTGCCTCGGCGCGTCCGTCGAGTCGTTCGACCCCTCCGGCGCCTCGATCGTCGGCGAGGTGGGCGAGCTCGTCATCACCCGGCCCATGCCGTCCATGCCGGTCATGTTCTGGAACGACTCCTCCGGCGACCGGTACCGGGAGTCGTACTTCGCCGACTATCCGGGCGTCTGGCGGCACGGCGACTGGATCAAGATCCTCCCTGACGGCGGCTGCGTCATCTACGGCCGGTCCGACTCCACCCTGAACCGCGGCGGGGTGCGCATGGGCACGAGCGAGTTCTACCGGGTCGTGGAGCGCTTCGAGGAGATCGCCGACAGCCTGGTCATCGACACCGGGCAACTCGGCCAGGAGGGCAGGCTGCTGCTCTTCGTCACGCTCGCCGGCGGCGCGGTCCTGTCCGACGACCTGGTCTCCCGGCTGCGTACGGCCCTGCGCACCGAACTGTCGCCCCGGCACGTGCCCGACGAGATCCACGAGGTCCCCGGCATCCCCCGCACGCTGTCGGGCAAGAAGCTGGAGGTCCCCGTACGGAAGATCCTGCTCGGCACGCCGATCGACCGGGCCGCCAACACCGACGCCATGGCCAACCCCGAGGTCCTCTCCCACTTCGCGCCGGACCACTGAGATCGCCGTCTGTATAAGTACACTTCTAAGAAGTCCACTTATAAGAAGCGCACTTATACCCGGAGGGGCCATGAAGCCCGCCCATATCTTCGACCGCGATCGTGAATGGGCCGCCCTCAGAGCCTTCGCCGAGTCGCCGAGCCCGGAGATGCGGCTGGCGGTGGTGAGCGGCCGCCGCCGGCAGGGCAAGACGTTTCTCCTGCAGGCGCTCGCCGACGTGTACGGCGGCTTCTACTTCGTGGCCGTCGAGAGCACGTCGGCCGACGCCCTCCGGCAGTTCGGCACGGCCGTCGCGGCCTACCTGGGGGTGCCGGGCACGCTGGCGTTCGCCAACTGGGACGAGGCGATCGTCCATCTGCTGGACCACTGCGGCGACCGGCTCATCGTCCTCGACGAGTTCCCGTACCTGACGAAGGCCGATCCCTCGATCCCCTCGATACTCCAGCGGGAGATCGACGGGCGGGGCGCGCATCGGGCTGCCGGCAGCCGGGTGCGGCTGGTGCTCGCCGGGTCCGCGATGTCGGTGATGGGGAGGCTCCTCGCCGGGCAGGCGCCGCTGCGCGGGCGGGCCTCGCTCGACCTGGTGGTGCAGCCGTTCGACCACCGGCTCGCCCGGCGGTTCTGGGGGATCGAGGACACCCGGCTCGCGCTCCAGGTGAACGCCATCGTGGGCGGGACGCCGGCGTACCGGACCGGTTTCGTCGACCACGAGGCGCCGGGCGACGACCTCGGCGACTGGGTGGTCAGACGGGTGCTCGACCCCGCGGTGCCGCTCTTCCGCGAGGCCCGATACCTGCTGACGAACGAGATGGAGATCCGCGACGAGGCGCTCTACCACGCGGTCCTCGGTGCGATCGCGGCCGGGAACAACACGCGGGGCGGCATCGCCGGGCACATGGAGCGGAAGGCGACCGACATCGCCCATCCGCTCGCCGTCCTGGAGGACTGCCGGCTCATCCGCAGGGAGATCGACCCCATCCGCAAACGGTCGCTCTTCCGCGTCGCCGAGCCGCTCGTCACGTTCTACGAGGCCATCATGCGCCCGGCCTGGAGCCTGCTGGAGCGGGGGTGGGCCGACCGGGTGTGGCGGGGCGCCGGGGCCAGGTTCGCCGCGCAGGTGGTGGGCCCGCACTTCGAGCACGTGTGCCGGGAGTTCGCGCTCGCCCACGACTGGAACGGCGAGTACGCGACCGAGGTCGCCGCGGGGATCGCCCCCGGCGGCGGCAGGGGGCAGAACATCGAGGTCGACGTGATCGCCCTCGCCCCGCAGGACGACCACCCGCGCCGGCTGCTGTCCGTCGGCGAGGCGAAGTGGTCGCAGACCATGAACGTCGGCCATCTCAAGCGCCTGGAGCAGGCCAGAGACCAGTTGCACACGCGGGGGCTCGACACGCGCGACACGGTGCTCGCCCTCTACAGCGGCGCCGGTTTCGACCCCGAGCTCACCGAGGCCGCCGCCCGCGACCCCCGCGTCCTCCTCGTCGATCTCCCCCTGCTGTACGGCGGCGCGTGAGCATCGTCACCGCCTGAGCCCGAAGTCTCGGGCCATGTTCTCGCCGGCCTCCGGGTCGCGGTCGTCGACGAAATCGACGGAGCCTCTGCCACGCCGCGGCGCGGGTCGGTCCGGACGCCCCTCCGCCACGACGCGTTCGTACGCCTCCTGGAGGAGCTGGGACGCGCGGGGGCGGGCCGGGTCCGGGCGGGGGATGCCCAGGTGCGCCTCGCGCAACTCGTCCATCAGGTCCTCCCAGAGGGGCGGCCCGCCCTCCTCCAGCAAGCGGGCCCGTACGGCCAGCTCCGGTGTCGCCGGGAGGTGACGCAGACCCCAGGAGCCGAGCGCGACCATGATCGGGACCGTCTGGATGCCCGCCTCGGTGAGACTGTAGGTCCCTCGGCGTCCTCGCCCCGCCTCCTCGTGGGTCAGGAGCCCCTTGGCGACGAGGGCCTTGAGGCGGCTGCTGAGGATGTTCGACGCGATCCCCTCCATGGAGCCCGCGAGCAGGTCACGGAAGTGCCGGCGCCCACCGAAGATCATGTCGCGCAGCACGATGAGGCTCCACCTGTCTCCGAGCGCCTCCACCGACCCGTTGATCGGGCAACCCGACCGTGGCTCGTCCCGCATGCTCGACCTCCAGCTGGTTGCGTTTTACAACTACCTACTTTACGCTCTTCCTCAGTGGTTGCAATCTGCAAGCACTTCTGGAGATCAGGAGATCGACCATGTCGCGTGTCAGGGTGCACAACTTCGCCGTCTCCCTGGACGGCTTCGCCACCGGCGAGGGCCAGAGCCGTGAGGAGCCGTTCGGCCACGCGGGCGGACGGCTGCACGAGTGGTTCTTCGAGACGCGGACCTTCCAGGCCATGCAGGGAAAGACCGGCGGGAGCACCGGGGTCGAGGACGCCATCGTCCGTACGTGGGACATGGGTATCGGGGCGGAGATCATGGGCCGCAACAAGTTCGGGCCGCAGCGGGGCCCGTGGGAGAACCACGACTGGAACGGCTGGTGGGGGCCGAACCCGCCGTTCCACACGCCGGTGTTCGTCCTGACCCACCACCCCCGGCCCTCCGTGGAGATGGAGGGCGGCACCACCTTCCACTTCGTCGACGCCACCCCCGAGGAGGCGCTGCGTCAGGCCCGCGAGGCCGCGGGCGACCTCGACGTGCGCATCGGCGGCGGGCCGAGCACCGTCCGCCAGTTCCTGGCCGCCGACCTGGTCGACCACATGCACGTCGCCGTCGTCCCGATCGTCCTCGGCCGCGGCGAACGGCTGTGGGACGGGCTGGAGGAACTCGAGAAGCGCTTCGAGATCGAGTCGGTGTCCACCCCCAGCGGCGTCACCCACATCACCTTCACCCGCCCGTGAGCCCAGCCCGCAAGCCCCGACCCGAAGGCCGACCAAGATGACCGAACAGCAGGTTCCCGAGCAGCAGGTTTCCGGGGACGACGTTCCCGGGCATATCGCGCCGGTGGACATCACGTCCGTGAACGTCGTCTCCGCGGACGGCACGACCCTCGCCGTCGACGCGATCGGCCAGGGCGCGCCGGTCATCCTCGTCGGCGGCGCGTTCAACGACCGCTCGACCGTGGCCGCGCTCGCCGCCGAACTCGCGCCGGCGTTCACCGTGCTGACCTACGACCGGCGCGGCCGGGGGGCCAGCGACGACCGGAGCGAGGACTACCAGGTGGCCAACGAGGTCGCCGACCTGGCGGCCGTCATCGAGCACGCCGGCGGCCGGGCCTCGGCGTTCGGCCACTCCTCCGGCGCCGTCCTCGTGCTGGAGGCCGCCAGGCGCGGTCTGCCGATCGACCGGGTCGCCGTCTACGAGCCGCCGTACCACGCCGACGAGAACCAGCCGCGCCTGGCGGCCGAGGTCTACGACCGGCTCAGGGCACTGGTCGCGGCCGGGGACCGCGACGGTGCGGCGGAGTTGTTCCTCCGCGAGGCGGTCGGCGTCCCGGCCGAGGCGATCGCCGGGATGAAGGCCGGCGAGGGGTGGGCGTTCATGGCGGACAAGGCCCCCAGCCTGCCGTACGACGTGCTGGTCACCGCGCCCTGGCAGGGGACGGCGCAGGAGCGGGTCGCCGGGATCGGCGTGCCGGTGCTGGCGGTCTACGGCGACCGGACCTCGCCCGGCCTCGCGAAGGCGACGGAGGCCGTCGCGGCGGCCCTTCCCGGCGCCGAACTGCGGGTGATGCCCGGTGAGGACCACGCGGTGCTGCGGCGGCCCGCCGCACTGGCGCGCATCCTGACCGACTTCTTCGCCTAAGCGTCCGCCCGCGTCGTACGGCTTGCCGGGCCGGCGAGCCCCCGCGCCGGTTCCCCGGCCTCCCCGCAGTGCACGGCCGTCCTGCCGCCTGCGGTGAGACATCCCATGGCTTCGAGACATCCCATGAAGCTCTCATCACAACGCGCCCGCGGGCCGAGTGCGGACCGGACCGAAAACGCCTGAAGGCGCGGTCGCGGGACGCCCGGGCGAGTCCGTTTCCCGACGGGGCCGGGGCCGCCAGGTCAGCGGCCGCCGGGCTTCCGGAGGCCGCTGTGGACCGGACGCCTACGACGCGGGGGCCCGGCCGAGGACTTCGCGGGCCGACCGTGCGACGGCCTCGTCGATCATCCGTCCCCGGGCGTCGACGGCCACGCCCGTTCCGGACTGGTTCGCGGCCCCCAGCCGTGTGACGACGTCGCGCGCCGCGGCGATCTCGGCGGGCGACGGGGTGAACACCTCGTTGATGACCGGCACCTGGCGAGGGTGGATCGCGGTGCGTG
Source organism: Microbispora cellulosiformans (assembly GCF_008728085.1). Classification (NCBI taxonomy): domain Bacteria; kingdom Bacillati; phylum Actinomycetota; class Actinomycetes; order Streptosporangiales; family Streptosporangiaceae; genus Microbispora; species Microbispora cellulosiformans. Next base: position 377,970 of record NZ_VYTZ01000001.1, on the reverse strand, counting down.
CCCGGAAGCCCTCGCACAGCAGGGCGCGGGTGGTGGCGGCGAGGTCCGCGCCGGTCGCCGACAGGTCGGTCTCGACGGGGGCGATCGGTGCGGCGAGCCCGGCCGCGGCGGAGGCGACCACCAGGGCCGCCCGGTGCGGCGCCAGTTCCGCCCGGTCCCGGCCGGGCCGTATGCCGAGCTCGGCGGCGAGGTCCGCCTCCCCGATGCCCAGGCGCAGCACGCGCGGCGCGCGGGCGATCTCGGCGACGGCGAGCAGCCCGCGGGCGGTCTCGATGACGGGGACCACCCGCATCACGCCCGCCGGGAGCCCGGCGGCGCGCTCGGCCGCGGTGAGCAGGGCGTCGACCCGGGCGAGCGACTCCGGATCGGCCTTGGGCACCCAGACGCCGGCGCAGGAGGGCAAGGTGACGGCGGGCACGTCCTCGTCCAGGCGGTCCGCGTTCACCCGCACCCACAGCTCCGGGCCCCCGAAAATGGTCCCGTTCGGAGCCGACGCGGTGGATACGGTCGTAGCGGCCCCGTTTGGAGTGGGCCCGGCCGGAGTGGGCCCGTTCGAAGTGGCCGAGGGAGACGTGCCAAGAGCGGACCCGTGCGGAGTTGATCCGCTCCGAGTGGATCCGCTCGGGCCGAATTCGTGCGGGGCGGCCGGGGGAGGTGCGCCCGGAGCGGGACCGTCCGGTGCGGAGGCGTCCGGCGGGGCGGCCGCCGCGCCCTCGTCGGTGAGTCCGGTGAGGAACGCCGCTACCACCTCGCGAGCGGAGTCCTTCGCGGGTGGGGCGACGGCGTCCTCCAGGTCGAGCACCAGCCCGTCGGCCCCGCGCTCGCGCGCCCGCGCGAGCTTCTCCCGCCGGTCTCCCGGCACGTACAGATAACTGCGCGCCACCATCCGGGCCCGTCCCTCCGGTTGCATCACTTCTCGCTCAGTCACGTACGGTCGGCCGGCGCAGGTAGACGCCTTCCGCCTCGCCGGTGACCTTGCCGTCGGCGAGGATCCGCCGGCCGCGCAGGAAGGTGTCGGTGACGGCGGCGGTGAGCTCGAAGCCCTCGAAGGGCGTGTACTCCTGCGCCGACTCCGAGTCCTCCGCGCGCACCGTCCAGGTCACCGACGGGTCGACCAGTGCGATGTCCGCGTCGTAGCCGACCTGGAGCGCGCCCTTGGTCCGCAGCCCGAACCGCTGGGCGGGGTTCCACGAGGTGAGCTGGGCGATCCGCTGGTACGACAGCCCGCGCCGCCCGCCCTCGGTGACCAGTCCGGGCAGCAGATACTCGGCGCCGCCGAAGCCCGACTTGGCCAGGAAGACGTCCTCGGGCGGGTTGCCGAACTTGAGCTCCTCCCGGCAGCACGCGTGGTCGCTCACCACCCAGTCGAGCTCGCCGTCGAGCAGGTGCCGCCACAGCGCCTCGACGTCCTCGCGCGGGCGCAGCGGCGGGTTGACCTTGCCGCCGAGGCCGTGCGCGGTGTCCACGTCGGCGAGCAGGTGGCCGATGGTGACCTCGCGGCGGAAGTCGATGTGCGGGAACGCCCTCGCCATCCGCAGCGCGGCGTCGACGGCCTTGGCCGAGCTCAGGTGCAGCAGGTTGATCTTCGGCATGCCGGTCTCGTGCGCCAGGTACGCCGCGATCGACACGGCCAGGCCTTCGGAGTGCGGCGGCCGGGACGCCGAGTACGCCGCCAGGCCGGACAGCGACGAGTCGGCCTCCACCAGCTTCGTGTACGCCGTCATGATCTCGGCGGTCTCGCAGTGCAGCCCGAGCGAGATCTCGTCGGCCAGGTCGGGGAACCGCTCCCGCGCCGCCTGGATGCCGCGCATCACGAACTCGAAGTGCGCGAAGTCGTACCGCTCGCCCTCGGGCGTCATCAGGAACGCGCTCTGGTCGCTGGACCGGCCGTGCAGGCCGTGCCCGCCGTAGAACATGAAGATCTTGAACGAGGTGACCCCGAACCGCTCGATGAGCATCGGGATCTCGTCGATGTGCTCGTTCATCATCGGCGCCAGGTGGAAGGCGTAGTCGACCAGCGCCCGTCCCTCGGAGCCGGCCAGCACCTCGGGGAAGAACTCCGCGTACGGGCCGCCCTTGTTGAGGTAGTACTGCCCGGTGCGCATGTAGTTGAGCGCGGAGGTGACGCCGCCCTGGGCGCACGCCCGGCTCTCCACCTCGGTGTCGACGGACAGCGGGTTGTAGATGCCCCAGTGCTGGTGGGCGTCCACCACGCCGGGGAAGGCGAGCCGGCCCGCGGCGTCCACGACGGTCGCCGCGTCCTCGGCGGTGATCGAGGGCGCGAGTCGGACGATCCGGCCGTCCGCGACGCCGATGTCGAGTCGTTCGGGCTCGGGCCGGTCGTGGTCGACGACGAGCGCGTTCGCGATGATCAAATCGAGGGCCATGAATCCTCCTGAACTGACAGCCGGGCGAGCAGCGAGCCGATGACGGGCAGGGAGGGACCGGTGCCGAGCGTCAGCACGGCCCGCTCCACATCCGCGGCCGCGCCGGGCGGCACCCGTCCGGCGACGTTGTCGCGGAACTTGCGGGCGAGCTCCGCGTCGGTGAGCGGGCGCCGCGGGCCGCCCCGGTTCTCCGGCACCTCCTCGACCCATTCGGCGCCGTCGTGGGTGGTGACCGTGAGCACGGCCGGGAACTGGTGGGGGAAGATCTCGTCGCAGCGCGCGTCGGGGACGACCTCGACGCGCGCCATGAGCGCCCGGCGGGCCGGGTCGGCGGCGAGTTCGTCGGTGTAGTCGGCGAGACCCGCGCCCAGGCCGGACCCGCCGAACAGGCCCACCGCGACGGCGTACGGACCGGAGAACTGGGCCTGGTAGCCGGTCTGCGGCTCCCGCTTGCCGGCGATCGGCTCGCCGATCGTGCGTACCACCGCCGACGGCACGCCCAGCGTCGCCGAGCGGACGTCCTCGGGCCGAACCCCGCGCTCGCGGAGCAGGGCGGCGGCGTCCACGGCGGTGTGCGTGAAGTGGTTGGCCGGGTACGGCTTGAAGAAGATGCCCGGCACCTCCCACTGCTCGCCGAGCCCGTCGGTGACGGCGGAGGGGTCGTAGCGGTCCCGGACGAACGCCTCGAAGAACCCGAACCGGCCCTCCAGCACGGTGGGCGGCCCGGTGAACCCGCGGCGCACCAGCTGGGCGGCGGTGACCGCGGAGTGCGCGGCCCAGCCGCAGTGCAGCCGCTTGACCGTCCCGCCGGTGCGGTTCGCCTCGATCACCCCGGCCGCCATCGACGCGGTGACGCCGAGCGCGTGGCGTACGCCCTCCTCGCCCAGGCCGAGCAGCAGGGCCGCGGCGACCGCGCCGCCCATCGCGCCGCAGATCGAGGTCGCGTGCTGGCCGTGCTCGAAGAACACCGAGTTGCCGAGCTCCGGATCGTAGGCCGCCATGCCGAGCCGCACCGTCGTCTCCAGCCCGACGGCGATCGCGCCGACGACGGCGGCGCCGTCGGCGTCGGCCACCTCCGCCGCGGCCAGCGCGGCGGGGACGACGGCGGCGCTGGGATGCAGCACCGAGGGCAGGTGCGTGTCGTCGTAGTCGAGGGAGTGCGCGGTCACGCCGTTGACGAACGCGGCCCACGCGGCCGGCACCGGGCGCGGCGCGCCGATGGCGTGCGCCTCCGGGCGGCCGCCCTGCTCCACCACGTGCTCCAGCGCGGCGCGGCTGGTGGGCAGGTCGCCCGCGGCGACGCACAGCCCGAGCACGTCGAGCACGCGCCGCCGCACGCTGGTCGCCACCGCTTCGGGCAGCGCGCCGGCCGCCGTCCTGGCGGCGAACGCGGCGAGTTCCTCCGCGAGGGTCCGGTCAGGCACCGGTGACCACCGCCAGCGGGCGCGCCGGGGAACCGGTGGCGCCGTAAAGGGCGAGAGGGCTGAGCACGAAGAGGAACTCGTGCACCCCGGCGGCGGCCAGGTCCTCCAGCGCCATCGCCTCGATGATGTAGATGCCGTGCTCGACCAGCAGCACGCGGTGCGCGGGCAGCGCGGCGTGCCCGGCGCCGGGAGCGAGTCGTTCGAAGGCGATGGTGTCGGCGCCGACCGCGTGCACCCGGCGCTCGGCGAGCCAGCGCGCCCCCGCCTCGGACACGCCGGGAACGCCGGAGTCCTGCCCGATGTAGACGTTCCGGTCGGGGTCGTCGAAGTGCCGGCCCCAGCCGCTGCGGATCAGCACCACGTCACCGGCCTCCGGCGCGGTGCCCTGCCGCTGTACGGCGGTCTCCAGGTCGGCCGGGGTGATCTCGTAGCCGGGCGCGCAGTGCCGTTCGCCGATGGCGGCGGGCACGTCCAGCAGCACCCCGCGGCGGACGATCGGCTCGATGGTGTGCGCGCCGAGTTCCTCGTACCGCCCGCCGACCCCGGCCGCCGCGGCGTCCCCGCCGCCGTACAGGCGGCCGTCCTGAGAGACGTGGGCGAGGGCGTCGATGTGCGTGCCGACGTGCGTGCCCATGCTGATCAGGTCGTTGGCGGCCGATCCGCCGTCGGCCCGCACCCGGTCGCCGTGACGGCGCGGGAGGGTGTGCCAGTACGGCGGGTGGTTGGGCGACTGCGGCATGCCGATGGTGAACGGCCTGCCCAGGTCGTAGATCCGCAGCCCGCCGCCGGCGATGCGCAGCAGCGGGTCCCCCTTCGTCGCGGTCGTCATGCTTCCTCTCGTTTCACTGCCTCGCCCGTACGCGGGCGGGCTCGGCCGTGTCGCCGCTTCCGCCGCGCTGTCACGCGCGCTTCTCATTCGGACGTCTCCCATCGGACGCCCTCTCATCGGACGACGCGGCGGGCGCGTAGCTCCGCCACCCGCTCGGGGTCGTAACCCAGCCCCTCGACCAGCACCTCGTCGGTGTCGGCCCCCAGCTCCCGGCCGCTGAACCGGATCGAGCCGGGCGTCGCGGACATCCGCCACATCACGTTGTGCATGGCCATCGGCCCGAAGTCCGGGTCGTCCACCGTCGTGATCATCTGGGTGGCCCGCACGTGCTCGTCGGCGGAGATGTCCGCCATGTCGTAGATCGGCGCCACCGCGGCGCCGGCGGCGGTGAACGCCTCCAGCACCTCGGCGCGGGTGCGTGCGGCGATCCAGCCTCCGACGTACTCGTCCAGTTCGTCGGCGTGCTCGGCGCGCTGGGCGCCGGTGGCGAACCACGGCTCGTCGATCACCTCGGGGTGCCCGACGAGGCGCAGCACGCGTTCGGCGATCTGCTGGGCGCTGGTCGAGATCGCCACCCAGCGGCCGTCCTTGGTGCGGTAGGTGTTGCGCGGGGCGTTGTTCGCCGAACGGTTGCCGTGCCGGTGCCCCACGTGCCCGAGCTGGTCGTATTCGAGCGGGCCGGGGCCGACGGCGGTCAGGATCGGCTCCAGCAGGCTCATGTCGATCACCTGTCCGGCGCCGCCGTGCAGGTCCCGGTGATAGAGGGCCATCATGGCGGCCGACGAGGCGGCGATGCCGCAGATGCTGTCCGCGAGACCGAACGCCGGGAGCGTCGGCGGCCCGTCGGGCTGGCCGGTGAGATGGGCGAAGCCGCTCATCGCCTCGGCCAGGGTGCCGAAGCCGGGCCGGCTCGCGTACGGCCCCTGCTGCCCGAACCCGGTCACCCGCACCAGCACGAGCCGCGGGTTCACCTCGTGCAGCTTCTCGGGGCCGATTCCCCAGCGCTCCAGCGTGCCCGGGCGGAAGTTTTCCACGACGACGTCGGCGGTCTCGGCCAGCCGGAGGAACACCGCCGCGCCGTCGGGGTCGGAGAGGCTGAGCCCGATCGTGCGCTTGTTGCGGGAGATCTCCTTCCACCACAGCGGCTTGCCGTCCTTCGACCTGCCGTGCCCGCGCATGCTGTCCCCGGCCACCGGGTGCTCGATCTTGATGACGTCGGCGCCGAAGTCGCCGAGGATCTGGCAGCAGAGCGGCCCGGCCAGGATCGTGGAGGCGTCGATCACCCGGACGCCGGCCAGCGGGCCGGCGGGCTGCTGCTCGTGAGGCTGCGGCGGGGTCAGGTCCATGTCAGCATCCGATCGCCGAGCAGCCGGCCGAACGTCATGGCGGGCGTGGCCAGCATGCCGCCGCAGAACGAGTCGCCCATCAGCTGACCCGAGCCGAGGATCTCGCCGATGGCGTACAGGTTCGGGACGGGGTCACCGGCCCGGTCCACGACGCGCAGCCGCGTGTCCACCGCGAGCCCGGCCGTGGAGGTGATCGACATGCCCTGCACGCGGATCGCGTAGAAAGGCGGCTCGGCCACCGGCAGCGGCCGGTGCGTGCGGCCCAGCGGGTCATCGCCGCCGAGCGCCGCGTTGTACTCGGCGACGGTGCGCGCGAGGTTCTCCGGGTGGACTCCCGCCAGCCGGCCGAGCTCCTCCAGCGTGTCCGCCCGGTGGAACATCGGGTGGGTGCCGAAGTGGCCCAGCAGCGTCTCCAGCGGCCAGTCCGGGACGAGCCGCGGCGCCTCCCGGGCGATGCGGTCGTCGAAGACGATCCAGCGCCGCAGCTCCGGCTGCGCGCGCAGGGCGTGCTCCCGCCGGTCCACGCTCGGGTCGTCCTCGGCGACGAACCGCTCGCCGTGCGCGTTGACGTAGATCTCCCAGGGTTGCCGCATCTCCGGCCAGTGCACCGGCCGGCACAGCACCGGCGCGGGGTGGTCGTCGTGGTCGAGCACCGAGCCGAACGAGCAGAGGTACTTCTCCCCGCCGCGCACGTACCCCCCGGCCGAGACGCCGAGGTCGAGACCCCGGCCCCTGGCGTACGGGTAGGAGGCGGCGGCGTACGCGGTGACGCCGTTCAGCTTCCTGAACCGCTCCGGGTCGGAGTTGTAGCCGCCGGTGGCGAGCACGACGTTGCGGCCGGTGTGCTCCTCGGTGCTCCCGTCGGCGAGCCGCACCGTGACGCCGGTGACCGCGCCGTCCTCCTGGCGCAGCGCGACCACCTCGGTCTCCAGGAGGAGGGTGATGCCGCCCTTCGCCCGCTCGGCCTCGAACGGCGGCAGCAGCGCGGCAAGGATGGACCGGCCCGCCTCCGGGCCCCAGTAGTACCGCGGGGTGCTGTACGGCTCGTGGTTCTGGCCCTGCACCGGATGGTCCGGCAGCACCTCGTACCCGTTGCCGAGCAGCCACTCGAAGGTGTCCGCCGCGTTCTCGACGGCGAGCCGCACCAGGCCCTCGTCCACGGTGCCCTTGCTGATCCGGAGGATGTCCGCCAGGTGGGCCTCGGGGGAGTCCTCGATGCCCCGCTCGGCCTGCAGGCGGGTGCCCGCGGCGCTGAGCTGCCCGGTCGCGATGTGCAGGGTGCCGCCGACGCGCGGCGCCGGATCGGCGACCAGCACCCGCGCGCCCCGGCGGGCGGCGAAGGTCGCCAGGACGAGCCCTCCGGTGCCGGCACCGGCGACGATGACGTCCCACGCCTTGTTCACAGAAGCGGTCCCTTCGTGAGATGGCTGATGCGGCTTCGGCGGGGGTGGCGCGCTCCGGCCGGGGCGCGCCACCCGCGGCGTCAGCCGGTCGTGTAGTCGCGCGCCTGCTTGATCAGGGCCGCCTTGTCGAACTTGTTCACCTCGGTGACCAGGCTTCCGTTCCAGACCTCCGAGGGCACCGGCTTCTTGGCCACCTGGCCGGTGGACACGGCGTACTCGGCGGCCTTGTTCAGCCCCTCCTCGGTGAGCACGCCCCAGTCGGGCCAGGTGCTCGGGTCGCCGCTCTGCGGGCTGGAGGTGGACAGCCACGCCTTCATCAGGGTGACCAGTTCCTTCTTCTTCTGCGGGCTCGCGTTGGGCCCGGCGATCTGCGGGAAGACCTTGGTCCCCATCTCCACGGCCGCCTCCGGGTTGACCGCGGCGAACATCAGGCCCTTGTACGCGGCCCGCATGTACCGGGTGAGCACGTCCTTCCTGGCGTCCGTCAGGTCGTCGGCGCGGGCGGTGAAGGCGATGCTCGGCATCCCGTCGAACAGCGGCGGGTTCTGCAGGTAGGTGAAGCTCGACCCGCTCATCTCCAGCTGGGCGAACAGCTCGGCGTAGAGGGCCAGCGCGTCCACCTGGTGGGAGTCGAGCGCGGCCTTGGCCTGCGCGCCCTGGCCCACCGGCAGCAGCTGCACGTCGGTGTCGGGGTTGAGGCCGTTCTGCTGCAGGAACGAGCGGGTGAACAGGTTCGAGCCGGACGCCAGCGAGATGATGCCGATCTTCTTGCCCTTGAGGTCGGCGGCGGTGGAGATCTTCGATCCCTCGGGCACGCCGATCTTCCAGGGGAACGACGTGTTGATCGACCCGACGGTGCGGACGTCCACGCCCTTCTGCACCGCCGCCATCGTCGAGACGACCTCGGCGTTGGTGGCGAGCGCGTCACCGGCGGCGATCACCTGCAGCGCCGCCGTGGAGCCGTTGGTGGTCTGCAGCGTGACGTCGAGGCCCTCCTCCTCGAAGTACTTCATCGCGGTGGGCACCGCGAACAGGGCGATCTGCGTCGACCCGGGGACGGCGGCCGTGGTCACGTACGTGACCTTGGTCTTTCCTCCGCTGCTCGGGGCGGCGGCGACGCCGCCGGTCTCGTCGCCGCCCGAACACGCGGTCAGCGCGGTGGCGACGAGCACCGCGATCGCGACCAGTGACTTCCTCACTGCGGGACTCCTTGCAAGATGTGGTGCGGGCTGGGGTGTGGAGTGTCAGCGGGAGGCGGCGAGGACCTGCATCCGGCCGCCGCCGGACGTGCTGCCGGATTGGCCCGTGGTGAGGCGCCGCCCGGTCGGGATGAGCTCGCGGTGGACGGTCGCGGGGTCGAAGCCGGCCGTGGCGGCCATCGCCACCAGGTCGAGCGTGCGGACCTTGCTCCAGAACGGCTCGTTGTTGTTGGTGGTGTCCCACTCGACGAGGAACTGGGCGAAGGGGTCCATGGTGTCGAACGGCGGATACTCGGCATGGATCATCAGGCCGCCGGGACGGAGCAGGCGGTAGCTCTCGGAGAGCACCTGCTGTACGGCCTTCACGCTCGTCTCGTGGAGCAGGATGTGCGACACGACCAGGTCGAAGCTCGCGTCGGGATACCCGGTCGCGGTGGCGTCCCGCTGCGCGAAGTGGACCGGGGCGCCGAGCGCGGCGGCGCGGGCCCTGGCGTAGCGCAGCATCGGGGCCGCGACGTCGATCGCGTACACCTCGGCCGCCGGGTAGCGCAGCGTGTAGGGGATGGTGCTGTGCCCGACCGAGCAGCCCATGTCGAGGATGCGGGCGGGCGTCCAGCCGGGCCGGCGCCGGTCCAGGTAGCCCCTGATCACCGACCATCCCTTGTCGTCGTTCAGCCCGCCGAGCTGGCCGCCGGCGTAGACGTAGACGCCGCGGTCGTAGAGGGCTCCCGCGGTGACGTCGTCGTCGGCGAACTCGCGGTAGTAACCGGTCGGCATGCAGTGGATGTCGACCGCGCGCAGATACCGGGGGATCTCCAGCGCCGGGTCCAGGTCGAGCGAGCCCGGGGCGGCGGACGCGCCGGCGGCGAGGTCGAGGATGCGGTCGAGCTGCCGGGACGCGCTGGTCAGCACGAGATCCCACATCTGCTCCTGGGAGCGCCGCCGCAGCGCGCTGAACAGCCGCATCCGCGGGTCGGGCGCCATCAGCGACGCGATGACGCGGCGGTCGGCCGGCGGCGCGCCGTGCTCGGCGACGTGGCGGGGCACGATCTCGGTCTCGTAGTGCCGCCGCAGCTCGGGCGCGATCTCCTCGGCCAGCTTCCGCTTGAGCGTCCAGATCTCGTTCTGGCGCACCGCCTCCTCGGCCGTGGGGACGGCGAGGGCGTCGTGGACGGTCTGGCCGTCGGCGAGGGCCGCTGCTGTCATCGGTCTTCCTTCCCGGTCGTGCCCTGATCCGTGGTGAGGCGTGCGAAGAGCTCGTCCACGAGGCGCGGCATGAGGTCGGAGTCGTCCGGCGGGGGTGGCCGCCGGCCGTCCCGCTCGGCCTCCAGCACGGCGCACCGGTGCCGCAGCACCGCGACCTCCTGCGTGAGCAGCAGCAGCCCGGACAGCAGCGCGTCGGCGTGCGGCTCGCCGAGGTAGCGCGGCGCCGCCGTCATCAGGCCGGTCCGCCCGCGGAGTGGTCGGCGGCGGAGTAGTCGTGCACAAGCCGGGCGTCGGTGTCGGTCGTCCAGCCCTGCTTGTACGCGTACGCCGCGATGGGCTCGCAGTCGCGCAGCGGGGCCAGGTCCTCGTTCTCCGCGTCGTGGATCTCCAGGTGGGGGCGGCCGGTGAACACGTCGCCGGTCCGCACGCCGCGCAGTTGCAGTTCCAGCAGCTGGGTGGCCGCCGGGATCTCCGGACCGGGCGACGGCTGGTGGCGGAGCAGGTAGCCGCGGTCGCCGTACCCCGGCATCTCGGCGGGTGTGATGGCCCGCTCGATCTCGATGCCGACCCGCAGCACGGGACGCCCGAGCCGGGTGACCTCGCCCGCGAGCCGGGCGCCCGGCCCCACCTCGCCCATGGCCGGGTTGTAGGGGTTGAGGTGCGTTCGCCAGACCTCGCCGATCTTCTTGCCCCAGCCCATGATCGAGCCGAAGCCCATCGACCAGTCCTGGGTGACCCAGATGAACGTGCTGAACCGCCCGGCCCGTTCGCCCAGCCGGCAGTAGAACCCGACGATGCCCTCGCCGTACTGCGTGCGGCGCGGCGAGAGGAACGCCTGGTCCGGCTCGTCGGCGCTGACCTTCACCATGTCCGCGACGTAGGCGAACCCGAGGCCGTCCTCGACCGGCTCCAGCGGCTCGGGCAGGTAGCGGCGGGCCAGGTCGCGGCCCGCCCGGAACACGACGCGGATCGCGTCCGCCCCGATGTGGTGCGGCGGCGGTTCGACCAGGGACGCGGTCCCCGACGGAGACAGCGGGTTCGAGAACCCATTCAATTCCACGTCTGACTCCTTCTGCCGGGCCGGAAAGCTCCCTCTGATCGTTCCGTTGAGCGGAACAACAGATTTGCAAGACGAACGCAGGCTAAGAGCCTTGGAAGACCGCGTCAACCCTCTCTGTACGAAGAAATGGCTCGTCAACATCATTGGATGACCTCTTGACGGCGCCCGGAATGCGGACTTACGGTCTCCCCTATCGATATCCCGTTCCGCTGATCGAAACGCGGTCGGCACAATTTGGGCCCACCCGAAGGGACATCTGTGACTCGTTCAGCCGCCAGTACCGGCAACGTCCGGACGCCCGAGGACGCGCACGATCGCTGGATCGACGTCCGGGGGCTGCAGAAGATCTACCGGCCGCGGAAGTCCGAGCCGACGCACGCGCTGGCGGATGTCGACTTCGCCGTACGCAAGGGCGAGTTCGTCGCGGTCGTCGGCCCGTCCGGCTGCGGCAAGACGACCCTGCTGAAGATCCTCGCCGGGCTGGTCCAGCGCTCGGAGGGGACGGTGCGGATCTCCGGGGTGGACGTGGACGGGCCGAAGCGCGAGGTCGGCATGGTTTTCCAGGCGCCGACGCTGCTGCCGTGGCGGACCATCCTGGAGAACGTGCTGGTCCCCGTCGAGGTGCAGAAACTCGACAAAACCGCGCACCGGAAACGGGCCGTGGAACTGCTCGACATGGTCGGGCTCGGCGGTTTCGCCGACAAGTACCCCAACGAACTGTCCGGCGGCATGCAGCAGCGCGCCGGCATCTGCCGCGCCCTCGTCCACGACCCGGCCGTCCTCCTGCTGGACGAGCCGTTCGGCGCGCTCGACGCGATGACCCGCGAGTACATGAACGTCGAGCTGCTGCGCATCTGGCGGGAGAGCAGGAAGACGGCCGTCCTCGTCACGCACTCGATCCCCGAGGCGGTGTTCCTGTCCGACCGGGTCATCGTCATGACTCCGCGCCCCGGCCGGATCGCCGAGATCATCGACATCGATCTCGACCGTCCGCGCGATCTCAGCATCATGGCCTCGGACGCCGCCGGAGTGTACGTCGAGCGCATCCGCCGCTACTTCAACAACTCCGGCGTCATCAACTAGGAGACGAACGATGGCCTCCCTCAACACGGCGCCGTCCAAGCCGGACGCCACCCCGGCCGCCACCGCCGCACCCCGCCGGCGGCGCCGCCTCGACCTGCACGAGCGTCCCGAGCTGATCCTCGTGCCCGCCGTCTTCGTCGTCGTGGTCCTCGCCTGGCAGTTCCTGACGGTGCCGCTGGGGATCAAGGAGTACGTGCTGCCCCGGCCGACGCAGATCCTGGACGCGTTCGTCGCCCAGCTCGGCTCGCCGGCCTTCTGGAGCAACGTCCGGGTGACGGTGACCGAGGCGCTGACCGGCTTCGTGATCGCCGCGGTCGGCGCCATCCTGGTGGGCACCTTCGTGGCCCAGGTGCGGGTCGTCGAGCGCACCGTGATGCCGTACGTCGTGGCGATCCAGACCATCCCGAAGGTCGCCATCGCGCCGCTGATGGTGGTGTGGTTCGGCTTCGGCGCCGAGTCGAAGATCATCATGGCCGCGGTCATCGCGTTCTTCCCGGTCCTGGTCAACGTCATCGCCGGGCTGAAGTCCGCCGACGCGGACAAGGTCGAGATGCTGACCAGCTTCGGCGCCTCGAAGTTCCAGATCTTCCGGATGGTGCGGCTGCCCAGCGCGCTGCCGTTCATCTTCGCCGGGCTCGACATCGGCGTCGTGTTCTCGATCCTCGGCGCGATCGTGGGCGAGTTCATCGGCGCTAAGGAGGGCCTGGGCTACCAGCTGCTGCAGGCCAACTACAACTTCGACATCCCCGGCCTGTTCGCGGTGCTGCTCGCGCTGTCCGTGCTGGGAATCGTCGCGCATCTGATCGTCCGGTACGCCAACCGTCGTATCGTGTTCTGGAACTCCGGCGACAGAGGTGGCGCACACTGATGCTGATCTCCGCCCCCTTCGAGGAACGCGAGGAACGCGAGGACCCGGCGCGCGCGAACGGGTCGGCCTCCGGGCTGGGCCGCGCGCTGCAGGTGATCTACGCCGTCGGCGAGTCCGGCCCGGAGGGCGTCGGCGTCTCCGCCCTGGCCCGGGAGGTCGGGCTGTCCAAGGCCGTCGCCCACCGCATCCTCAAGGTGCTCAGCGACGACGGCTTCCTCAGCTTCGAGAGCGACACCAAGCGCTACACCCTCGGCCCCGGCGCGTTGCAGGTCGGGCTGGCCGCGCTGCGCCAGCTCGACATCCAGCGCATCGTCCGGCCCCTGCTGGAGCGCCTGGTCGCCGTGACCGACGAGACCGCGACCCTGTCGGTGCGGCAGCGCTGGTCGCGCATCTACGTCGACCAGGTGCTGTCTCCCCAGGAGATCCGCATGTCGGTCACCCTGGGTCATCCGTACCCGCTGCACGCGGGCGCGTCGTCCAAGGCCCTGCTGGCCGCGATGGACGACGAGGAGATCACGCGCTACCTCGCCACCCACTCCCTCGACCATGTCACCGCGACGACCATCTCCTCCCGCGACCAGTTGCTGGCCGAGGTCGCGATGATCCGCCGCCGGGGGTACGCCGTGAGCACCGGCGAACGCGAGGCCGGCGCGGCCAGCATCGCCGCCGCCGTGCTCGGTGCGGGCGGGCGCGTCCTCGGCGCGATCTCGGTGTGCGGGCCGCTGCACCGCTTCCAGACCACCGAGATGCCCCACTACGGCGCGCTGGTCGCCGGGGCGGCGCAGGAGGCGTCCCGGGCGGCCGGTTACCGCCCCTAGCACCCACCGATCACCGCTTTTCCGCACGTTTTCCGCGAGGAGCTGAGCTCGTCATGAGCCGACGCATGTACTTCGACACGTCCTGCGGGCAGATCCACGCCCGGATCGGCGGCACCGGAGGCCCGCACCTGCTGCTCCTGCACGAGAGCCCGCTGTCGTCCTTCGTGTACGAGGACATGATCGCCCCGCTCTCGGCGTGGGCCCGGGTGATCGCGCCGGACACGCCGGGATACGGCATGTCCGACCCGCCGCCGCGCCGGCTGACCATCCCCGAGTACGCCGAGCCGATGGTGGAGATCATCCGCGGCCTGGACGGTCCCGTCCTGGTCGTGGGGTCGCACACCGGCGCGAGCATCGCGATCGAGGTGGCCCGCCAGGCCGCCGGCCGGGTCGCCGGGCTCGCCCTGCTGGGGCTCGCGACGTACACCCCGGAGCAGCGCGCGGACCGCCGCCGGAACTGGGCGCCAGACCAGCCCCCGGTGGAGGACGGCTCGCACCTGACCGCGGCCTGGGAACGTTACAACGCGCTGTGGCGCGGCCTCGACCCCGCCGTCCGGCACCAGGCGGTGAGCGCGATGCTGGGGTCGATCGAGCGGTTCAACTGGGCCTACCATTCCGCGTTCGAGTACGAGGCGCTGCCGCCGCTGCGCGAGGTGACCTGCCCGGTCTGGGCCACCGCCGCCGAGGGCGAGTTCCTGGAGCCGGCCACCCGGGAGGCAGCCGCCGCACTCGGCTTCGCGTACGAGATGATCCCGGGAATCCCCGGCCAGCCGTCGGTGCGGCGGCCTGCGGAACTGGCCGCGATGCTCCGCCGCTTCGCCGAGCGGGTGCTGCCACTCCCGGCGGCATCCACGGCGGCCCCGGCCGGGCACGGACAGCCCGCGGCAGTGCCCGGCGCCGTGTCCGGAGCCGCGTCCTCCGGGGACGGGCGGACCGCCGGATGAGCGCGCTCCCCTCCGGTCGCCCGTGGGACCCCGACGCCGTCGCGTCTCTCCAGGACGAGCGGCTGCGCGCGACGATGCGGCGCGTCGCCTCCCGGCACCCGTACTACCGGGACCTGCTGCGTGAGCGCGGCATCGACCCCGATGCCGTACGCGGCACGGCCGACCTGCCGTTGCTGCCGCTGACCGGGAAGGCCGACTTCGCCGCCGCCCCGGAGCGCTTCCGCCTGGAGCCCACCGGCGACCCCGCCGACCAGTTGTGGGACATCGCCTACACCTCGGGATCGACCTCCACGCCCACCCCGATCTACCAGGCGGCGTACGACTTCCACGCGATCCTGCTGGCCCAGCGGCGGATGGCCGAGATCCGCGGCATGACCTCGGCGGACCGCATCGCCAACCTCTATCCGCTCACCCCGCAGCCGCACGGCGCCTGGACCCGCGCCAACCACGCCGCCGCCGCGCTCGGCGCGTCCGTGGTCTGCGGCATGAGCGGCGCCACCGGCTGGTTCGGGGTGTCGCGCCGCCTGCCCGAGGTGGCCGAGCTGGTCGTCGCGAGCGACCCCACCACGCTGTGGGGCGTCCCCAGCTACCTGCGCAGAGTGCTGGACGAGGTGGCCCGTCAGGGCGGCCGGCTGCCGAGTGTGCGCATGCTCGCGGTCAGCGGGGAGCCCTGCACCCCCGAGACGGCGGACGTGCTCGCCGGGCTGACCCGCGACCTCGGGGCGCGGGAGGTCGTCGTCTCCAACAGCCTGGGCGCGTCCGAGCTGCAGTGCGGCCTGGTCGAATGCGAGCCGGGCGGCGGGTTCCACAACCCCGCCCCGGAGCTGTTCCACATCGAGGCGGTGGACGACGACGGGCGGCCCTGCGCGCCCGGGACTCCCGGCCGGCTCACCCTGACCCACCTCGACCGCCGGGGCACCGTGCTGCTGCGGTATCTGCTCGGAGACGTCGTGACCGTCGACCACGGCAGGTGCCCGCACTGCGGCCGCGGCGGCGGCCGGGTGGTGGCCTATCACCACCGCACCGGCAGCGCGACCAAGGTGCGCGGCCAGCTGCTGGACGGCCAGGTGCTGGGCCGGACCGTCGAGCGGGTGCCCGGTGTGCTCGAACACCGGGCGACGGTGCGCTGGACGGTCCCGTCCGACCCGCTCTCCGGCGACGAGCTGGTCGTCGCGGTGGCCCTGACCGCAGGCGCCGACGCCCGTGAGGTCGTCCCGGCGGTCCGTACGGCGGTCAAGCGGGCCTGCCGCGTCACCCCGCTCGTCGAGGTGGCGACGGCCGACGAGATCTTCCCGGCGGACGAGCGCATGAAGCCACGCCGCTTCCTCGACGAACGCGCCTCCGCGAATCGGTGAGCGCCACCACTGGGCAGCAAAGAGCACTGACGAAAGGTTCGGCAATGAGCGAGCGGGTCGCGGCGATCGACATCGTCTGCAACCTCTTCACCCCGGAGGTCGTCCGGTCGCGGCCGGGCTGGACGCAGACCTTCCTGGGCGGCAAGGTGCACACCGAGGACCGCACCCTGGGCGGCCTCACCCTCGACCAGCACGTCGAGCGGCTGGACGAGGCCGGCGTCGAACGCGCGCTGCTGATCGCCCCGAAGATGGGCCGGGTGGGCCTGCCGGAGTCGTGGCAGATGGACCCGCGCCACGTGGCCGACGCCGTGCAGGCCCGGCCCGACCGCTTCAGCGGCCTCATCGGCCTGGACCCCTACGCCGGCATGCGCGGCGTGCGCGAGCTGGAGAAATGGGTCCGTGAGTACGGCTTCGTCGGCGCCCATCTCTACCCGCACTGGTTCGAACTGCCGCCCGACGACGCCCGCTACTACCCGCTCTACGCCAAGTGCGCCGAGCTGGGCGTCCCGATCCAGATGCAGGTCGGCCACTGTCTCCGCTACAGCGACGAGCACCCGCTGCCCTCGGTCGGCCGCCCCATCCTGCTCGACACGATCGCCTGTCACTTCCCCGAGCTGAAGATCCTCGGCATCCACATCGGCTGGCCGTGGACCGAGGAGATGATCGCGGTCGCGTACAAGCACCCCAACGTCTACATCGGCGTGGACGCCTACGCGCCCCGGCACTGGGACCCCAAGCTCGTCCACTACGCCAACACCTTCGGTCAGGACAAGGTGCTCTTCGGCACCGACTTCCCGGTGATCCCGCACCAGCGGGCCCGGACCGAGATCGCTGAGCTGGGCCTGCGCCCCGGCTCCGAGCGCAAGCTCCTGCGCGACAACGCCCTCCGCGTGTACGACCTGCCCTGATTTCTCCGGCCCCGCCTTCGTCGGGGGAGACCGTGACATCTGTCGTGGCCCGGTCGTGACAGACGGCGGGGGTACGCGCCGGGGCGGCGGTGGAGGCTCGCCGTATGAACCTTCATCACGGCGCCCCCGCCCTGTCGGCCGCGGGGCTGCGCAAGGCGTACGGCGGGACCCGCGCGGTCGACGGGATCGACCTGGTCGTGGGCCCAGGAGAGGTGGTGGCCCTGCTCGGCCCCAACGGCGCGGGCAAGTCCACCACGATCGACATGATCGTCGGGCTGGTCCGTCCGGACGCCGGGCAGATCGCCGTGTTCGGCGCGTCTCCCCGCGAGGCGGTGCGAAGCGGCGTGATCGGCGTGATGCCGCAGGAGGGCGCGCTGCTCGACGACGTGACCGTGGGGGAGACCGTGACGCTGGTCGCGTCCCTCCACCGGACGCCGCTGCCCGTCGAGGAAGCGCTGCGCCGCGCCGGGGTGGCGGACCTCGCCGGCCGGCGGGCCGCGCGGCTGTCCGGCGGCCAGCGGCAGCGGGTCCGGTTCGCCATGGCGCTGGTGTCCGGCCCGGACCTGCTGGTGCTCGACGAGCCGACGGCGGCGATGGACGTGACGGCCCGGCGCGAGTTCTGGCAGTCGATGCACTCGTTCGCCGGGACCGGCCGCACCGTCCTGTTCTCCACGCACTACCTGGAGGAGGCCGAGGCGTACGCGGACCGGGTCGTGCTGATGCGCGCGGGCCGCGTCGTGGCCGACGGCCCGGTGCCGGCGGTCATGGCCGGGGTGTCCGGCCGTACGGTGACTGCCGTCGTACCCGGCGCCCGCGCCGAGGACCTGGGCACGCTCCCCGGCGTGACGTCGGTGTCCGTCCACGAGGGCAGGGCCGAGCTGCGCTGCACCGACTCCGACCTGGTCGTACGGGAACTGCTGGCCCGCCATCCGGACGCCCGGGACGTCGAGGTCGGCACGCTGGGCCTGGAGGACGCGTTCCTCCGACTGACCGGAGCCTCGGAGGCCGTGCGATGACCGGATATCTCGCGTTCGAGATCAGGCGGACGCTGCGGGACGTGAAGTTCCTGCTGTTCGCGGTCGCCCTGCCGGTGGGGCTGTACCTGCTGATGGCCGGCCGTTTCGCCGACCAGGGGGCTCCCGCGTCGTACGTCATGGGCGGTGTCGCGGCGTTCGGGGCGATGAAGGCGGCACTCGACACGGGTGCTCGCACGGCGGTGGAGCGCGACATCGGCTGGCAGCGCCAGTTGCGGCTCACCCCGCTCAGCGGCGGCGGTTATCTGCTGGCCAAGGGATCGGTGGCGATGGTCGTGGCGCTGCCGCCGGTGGCGGGGGTGTCGCTCGTCGCCGCGCTCGCCGGCGGGGTGCACCTGTCTCCCGGCGGCTGGGCGTCGGCCGTGCTCGGCGTGTGGGCGGGCACGGTGCCGTTCGCCCTGCTCGGCCTGCTGATCGGCCAGTTCGCGACCGCGCGGAACCTGCAGGCGTACCAGGGGGCGGTGGTGCTGCTGCTCAGCTTCGTCGGCGGGCTGTTCATCCCGGTGAGCACGTTCCCGCGGGCGCTCGCGACGGTGGCGAAGGTCCTGCCGAGCTACTGGCTCGCGCAGGTCGGCCACGCCGCCACTCTGGGCGGTGACGTCTGGCGGGCCGCGCTGGTCCTGACGTCGTACGCGCTCGTGCTCGGCGCCGCCGTGGCCGTCCGGTATCGCCTCGGCGCCGCTCGCGCCTAGGGTTGACTGACGTGGGCGATCAGGACGATCAGGGCGTATGGGGGCGTTCCGCCTGGCCGGTGTGGACCCCGGCCCGGCCGGCCTCCCGTGCGGCCCACATCCGAGGCGTCGTCGTGCTGTCGTTGCTCCTGGTCTGGCCGCTGCGGGAGGCGCTGGGGCCGGACCGGGTCTGGCCGGAGACCCTGGTGGTGCGCGTCGCGCTCGGAGCCGTCACGCTCCTCTACGCGGCGGGCTGGCTCGGCGCCATGGTCGCCGGGGTCCGTCTGCCGCCCCGGCGGCGGATCCTGCTCATCGGGACGCTGTTCGCGCTGGCGGTCGTGGCGGCCCTGCTGCGTGACGGCCCGTCCTACCTCGGCCACGCCGGCGTGTTCGGCTTCGCGCTCGCGGTGGCGGCCTGGCTGCTCCCGGCCCGCTGGAGCGTGCTGCTCGGGGTGACGACCTGGGCGCTTCAGGTGCTCACGCTCGGTGTGGCCCCCGGTCCCGTCGTTTGGGAGCACGTGGGCGGGCTCGTGCCCGGGATCGTGATCCCGGTGGCCGTGACGCTGCTGATCCGGCTCGTCGTCCAGCTCGGCCAGGCCCGCGAGGAGATCGCGGCGCTGGCCGCCGCGGCGGAGCGCGACCGGCTGGCCAGGGACCTCCACGACGTGCTCGGCCACAGCCTCACCACGATAACCGTGAAGAGCGGCCTGGCCCGGCGCGTGCTGGAGAGCGGCGGCGACCCGGAACTCGCGCTGGCCGAGTTGCGCGACGTCGAGCGACTGTCCCGGCAGGCGCACGGCGAGGTGCGCCTTACGGTGTCGGGCCGCCGCCGGCCGTCCCTCGCGGCCGAGTTGGCGGGGGCTCGCGCCGCGCTGCGGGCCGCCGGGATCGGCGCCGTCCTCCCGCCGTCCGCCGACCACGTCCGGGCGGACCTGGCCGGGCCCTTCGCGTACGTCCTGAGGGAGGGGGTCACCAACGTGATCCGGCACAGCGGCGCGAACCGGTGCGAGGTGCTGCTCGGGGACGACTGGCTGGAGGTGCGCGACGACGGCCCCGGGCAGCACGTGGAGGGGCCGGGCAACGGGCTCTCCGGTCTGGCCGAACGGCTGCGCGCCGTCGGCGGGCGGATCGAGGCGGGCCCGCTGCCCGGGGGCGGCTTCCGGTTGCGGGCGAGCCGCGCGTGATCAGGGTCCTGCTCGCGGACGACCAGGCGCTCGTACGCGGCGCGCTGGCGGCGATGCTGGCGCTGGAGCCCGACATCGAGGTGGTGGCGCAGGTCGGCTCAGGTGAGGAGGTCGTCGACGCGGCCCGGCGCAGCCGGCCCGACGTGGCGTTGCTGGACGTGCAGATGCCCGGCAGGGACGGGCTGGAGGTCACCGCCGACCTGCGCGCCGCGCTTCCGTCCTGCCGGGTGGTGATCTGTACGACCTTCGGGCGGCCGGGTTACTTCGCCCGCGCGATGGAGAACGGCGCCTCGGGCTTCGTCGTGAAGGACGCGCCGCCCGAGCACCTGGTCGACACGGTGCGGCGGGTCCACGGGGGCCTGCGGGTGGTCGATCCCGCCCTGGCCGCCGAGTCGCTCGCCAGCGGGTCGAGCCCGCTGACCGCGCGGGAGCGCGACGTCCTGCGCGCGGCCCGGCAGGGCGGCACCGTGGCGGAGATCGCCCGGAGCCTGCACCTGTCCGCCGGGACCGTACGCAACCACCTGTCCGCGGCCATCGGCAAGACGGGGGCGAGCACCCGCGCCGAGGCCGCGCTCATCGCCGACGAGCACGGCTGGCTCTGATCCGGCTCCGGCCGAGAGCTCGCCCCGCGGTCACTGTGGTGAAGGCGTGCTCGCGGGCCGGAACACCGCGGGGTTGCGGGGCGCCCACACGTTCGGCGGCCGCGCGGCGGCAAGGACGGCCATCGCGAATCCTCCTCCACGGGTCGGCGGGACGTCCGTCGCCGATCCTGCCCCTCACAACGTCAGTGTGTCAACTGTGACACATGAATCAGCTTGCTGACCGTGAAACCGCAGAACAGGTCATTTGGTGTGTCGGTATTGACACACGCTTCACGTGGGTGGCAGGGTCGGGGCCCACGGGCGAGAGCCGCCCGCGAGGAGGTTCGAGTGACCACTGTCAACGAGACGTACGCGCACAGCCTGGAGAACGCGGACCTGCGCGCCTTCTACGAGGCCGCCGGCTTCGCCGGGCGCGTCGGATGGGGCGAGCGGCCGGCGATCCTCGTGATCGACATGGCCGGGGCCTGGGCCGATCCGGGAGAGCAGATCGGCTCGGACCTGTCGGCGGTGTCCGACAGCATCGTCCGCATCCTGGAGGAGGGCCGCCGCGCGGGCCTGCCGATCATCTTCACCACCATGGCGTGGGACCCGAGCCTGGCCGAGATCGGCGAGGTGGTCCGCCGGAAGACGCCGCACAGCGAACTGATGCTGCACGGCACCGAGCGGGTCGCGCTCAGGCCGGAGATGGGCCGTCGTCCCGAGGAGCCGCTCGTCGTCAAGCCGCGCGCCTCGGCGTTCTTCGGCACGTACGTGGACGCGATGCTGATCTCCGCCAAGGCCGACACGGTGATCGTGGTGGGGTGCAGCACCAGCGGCTGCATCCGGGCGACCGCCGAGAGCGCGTTCAACCGGGGATTCCACGTGATCGTGCCCCGCGAGGCGGTCGGCGACCGGAGCCCCTCCGCGCACGCCGCCAACCTCTTCGACATCGACGCCCGCTACGGCGACGTGCTGCCCGAGGCCGAGGTGCTCGACCACCTGCGAGCGCTGCCTCAGACCCATCCCCGTGCCGCGGAGGAATGACCGATGACCGACCGGCAACCTCCGGTGCTGCGGGCCACCGGCCTCGCCAAGTCCTTCGGCCACGTGCAGGCGCTGCGGCACGGTGAGCTCACCGTCCACGCCGGGGAGGTGGTCGCGCTCGTCGGCGACAACGGCGCCGGCAAGAGCACGCTGATCTCCTGCATCTCCGGCGCCCACCTGCCGGACGCCGGCGAGGTCAGGGTGGACGACCGCCCGATGCCGCTCGGGTCGATCAAGGCCGCGATGGAGCACGGCATCGCCACGGTCTATCAGGGCCTGGCGATGGCCCCCGACCTGTCGGTGGCCGAGAACCTGTTCCTCTCCTGCGAGCTGCGCCGCCCCGGGCTGCTGGGCCGGCTCGGCCTCCTGGACAAGAAGGCGATGCGCGAGCGCGCCTGGGAGCTCATGGACAGTCTCGGCATCACGACCCTCCAGGACGTGACCCTGCCCGTCGGCGACCTGTCCGGAGGGCAGCGCCAGGTTGTCGCGGTCGCCCGCGCCGTCTCCCGCGCGGGGCGTCTGGTGATCATGGACGAGCCGACGGCGGCGCTCGGCGCCCGGCAGTCGCAGATGGTGATCGAGACCATCCGGGCGACCCGCGACCGCGGCCTCGGGGTGGTCCTCATCTCGCACGACCTGCCGAGGGTGCTGGAGGTCGCGGACCGGATCGTGGTCATGCGGCTGGGCCGGGTGGTGGCCGACGTTCCCGCACGGGATCTGAAGATCGGCCAGATCGTCGCGCTGATGCTCGGCGAGCAGAACGACCCACGTGAGGAGAGCCTGCCGGCATGACCGCGACGCAACCGACACTCCGGGCCCCGTCGAACCGTGCCCGCGCGGGCGCGCTGATGCGGTCCACCCCCGCCTACATCGTGGTCGCGCTGGTCGCGCTCGTCGTGGTCTTCACGATCATCTCGCCCGAGGGCCGCTTCCTGGACGCCACCAACCTGCAGGCGGTCGGGCGCAACAGCGCCGGGCTCGTCCTGCTGGCCGTCGGCCTGACCTTCGTCCTCGGCGCCGGGCACATCGACCTCAGCGTCGGCGCCACGCTCGTGCTGTCGTCGGTGGTGGCGGGCACCGTGGCCGTGGACATCGCCGGACCTCCGTCGGCGTCGGGGGTCTTCCCGAGCGCCGGGCCCGCCATCGCCGTCGCGGCGCTCGCCGCGGTCGTCGTGGGAGGGATCGCGGGGCTGGTCAACGGGCTCCTGGTGACAAAACTGAAGGTCAACTCCTTCGTCGTCACGCTGGGCACGATGGGCGTGGCCACCGGCGCCGCGCAGGTCCTCACGAACGGGTCGAACGTCGCCGGGATCCCGCCGGACGTCCAGACGTCCTTCGGGCTCAACTCCGTCGCCGGAATCCCGCTCCCGCTGGTGCTGGCCGTGGTGGTCGCCCTGGTGGCCGGGGTCGTCCTGTCGCAGACCAGCGCGGGCAGGCACGCCCTCGCCATCGGCTCCTCCTCCGACGGGGCCATGCGGGCGGGCGTCAACGTCCAGCGCAGCACGATCGCGGTCTTCGTCATCTCCGGGCTGATGGCCGGGATCGCCGGATTCCTCGACATCACCCGCTTCGGCACGACGGCCATCTCCGGGCACGAGACGACCATGCTGCAGGCGCTGTCCGCCGTGATCATCGGTGGGACGAGCCTGTTCGGCGGGCGCGCCTCGGTGCTGGGCTCGGTCCTCGCCACCTTCATCCCGACCATGCTGCTCGCCGGGTTCGTCATGGTCGGCGTCTCGTCCTTCTACCAGAACATCGCCATCGGCGCCGTTCTGATCATCGCCGTCTGGCTCGACCAGCTGCGCGGCAAGTAGCCCTCCACCGAGATCCCCTGCCGAGATTCGCGCCGAAACACGGAGAACCACCATGAACGTACACACCAGTGTGCTGGCCGCCGCGCTGACGGCGATCGCCCTGACCTCCGCCGCCTGCGGCTCGTCGGGTGACCCCGGCGCGGCGGGCGGCACCAGCGGCGCCACCGCCGAGCAGAAGTCCGGCCCCCTGCAGATCTCCCTTCTCACGACGTACAACGGCCTGCCCTTCTACACGGCGATGCAGTGCGGCGCGCAGGACGCGGCCAAGAAGCTGGGCGGCGACATCACGGTGAAGGCCGACGGGCCGTCGCGGGGCATGAACGCCGCCGACCAGACCCCGGTCCTCGAAGGGGTGGTCAACCGGCGCCCCGACGGCATGATCTTCGTACCGGCCGACCCGGCCGCGATGGTCGCGCCGATCAGGCTCGCGGTGAACGCCGGCATCCCGGTCGTCACCACCGACGCGACGCTGAACGAGAAGGTGGCCAAGGCGCAGTTCCGCGGGGACAACAACGCGGGCGGCGCGCTGGCGGCCGAGGAGCTGCTCAAGCGGGCCAAGGGACAGAGCGGGAAGGTGCTGGTGCTCGACACCCGGCCCGGCCTGCCGGTGACCAACGAGCGTGCCGAGGGATTCGTCAAGGCGCTCAAGGACTCCGGCTCGGGCCTGCAGATCCTCGGCACGCAGTACTACGAGGACGATCCGACCAAGGCGGCGACCATCGTGCAGAGCTCGCTGGGCGCCAACCCGGACATCGTCGGGATCTTCGCCACCTCCGAGTCGGGCGCGATGGGCGCCGTTTCCGGGCTCCAGGCCGCCAAGGTCGACAACGACAAGATGACCGTGATCGCGTACGACGCGGGCCCGACGCTGGTCACCGCGCTGCGCGCCGGGACGCTGGACGCGCTCGTCGCGCAGGGCTCCTACACCCAGGGGTACGACGCGCTGACCCGGCTCGTGCAGGACATCCGCGGCGAGGTGCCGCAGGGGGCGGCCTTCGACAACGTGGTGCCGAACGCGATCGTCACCGCCGACAACGTCGACTCGCCGGAGATCAAGAAGCTGCTCTACCCCACAAGCTGCTCTTGATCGTGGCACTGTCGCTGTCGAACATCATCAACGCGAATTCAACGAGGGGATCGAGATGACGGCCGACCTTGCCGGGAAGGTGGTGGTGGTGACGGGCGCGGCCTCCGGGCTGGGCGCCGCGACCGTCAGCGACGTCCTGGAACGCGGCGGGCGGGTGGTCGCCGTGGACCGGGCGCAGGAGGTCAAGGCGCTTGCGGGAGACGGGGTGCTGCCCGTCGTCGCCGACGCCGCCGACGAGCGCCAGGTGCTGGACGCCGTACGCGCGGGGGAGGACGCCTTCGGCCTGGTGAACGGCGCGGTCGCCTGCGCGGGGATCACCCGCGCCGGGACGGTCGACTCCATGAGCCTCGACACCTGGAACGAGGTGCTGCGGGTCAACCTGACGTCGGTGTTCCTGCTCGCGAAGGCCGCCGTCCCCGCGATGCGCCGGGCGGGCGGCGGTGCGCTGGTCGCGGTCGCCTCGCAGGTGGGGCTCGTGGGCTACCCCGAGAACGTCGCCTACTGCGCGGCGAAGGCGGGCGTGATCAACCTGGTCCGCGCGATGAGCGTCGACGCCCGCGACAGCGGCGTCCGCGCCGTGGCGGTCTGCCCCGGGCCCGTCGACACCCCGATGCTGCGCGAGGGTTTCGAGCAGACCGGGGAGGGATACGACCTGGCGGCCTCGCGGGTGCCGCTGGGCCGCGTCGCCCGGCCGGAGGAGATCAGCGCCACGATCTGCTTCCTGCTGTCCGACGCGGCGGCCTTCGTCACCGGCACGGCATGGACGGTCGACGGTGGCTACACAGCGCAGTAACCCCGAGGCCGGCGACCCCCTGCAGGCCGGTCCCCACGCCTCCGTCCACGCCTCGCTGGAACCGAGGGCCCTGGAGCTGCTCCGGGCCATCGCGGACTCGCCGGAACCGCTCGGCGCGCGGGAGCTCGGCCGCCGGATCGAGGCCGGCAACCGGCCGCTGAGCGAGTCGACGGTGAACCGGCTGCTGCGGCGGCTCGACGAGCAGGGCCTCACCCGTTCGATGGACGGCCGGGGACGGGTCGTGTCCGAGGCCGGCCGGGTGCTCGCGCAGCGGGCCGCGGCCGAGGTCACCTGGCACCAGCAGATCGGCTCCCTGGAGATCCGTACGGTGCAGGACGTGCGCGACCTGCTGGTCGCCCGGCGCGGCGTGGAACGCGAGATCGTCCGGGAGGCGGCGACGTCGGTCTCCGGCGAGGACGTCGAACGCCTCCAGTTCGTCATGGAGGAGTACGAGCGGTCCGTCCACACCGAGGAGCGGCGCCGCGACGTCTCCACCAACTTCCACAAGGCGCTCGCGTCGACCGTGGAGAACACGATGCTCCGCGCCGTCGCCATGGTGATCTTCGATCCCCGCTTCGACATGCTGGAGCACGTCCTCGACATGGTCACCGCCGGGCGCGGCACGACCATGCACTCCGTGCACGAGCACGAGGAGATCATGCGCGCCATCCGGGCCGGCGACCCGGACGCGGCGGAGGCGGCCATGGTCCGCCACATCAACCGCCTCATCGCCGACGCCAGCGCCGTGGTCGCCCCGTCCACGCGCCTGGCGATCGAACTGCTGCTCAAGAACCACAGCCCCGTCATCGGCGGCGGCACATGACCTTGGAGGAACCCGTGTCCACTATCACCCCGATCATCACCGACGCCGCGGCGGCGCCGAGCGCGTCCTACTCCCAGGGCATCGTGGCCGGCCGTCTCGTCGTGACGGCGGGACAGGTCGGCCGCGACGCGGCCACCGGCGAACTGCCGGCCACGCTGGCCGGGCAGGTGGAGTCGGCCATCGCCAACCTCAAGGCCGTGCTCGCGGCCGCCGGGCTCGACCTGTCGCACGTGGTGAAGACGACCTGCTTCCTCACCCGGATCGAGGACTTCCCGGAGTTCGACGCCATCTACCGGAAGCACTTCTCCGACCCGCTGCCCGCGCGCAGCACGGTGGGCGTCGTGCTGGCGGGCGACCTGCTGTTCGAGATCGAGGCGTTGGCCGTCAAGCCCGAGGAAGTGGCATGAGGCCCGGTTTCGACCTGCTCATCCGCGGGGGCGAGGTCGTCAACGGCGACGCCCGGGCGGCGCTGGACGTCGGCGTGGCCGGAGGGCGGGTCGCCGCCCTCCTCGCCCCCGGCTCGCCGGCCGCCGCCGAGCGGGAGATCGACGCGACCGGGCTGCTCGTCATGCCCGGCGGCATCGACACCCACACCCACGTCGCCTGGCCGTACGACGACACCGTCACCGTGGACGACTGGCACTCGGCGACCCGGGCCGCGGTGCTCGGCGGAACGACGACGATCATGGACTTCGTCCCGCCCGCCGAGGGCGGCCTGGCCGCGCGCTGCCGCGCCCGGGTCGAGGAGGCCGCCGCCGACGCGGTGATCGACTTCGGGTTCCACCCGATCCTCACGGCGTCCGACACCCGGGACGTCGAGGACATCGGCAAGGTCATCGCCGAGGGCTTCACGTCGTTCAAGATGTACACGACGTACGAGGACCGGCGGGTCGACGACGGAGCCGCCTGGACGCTGATGCGGGCCATCGCCGCGAACGGCGGGCTGCCCGGCTTCCACGCCGAGAACCATGAGATCCTCACCAGCGCGCTGGACGACCAGGTCCGCTCCGGCCACCTGGGCCTCGCGGACTACCCCCACAGCCGCCCCGGGCTGGCCGAGGCCGAGACCATCCACATGGTGTCGATGTACGCCCGGCGGCTGGGCACGCCGGTCTACATCTTCCACGTCTCCGGCTCCGACGCGCTCGACGCCGTGCGCTTCGCGCGCCAGGCCGGCACGGTCGTCCACGCCGAGACCTGCACGCACTACCTCGCGCACGACGAGAGCGTCTTCACCGGCGAGGACGCGTGGCGCTTCGTCATCTCCCCGCCGATCCGCGGCGCGGCCGACCGGCTCGACCTGTGGTCGGGGATCGCGGACGGCACGGTCGTCTCCGTCGGCTCCGACCACTGCGCGTACGACACCTCCGCGAAGCGGGGCTGGGAGCACGACCACCGCCACATCCCGGCGGGCGCCCCCGGCATCGAGGCCCGCACGCCGGTGCTGTGGAACGAGGCCGTGAACGTTCGCGGGCTCGATCCGTGCCAGTTCGTCCAGGTCTCGGCGGAGCGCGCCGCCCGGGCGCTCGGGCTGTTCCCGCGCAAGGGCCGCGT
Source organism: Microbispora cellulosiformans (assembly GCF_008728085.1). Taxonomy (NCBI): domain Bacteria; kingdom Bacillati; phylum Actinomycetota; class Actinomycetes; order Streptosporangiales; family Streptosporangiaceae; genus Microbispora; species Microbispora cellulosiformans. Next base: position 350,555 of record NZ_VYTZ01000001.1, on the reverse strand, counting down.
GGCGGTCGGCGCCGACGCCGACCTCGTCCTGTGGGACCCGGCCCGCACCTGGACCGGAGCCGACCTGCGGCCCGTCTCGCCCGCGACCTTCTCCCTGTACGAGCGGTCGAGCGGCACCGGGCTCGCCCGGCACGTCGTGGCCGGGGGCCGGCTGGTCGTCGAGAACGGGACCTTCGCGGGGGAGAGGGGCGCCGGACGGTTCCTCGCCCGCGCGCCGATGGCCCGGCAAGCAGGCGCGCGGGCATGAGTGCACCCGACGTCGTCACGTACGGCGAGATCATGGGCAACTTCGTGGCCACCGAGGTGGGCCCGCTGGAGAAGGCCACGTTGTTCGAACGGCGGCTCGCGGGATCGGAGCTGAACGTCGCGGTCGCGCTGGCGCGGCTCGGCCACCGGACCGGCTACGTCGGCCGCGTGGGCGACGACCCGCTCGGGGACGCCGCCCGCGCCCGCCTGCGCGAGGAGGGCATCGACGACGCGCACGTGCGCGCCGAGGACCACGCGGTCACCGGCATCCAGTTGAAGCAGCGCGTGCTCGTCGGGGACCCCCGCTACGTGTACTACCGCCGAGGGTCGGCCGGGTCGCTGCTCGCGCCGTCCCCCGAGACGCTCGCCTACGTGGCGTCGGCCCGGCACCTGCACGCGACCGGTATCCCGCCCGCGCTGTCGGCGACGGCCCGCCGGTTCGCGTACGAGGCGATGGAGGCGGCGCGGGACGCTGGGGCGGGCGTCACCTTCGACCCGAACCTGCGTCCCACCCTCTGGCCGGACCACGGCGAGATGACGCGCCTCGTGGACGACCTGGCAACGCGGGCCGACTGGGTGTTGCCCGGCGTCGCGGAGGGCGAGGCGCTGACCGGACGGCGCGAGCCGGAGGCCATCGCCGACCACTACCTGTCGCGCGGAGCCCGCGGAGTCGCCGTCAAGCTCGGCGCGGCAGGGGCCATGCTGTTCACGCCCGAGGGGTCGTGGACCTGCCCGCCGTTCCGGGTCGTCACGGTCGACACCATCGGGGCGGGCGACGGGTTCGCGGCCGGGTTCGTCAGCGGCCTGCTCGACGGGCTCGACGAGGAGCAGCGTCTCCGGCGCGCGTGCGCGGTGGGGGCGCTCGCCACCAGCAACAAGGGGGACAACGAGGGCATGCCCACCCGCGCCGAACTGGGCGCACTCCTCGCGGCCGACCTACCGGTGGAGGGAACGCGATGACCGCGCGCAGCCTTCTCGACGTCGTCCAGTCGGAGGTGGCCGGCGTCCTGGCCGAGGTCGACCCGGCCACGCTGGAGACGGCCGCCGACCTGCTGGACCACGCGCCGCGGATCTTCGTGGCGGGGGAGGGCAGGTCGGGCTACATGGCCCGGGCGTTCGCCATGCGCCTCGTGCATCTGGGCCGTACGGCGTACTTCGTCGGCGACACCTGCACGCCGTCGACCGGGCCGGGCGACCTGCTCGTCGCCGTCTCCGGGTCCGGCACGACGGCGGCCACCGTACGCGCGGCGCGGGCGGTGACCGACGGCGGCGGGGGAGTGCTGGCGGTCACCACCGCGCCGTCGTCGCCCCTCGCCTCCGGCGCGCTGCACGTCCTGCACGTGCCCGCCGCCACCAAGCACCGGCGCGAGGGCGAGGCGGCCACAGTGCAGCCTCTGTCAAGCCTGTTCGACCAGTGCACGCATCTGCTGCTCGACTGTGTCTGCCTGGAGCTCGCCCGGCGCCACGACGTGACCGACGAGCAGGCCAGGCAGGCCCACGCGAACACCGAGTGACAGGTCGGTCCACACGGCGGGGTTCTGGACAGCGGGGTCAAGACGGCGGGGGTTCAGACAGCGGGGTTCTGGACGACGCTGGGCATCGGCGTCGCGGCGGTCCGGCGGTCCTCCTGGAAGCGCGTGATCGACAGGACGACCGCGACGGCGAGGGCGGCGGTGACGATGTACGCGGCGTTGACGGCGATGTCGAAGAGCGCGGCCTCGCGCATCTCCGGCAGTTCCTCGGCGTTCAGGTATTTGCGGCCCACACCCTTGGCGATCCACATGCTGACAAGCCACGCCAACCACCAGGCCCAGATCAGCCCGGATCGGCGGGCGGTCGCGAAGTTTCCGGTCTCCTCGACGGCGCCGGGCTTCGACGCCGTCCAGATGTCGTCGACGATCTGCTTGGGATACCACCAGCAGAGGATCGGGAAGCCCCAGCCGAAGACCAGCCAGGGCCTGGCGCGCCGGTGCGGCCACGGGCTCAGCGTCTCGGCGTTCGTCCGGGCCCGGAAGAGCCAGACCAGGAACACGATCGCGGTGGCGATGTAGACGACGGTCTCCACCAGGCCCGACAGGGCGTACAACGTGTCGCTGGCGTCGCCGTCGGCCTGGGAGGCGGAGGCGGGGTCGGCGAGGAACCGGTCGATGAGCAGGGCCCGCTGCACGTCGACGGCGGAGGAGAGCACGCTCACCAGGGAGTCGGCGGCCAGCATCACGACCGCCGCCGTCCCCAGGGCCCGGATCGGCTGCAGCGGTGTGGGCGGTGCTGTGGGATACACGGAGAACTCCTCAGGAGGGGGTGAGGAATCATCATTCACCGCCGTACGACCGTGATCATCCGAATTTCCACTTCGTGATCATTTCTCTCGGGCGGGGCGGCTCCGGTGCGCTCGTTAGGGTGGGGCGATGGACGTGAAGATCAGCGGTCTTCCGGTGCACGTCGTCGAGCACGGCGGCGGAATACCCGTTCTGGCGTTGCACGGCGCGGGCGTGGACCATCGGGAAATGGCCGGCGCGCTGGAGCCGGTGTTCCGCGACCGGCCCGGTTATCGGCGCATTTATCCGGACCTGCCCGGAATGGGGCACACCCCGTTGCCGGACTGGTTTCGTGGCTCCGACGACACCTTGGATGTCGTGCTCGGCCTGGTCGACGCTCTGGTCGGAGACGAGCCGTTCGCGGTCGTCGGCCATTCCTTCGGCGCGTACCTCGCGAGGGCCGTCGCCGACCGCCGCCCGGAGCGGGTCGCGGGACTGGCGCTCATCTGCCCCATCGGCGAGGAGGCGGGCGACGTGCCCGCGCACGCGGTGCTGCACGGCTCGGCCGACGCGGCCGACGCGCTGAGCCCGGACGAGCGGGCCCAGTTCCGCGACTACTTCGTGGTGCAGACGCCCGCGATGGTGGAGCGCTTCCGGGAGCACGTGGCCCCTGCCCTGCCCCTCGTCGACGGTGCGGGCCTTGAGCGGATCTCCGGACAATGGCGGCTGAGCGAGGCTCCCGCGGAGACGCCCCCGTACACCGGCCCGGCGCTGATCCTCGCCGGCCGCCAGGACGGCACGGTGGGGTACGCCGGTCCGTGGGAGCTGGTGGAGCGGTATCCGCGGGCCACGTTCGCCGTCCTGGACCGGGCCGGCCACGCGCTGCCGCACGAGCAACTCGGCCTGTTCACCGCCCTCGTCGCCGAATGGCTCGACCGGGTGCACGAGCACCGTACGACGTGACGCCGGTCTCAGCCGCTGACGGCGCGGAGGGCTCCGGGGTGACGGCCGGTGAGCCGGTCGAGTCGCGCGGCGGTGGCGTCGTCGGCGGGGAGATAGGCGATCAGTAGCTGGCTGTCGTCGTCGGACAGGCCGAGGGTCTCGTAGGCCAGCCGCAGCTCGCCCTCCTGTGGATGCGCCAGCCGTTCGACGCCGGTGCGCATGGCCGGGCCGGGCGGAGCCGTCAACCGGTCGGTGAAGGGGGCGCCGACGGCGAGGGTCAGTTCGTCGACGAGGTGGCCGACGTGCGGGTCCCCCCGGCGAAGGCCCAGGCCGAGGACGGCGATCCGCTCGTCGGCCACCCGCTCCCACTCCGGATAGGCGGCCCTGGCCCTCGGGTCGGCGAACAGGTAGCGCAGCAGATTGGCCCGCCCGTGGTCCAGCAGCCCGATGGGACCGGTGAGCCGCTCGAAGCCGTCCGTGTGGGCGAGCACGTCACCGAGCCGGTTGACCACCAGCGCGGGGGCGGGTTCGAGCCGGTCGAGCAGCGCCCGCACGGTGGGCCGCACCGACTGCGCGGGCGGCCCCTGGCACATGCCGACCAGCCGGCCCGCGCCGTCGGCCGCCTTGTAGTGGTTCAGCAGACGGAGGCGCTCGTCGGCGGACAGGCGCAACGCGTCGGCGAGAGCGGCGAGCACGGGCATCGAGGGGTGACGATCACGCCCCTGCTCAAGCCGGGTCAGGTATTCGACGCTGACCCCGGCGAGCGCGGCCACTTCGGAACGGCGCAGGCCCGGGGTACGGCGCCGGCCGCCGCCCGGCAGCCCGACATCGGCGGGGGTGACGGCCTCGCGGCGGGCCCGCAGGAACTCGCCCAGGGTGGTGTCGCTCACGATTCGCAGGCTACCGAGTGACCTCGGCTCCGATCGTGGCCCTGCCGGGGCCAGCCTCGGCCCGGCCTCCCTCGGATGGTCGCCGCCGCCGGATCCTTGGGTTTCCACTGTGCTGAGGAGCGTCGAAATGGATATGGGACTCACCGGCCGTACGGTCATCGTGACGGGAGCCTCCGGCGGCATCGGCCGCGAGATCGCCCGCGGGTTCGCCGCCGAAGGGGCCGACGTCGTGCTCACCTATCACCACTCCCAGGAGGGCGCGGAGCGGCTCGCCAAGGAGATCGGCGGACGCTCGCTCGTCGCGCCGTACGAGCTGGACGACGACGAGGCGGCCCGCACTCTTGCCGAGACCGTGATCGAGTGGTCCGGCCGGATCGACGTGCTGGTCAACAACGCGGTGCACTGGGGCGCCACGGAGCCGGATGCGGGCCTCGCCTTCGAGGCCGTGTCCGACGAGAGGTGGCAGAAGACGATCCGGGCCAACGTCGAGGGCGCGCTCCGGCTCAGCCGGGCGGTCGTCCCGTCCATGCGAAAGCGCGGATGGGGCCGGCTGGTGCACATCTCCTCGGGCATCGCGGTCGACGGGATGGCCGGTGGGGAGTACTACGGCGCGGCCAAGGCGGCACTGCACGGTTTCAGCAGGTCCGCCGCGTTCGGGCTCGGTAAGGACGGCGACATCCTGTCCAACGTCGTCATGCCCGGCCTCACCAGGACGGAGACCAACGGCGCGATCGTCGAGCAGGCGGGCGGGCACTACAGCGCGCTGGCTCCGATCGGCCGCCTGCTCGACGCCGCCGAGGTGGCGGGCGCCGTCGTCTACCTGGGCTCCGCCGCCAACACCGGCATCACCGGACAGGCGATCAAGGTCACCGGCGGAGCGTGAGCGCGGCGCTCGTCTCCTACGGCGCGAGCAGCGGGAGCGCCGGGAAGGCGTGGTCCTGCCACAGCAGCCGCGAGGCCTCCTCCGGATAGGCGGTGACCGTCGACGGCGTGTCGAAGACCTGCGCGAGGCGGCGCTCGGCGTCGTACGGAGGCCAGCCCGGATCGCCGTGCGCGGCGAACGCCGTCCACGCCGTACGGATCCGCGCGGACAGCTCCTCCGCCGCCGGGGAGGGCGGGTCGCCGATCAGCATGGCGGGTTGGCCGCTGCTCAGGTTGCCGAACACGAGCGGCACGTCCAGGCCGTGGCAGGCGCCAAGGGCACCGCCCAGCCCCGGGGCGGGCCACGTCAGTTCGTAGAGGTGGGCCCGCCCGCCACCGGCGATCTGCGCGTCGGCGAGGTGGAGGCTCGGCATGCGGAACAGCCAGTCGGCGTTGACCAGCTCGTACAGCTCCTCGTCGGCCGCGGCCGGGAACGCCTCCCGGTAGCGGCGCGCGCCGTCCGGGCCGGGGGCGAGCATGCGCAGAGCGGTCTCGGTCTGCTCGGGTGTGACCTGGCCGAGCACGCCGTCGATCAGGCTGAACAACCGGTGCTCGTCACGCGTGTGCCCGGCGAGAAGCTCGACGTCCCGGGCGGCGCCGCCGGCCAGCGCCTGCCAGGGGGTCATCGGCAGGACGTCGCCGTCGACGACCGGCGCGAACGGGATCGGCCGGTGGGTGATCTGCCCCCAGCGCTCCCGCCACCGAGTTATCTTCGCCGAGATCGCGTCACCCGCGGCTGGCAACCGAGCCGGGTCCACCGCCGACAGGTCGGCCGCTGTGGGCCGTACGCCCAGCTCGGCGGCGCAGGCCGCGGCGATGTCGGAGGCCAGCTCGGGGGAGAAGAACGTGCCCGGCACACTCTGCGCGACCGCCCGGCGGAAGAGCCCGGCGGCGCGCGGCATGGCGAGCAGCGCGGCGACCGATCCGCCGCCCGCCGACTCCCCGAAGACCGTGACCCGGCCCGGGTCGCCGCCGAAGGCCCGGATGTTGTCCCGCACCCACCGCAGGGCCTCGACCTGGTCGAGCAGCCCCCGGTTGGCCGGGGCCCCGTCGACCAGCGCGAAGCCCTCGATGCCGAGCCGGTAGTTGAGGGTCACGACCACGGTTCCGCTCGCGGCCAGGCGCCCGGCGTCGTACTCCGGAAGGCCGGAGTTGCCCGAGACGTAACCACCGCCGGGGATCCACACCATCACCGGGAGCCCCGCCGCCGGGCTCGGCTCCGGCGTCCACACGTTGACGGTCAGCCAGTCGTCACCGGCGGTGTCCTGGGACCCGCCGAGCAGGCCGGACTGCGGGGGCGGCGGGCCGTACGCGACCGCCGGGCGCACGCCGTCCCAGCCGCGCACCGGCCGCGGCGCGGCGAACCGCAGGGCGCCGACCGGCGGCTCGGCGTACGGGATGCCGCGGAAGACCGCCGTCCCCGCCTCCCGAACGCCGCGCAGGACACCGGCCGCCGTACGGACTTCCGGCTCGGACTCGTACGGGTTGCCAGACGCGGTGACGGCCACTTCGCGATCTCCTCTCCGAACCTGCCCGGCCGAGCATCGCAACCCGCCACGTCCGCCGGCAAAGCATTTTGGATGCTACGCAGTAGGTATGACTTACTTGTTTTTGTGTAGTGATGAGTACTACCGTCGTAGTCATGATTCTTGTCACCGGAGCGACGGGGCTCAGTGGGTCGATCGTCGTCAGGGAGTTCGCGCGGCAGGACGTTCCCGTCCGAGCGCTGGTCAGGGACCCGGACAAGGCCCGGAAGCTCCACGGGCTGCCAGGGGTGGAAGTGGTCGAGGGCGACATGCTGCGCCCCGAGACCCTCACGGCCGCTCTGCGCGGTGTGGAGCGCGTGCTCCTGATCTCCTCGCCGAGGGAGCGCATGGTGGAGACGCAGTGCGCGTTCGTCGACGCGGCCAGGGCCGCGGGCGTGCCGCACATCGTGAAGTACTCCGGCAAGGAGTCCGGCGTCGGGTTCGACCCCGGCAGCTTCACGGGGACGCGTGAGCACCTGGAGATCGAGCGCCGCATCGAGGCGTCCGGCCTGGCCTGGACCCATCTGCGCCCGAGCCAGTTCATGGAGTTCTACCTGCCCGGCACCTCCACGGGCGTGGATCCGCACCGGCGGGAGCTGCGCATGTCCATCGGCGACAGCAGGCTGTCGCCCGTCGCCATCGAGGACGTCGCCAGGGTCGCGGTCGCGCTGATGACCTCCGCCGGCCACGAGGGCAGGGCGTACGACATGACCGGCCCGGAGGCGCTGACGATGAAGGAGATCGCCGAGCACATCACGGAGGCGACGGGAACCGCCTTCCGCCATGTGGAGCTGCCCCTGGACGACAAGCTGCGCGAGTGGAGGGAGGCGGGGACGCCCGAGCCGTCCCTACGGATCCTGCGTGAGCTTCTCGCCGAACGGAAGCGGCGTCCCGAGTCCCACGTACGGCTGGAGACCCATCGGGCCTTCGGGGTGCGGCCCACGAGCTTCGCCGAGTTCGCCCGCCGCCACGCGGCGGCCTTCCTCGGGACTGTTGGAGGATGAGATGAGCTCGGACCCGCGCGCCGAGGAGCGCGCCGTACGGGCCCTGTTCGCGGCGACGTCGGCCGCGTGGTCGGACGGCGACGCGTTCGCCGGTCGGTACGCGCGGGACGCCAGCGTGATCCTGCCCGGGGTCCACCTGTAGGGCAGGGACGGCATCCGGTCGGCCATGGGCGCCGCCTTCGCGGGGCCGCTGAAGGGGTCCAGGCGCGTCCACACCCCGGAGAGCGTCCGGTTCCTCGGCCCGGACGTGGCCCTCGTGGTCACGCGGAGCGTCACCGCGTTCGCGGGGGAGGAGGAGCCTCCGGCCGACCGGTGGGAACTGGCGACCTGGACCCTTATGCGGCACGACGGCGAATGGCTCGTCGAGGCGTATCACAGCTCGCCCGGCTGACGCTGTACTGAACTACGGGAAAGCAAGCGTCCGCTCCGGGATGAGTAGGATGAGCGACGTGACCACGGCACGCACGTACGGCGACCCCTGCGCCGCTGCGCGCGCTCTCGACCTGCTCGGCGAGCGCTGGGCGCTGATGATCGTCCGGGATCTGCTCTTCGGCCCGAAGCGCTACAGCGACCTGCAGAGCGGCCTGCCCAACGCCAGCCCCACCGTGCTCTCGCAGCGGCTGCGCGATCTGGAGGAGGGCGGGGTGATCCGGCGGCGCAAGCTGGGCCCGCCGGCGCGCGCATGGGTCTACGAGCTCACCGAGTGGGGCGACGACCTGGAGCCGATCCTCGTCCACTTGGGCCGATGGGGCCGTCACTCTCCCCGGAAGGAGACGACGACGCCCCTGGGGACCGATTCGCTGATGCTCGCGATGAAGAGCCATCTGGACCCCGCCCCGCTGGGCGACCTCGACGCGACGTTTCTGGTCGACGTCGGGGAGGACGTCTTCACCCTTCGCATGTCCGGCGGCGAGCTCGCGATCCGACGGGGCGAGCCGGACCGGTGGGACGCGGCCCTGCGCACCGATCCCGCCGCCCTCAAGGCCCTGGTCATCGACCAGAAGCCCACCGGCCAGGCCGGGGACCGGCTTGAGATCACCGGCGACCGCGCGGCCCTCCAGCGACTGCTGGACGCCCTTCATACGGGAGATCAAACGTGAGCGCGTCGGGTGAGATTTCGTCCCTCCTCGGTTACTTGAACTGGAAGAGGCGGCACGTCCTCGACATGGTGGACGGACTGGACGAGGCCGACCTCCGGCGGCCCGTTCTTCCGTCCGCCTGGACCCCGGCCGGGCTCGTCCGCCATCTCGCCATCGACGTCGAGCGCTTCTGGTTCCGTGCCGTCTTCGGCGGCGACCCTGACGCGATTGCCTCGCTCGCCACCCCGGCGGACGCGTGGCAGGTGCCCGGCGACCGGCCCGCCTCCGAGGTGTTCGCCCTCTATCGCGAGGAGACAGCGCGGGCCGACGAGGTGATCGCCTCCAGCGCCCCGGACCAGGCGCCGCGCTGGTGGCCGGACTACCGCGACGACCAGCCGCCGAGCGACCTGCGTGAGGCGATCCTCCACGTCCTCGTCGAGACGGCGACCCACGCCGGCCACCTCGACGCCGTACGCGAACTGATCGACGGCAAGCAGTTCCTCGTCCTGGACTGATCGTCGCCCGCGAGGGTTTTATCGAGCGCGGCCGAGCAGCAGTTCCATCCACAGCGGGCGCATCCGCGCGTACGGCAGGCGCTCGGTCTCGCGCATCTTCGGCCGGTCGCCGCTCCGGTCCGTACGGCGGACGAACAGCAGCCCGCCGGAGGCGCACAGTTCGTACGCCAGCGGCGAGCAGTCGTCGCAGGTATGGGCGACGACCCGGACAGAGACACTGCGCCGGGTCTCCCGCATCCACCGGATTGCGACATGGCCAGGCTGCTCAGGTGCCACATGCAACCCTGGGCAAGCGTCCTCGAACTGGCTGAGGGCTTTGAGCGCCTTGACGGCGGAGGCTCGTAGGGCAGACGGCGGCGCACTCATTGGGGCGGTAGCTCCGAAGCGAGCCGCTCTTGGTCGCGGAGTTGTTCACCGAGTTGGTGCGCGTCGTCCCCGTCGATCGTGTGGCTCAGCCCGTAGTTCATCTCCACGTCGGTGAGCTGCCGATTACGCGTCGCCCAGAGGCGATCTGCAGAGCTTCGCCAGATTGTCCAGCCGGGGAACGCGGCCTGCAGTTCCTTCAACGGTCTCGTCGTACGCATGGCCACAGCGTGACGTTTGGTATTGGATCGTTTACACTCCGTTCTTGGGACGTGCGGGACGTTTTGCGTTGCCGCTCAGATGCGTCCTCAACGTCCTCCCGATTCGAGGTCGCGCGTGTCAAATGACTCTCTACGGCAAGCAATGACCGATGCGAGACTTACCGAAAGGGACCTCGCATTGCGGTGCGAGGTGGACATCAAGACGGTGTCCCGCTGGCTGGCTGACGAAGCGCGTGTCCCGCATCCACGTCACCGGTGGGCGGCGGCCGAAGCTCTGGGGGTGGATGAGTCCGTGTTATGGCCTGAGGCGATACGGAACACGGTCAAGATTGGGCCCGATCGGGAGATTGTTACGGTCTACCCCTACCGTTCCGCCTGTCCCAAAAGTGTATGGCGGACGCTGATTACTGAAGCACAGTCGCACATCACCATAGCCGGATACACGAACTACTTCCTCTGGCTGGAACACCCCAACCTGGCCAAAGTTCTCAAGCGCAAGGCTGAGCAGGGTTGCAAGATCCGATTCCTGATCGGCGATCCCGACAGTGACGTGACCCGTCATCGGGAGGGCATCGAAGCGGTGCCGCTGACGGTGTCCACCCGCATCCGCATTACTCTCGCCGAGTTGGAGCAACTCAAAGGTGTGTCCGGCATCGAGGCGCGCTTCGGCGACGAGCACATAGCCCTGTCGGTGTTCCAGTTCGACGACGAGATGCTTGTCACCCCACACTTGGCCAAGCTGGTCGGCCACGATTCGCCAATGCTGCACCTGAAGCGCTACCAGGACGACGGCCTCTACGACCGCTTCACGTACCACGTCAAGGAGCTGTGGTCGGCAGGTCGGGACATCTGGTCAGCAGCAAGCGCGGGATGACATCAGCCGTGAGGTCTGAGTTCGGTGAATCGGGATGAGCGGCAGCTTTGTGGCCGTTGTGGCGAAATCCGAGCCGGCGTTCAATACGATGATCACTTGCGGTGCGCCTGTAGCGCAGACCTAGCCACAAGGACATGTAGTGGACGACGCCCTGATCCCCGGCCTGTACGACTCGCTGCTCACTGACAAGCTCGCCAAAAGCGTCGACACGACGCGGCGGATGGGACACCTCGTGGAGGTGTCTGAAGTTGCCAGAGAAGAGGTAGCCCATCTGCTCGGCCGCTTTGTGGGCGAAACAGCAGCCCGAGCTTTGGCCATGTTGAAAGAGCCTCAAGAGCAGGTTGATCTGGTCAACCGGCTGCTGAACCAGTTGACGGAACCCGAGGCCGTAGCAGATGGGCCGAACCGGCTGTTGTCGATCGTGCGGGACAGTCCAGGCGCGAGCGCCCCAGTCCGCCCGTTGACCTCGCTGTCCGAAGCGGCGTTGCTGACCAACGCTCGCGAGGATCCCAACCTGGCGCATGAGTTGGCGGCCGAGTTAATCAGTGCCAACCGCGTGGACCTCTTGTGTGCCTTCGTCAAGTGGTCGGGACTGCGGATCCTGGAACGCTCCCTCGCGGACCTGCAGCGCAGGGGTGTTCCTCTCAGGGTGATCACGACGACGTACATGGGTGCCACCGAGCGGCGTGCGCTGGACCGACTGGTGCGCGACTTCGGCGCCGAGGTGCGGATCAGTTACGAGCAGAACTCCACCCGCCTACACGCCAAGGCATGGCTGCTGCGCCGGGAGACCGGCTTCGACACCGCTTACGTCGGCAGTTCCAATCTCTCCAGGGCGGCACTGCTGGACGGGCTCGAATGGAACGTACGGCTGTCGTCCGTGACTACCGCTCGGCTGCTGGACAAGTTCGAGGCTACCTTCGACTCCTACTGGAACCGGCCAGAGTTCGAGCTATATGACCCGGCAGTTGACGGTGACCGGTTGGATGAGGCGCTGTCCCGATCAAAGGTGGGTCAGCAGCTTTTCGATATCCCCGCCTTGGTGCCGCATCCTTTTCACCACCAGCGGGAGATGCTGGAGGACTTGGACGTCGAGCGCAGCGTGCATGGTCGGTATCGCAACCTCCTTGTCGCGGCTACCGGAACCGGTAAGACGGTAGTAGCGGCTTTCGATTACCGTAACCTGCAACATCGGCTGGGGCGCCAGCCGTCATTGCTGTTCGTCGCGCACCGGCGCGAGATCCTGGCTCAGGCATTGCGCACGTACCGGCAGGTGCTGGCTGTGCCAGATTTCGGTGAGTTGCATGTGGGCGACGATCGCTCGCGGGCCTGGCGGCACGTCTTCGCCAGCGTGCAGTCGCTCACCGCCATGGGGATCGAGTCATTCGACCCTGGGCATTTCGACGTAGTCGTCATCGACGAGTTCCACCACGCCGCCGCTCGTACCTATCGACGGATCATCGATCACCTCAAACCCAAGGAACTGCTGGGGCTCACCGCCACCCCGGAACGTGCCGACGGGACCTGGGTTCAGGACGAGTTCTTCGAGGGCCGGATCGCCTCCGAGTTGCGTCTGTGGGACGCATTGGATGCCGACTTGCTCTGCCCGTTTCACTACTTCGGTATCAATGACGAAACCGACCTCACCGGCATCAAGTGGTCGCGCGGCTCCTACGACAGCAATGCGCTCGACAACTTGTTCACTGGAGACGATGCCCGAGCTCGCCTAGTCTTCAATGCGCTGAACGACAAGGTTAGCAACCTCGCCACTGTGCGTGGCCTGGGCTTCTGCGTCTCGGTACGGCATGCGCGTTTCATGGCCGACTTCTTCACGAGGGCAGGGTTGCCCTCTCTTGCGGTGGACGGCTCCACTGATGACGCTTCCCGGAAGGCGGCACTGCGGGCGCTGCGGGATGGCGAGGTCCGCTTCCTATTTGCGGTCGACCTGTTCAACGAGGGTCTGGACGTACCTGATGTAGATACCCTGCTGCTTCTACGGCCGACTGAGAGTGCCACCATCTTCCTCCAGCAGCTTGGTCGAGGGCTTCGCCGTACTCCGGAGAAAGAGGTGCTGACGGTGTTGGACTTCGTCGGCCAGCACCGTAAGGAGTACCGTTTCGCTAACCGGTTCCAGGCACTGACTGGGTTCTCTCGCGGCAGGTTGGACAAGCAGGTTAAAGACGAGTTCCCGCTGCTGCCGTCGGGCAGCCAGATCGTGCTGGACCGAGTGACCAAGGATCGGCTGCTGGCCGAACTCAAGATCCATCTCGGGGCGACGGTGAACACTCTGACGCAGGAGATCCGTTCCTGTGCGGAGACGTCGCTTACCGCGTATCTCGAAGAGATGGGGCGGGACATCGGCGACCTGTACCGCAACCGAAGGTACTGGACGTCGCTCCTTCGTCGCGCCGGCCTGTTGACCGAGCCTGGCTCGCCGCTAGAGGAGGCCCTTGGTCGGCGGATCCGGGCGCTCTTGCACGTGGACGATCGCCGCCGTGCCGAAGCGTATGATCGATTGCTAAGCGCCGACGGCCCGCGCTACGCAGACTGCTCGCCTACGGACCAGGCCTTTATGCGAATGCTGTGCTTCTCCTTCTGGCGTGACGGCGGGAACTTCTCTTCCTACGATGAGGCGCTGGACCAGCTGCGCAAAGAGCCCGTTCTATGCGAGGAGATCCGGCAGGTTCTCGCCTACGGCGTTGACCGCCCAAGGTATGTGGCCCGACCGCTCGATGCAAAGGTTGGTGCGGTTCCGCTCGCGGTCAATGCCCGTTATTCCACGGAGGAAGTGCTCGCTGCGATCGGATGGGCATCGCTTGGTGGGCTGGTGCCGTCCACGATGCGCGAGGGTGTCGCGTGGAGCCCTGCCACCCAGTGCGATGCGCTGTTCGTCACGCTGAACAAGAATGAGAAAGAGTTCTCCCCTCAGACCATGTACCGGGACTACGCGCTCACCCCACGTCTTTTCCACTGGGAGTCACAGAACCGGACCAGTTCTCATTCCGCCACAGGTATGCGCTACCAGGCCCATGACGCTGAGGGTAGTCACGTTCTCCTGTTCACCAGGGAGCGTAAGGAAAACGAGAGTGGTCATCCCGAACCTTTCGTCTTCCACGGCACTGCGCGGTACGTCGAACATCGAGGCGATCGTCCGATGGCCATCACCTGGAAACTCGATGAGGAAATGCCAGCTGACCTATTCCGGAGGGCTGCTATTGCTGGGTAGGTCCGGGCGAAGCTATTGAGTCCTCCCATACGATCGGCGACTTCGCCGAACGGCTGTCGGTCGCACCGAGTTGCCATCACCTCGCCCACCTGTCGGTGGGTATCGAGGGGCCCGGCCGGATCGGGGCCTGCCCGACCCGGCCGGGTTAGGGATCAGAGTTCGGACACCCAGTACGGCTCCACGTCCATCCAGCCGTTCCCTCTCGCGCCGTTCAGGCGGCCGCGGCTGGTAGTGGACAGCGTGTACCAGGAGTCCACATAGTCGGGGTCGTCGGTCCACCAGGAGGTGGGGATGGCGGAGATGATGGCGTTGACCAGCGGGATGTAGGTGCCGGCGTCGGCGATGGTGAGCAGCACGGTGATGATCGCCTGAGCGAGTTGCTGGTAGTTGGTGTCGCCGTCGTCCTCCATCATTACGACGTCGGCCAGGTTGTACTTGTAGCCGTTGAAGTGGACCAGGAGCTGGTTGGGGTAATAGGTCGTGCCGTCGTGGTCCAGGTAGGGCATCTGGACGATGGTGACGGTCGCCTTGCCGTCCAGGCCGAAACCGCCGACGATGCTGTAGATCTCAGCGGCTCCCTTGATCCACGGCTCCTCGTCATCCGACAGCCGGACCGCGTCGATCTTGGTGGCCCAGTACCCGCCCGACGACTGGACGGTCGAAAGCGGCTTGGCCTCGGTCACCCCGCCGCGGGAAAGGGTCTTGCGCATGAGGTCGATCCCCATGGGCAACGCTTTGGCCACGTCGACCTCGACTACCAGCACCGGCCGCTCAGGCTCCACGGCGGGGTCGAGGGTTACCTTCCCACCGAGCGGGTCGTACGCGGTGATCGAGGCGACCTCGTCGTCCGTGGGCGCCGCCGCTACCAGCGGCACCTCACCGCGGGACAGTCCGGCGCGCATCGCGTCGGTGGCAACGCGCAGTTGCAGCAGTGAGCCGCTGTTCGCGGGGAGACCCTTGGCGGCGAGCACGGCATGGTTGGCCGTGCGGGCGGCCTGGGCAAGGCCCGTGTTCGCAGTGAGCGCCAGCAGGTCCGCGGGCGCCGAGGCGGTAGCCGATACGGCGCGGTCGCGGACCTTCCGGTCAGCCAGGGCGCTTGCGACCTGTGCGGCGAGACGGTCGGTGGCGGCGGAGACCGTGCCGCCGGCGGCGGGAGCCGAGGAGGAGGCGGGCGCCGGATCGGTGGGAGAGGCCAGGGCCGTTCCGCTGGACAGGGCCAGCGCGGCCGCCATGGCGATGGCGGACGTGAGGACTCGGGTCACGAGTCTTCTCCTTCGGTCAGGGTTCCGGCCGGTCGGGGGTGTCGGGGCCGGAGGGCGAGACAGTTGGAGAGTGACAAGTCCTGATAGTTCGTGAAATGTGGAAACCTGCCGATGACCGCCCCGCCATTCAGTGCGGCTTTACGCTTTTCTGACCAGTTCCGTCAACCGATGATGGTACGAATCTGAACACCTGTCCCCGGCCTGCGGCTTCGTGCCGATACCTTGCCACGCTTTGATCTAACCCCCTCGCCCTGACGCGTCGGCATCGTTGATCGACTTCTTCGCTTCCGGCATGGGTATGTCGAGTCGCCACAGGGGGTTGCAACCGCTGGTCGAGCAGTTTGCTCAACCATGTTGCTGACGGCATCGACAGGGGAGCATCCTGACTGGGAGCACCAAGTGTGTGCGACTCGTTACTGTGCGCGTCGCTCGGTGTTCTCGTGATCCCTGTCCGGCTCGCCGCAGGAGGACTGACACGATGCTCCGCCCGACGTTGTTCCGACTTCTGGTCCATGAGCGCCACTGGGACGGCTGGGTGGTGATTTGCGACCGCTTCGAGCGAGCGCTCCGAACAGGCAGACGACGTGGTTCCCCTGAACGAAGGAGTTCACCGCATGGCGAAGCATGAGGGGCAGAAGCCGACGAGCAAGCCCTTCACACCCGAGAAGCCCACCCCTGACGGGGACCGCCCTAACACCGGCGGCGGTCAGCACGAGAAGCCCCAGGGCAAGTGACGGACAACGCGCGCCTGATCGCACAGCTACAAGACCTCGACTCGCGATGGGTGGACGTCATGCGGGCGGTGCCGCGTCACCTCTTCATCCCTGATCAGGCATGGTGCTCGCCTGACGACGGTCCGGGCTATCTGATCGACCGGACCGCCGACCCGGACGGGTGGATGGACGCCGTCTACTCGAACACGGCGATCGTCACCCAGCTCGAGGACGGGACGACCGATCTGAGCGCGGGAAGCGGGGACTACACCTCGTCGTGCTCCATGCCCAGCATCGTCGCGGCGGGCCTGGACCTGCTCGATCCCTACGACGGTGACGAGGTCCTGGAGATCGGTGCAGGAACCGGCTGGACGGCGGGCCTGCTGGCCCATCGCCTCGGCGACGGCAACGTCACCAGTGTCGAGATAGATCAAGCCGTCCTCACCGCAGCGACCTTGAACCTCAAGAACGCCGGGCGTCTCCCTCGGCTCGTCCTGGGAGATGGAAGTGCCGGGTGCCCGGATGGCAAGCCCTATGACCGGGTCCACGTCACCTGCGGCGTCGATGTGGTGCCCCATGCCTGGGTCGAGCAGACGCGTCCGGCGGGCCTGATCGTTTTCCCCTGGATGCCTCGGTGGGAGGCCGGTCACCTGACCAGGTTGACCGTGACCGGGGACGGCACGGCCGTGGGGAGGTTCTATCGAGGCTGTTCCTTCATGATGCTGCGGTCGCAACGGCGGCGCGTACCCGAGCTGGTGGGCGACTACCGGGAGTCGTCGACCTACCTGGACCCCCGCCGGATCGTACGCTCCTCGGTCGGAGCCGATGTGGCGGTCGCGGGCACGATCCCCGACCTCAACGGCCGGCACGCCGACGAGGACAACGGCGAGTTTCACCTGTGGCTGTGGTCGGACGACTCCGATGCTCAGGTGCACTACTCGCCTGAGTACAAGCGCGTGGCCGTTCTCCAGAGGGGGCCGCGTGATCTCTGGGACGAGCTCGAGGCCGCGTTCCTGTGGTGGGTCTCCTTCGGTTCCCCAGGGCGTGACCGGTTCGGCCTGACCGTCACGCCGGAGGGCCAACACCTCTGGCTCGACTCCCCGGCGAACGTGGTCGGGTAGGCGCCTTCGAAGCTGGGCGCGGCGGCATGGCCGACGACGCCGCCTTCCCGCTGGCATTGGGCACCCTGAGCAGAGGACTTGAGCGGTCGCTCAAATCGGCCTACTCTCAGTTTTGAGCGAGTGCTCAAAACTGTGGAGGTGGCTTGTGGGTCGCTTCGTGTATGTCGAGTGTCTGGTCCGGGCACCCATGGATGCTCTCTGGGAGCTGACGCAGACCCCTGACCAGCATCAGCGGTGGGATCTGCGGTTCAGCGAGATCGACTACCTGCCGCGCGCCGACGGCGAACCCCAGAAGTTCCGGTACGCCATCAGGCTGTTCCCCGGCCTTGTCATCACCGGTGCCGGCGTCACGGCCGGAGACCACCTCGACCCCGGCGATAGGACGTCCGCGCTGCGGTTCGCCTCGGCGCACCCGCTGTCGCCGATCCGCTCGGGCTCCGGCTACTGGCGATACGTCCAGACCGCCGACGGTGTCCGCTTCCTCACCCGGTACGGCTACCGCCCCGGCTGGGGACGGGCCGTGGACCTCGTCTTCCGGCCGCTCATCGGCTGGGCGACGGCGTGGTCCTTCGACCGGCTCCGCCTCTGGCTGGAGACAGGAAAAACGCCCGAGCGCTCCCTGTGGCAGGCCCTCGCCGAGGTGTGCGTACGCGTGCTCGTCACCGCCACGGCCACAGCATTGGCCCCGCCCGCGACAGCCGTACTGGTCGCGGCGCTGGCGGTCCTCCTGCCGCCGCTGCCCGGAACCCCCGCCGCCCGGCGCTGCCTGCGCCGCCCAACCAGCTCAACCAGCCGCCCGCGCGAACCGCGAACGGCGAAAGCCCCGCTGCCCGAACTGGAGACGCGATGACCTCGATCTTCGAACGTACCCTCGGCCCCGACTTCGCCCGCCTGCATCCGCAGTTACGCCGCCGCTTCGGCGTCAGCGTCACCGGCGGGCGGGCCTGCGTCGGCACGGGAACGATGGACCACATCTGGCACGCCGCGTTCACCCGTCCGTTCCTGGCCCTCGGCACCTGGCGCAACATCCTGGTCCCCGAGAAGGGCCGGCGGGTGCCGTTCACCATCGAGAACTATCCGTACGTCGACTCCCACGGCCGCGAGACCGTCACGTTCGTCCGCACCTTCGACCTGCCCCGCCGTCGGCGGCGGTTCGACGCCACGATGGTGTACGACGACGAGCGGCGCGGCATCGTCGACTATCTCGGTTCGCACCAGCACCTGGCGGTCGATCTGGACATGGAGGTGGACGAGCACGGGGGCCTCGTCATCCGGTCCGGCGAGTTCCGTCTGCACGAGGGGCTCGTCTCCTGCCGCCTCCCCGATTCCATGACCGGGACCGCTGTCGTCAGGGAGTCGTACGACGACGACGCCGGGCTGTTCCGCGTCGGCGTCACCGTCTCCAACGCGAAGCTCGGCCCGCTGTTCGGCTACTGGGGAAGGTTCCGGGCGCGCTACGTCGACGTCGTGGAGCACGGCGTACCCGCTACCGTGAAGCCGCGGCGCGAAGAGGCACGCCGCTGAGGGAGTGACGATGGGCGACACCCGCACGAGGCTGCTCGAAGGAGCGCTGCGGACCTTGCGTACGCAGGGCATCGCGGGCGCCTCCGCGCGGGCCGTCGCCACCGCCGCCGGGGTCAACCAGGCGCTCGTCTTCTACCACTTCGGCACCGTCGACGACCTTCTCGCCGCGGCCCTGCGGTACGGCTCGGAGCAGCGGGTGGCGGTCTACCGTGACCGGTTCGCGGCGGTGACCTCGTTACGCGAACTGCTCGACCTGGGCCGCTCGCTGCACGCCGAGGAGCGTGAGGCGGGGAACCTCGCCGTGCTCGCCCAGATGCTCGCGGGCAGCCAGATGGACGGCAGGCTCGCCCCCGCCACCGCGGCCGGCCTCGGCATGTGGGTCACCGAGATCGAAGAGGTGCTCCTGAGGGTGCTGACCGGCACGCCGCTCGCCGAGTTCGTGGACGTCGCCGGGCTCGCCCGCGCCACCGCGGCCGCCTTCGTCGGCCTCGAACTGTACGAGGGGGTCGACGAGGACGGCGCGAAGCGCGCGTTCGACAGCCTGGAGCAGCTCGCCGGCCTGGTCGCGGCGCTGGACGACATGGGCCCGCTGGTCCGCCGTACGGTCCGGGCCCGGCTTCGCAAGGCCAACGCCACCGAGAAGTGAGTCAGCGCAGCGGAGGCACGGCGTTCTTCGCGCGGTCGAGGGCGAGAGCGGCCCACCAGGTGCCGCCGACCGGGTCCACCTGGCGCCACTCGGGGTCCTCGGGACCCGGGCCGCCGCGGGTGCACTGGCCGTTCGACCGCTCGGGGGCGCGGAGCCACAGGAACGCGTCGGCCAGTTCGCTGCCGGTCTCGGTGGTCGGACGGGGTCCCACGCCCAGGCCCGGCGGATTGCACCACTTCTCCGGGTCGGCGTACTTACCCTTCGGCGGTTCCCACCCGCCCCTGCCGTTCCGGCTGCTGTCGAGGACGAAGTGGGTCAGCGGCGCTCCGGCCGGCACCGCCCCCATCTCCGCGCCGGTGCAGGCGCTCCCGGGGTCCTTCGTCTTCACATGAAGGCACAGGGACAGGCTCTCCCCATACCGTAGGAGCCGGTCGGTCTCCTGATAGTCCGACATGTTCAGATAGAACCCGTCGGCTCGCGCCACCCCGGCCTTCAGGAGCCGGTCGGCGATCTCGGCCATGCCCGGCCAGCCCTCGATGCCGCCGTCGAGATACACCGCCGTGTGCGGAAGCCTCCGCAGGAGGTTCACCGCGTATCCGAGCTCACGGTAACGCTCGGCCGCCGCCGCCCTGCCCCCGGCCGGGCAACTGTCGGATCCCGGAATCCTGGTCAGGCTGTTCGGCTCCAGCACGACCACCGCCCGGCCCGAGCCGATCGCCTTCGCCACCGCGTCGATCCAGGCGCGGTACGCCCGCTCGTCCGCTTCGCCCCACTTGGAGCAGTCCTTCTTCGGCACCTGGTCGGTCACGATCACCGCGACGGCGTGCCGCGCGGCGGCCGCCCGCATGGCGGACGCGACAGTACGGCCTGCCTCGTCGGCCGACGCGTTCAGGTTCACGGGGTGCGGCACCGCCGCCAGGGCGCGCATCAGCGCGGCGTCGGCCTTCCTGCCCTGCGCGTTCCAGATGTTCGCCTGGCGCCGCGCGTCCGGATCCGCCCGGTACGCGAACCGTACGCCGGGCTCGCGCAGCGGGTTTCCCCTGCCGGGGTCGTCGCCGCCCGCCTGGGGCGCCTGTGACGTGGCCGGCGCGGGGTCACCTCCGGCCACCGCGGCGGAGCGCGTGGACGTCACGGAGGTCCCCGCGTGCGGCGCGTCGCCATCCCAAGGTCGTACGGCGATCACCGTCGCGATCACGGCCACCGCGGCGACCCCGGCCGCGGCTCCGGCGACCAGCCCCCGTCGGTTTCTCCGCCCGCCGGGCAGGGTGGTGACCCACACCTCCGGCCCGGCGGGGGAGCCGGTAAGGGCGTCCAGGATCTCCGGCACGGTCGGCCGTACGGCCGGGTCCTTGGCCAGGGCGCGCTCGATCAGCGGGCGCAGCGGCCCGTCCAGGCCGTCCAGTCGCGGCTCCCCGTTGATGACCTGGTTGAGCACGACCGGGAGCGGCCCGTTGCCGAACGGCGCCCGGCCGGTGGCCGCGTACGCGACCGTGCCCGCCCAGGCGAAGACGTCCGACGCGGGGGTGAGCGCGCTGCCGTCGAACTGCTCGGGCGACATGAACGCGGGGGTGCCGACGACGGCGCTGCTGTGCGTGCCGGTGTCGGTCACATGGGCCACCCCGAAGTCGATGACCTTCGGGCCCATGGGGGAGAGCAGGACGTTGCCCGGCTTCAGGTCGCGGTGGATGATGCCCGCCGCGTGGACGGCCCGCAGCGCGGTCGCGACGCTGACCGCGAGGCCGTCCAGGCTGGAGCCGCGCAGCGGCCCGTCCCGCTCGACCGCCTCCCGGAGGGTCGGCCCGGGGACGTACTCGGTGACCAGGTAGACGGTCTCGCCGTCCACCTCCGCGTCCAGCACGGCGGCGGTGCAGAAGCGGGCGACCCGTTTGGCCGCCTCCACCTCGCGCCGGAACCGGCGGCGGAAGTCGGGGTCGGCGGCGATCGTGTGGTGGAGCAGCTTGACCGCCACCCGCGTGCCGTCCGGCGCCTCGCCGAGGTAGACGACGCCCATGCCGCCCTCGCCCAGCCTGCGCACCAGCCGGTACGGCCCCACCTGGGCCGGATCACCCGTACGCAGGCCGGAGGGTAAGCTCCCCGCCTCGCCGCCGTTCGTACCAGAGTGCGACATCGCTCGGCCCCCGCTGAGATGTCCCGAAAGGTCAGGTCAGTACGGGATCTTATTGACCGCCACCGGGCCCGGCCACCGCCGAGCACGTGCCACTACGGCGAAGGCGCGAAGAGGAAGAAGGGGCGCGGCGTCGGCGTTCCGTCCCCCTTCCGTCCCCTGGGCGTCCGGACGGGCTCGTGACCGCCCCGGGAACCGCCCTCAGTCGACCCTGACGACGTACTTGCCTCGAACCCCGCCCGCCGCCAGCGCCCGGTGTGCCGCCGCTGTCTCTTCCAAGGGGAAGCACGTGTCCACCGCAGGGCGCAGTCTCCCCTCCGCCACCTCGCGCGCGAGGTCGTCGAAGAGCGCCCGTTTGGGGTTGCCGCTGAAGAAGCGCACCCGGCCGCGCCCGTGCACGGCGCTGGCGGCGATGTAGCCGAGTGAGGCGGCGAGCCGTGTCAGGTCGAAGGCGATGGTGACCATGCGCCCGCCGGGCGTCAGCAGGCGCCGGAAGGCCCGCAGGTCGGTGCCCGCGGTGTCGAGGACCACGTCGAACAGGCCCAGGTCACTCGGCGAGACGCTCCGGTGGTCGGTGGCGTGGTGAGCGCCGAGCGTACGGACGAAGTCGAGGTTGGCGGCGCGGGCCAGGGCCGTGACCTCGGCACCGTACGCCCGTCCGAGCTGGACGGCGGCGTTGCCGACGCCACCCGCGGCGCCCCGTACGAGCAGCCGTTCGCCGGGACGCAGCCTGGCCTTGTCGCGCAGCGCCGTGATGGCCGTGGTCGCCACCGGCAGCGCGGCGGCTTCCACCAGATCGAGTCCGTCCGGGACCCGGCCGATCCGCTCGGTGCGGACTGTCACGTATTCGGCGGCGCTGCCGAATCCGGTGCGGCCCACGACGCCCCACACACGGTCGCCGACCGCGACGCCCGTCGCGCCGGCGCCGAGCGCGGCGACCTCGCCGGTGAAGTCCAACCCGACGCGTTGCGGGAACTTCCGTCCGGTGAAGAGACGGAGGCGGCCGGAACGGGCCGCCAGTTCGCCGCCGTTGACGCTGAACGCGCGCACCCGCACGAGTACCTCGCCGGGTGCCGGTTCGGGGCGTGGCACCCGGCCCACGTACAGCACCTCGGGGCCGCCGAAGCGGTCGAAAAGCACTGCTCTCATCGTGCGGTCGTCCATCGTTCTCACCTTCGTCTCCAGTGGCCGTGCGGGGTATCCGGCCCCGAGCGTAGGCTCTTAACTGGACGGCACCGTCCGTTTGGACCGGAGGTGAGAGACAGTGGCGGAGGAATCCTCTCGGATCGCGGGCCCGGGGCTGCGGGCCGACGCCCGGCGCAACCGGGGGCGCATCCTCGTCGCCGCCCGTGCGGTCTTCGCCGAGCACGGGATCGACGCGCCCATGGCGACCGTGGCCCGAAGGGCCGGGGTCGGCGTGGCGACGCTGTACCGGCGTTTCCCCACCCGGGATGACCTGGTGCGGGCCGCGTTCGCGCAGCAGATGGAGACCTGTGCCCGAGCGCTCACCGAGGCGCTGGCCGACCCCGACCCCTGGCGGGGTTTTCAGCGACTGGTCGAGACGGTCTGCGAGCTTCAGCGGGAGGAACAGGGCTTTCCGGCGGCGTTCATGGCCGCCTTCCCGGACAGCATGGCCGAACACATGCAGGCCCGGGAACGGACCGAGCGGGACCTCATGACCCTGGTCCGCAGGGCCCAGGCAGCGGGCGCGCTCCGGGCCGATTTCCACCCTTCCGACCTTGTCGTGGCCGTGTTGTCCCACTGTGGTCTGGTCACCGCGCTGCCGCATGACAGTGCCGCGTCCCGGCGCCTGGTGGCGTACCTGCTCCAGTCATTCCGCGCCGAGGCGGCTCACGAAGTCCTGCCTCCGCCGAGCGCTCTGTCGCTGCGCAGTCTCCCGCTCGCGGCCGGCGGCTCCCAGAGACAGCGGCCCCCCAGGGCCTGACGCGAGAGTGGACGCCGCCCGGTGTCCGCGCTACTGCACGCAGAGCGCGGACACCGTCGCGCCGCGCGGCACCTACTCGTCCTTTTCCCTGTGGTCGAGGCCGGTGAACTGGCGCATATACGCCTGGTAGGCGTCGGCCCGGACCCTGGCCGACGGCGATCGGACACCTTCGGCGATGTGCTGGGGGATGTCGCCTGCGCCGGCCCGCCTGGACCGGTAGTCCCGCAGTCGTTCCCGGTGATCGTCCGCCCAGTCGTGGATCGCCCCCTTGCGGGGGAAATGGAACGCCGCGCCCAGCAACGGCATGAGGAGAATCGTCGTCAGGATGACGCCGACGTCATTGAGGAGCACCCCGAAAACCAGCAGGAATCCGACCACGAAGCCGGCCCTGAACAGACCCCTCCGAGTTCTTTCGCGGTCGGCCCTGGCCTCCTCGGCCCACTCGCGCACGCGCTGCAGCGGAGGCTGGTACGCCGCGCCGAGCCGTATGACTCTTGGCAGCCACCCCGCGTACGCCGCCAGGGTCAGCGTGACGAGATACCAGGACAGCGTCGCGGCGATGTCCGCCCGGATCCAGCCCCACATGATCCAGGCCACCGGGATCGTGGCCGCGCCCCAGGCCCCGAGCCACAGCGTCGCGCGGATGACCGCTTCCAGCCGGGCAGCGGGCGAGAGCCGCCAACTCTCGTAGTCGGCCCACTGCCGCTGCCGCAGAGCGGAGGCGGAGTCGAGCGCGGTCCGTATCCGCTGGTTCTGCCGGTCGGCCTCCGCCTGCCGGCGCAGCTGCGCCGCCTGGGCCGCGGCGAAGGCGGCGAAGTCGGCGCGCACGAGCCATCCGACAGGGGTTTCCGAGCCGCCGTCCCGCGCGCGCAACCAGTCGTACCACTCGATCTCACCGGCAGGGGGTGGCGTCACGCTCTCACGGCCGGCGCGCAACCACGTCCTGGCCTCCGCGTAGGGCAGAAGGGCCGCCAGCAGCAGCCCGCGCGCCCCGCTCGCGGCCCATTCCCGGGCTTCGGGCGGGAGCCCGGGAACCTGAGCGGCGAGCCGCCGCCACGAATCCCAGGCCTCGTCCCAGGCCCGCTGCGTTCCGCGCAGCGCGCGCAGCCCGCTGAACGCGGACAGGGCGTCCAGCAGACCGCCCTCGCAAAGGTCGCGGTAGAGCTCCCATTCGGGGCCGCTTTCTTCCAGACGGCCGATCCGGCAGGCCTCGGAAAGCGACTCCGGGGTCACGACCGTTCCTCGCCAGACGGCTTCTCCCTCCGGATCGAGCCAGCCCAGCAGGTGAAGCAGTTTCAGGTCGGCCGGGAGGGCGTCGTCCCGGAGCCGATGGTCGATGAGTTCTATCTGAGCGGTCAGGTCGTCGGCGGTGAGGCCGTCGAGATCGCGCAGCCAGGCGAGGAGACCGAGCCAGCCGTCGGAGGGCGCGCCGGTCGCGGCCGCGCCCTCGAAGAACTGGCGCCTCGCGGCGGCCCAGGCGCGGCGGATGACGGCGGCGAGTTCTTCCCGGGTCGACAGTGTCGCACCCGCGAGGACCAGCGGGCGGCGATGCGGCGTCGCGTGGTGGATGTGATTGATCTGGACGTTGCGGTCGCCGAGCTGGAAGGGAGCGGGGCCGTGGAAGACGTTTCCCGATACTCCGTCTCCACCTGATTCGGAGTCGCGGGTCATGGCCTCGGCCCGAAATGGTTGTCCTGACGGTTGTGGTCGCCGACCTGGAATGCGGCCGGTCCCTGGAAGACGTTTCCCGACACTCCTCCCACCGATGCCTGACGAGCCTGGTCGGCGATGTCGTTCAGTTCGCGGGCGACCTGTTCGCGTTCGGCCTCGCCGAGACTCTCCAGCAGCATCTCGAATCGGGCCGTCCAGGACGCCTCCTGCCGGGCCCGCGTCAGCGCCGCCTCCCCGGGGGTGAGCGAGGCGAGCTCCGTCGCGGTCTGATCGAGCCGCAGCAGTTCCGCCTGCTCACGGTCGGGATCGTCGCGGCTGAGCACCTTTGCCGCCCGCTGCCGCACGCTCACCCACATATCCGTGCCCGCGGCCTGCACCACCGCGGTTCCGCCCGCCGCGGCCACCGCTGCCAGCCATTCGACCAGAATTTTCGGCCTCCTCACACGTTTTCCTGACACTGTATAACTGGCCATGGGGAGGTCGCCGGGTGTCCCGACAGGGAAATCGATCCGGAAAACGAGGCCGCCTGAAAGAATGACGCCTGATAACGCGGGAAGCGTCGGCCACGGGGTCCGTCGCCGACGATTCGCGCCCCGCGATCGTCCGAAAGCTCAGTGCACGCAGAGAGCTCAGTGCACGCAGAGAGCGGACACGGTGACGTCGTAGATGTACCAGCTTCCGTCGGGAGCCGCGTACACGTAGGTCACGCCGGTCGTCTGGAAGCCGGTGCAGTCGCCTCCGGCCGCGAGGACGGAGGCACGCGCCGCTGCCCCGCCGTTCTGCACGGCCACTGAGTAGGTGCTCGCCTGACCTCGTGCCGTCGCGGTGCGCGGCACGGTGTACGACGGCGGTGGCGGCGCGGGGGCGCACAGGCCCGTCGCGGTCCCGTTGTACACGTAGCCGCCCCCGCTGGGCACGGTGTACGCGAGGGTGGCCGACGAGGTCACGTCCGTGCAGACCTCCCCGAGCTGGGCGGCCGTCTGCGTGAGGGCGGTGCGGGCGCTCGTCTGGGCCGCCGCCGAGGCCGACGCCTGCGTCTGGCCCCATGCCGAGCCGGTCGCCGTCCGCCAGGTGTCGGCATGGGCCGCCGCCGCGTCGAGGCCGATCCCCGTGGCGACGAGCGCCACCAGCATCAGCAGCCGTCCGGCGAGCGAACCACGCCGGGATCTTCCGTACGGTTCGT
Source organism: Microbispora cellulosiformans (assembly GCF_008728085.1). Lineage (NCBI taxonomy): Bacteria > Bacillati > Actinomycetota > Actinomycetes > Streptosporangiales > Streptosporangiaceae > Microbispora > Microbispora cellulosiformans. The sequence continues at coordinate 324,300 of NZ_VYTZ01000001.1, read as the reverse complement.
CGTGCTGGGCCATTCGCGCCTCCTAAGAGCGCCTGATGAACAGCGACAGTGCGGGAATCCGATCCCCGCGTACGGGGACGATCTTGGGGCGCGAGGTCATCGTAGATTCGCCGTTTTCCGCTGACCACCCTTCGGCGCCGCGGGCGGGATGGGCGCGCTGGTGAGCGGTCCCGGCCGGTGAAAGTTTCGCCGGCGCGGTTCGCGCGTTCCGGGTCCGGTGTGGCTCACCCGGTCTGGTCGAGTCGCCGCCAGCGACCGGGGTCGTTGAGCCGTTGCAGCCGCAGAGCCTCGTCGTGATAACCCTTGCGGGCGTCGTCTTCGGCGCGAAAGGCCACGTCCCTGCCGCGCGGCTCGGTCGCTGTCACGTACCAGTCGCCGTACTCGCAGCCGCCCGGCAGCCGGCCCAGGGTGATCTCGAAGGACTTGCGGGGATCGGCGGCGGCGAACTCCCAGCGGGCCACCGGTTCGCGATCGGAACAGCCGGACAGCCACCCCGGGGGCAACTCCGTCTGCCGGGCTTGGGTTCGCCTGGCGGCCAGGCGCTTCAGCTCCTCCGGGGCAACCTGGAGGTACGCGGCCAGGACGCGGGAGGCCTGCGACAGCCCATACTCGGCGGACACGTCGCGTTCGATCTCGTCCCAGTGGGTGCCCACCACCGGTGCCAGCTCCAGGGCGTCGAGGGTGCCCGACATCAGTTCCGCACGGACCGGGAGGATGTCCTGGAGCCATCCCGCGCCGGTCTCGTGCAGGTTGAACAACTCGGAGTCCTCGGCGTACATGCGCAGCCGCAGGAGCAGGTCGTCGCCGCTCGTCTCCACGTTCAGCCCTTCGAGCACGTCGCCGTGCGCGTACGGCGCGACCGCCTGCGCGGACAGCGCCGTGCCGGGGATCCGGAAGGCGACCGTACGGGGACCGGTGTTGTCGAAGAACAGCCAGGCGTCGAAGGTCCGCTCGACGAACCGCTCCATCTCCCGCGTGTAGTCGTCCCAGTCCACGGACGCGGAGAACGAGGCCGGGGTCACCATCGGCTGCCCCGGCAGCATCCGCAGCGCCGCTTGCGTGTTCTCGTCGAGAACGCGGTCGAGCACCACGGCCTCGATGTACGTGTAGTGACGACGTTCGTCCCGGTATTTGCGCCTGCCCATGTCCGCACTCCCTGGAACCGCTCGGTCCGACGTAATCTAATGATCACGCGAATCGAACGGGCGGAAACGGGTCGAACGTGACGGCCGGTCAGGTCGCGAGTGCTGCCGCGAGCACGTCGCGGAACGCCGTCGGCTTACGGCCGAGCAGGTCCCCGAGAGCGGGGCCGACCTCGGCGAACTCGCCCTGACGGCTCGCCTCGTACATGCCGAGCATGAACCGTGCCTGCGCCTCGGGGATGCCGCGCGCCACCATGCCGGCGACCCACTCGTCGTCCGGGACGGTGACGCGGACGACCTCGCGCCCGGTGAGTTCGGAGGCGATCGCGGCGATGTCCGCGAGATCCAGCGCCTCGGGGCCGGTCAGCGGTGGGGTGACGCCGTCGAGCCGGCCCTCCTCGGTCAGCGCGACGGCGGCCGCCTCGGCGAGATCGGTGTGGGCCGTCCAGGAGACCGGCCCGTCCGCGGGCGCGACGATCTCGCCGCTCCTGAGCCCCTGGCCGATGACCCGGACGATGGTGTCCGCGTAGAACCCGTTGCGCAGCGCGGTGAACGGCATCCCTGACGCCCGCAGGTCCTGTTCCGTCTCCGCGTGGGACGGCATCGGGAGGAAGGGAGACGCCGGGTTCGCCCCCATGTGGCTGGTGTAGAGGACCCGCCCGGCGCCCGCGTCCCTGGCGGCCTCGATCGCCGTACGGTGCGGCGCGGCGTCCGCCGGGCCGGAGACGATCAGCACCCGCGCCGCGCCCTCGAACGCGTACGCCAGGCTCGCGGGGTCGTCGAAGTCGCCCTGCCGGACGCGGACGCCTCGGTCCGCGAGGTCTTGGGCCTTCCCGGGTTCGCGCACGCTGACGCCGACCCGCTCGGCGGGAACCCGCGCGAGCAGGTGCTCGACGGCAAGGCGGCCAAGCTGACCGGTGGCTCCGGTGACGATGATCACAACGTGCTCCTGTGTTATCGGTGATATCACTGATACGCTAACACTGGAAAATCACCGATAGCAACTCTTTGCTATCGTTGGAAGCATGAGTGATCCTGGGGGCGAGACGGCCGGTCGCGACCGAGTACGAGCGCACATCGTGTCGGTCGCGGCGGCACTGCTCACCAGTGGCGGACGCGACGCCCTGTCGACCAGAGCGGTGGCCGCCGCGGCGGGCACCCAGGCTCCGACGATCTACCGCTTGTTCGGCGACAAGGAGGGCCTGCTCGATGCGGTCGCCGAGTTCGGCTTCACCTCATATCTGCGGGACAAGAAGGCCCGTCCGCTCGCCGGCGATCCGGTCGAGGAACTGCGGGCCGGATGGGACCTGCACGTCGGCTTCGGGCTGGCCAATCCCGCCCTGTTCTCGCTCATGTACGGCGATCCCCAGCCGGGGCGGCAGTCACCCGCCTCGGCCGTCGCCTTTCGCATTCTGGGGGAGCGCATCCGCGACATCGCCGCCGCGGGCCGGTTGAAGGTCGGCGAGCGCCTGGCGGCGGACCTCGTGCACTCCGCCGGCACCGGGGTCGTCTTCACGTTGCTCGCCATGCCGGAGGAACGGCGTGACATGCGCCTGTCCGAGGCGGCCCGCGACGCGGCGATCGCCGCCGTCACCACCGACGCCCCCGCCGTCGAGACCCCCGGGCCGGCAGCGGCGGCGGTGGCGCTGCGCGCCACCCTGCCGGACGCCACGGCCCTCACCGACGGTGAGCGTCACGTGCTCGGCGAATGGCTCGACCGCCTCGCCGCCGGGCCACCGACGAATTGATTTCCTGTTCCGGACTTCAATCTTCGGTCCTGTGGCCAGCCCGTAAACCGCTCATTCAAATCGTCTATCACCCCCTATGGATATCCCCCCAAAGCTGTGATTACCATCAAGAAGCAAACACGGCACCGAAGGAGGCAACTAATGGGCCGTATCAAGAAGTTCGGCGTTTCGGCGGCCGCGATGGCCGCGATCGCCGCCGCGACAACGCTGATGTCGCCGACTGCTCCCGCCCAGGCGGCGCCGACCTGCAGCACCAGCGCGCAGATCGGCGTCGTCGGCGGCACCGGCTGGGCGACGTGCAGCGGTACCGGAGTGACTCAGACGCGGGTCGTGCTCTTCTGCCAGGACAGTAGCGGTGGCTACACCACGGTTTACGGCCCTTGGGTTGCCAATTCCGTGAAATCAAATGCCAAATGCAGCAGCAGCTCATGGCCGATATCGGTCGGATATCAAACAATCTGAGCCGCGCCGCGATCGTCCTTCGCCGTCCCAGTGCTACGGCGAGGTGCTCGGACCGCCGTTTCGCCCAGCCGGGGCTATCCGATATGGGGTTGGCTGCGGTTCTGCAGGAAATGCGTGATCCGCAGCCGCTGCGTCTCATGCATGGGAAGTTGTGCGACCTCGTCCCGGGTGACCCAGCGAGCTTCGGTCGACTCGTCGCTGACGGTGAGGGCGCCCCCCGTACGGCGGGCTGTCAGACAGACATTGAACTGCCGGCGTACCTCACCGTCGGTGTACGCGATGATGTGGCGGGCGTCCGTGTACAAGCCGACGATGCCGGTGATCTCGATGTCGTAACCGGTCTCTTCCTTCACCTCGCGTACGGCGGTCTGCGGGACTGACTCCGTCAGGTCCATCCCGCCTCCGGGGAGCGCCCACAGGCCGTTGTCGGCCCGGCGCTGCATCAGGATGCGGCCCTTCTCATCACTGACCACGGCGGAGACGCCCACGACAAGGCTGTTCGGTTCGGGCGCCGCCGGGTCGTCGTAATACTCGGTGCGAGCCACGGGCACTCTCCTGTCGATACCAGTACATGTGTTAGCGTTGGTACATGTCGATGAAGAGGACGAACGTCTACGCCGATCCTGAAGATCTCGCCCTCATCAAGGAAGCCGCCAAGCGCCGCGGCATTCCCGAGGCGGAGATCATTCGTGAAGGAATCCATCTCGCTGCGATGGCGAACCGGGTGTGGGACGAGCCCTTGGACTGGCCGACCTTCGAGGGCAGCGGTGAGCCGGTCACCAACGATGAGATCACGTCGGTAGTGGCCAGGGAGGTCACAGGTAGGTGATCGTCATCGCCGACACCTCCGGCATCATCGCCGCCTCTGATCGGAACGCCACTGACAGCGTCGGCTGTCAGACCGTTCTCCGCGAGGCTGGGACCGTGGTCGTCTCTCCACTGGTGTTGGCGGAAGTCGAGCACCTGGCCAAGGTCCGTTTCGGTTCCGCCGCTCGGACGCAGATCATCGCCTTCATCCTTTCCAACGCGCACCGTCTGCGCTTCCACATTCCGGAAGTCTCGACAGAGGTCCTGGATGCGGCGTGTCTGCTGCGGCACCGCTACGCCTCATTGGACCTGGACCTCGCCGACGCGGTCAACGTCGTCCTTGCCGCGGAGTTCCGGACCGACGCCATGCTCACGCTGGACCGCCGTGATTTCCGAGCGTTGCGCCCTCTGACTACGCACAAGGCCTTTCGGCTGCTGCCCGACGACATGTGACATCGTCACCGAAAGGGAGCAACGTTCGCGGGACCACCAGCAGAACGCCCCGATCATCACGCGACTCAATGATGGGAGCCTGGGCATCGCGCCGGGTCAGCAGGGTTGGGGGGTCGGGAGCCGTCCGGCGAAGAACGCCCCTGGGGGGACGCCCATCATGCTGCAGAACTCGGCGGTCATGTGGGACTGGTCGTAGTACCCGGTGGTCGCGGCGAGCTGTGCCAGTCGCCCGGAACGGACCCGGCCGCGGGTGAGCGCGTCGCGGAGGCGGGCGATACGCGCGAAGGACTTGGGCGGGAGCCCCGCGTCCTCGGTGAGCAGGTGGCGGAGGTGGCGTTCGCTGACGGACATGCGGTGCGCGAGATCGGGCAGGCACATCGGCCGCCGGGCCGACAACGCCCCGGCGGCGCTGTGGACCAGGCGAGCACGGGTCAGATCGTCCGGTGGCCGGGTGCCGATGCGGGCACGTAAGGCTGCCTCGATGTGCTGGACGATGAGGTGGCGGTCACCTTCGAGGTCGGCCAGCCGCCGTTCGAGGCGGGCCGCGGAGGCGCCCCACAGGTCGGCGAGCGGCGTCACCCGATCCACCAGCTCGCTGATCGGCGGACCCAGCAGAGGCCGGGCCATGCCGGGCCGCAGCCGGACCCTCAGGCAGATCGGCAGGTCCTTGCCGGCGTGATAGGAGGCCCTCGTCCGAGGGCCCGCCACCAGCAGGTCGCAGTGACCGGCCGCCGTGCCGCGGAACACCAGGGTGGTGGCGGTGTCCGGGAGACGGACGAGCTCGTCTCCGGTCGCCCCGCTCAGATCGTGGACGTCCTCGACCAGCGTGACAGGCCCAGCGGTCATGACCCCACGCTACCGGGGGGAGCCGTGCCGATTTTTCCTATCGATGACGGCGGCACGCGGGCAGTCTGGCGTTCGTGATCCTTGTTACTGGTGCCACCGGCACCATCGGCCGGGAAGTGGTCCGGCTGCTGGCGGCCCGTGGAGAGCGGGTGCGCGCGATGACGCGGACCCCCGGGAAAATCGCGTCGCCTCCTCCCGGAGTGGAGGTGGTGCGGGGAGACTTCACCGATCCCGAGTCGCTGGTCGTCGCGGCCGAGGGAGCGACGGCCGTGTTCATGCTCAGCGCGCCGGGGCCCTGGATGGCCGAGCACGACGAGGCGATGCTCGCCGCGGCGCGCTCGGCCGGCGTGCCCAGAGCGGTCAAGCTTTCGGCGATCGGCACGGGTGACCACGCCGACGGCAGGGCGGGGGATTGGCACCTTCCCGGAGAACAGGCGGTTCGGTCCGGCGGCCTGGCCTGGACGGTGCTACGGCCCTCCTGGTTCGCCTCCAACACCCTTCGCTGGGCCGAGGCCGTCCGCGCCGGCGGGCCGATCCCCAACCCGATGGGAACCGGCGCCCAGGGCGTCGTCGACCCGGCGGACGTGGCCGAGGTGGCGGCGCGGACGCTGACCTCGCCCGGGCACGACGGGCACGTGTACACCCTGACCGGTCCGGAACCCCTGAGCATCCCCGACATGGCCGTACGGCTCGGGGAGACGATCGGCCGGACCGTCGAGACCGTGGAGGTGCCGCTGGACGACTACCGCGACCGGTTGAGCGCCGCCGGACTGGATCCCGTCTTCGTCGAGACCGCGGTCGCCGGAGCGAGGCTCGTCGCGGAGGGCCGCAACGCGACCGTGACCGGTGACGTCGAGCGTGTGCTGGGCAGAGCCCCCCGCACCTTCGCCGTCTGGGCGCACGACCACCGCGCCGCTTTCACCGGATAGATCACCGGCGCGCGTACGTCTAAACACCTTGGGGGAGGCGGAAGAGGCGGCCGGGGTCATAGGCGGCCTTGACCTCGGCCAGGCGCGCGGCGTTCGCGCCGTAGTACTGCTGCCGCCAGTTCTTCAGCTCGGGGTCGACGTAGTTGACGTACGCGTGGTCGCCGAAGTGCGGCCGCATGGCGGCGTGGGCGGCGCGGGTCCAGGCGGCGGCGCCGGACTTGTGGGCGTAGTACTGCACGCTGAACAGCGCCTTGCGGTGCGGGAAGGCGGTCGCGTCCGGGCGGACCCGGGCGACGGCGCCGCCGAGCGCGTCGAGCAGCACCGAGTGCCGTCCCGGCGCGGCGACCTGGGCCAGCAGCGCCTTGATCCCGGCGGACGACAGCGGCGTGTAGGCGAAGTGCGACTTCGCGGTGAACGAGTCGCGGACGAGCCTCCCGCTCGCGTTCTGCCCGGGGAGCGTGCCGGGGCGGTGGCACTGCGCCACCGTCAGCGACGAGCACCCCGCCTCCACCATCATCGCGTGGTCGTACGCCGAGACCGCGACATAACGGGTCTTTGGGCCGGAGCCGACCCGGTCGGCGAGCTTCTGCAGCAGGTTCTCGCACGCTGCCTTTCCGCCGAGGTAGAGGCCGCCGACCATCACGTCCGGGGACGGGTCGTGGTTCAGGTGGCAGTTGGACCACAGCGCGTCGGGGGCGGACGGCGCCCACCCCTGCCACGCCTTGAGCACGGCGGCGGCCTTCGACCAGGGCCAGTGCAGGAAGAACAGCGTCACCTGACGGGTCGCGTGCGTGCGGAAGGTGAACGACGTCGCGACGCCGAAGTTGCCGCCGCCGCCACCCCGGGAGGCCCAGAACAGGTCCGGGTGCGAGGTCTCCGAGCAGGTCAGCGTCTTCCCGTCGGCCGTGACGATCTTCAGGGACTCCAGCACGTCGCAGGTCAGGCCGTACTGCCGCGACACCACGCCGATGCCGCCGCCCAGCGTGAGACCCGCCACGCCGACGGTCGGGCAGGAGCCCGCCGGGATGCTCACCCCGCGCGCGGCCAGCTTGGCGTACACGTCGACCAGGCGCGCGCCGGCGCCGACCGTGGCGTGGCCGCCCGCGTACGACACGCCGCTCATCCGCGACACGTCGACGACGAGCCCGGTGCCCGTGGACCAGCCCGCGTAGCTGTGGCCGCCCGACCGGGAGGTCACCGGCACGCCGAACCGCCGCGCGAACGCCAGGCACTCCGCCACGTCGGCCGCACCCGTGCAGTACGCCACCCCGGCCGGCCGTACGGAGTCGAAGGCCGCGTTGAACACGTGGCGCGCGTTGTCGTACGACGCGTCGCCCGGCCGGATCAGCCCGCCCTCCAGCCCCCGGCCGAGCGCGGACCAGTCGGCCGGACGGGGGCCCGCGGCGGCGAACGCCGTACCGGAGAAGGCGCCGGAGAAGGCGGCGGTCCCGGCGAGGGCCGAGACGCGAAGGAAGCTCCGTCTGTCGATCATGGTCGTACTCCCGAGGTGGTGATCTCCTCGTGAGACGCGTGCTGATCCGGTCCGGTTGGTTACAGTGTCATCACTTCGTCCCTCGTGTCTGTCTCACTTCGCGCCTCTCACTTAGCGCCGACCCGCAGGGCCAGCGCGGGGCACATCTCCACCGCCTTCTGCGCGTCGCCGAGCAGCCACGAGGGCACGCCGGTGTCCATGAACACCGGAAAGCCGTGGTGATCCAGCTTGACCAGCTCCGGCACGAGATGCGCGCACAGGCCGTGGCCCTGGCAGCGGGTCCAGTCGACCATCAGCCGGACGTCCCGCGCCTCCTCCACGGGCAGGGGGAGCACGCCCTTCGTCTCCCGTCCGCAGCCGCCGTGGAAGCGGTGTTCCTCCACGTCCTCGGCGAACGCGTCCAGGGCCGACAGCACGAACCGGGCCGAGCCGTCCGGGTGGAAGCAGGCGCCCCGGCCCTTCACGGCGGCGGCCGCCCGGCGGACCACCTCGGGGCCGTCCGGATCGCCGTCCTGGAGCTGCCGGAAGGCCCGCGCGAGGTCGGGCAGGCCGAGGCGGCACGGGCCGCACTGCCCGGCCGACTGCGCGGCGAGGTAGCCAACCACCCGCGCGGTCTCGCCGAGCGGGCAGGTGTCCTCGCCCAGCACGACCACGATGCCCGCGCCCAGCTCGCCGCCCGCCTCCTTCGCGCCGCGCCGGGACAGGACCGTGCCGTACGCCGCCTCGGCGGACATCCAGGTGCCGTGATATCCGCCGAGCAGCAGGCCGTCTCCCACCTTCGCTTCGCACAGGCTCAGCACGTCGGCCAGCGGCACCCCCGGCGGCACCTCGACCACCGCGGGAGCGCCGACCGAACCGCCGACCGTCAGCAGGATCGTCCCCGGCTCCTGCACCGTGCCGACCGCGGCGTACTCCTCCGGCCCCAGCTCGGCCAGCACGGCGAGCTGGGCGAAGGTCTCGGTGTTCGACAGCAGGGTCGGCAGGCCGTACACGCCGCTGTCGCTGGAGCGGACCTTGCGGCCCGGCGGCAGCCCGATCTCGCCGTTGACGGCGCGGACGAGCGCGCCGCCCTCGCCGGAGACGAACCGCTCCTCGATCGCGGCGACGCGTACGAGGCCGGTCAGGCCGCGCTCGGCCACGGCGGCGGTGACCGAGGCCTCGGCCAGTTCGCCGGCGCCGACCGCGACCACCACCTCACGGGAGCCGAGTGCGCTCGCCGCGAGCAGGGCGCCCTCCAGCACGAGGTGCGGCGCCCGGGTGAGCAGTGTCTTGTCCTTCAGGCTGGCGGGCTCGCCCTCGGCGGCGTTCACCAGCACGACCGTCTCGCCGTCCCGGGCGGACACGGCGCGCAGCTTGCGCGCGAACGGGAACGCGGCCCCGCCCCGGCCCCGCAGGTCCACCTCCTCGGCCATCGAGATGAGCGCGTCGACCGTCTGGCCCGGCAGCCGGTCGTGGTACTTGTGATGGGCGTTGAGGTCGAGCCTGCGATGCTCGTCGAGCCCGGCGGTCAGCCGGGACGGGCCGAGCCGCCGGACGTTGGAGACGCGGTAGGGAATCACACGATCCTCCGGAGGCGGGGTTCCTGGGGGGTGGGCGGAGCATCACTCAAGGCGTCACTCGGGGCGTCGCTCAGGACGTCCCGCAGGATGTAGCGCGGGGCGTCGGGGGTGGCGGGATCGGTGCCGGTGCGGGCCAGGACGGCCACCTCGGGCCGGGCCTGCGGCCTGACCGGCCGCGCCGTTCGCTCGCCGGTTCGCTGGTTCTCGTCCTCGCGGGTCGTACGGCGTGCGGTGCTGTCGGCGGCGGCGTGGGGGGCTGTGGCGGGGACTGCGGCGGGGACTGCGGCCCAGTCGCCGGTGGCGGCCTGCCGGGCGGGCCGGGTGGCGGCCGCGAGCCGGATCAGGAGGGCGGCGCCGACCGCCGCCAGGCAGGCCACGTAGCTGAAGGTGACCCACGGCGCGGCGGCCCGGCCCGCGGTCAGGCCGTGCAGGATCGCCACCGGCCAGGCGAGGTACGCCAGGTCGTGCAGCCCCCGCCACAGCCAGGGCCGCTCCGCCTGGGCGAACCTGCCCCGCATGACGCCGGTCGCGATGATCACGATGAACAGGTCGGAGGCCACGACCCCCATCGACACGTACACGTTGGTGGACGGCACCACCGACCCGTACGGCGGCACCAGCCCGGCGGCGATCTTCATGCCGATGTGCACGATGAGGAAACCGATGCCGAGCAGGGCCATGGCCCGGTGGATGAGTTGCACGCGCACCCGCTGCGCGATGGGCAGGATCACGCGGTCGGTCGCCGCCAGGCCCAGGGCGACCGTGGTGGTGAGGCCGACCAGCGAGAAGACGCCGGCGTAGAACGTGAGGAACGACTGGGCCTCGGCCAGGAACGCCGAGCCGCCGGCCGTCCGGGTGGCGGCCAGCCCGCCGGTGATGACCAGGGCGACCACGACGCCGAGGCCGACGCGTACGCCGCGCCGTTCGAGGTCGAGGCCGGAAGTCGGGCGGGTGTGCCGGGAAGCCCGTCTGTTGGGCACTGATTTCCTCCGTCGTACTGCCTTGGGGGGTGTGGAGGCGCCGTTCCCCGCCCTTGGGTGGGGCCCTCGGGTGGGGGTGGCCTGCGTGAGGACCGGGCGGGGAACGGCACGATCGGGGCGCGGCTCAGCAGCGCAGGCCGCGGTTGATACAGGTGACCACCGACCGCATCAACCGGTCGGGCATCACGTTCTCGAAGTCGGCGTGGTCGGTGATCGGGTTGTGCCGCTGCTCGGGGAAGCTGTCCACCGCGAACGACGGCCCGGCCGGCACCGAGTAGGCCAGCGTCATGCGCAGTTGCGGGATCGCCCGGGTGCCCGCCGGGCAGGCGCCGTTCCGGGCCGGGAAGACGACGTGGGTCCGGTGGTTGGCGCTGTCGGTGTTCTGGCCGTCCCAGCAACTGGGGAAGTCGAGCACGCGCAGCACCAGGCTGCCCCGGGGACAGAGCGGATATCCGCCGGTCAGCCGGTTCGTGAAGCCGCTGCAGGTCCACTGGGCGCGGGCGTTGACGCCGCCGTTGGTGGCCGCCTTCGCGTCCCCGGTGATGAGCCGGAGGAACCTCGGCATCGCCACGACCCTGCTGACGGGGTTGCCGCGGAACTGCAGCGTCACCGACCGGGGGAGCAGGATCGTGCCGACGTTGCCCTCGGCCGCGCCGCCCGGCTCCTCCGTGTGCCGCGCCGTCACGTCTTGCGCCGTCACATCTTCTCCTGGCACGTCCTGTCCTGGCACGCCCTCCGCCGTCGCGTCCTGCTGGATGCCGGTGGCTTCGGCGGCTTGGGCGGCTTCGGTGGGGGAGGCCGGGGGAGAGGCGGAGGGGGAGGCGGACGGCCGGGCGCCGAGGCCCTGCCGGCTGCGCAGCACCGGCCAGAAGTACGTGGACCTGTCGCCGAGCCGGCAGGTCGTGCCGCCCGCGGCGAGGCTCTCGTCGGTGGAGGACCCGTTGGTCGTGAGGTTGCCGACGTAGTCGTGGACGTGGTGCGCGCCGTTCGACACTCCCGGCGCGACGATGTGGTTGTCGGAGTTGCGGTGGCCGTTCTCGTTGCGTCCGCAGCGGGAGGTGAACGAGCCGCGCCCGGCGCGTACGCCGCCGTCGCCCGGGGGCACCCGCCGGATGTCAGCGAAGTCCTCCAGGGACGGGCCGACGTCCTCGCACCCCGCGCCCTGGACGGACGGATCGCAGTGGTCGGCGAGGGCGGGCCGGGCCCCACCGGCCAGCGGGTTCAGCGAGCCTCCGATCAGCACGCCCGCAATGGCGAGAATGAGCCGTTTTCGCATAGATGCACCTTCTAGACGGTGGGGGTGGGGAGGGCGGAGTAGTCGACGAGGCCCGTGCCTTCGAGCAGGGTCATGTGCTTCATCACGACGTCGACGGCCTGCCCGGCGAATTCGCGGACCAGGCTGTTCCGGGTGCCGGCGCGGACCGCGGAGACGAAGGTGAACACCTTGCCGTGGGCGCCCCGCAACCGGTCCGCGAAGACGCGGTCGAACTCGGGGCCGCGCGCGGCGGCCATCTCGTCGAGCCACCCCCGCTGGTCCGGGTTCGGCTGGTCGGGCAGCGGGACGCCGAGCTTGGCGGCGAGCTCCCTGACCTGCGCGTCGAGTTTGGTGTGGTCCTCCACCAGGTGCCTGCCGACGTCCTTGACCTTCTCGCTGCCGGCCCGGTCCTGGGCCCAGCGCCCGGCGGGGATCTCCCAGAGCCCCGCCCAGCGCACCCTGACCAGCAGGTCGCGGTCGGCCGGGCCCAGCGGGCCGTACGGAGTCTGTGTCCAGCCCGTCTGGGCCGACGAGGCGCTCCTGGGGACGACCACGATCACCGTGACGGCCGCCGCGAAGAGGAAGACGCCGAGCACCAGGAGTTCCCCGAACCGGAACCGCATCGTGCCTCCTTTCGTGACCTTCGGTCGGAGGTACGCGGCGTCGCCGGGGGAGGTTCAGGACGTAGTCAGAAATAACTGGAGTTACGGATGTGGTGTACGAACAACTAACGCTGGTGCAAATATGTGGCCGTGCGTCGACAACTCGACAGCCGGTTCGTGCGTCTGGACTCCAATGACTACGACGACCCCGATCGGGAGGATCTCCTGATCAGGGAGCTTTACCGCGAGTTCGGCGGTCCGCTGCTGCGTCAGGTGCGCAAGACGACCGGCAACGACCTGCAATGGGCTGAGGATGTCGTCCAGGAGACGCTGGTGCGTGCCTGGCGCAACTCGGCGAAGCTGACATGGGAGCCCCCCTTGCTCTGGGCGTGGCTCCTCACCGTCGCCCGCCGCATCGTGATCGACGGACGCCGCCGGCGCGGCGTCCGGCCTAGGGAGGTGGAGGCTCCCGAAGAGGACAGCCTTGCCGTGCCGGATGGCGCGGACCGCACGCTGGCGGCCATCGTGGTCGCGGACGCGCTGCGGAACCTGTCCGCCCAGCACCGGGAAGTTATCGAAGAGACATACTTACGCGACCGGACAGTAAGCCAAGCGGCCGAAGTTCTGGGCATCCCACCGGGTACCGTGAAGTCGAGGCTCTTTTACGCCATGCGCGCACTTCGTACGGCCCTGAAGGAGAGGGGGGTGGCCAGCTGATGTCCGCGTCGTCGCCGCACTTCGACGTGGCAGCGTACGCCCTGGGAGTGCTGGACGACGACGAGGCCGAGGAGTTCGAGCGGCACCTCGACGACTGCGCGCCGTGCCGGGCGGAACTGCTGGAGACACAGGACCTGCCCGGCATGCTCGACGCCTTCAAGGACGGCTCCATCCCCTCGGAACGCACCATCCCCTGATCCCGCCGGCTCCCGGCGCTCGCGATGCTCCCGGCGTTCCGCCCGCTTCGGTCAGCACCCGGCCCAGGCCAGCGCCCACCCCTATCAACGCAGGGCCGCCGCCGGGACGCCGAGCAGCTCCGCCAGCGCGCGTTCGCCCTCGGCGGTGACCTTGACGGCCCGGGTCGAGCCGATCCGCTCGCACCACTCCGCCTCCAGCGCGTGACGGCACAGCGCCGCTCCGGCGATCCCCGCCAGGTGCGGCCTGCGCTCGGTCCAGTCGAGGCACCCGCGCGCCAGCGGACGCCGGCCCGACGGGGCGAGGGGCGCTCCCAGGCCGGCGAACCAGCGCAGCCCGGCGTCCGTGAGCGCGAAGCCGGTGTCCTGGCGCAACAACCCGCGTTCGGTCATCGCCTCCGTGACGGTGATGCCGAGCCGGCCCGCCAGGTGGTCGTAGCAGGTGCGGCCGCGCGCCAGCGCCCCGGCCGCGCTCGCGGCCCGCAACGTGCGCGGCCGGTCCGACCGCCCGTGCCCGGGTGCGGCGTGCGCCGCGAGGTCCTCGATCAGGTGGGCCACCTGGGCGTCCGCCAGCCGTACGTAGCGGTGCCGGCCCTGCCGTTCCGCGGCGAGCAGCCCGCCCTCGACGAGCCGGTCGATGTGCGCGCTGGCGGTGGAGGGGGCCACTCCGGCGTGCCGGGCCAGCTCGCCCGCCGTCCAGGCCCGGCCGTCGAGCAGCGCCAGGCAGAACCGCGCCCGCGTCTCGTCGGCGAGGAGCGCGGCGAGCGCGGCCAGACCAGAGGTGACCCGCTCCGAAGACGGCATGGACGGCATCGACTGCGTGGACTGCGTGGACGGCATGGCTTCAGGATGCGGCACCCACGTTGCGGTCGCGGCCGAAGAGTCCGCGGCGACGCAGGCGGGGCGGAACGCCGGGCCGTCCAGCTTGCGGGGCCGTCGTCCAGCGGGATGTCCACGGACCCTGGCCGGGTCGGTCACTGCGCGGAACCTCCGGTCCTCGCGAAGCCCACTTCGCTGGGCGCAACGCTCGCGGTCCTCGCTCCCTTCCGCTCCGCTCCCTCCACCCCGGTGAACGTTGGCGGACAGCGCACCAGCTTGCGCGGCTGTCGTCCGGTTTGCGGGGCGGTCATCCAGGTCCGGAAATTTCGGTATCTGGCGAAACGTCCTGGTCCTAACGTGGGCCGGGTGAGAACCGAACCGCGCGCCGACCGCCCCCAAGAGCCTCACCCCCAAGAGACCACTCACCAGCAGCCCCTCCGTCCCGCGGCTCGTGCCGCCCTCGCGGCCGCGGGGGTCACGGTCCTGTTGTGGGCTTCGGCCTTCGTCTCGATCCGCAGCGCCGGAGAGGCCTACTCTCCCGGAGCCCTTGCGCTGGGACGGCTCCTCACCGGAGCCCTCGTGCTGGGCGTGATCACGCTGGTCCGCCGCCAGGGATGGCCGGCCCGTGCCGCCTGGCCGGGGATCGTCTGCTCGGGAGTCCTCTGGTTCGGCGGCTACATGGTCCTGCTCAACTGGGGCGAGCGGGAGGTGGACGCGGGCACGGCGGCCCTGCTGGTCAACATCGGGCCGATCCTCATCGCGCTCCTCGGCGCCAGACTGCTCGGCGAGGGTCTGCCGCGCCCGCTGCTCGCCGGCATGGCGGTGTCGTTCGCCGGCGCGGTGGTCGTCGGGCTCTCCATGTCGGGCGGTGGCCGCTCCTCCCTGCTCGGCGTGGTGCTGTGCCTGCTGTCCGCGGCGGCGTACGCGGGCGGGGTGGTCGTCCAGAAGCCGGCGCTCCGGCACGCGGGGGCGCTGCAGGTGACCACGTTCGGCTGCCTGATCGGGGCGGCGGCCTGCCTGCCCTTCGCGGGGGTCCTCGTCTCCGAGGTGGCGCGCGCCCCGCTGCCGGCGACGCTGAACATGCTCTATCTCGGCGTCGGACCGACCGCCGTCGCCTTCACCACCTGGGCCTTCGCCCTGGCCCGTACGACGGCCGGCCGGATGGGCGCGACCACCTACCTCGTGCCCGCCCTGGTGGTGCTCATGTCGTGGCTGCTGCTCGACGAGGTTCCCGGCCTGCTCACGCTGGCCGGAGGGGCCCTGTGCCTGGCGGGGGTGGCGGTCTCCCGCCGCCCCGGCCGGGCGCGGACCCCCGCGTAGATCCGGTGTGCGCCGAGTTGACGTCTGTGATGTCATGGGGTGATATCGGGGCCGTGGTGCGGGCTTTCGTTCAATGGGGAGCGAGAGCGCCGTGCCGCCTGAGGGGTGGGGAATGCCTGCGACGCCGTACGGCCGGGCCGGGTCGGGAGACGTGCTGCCCCCGCCGCGCAGCTTCGGCGAGGAGGGCGGGCGCCTGTCCTACGGCGGCTACCTCCGGCTGCCCGAGCTGCTCGCCCAGCAGGAGCAGCAATCCGGGGCCAGCGACGAACTGCTGTTCATCACCGTCCACCAGGTCTACGAGCTGTGGTTCAAGCTCCTGCTACACGAGCTGGAGCGGATCAGGGACGCGATGGCCGAGGGCGCGCTGTGGCGGGCCAGGCACCTGTTCCGCCGGGTGCACGCGGTCGAGCAGGTCCTGGTCGACCAGGTCCAGGTCATGGAGACCATGACGCCGCAGGACTTCCTGGAGTTCCGATCGGTGCTCGCCCCCGCGAGCGGCTTCCAGTCGGTGCAGTTCCGGGAGCTCGAGTTCCTGTCGGGCGCCAAGGACCCCTCCTTTCTCGGCCGGCTGCGGGGCGCGGACGACGCGGAAATCGCCAGGCTGCGGCGTCGGCTCGCCGAGCCCACGCTGTGGGATGCTTATCTCACCGCCCTCTCCCAGCGTGGCCTGCCGGTCTCCGACGAGGAGATCATGGACTCCCTGCTGGCCGTGGCCCGCGACCGGGGATCGTACGACGATCTGTGGGACCTGGCCGAGGATCTCCTCACCCATGACGAGACGACCGCGATGTGGCGGATGCGACACGTACAGATGGTCGAGCGCCAAATCGGGACGAAATCGGGTACCGGCGGCTCGTCTGGGGCACCTTATCTCCGGGGGCGGACGCGTTTGCACTTCTTCCCCCTCCTATGGGAACTACGGGCCTGGCTTTGAAATCCTCACAAGGGAGTGAGTTAGCAACATGCCGCTCGAGATGGCGCTGAACCGGCAGGAATCGGATGAGGCGCTGGAGGCGCTTCTCCGCACCGCCGCCGAGACCTGCGCACACGCGCCGGGAGCGCCGCACGTGGATGGGGAGGACCCCCTGGCCTTCCTGCGGCGGTACTACCGGAACGTCCCTCCTGAGGACCTGGCCGACCGCGACCCGGTGGATGTGTACGGGCCCGCGACGGCCCACCGCCACCTCGCGCAGAACCGCCCCCAGGGCCGCGCCCTGGTGCGCGTCTACACCCCGACCCTCGAAGAGTACGGCTGGGATCCGGGCCGTACGGTGGTCCAGATCGTCACCGACGACATGCCGTTCCTGGTCGACTCGGTGACGACCGAGCTGGACCGGCACGAGATCGGCACGCACCTGCTCATCCACCCGCAGATGCGGGTGCGCCGGGACATGACCGGCAGGCTGCTCGGCCCGGACCAGGAGAACGTGACCGGGCAGATCATCCGCGAGTCGTGGATGCACATCGAGATCGACCGGCAGTCCGACCCCGCCGTGCTCAAGGAGCTGGAGGGCGACCTGCAGCGGGTGCTGCAGGACGTGCGCTGCGCGGTCGAGGACTTCGCCAAGATGCGGGCGCTCGCCGTGCGGACCGCCGACGACCTGTCGGCCGAGCCGCCGCCGCTCGACACCGCGCAGGTCGAGGACAGCGTGGAGCTGCTGCGCTGGCTCGCCGACGGCCACTTCACGTTCCTCGGCTACCGCGAGTACCGGCTCGAGGACACCGACGGCGGCGCCGCGCTGCGCGCCCTGACCGGCACCGGGCTCGGCATCCTGCGGGCCGACAAGGCCGGATCGGCCAGCTTCGCCGCCCTGCCGCCGGAGGTCCGCGCGAGGGCGCGGGAGAAACAGCTGCTGATCGTCACCAAGGCCAACAGCCGGGCGACCGTCTATCGGCCCCACTACCTCGACTACATCGGGATCAAGGTCTTCTCGCCCGAGGGCGAGGTGATCGGCGAGCGCCGGTTCCTCGGGCTGTTCACCCACGTGGCGTACAACGAGTCGATCTCCCGCATCCCGGTCCTGCGGCGCAAGCTCGCCGATGTGCTGGACCGGGCCGGGCTGTCGCCCGACGGCCACGACGGCAAGGACCTCATCGAGATCCTGGAGACCTACCCGCGCGCCGAGCTCTTCCAGATCCCCGCGGACGAGCTGCTGCCGATCGCGCTCGGCGTGCTGCGGCTGAGGGAGCGCAAGCAGGTCAAGCTGTTCCTGCGCCGCGACGACTACGGCCGCTACATCTCCTGCATGATCTTCCTGCCGCGCGACCGCTACACCACCAAGGTCCGCCTGGAGATGCAGCGGATCCTGCTCAAGGCCCTCGGCGGCACCTCGCTCGACTACAGCACCTCGATCGGCGAGTCGGCGCTGGCCCGGCTGCACGTGGTGATCCGCGGCGAGCGGGGCAGGCCGCTCGGCGAGAAGCCGGTCGACGTGGAGGAGCTGGAGGCGCGGCTGGCCGCCACCACCCGCACCTGGGAGGACGACCTCAGCGACGCGATCAACGAGCTGTGCCCGGAGGAGGACGCGCCCGCGCTGCTGCGCCGCTACGGCGTCGCCTTCCCCGAGGGCTACAAGGCCGACTTCCCGGCCCGTACGGCGGTCGCCGACCTCAAGCGGCTGGAGGCACTCGGCGACGAGCCGAACGCCATCGGCATGAACCTCTACGAGCCGTACGGCGCGGCGGAGGGGGAGCGCCGGTTCAAGGTCTACCGGCTGGGCGCGCCGATCTCCCTGTCGCGGGTGCTGCCGCTGCTCCAGCGGATGGGCGTCGAGGTGGTGGACGAGCGGCCGTACGAGATCGACCTCGACCACGACCCCGCCACCAAGGACGCCTGGATCTACGATTTCGGCCTGCGCTACACCCCCTCCGACGAGGTGCACCGCGACGAGTTCAAGCGGCTCTTCCAGGACGCGTTCGCCGTGCTGTGGCGCGGCGAGGTGGAGAACGACGGCTTCAACGCGCTCGTGCTGGCCGGTGGGCTGACCTGGGAGCAGGCCGAGATCCTCCGGGCGTACGCCAAGTATCTGCGGCAGGCCGGGAGCACGTTCAGCCAGTCGTATATCGAGCGGGTGCTGCGCGGCAACGTGCGGCTGGCCCGGCTGCTGGTGCGGCTCTTCGAGGCGAGGCTCGACCCCCGGCGGCCGGACGACGCGAGGCCCGAGGTCTGCGACGCGCTGACCGAGGAGATCCTCGCCTCGCTGGACGAGGTGGCCTCGCTCGACGAGGACCGCATCCTGCGGGCCTACCTGGAGATGATCCAGGCGACGCTGCGCACCAACGTCTTCCAGGCCGACCGTACGGACGGGCGCGACGCGGGGGCGGCCGGCAGCCAGTTCGTCACCGGCAGGCGCAAGCCGTACATCGCGCTGAAGTTCGACCCGCAGGCGATCAGCGTGCTGCCGCTGCCGCGGCCGAAGTACGAGGTCTTCGTGTACTCGCCCCGGGTCGAGGGCGTGCACCTGCGCTTCGGCAAGGTCGCCCGCGGCGGTCTGCGCTGGTCGGACCGCATGGAGGACTTCCGCACGGAGATCCTCGGCCTGGTCAAGGCGCAGATGGTGAAGAACACCGTCATCGTGCCGACCGGGTCCAAGGGCGGCTTCGTCGTCAAGAATCCGCCTTCGGGCGGGCGTGACGAGATGATGGCCGAGGGCGTCGCCTGCTACCGCCAGTTCATCTCCGGCCTGCTCGACCTGACCGACAACCTGGTCGCGGGGGAGGTCGTGCCGCCGCCGGACGTGGTGCGGCACGACGGCGACGACACCTATCTCGTGGTGGCCGCCGACAAGGGCACCGCGACGTTCTCCGACATCGCCAACGGAGTGGCCAAGGAGTACGGCTTCTGGCTCGGCGACGCCTTCGCCTCCGGCGGCTCGGTCGGCTACGACCACAAGGCCATGGGCATCACCGCCAAGGGCGCCTGGGAGTCGGTGAAGTACCACTTCCGCACGCTCGGGGTGGACGTGCAGACCACCGACTTCACCGTGGCCGGCATCGGCGACATGTCCGGCGACGTGTTCGGCAACGGCATGCTCCTGTCGGAGCACATCCGGCTCGTGGCGGCCTTCGACCACCGGCACGTCTTCGTCGACCCCGATCCCGACGCGGCGCGGAGCTTCGCCGAGCGGCTGCGCCTGTTCGGGCTGCCCCGGAGCTCGTGGGCCGACTACGACAGGTCGCTGATCTCGGCGGGCGGCGGTGTGTGGCCGCGCACCGCCAAGTCGATCCCCCTCTCCCCGCAGGCGCGCGCCGCGCTCGGCCTGCCCCACGGCGTCACCGCGCTCGCCCCCAACGACCTGATCAACGCGATCCTGCGGGCGCCGGTCGACCTGCTGTGGAACGGCGGCATCGGCACGTACGTCAAGGCGTCGTCGGAGACCCACGCCGACGCCGGGGACAAGGCCAACGACGTGCTCCGGATCAACGCCGCCGACCTGCGCTGCAAGGTCGTGGGCGAGGGCGGCAACCTCGGCTTCACCCAGCGCGCGCGGATCGAGTTCGCGCTGAACGGCGGCCTGATCAACACCGACTTCATCGACAACTCGGCCGGCGTGGACACCTCCGACCACGAGGTCAACATCAAGATCCTGCTCGACCAGGTCGTCCGCGACGGCGAGATGACCGACAAGCAGCGCAACCAGCTCTTCCTCGACATGACCGACGAGGTCGGCCGGCTGGTGCTGGAGGACAACTACGCCCAGAACGTGGTGCTCGCGGCGGCCCGCGCGCAGGCGCCGGAGATGCTGCACATCCACTCCCGCTACCTGCGGAGGCTGGAGCGCGCCGGGCTGGTCAACCGGGAGCTGGAGTTCCTGCCGTCGGACAAGGTGCTCGCCGAGCGGCGCCAGGCCGGGCTGGGGCTGGCCAACCCCGAGTTCGCGGTGCTGCTGGCCTACACCAAGCTCGTCGTGGACGCGGAACTGCTGCAGTCGGACACCCCCGACGACCCGTCGCTCGCGTCGTGGCTGGTGTCGTACTTCCCCTCGGCGCTGCGTGACCGGCTCCGGCCCTACATGGACTCCCACCCGCTCCGCCGGGAGATCATCACGACCCGGATCGTCAACGACGTGGTGAACTTCGGCGGCACCAGCTTCGTCTTCCGGTTCGGCGAGGAGACCGGCGCCTCCGCGCCCGACATCGTGCGGGCCTACCTGGTCACCCGGGAGGTCTTCGACCTGCCGTCATTCGTCCGGCAGGTCGAGGCGCTGGACAACGAGGTCGACACCGCGACCCAGCTCGCCATGCTGCTGGAGGGCCGCAAGCTGTCCGAGCGCGGCACCCGCTGGCTGCTCGGCAACCGCCGGCCCCCGCTCGACCTCGCCTCCACGGCGCGGCACTTCATCGACGGCGCGGGCGGCCTGCTGCCGCACCTGCCGAAGTTGCTGACCGGCCCCGACCTGGCGGCGTACGAGGAGCGCAGAGACTCCTTCACGGCCAGGGGCGTGCCGGGGGACCTGGCCGAGCGGGTCGCGGCGATGGTGCCGGCCTACTCGACCTTCGACCTCGTGGAGATCGCGACGTACGTCGGGAGGCCGGTGAGCGAGGTGGCCGAGGTCTACTTCGACCTCGCCGACCGGCTCCAGCTCGCCCGGCTGCGGGAACGGGTGATCGCGCTGCCGCGCGACAGCCGGTGGAACTCGATGGCCAGGGCGGCGCTGCGCGACGATCTATACGCCGCCCACGCCACGCTGACCCGGGACGTGCTGATCCACAGCCGGCCGGGCCTGTCGCCGGAGGAACGGCTGGCGAGCTGGACGGAGGCCAACCAGGCCGCGGTGACCCGGTCACGGCAGACCCTGTCGGAGATCTGGGAGAGCGACACCTTCGACCTCGCGACGCTGTCGGTCGCGCTGCGCGCGGTGCGGACGCTGGTCTCCACCAGCAACCTGCCCCACGCGGAGGCGTAGCTCCCTCAGCCGCTCCTCTCAGCGGTTGAAGCCGCCGGTGACGAGGCCCTGGTAACCGACGACGTGCACGGGCGCGGTGGACGCCTTGGGCGGCACCGCGCTCACGTACTGCTGGGTCTCGACGATCTGCCGCTTCTGGTGGATGAAGAGGTCCTTCGTC
The DNA here is from genome assembly GCF_008728085.1 of Microbispora cellulosiformans. Lineage (NCBI taxonomy): Bacteria > Bacillati > Actinomycetota > Actinomycetes > Streptosporangiales > Streptosporangiaceae > Microbispora > Microbispora cellulosiformans. Next base: position 302,909 of record NZ_VYTZ01000001.1, on the reverse strand, counting down.
GGGCTCAGCAGCCATCGGGCGGCGGCGGGGACCGCCAGCGGGCGGCCCTCGCCGCACTTGATCCCCTGACCCTGGCCCGGCTGGGCGCTGGTGATCCACGAGGACGTCCGGATCAGCGTGTACATCGTCAGCGCGCCGCCGTCCCGGGCGCGCAGCGCGAAAATCGGATAGTTCGGCGTGGAGGCGAAGATCGACTCGTACGCCATGCAGTCGTCGTTCTTCAGCTGCGCCTTGGTCCTGCTGATCTGGTCGTAGAAGCCGGTGGTCTGAGGGCCGGGGGCGATCAGCCCGGAGGCGTACCCCTTGGGGCCCTCCTCGGCGACCGTCGCGTGCAGCGGGCCCATCAGGTTGGGGCTGATCGCCACCGACGAGTCGCGCGAGCCGAGGGAGGTGGCGTACCCCTCCGCGTCGAGTTCGACCGCGGGCGGTTTCTCGCCGGAGTTGAGCAGCGACGCGAAGCTGTTGCGCCACGGGCCGTCCTGACCCTGCCGGACGAAGACGAACACGCCGATGCGGGGGCCGCCCTGCTTGCCGTCCTGCCCGCCGTGCCGTTCGGCGGTGGCCGCGAACCACTGGGCCGCGCCGCTCTGCCGGGGCACGAGCACCGTGCGGTGGTCCCACCGGTAGCGGACCGGCCGCCGGCCGCCCTGCGTACGGATCTCGGCGATCGTGATCGGGCGCTGGCCGTCCTGGGTGAGCTGGTACACCCAGCGGTCGGCGTGGGCCGCCCTGAGCACCTCGTCGGTCTCCAGGAACGTGTCGAGCGCCCGCGAGGCGTCCTTCAGGGTCAGGGCGGGCGGGCTCGGCGACGCGGAGGGCGAGGGGGACGGCGCCGGGCTCGCGCCCTGCCAACCGCCCTGCCCGCCATGCCCGTCGCCCGGCATGGTGGAGACGGCCGCGGCCGGGGCCCGCGGCGGCTCCCCGCCCGAGCAGGCGAGGACCGTGGACGCCAGGAGGGCGAGAGCCAGCGCACTCCGAACGACCCCGTTCACGCCAGCCTCCCGATGCGATCGATGCACATGCTATCGAGGCGCGCTGCCTGACAGGGTCTCCGGTTCGCGTACCCTTTACAGACGTGGCAGTCATCGATCCAGCCGAAGAGATCAACGAGCTTGGCGGCACGCTGAGAGGCATCCAGGACGTGCTCGACCTCGACGCCCTGCGCAAGCAGATCGCCGAGTTGGAGGAGCAGGCTGCCGCGCCCGACCTGTGGAACGACCCGGACCAGGCGCAGCGCGTCACCAGCCGGCTCTCCCACATCCAGGCCGAGGTGAACCGCGTCGACGGCCTGAGCCGGCGCCTGGAGGACCTCCCGGTCCTGTTCGAGCTCGCGGCCGAGGAGGGCGACGAGGACGCGCTGGCCGAAGCCGAGAAGGAGCTCGCCGCGCTCCGGGCCGAGGTCGGCGCGCTGGAGGTGCGCACGCTCCTGGCGGGCGAGTACGACGCCCGCGAGGCCCTGGTGACCATCAACTCCCAGGCGGGCGGCGTCGACGCGGCCGACTGGGCCCAGATGCTGCTGCGGATGTACCTGCGGTGGTCGGAGCGCAAGGGCTACCCGGCGGAGGTCTACGAGACCTCCTACGCCGAGGAGGCCGGCATCAAGTCGGCGACCTTCGCGGTCAAGGCCCCCTACGCGTACGGCACGCTCAGGGGCGAGCACGGCACCCACCGGCTGGTCCGGATCAGCCCGTTCGACAACCAGGGCCGCCGGCAGACCTCCTTCGCGGGCGTGGACGTCGTTCCGGTGGTCGAGCAGACCGACCACATCGACATCAACGAGGACGACCTGCGCATCGACGTCTACCGGTCGTCCGGGCCGGGCGGCCAGGGCGTGAACACGACCGACTCGGCGGTGCGGATCACCCATCTCCCGACCGGGATCGTGGTCTCCTGCCAGAACGAGCGGTCCCAGCTGCAGAACCGCGCGACGGCGATGGCCGTCCTCTCGGCCAAGCTGCTGGAGCGCAAGCGCCAGGAGGAGGCCGCGGCGATGAACGAGCTGCGCGGTGAGTCGACGACGTCATGGGGCACGCAGATCCGCAACTACGTGCTGCACCCGTACCAGATCGTGAAGGACCTGCGCACGGGCGTGGAGGCGGGCAACCCCTCCGCCGTGCTGGACGGCGACCTCGACGAGTTCATCGAGGGCGAGATCCGCTGGATGCGCCGCCAGGAAGCCGGCGACGCCCAGTAGAAACCGGCGGTCTCAGTAGCCGCTGACGTGTCCGACCGTCGCGACCAGGGCCACGACGAGGAGCACGATCAACGTGATGGTCAGGGGCGTCAGCCCCAGGAATCCGTGGTTGTGCAACTTGGCGCGGCCTTCGCGGCAGACGGGGCAGCGGCCCTCCACCACGGGGCCCGCGCACGCGGCGCAGATCAGATGTTCGCAGCTCATAGCAGCTTTACCGGCCCATCGCTCGAGGGCTAATCGTTTTGTTTCCGTTATGGACGTTCCATGCCAGTGTTACCCCTAGACTGGCCTTCGGCCAAACGGAACGTCGATCGACAGCAAAGTGACCGGCGACCCCCGCACCGGCCGTCCCACCCCCTAGACTGGCTAGCCGTGATGCGCCCGTGATCCATTTCGATAATGTCACCAAGGTCTACGCGAACCAAAACCGGCCCGCCCTCGACCACGTGAGCGTGGATGTCGACAAGGGCGAGTTCGTGTTCCTGGTCGGTCCGTCAGGCTCGGGGAAGTCCACCTTCCTCCGGCTGGTCCTGAAGGAGGAGCGGCCCAACTCCGGCTCGATCCACGTGGCCGGCAAGGATCTGGCGAAGTTGTCCAACTTCAAGGTGCCGCACCTGCGCCGCCGCATCGGCTGCGTGTTCCAGGACTTCCGGCTGCTGCCGAACAAGAACGTCTATGAGAACGTGGCGTTCGCCCTGGAGGTCATCGGCAAGCCGCGCCGGTTCATCCGCAAGGTCGTGCCGGAGGTCATCGAGCTCGTCGGCCTGGAGGGCAAGGCCCACCGGATGCCGGAGGAGCTGTCCGGCGGCGAGCAGCAGCGGGTCGCGATGGCCCGCGCGTTCGTCAACCGGCCGATGATCCTGCTCGCGGACGAGCCCACCGGAAACATCGACCCCGCCACGAGCATCGGCATCATGAAGGTGCTCGACCGAATCAACAGGACCGGCACGACCGTCCTCATGGCGACGCACGACGCCGCGATCGTCGACTCCATGCGCAAGCGCGTGGTCGAGCTCGAGGACGGCAAGATCGTCCGAGACCAGTCGCGCGGCGTGTACGGCCAGGCGTATTAGGAGTAACTGGGACCATGCGGGCCAACTTCATCTTTTCCGAGGTCTGGATCGGCCTTCGGCGCAATCTCACGATGACCATCGCGGTGATCGTGACCGTCGCCGTCGGCATGGCGCTGCTGGGCGTCGGACTGATGATCAACTCTCAGGTCTCGAAGCTCACCGGCTTCTGGAGCGACAAGGTCGAGCTGTCGGTCTACCTGTGTGTGAAGGGCTCGCCCTTCGACGCGTGCAAGAACAAGGGCGCGGTCACGCAGGAGGAGAAGGGCAACCTGGAGCAGACCATCCGGGGCCTGCCCGAGGTCGAGTCGGTGAAGTTCGAGACTCAGGCCGAGGCGTACAAGAACTGGCAGAACACCGAGAACAACACCCTGCTGCTGTCGGTGACCAAGGTCGAGGACATGCCGGAGTCCTTCCGGGTGAAGCTCAAGGACCCGGAGAAGGCGACGGTCGTCGCGAGCAACCTCAAGGGGCAGCCCGGCGTCTCCAACGTCGTCAACGAACGCGACCTGCTGCAGTCGGTCTTCGGCTTCATGGACACCCTGCGCAACATGGCGCTCGGCATCGCGATCCTGATGGTCTTCGCGGCCACCCTGCTGATCGGCAACACCGTGCGGCTGTCGGCGTACAACCGCCGCAGGGAGACCGGGATCATGCGGCTGGTCGGCGCGTCCAACATCTACATCCAGCTGCCCTTCGTGATGGAGGGGCTGATCGCGGGCCTGATCGGCGGCGTCCTTTCCGGCGTCCTGCTGATCCTCGTCAAGATCTTCATCTTCGAGGAGATCCAGACGTACATGGTGGCACCCCTCGGCTGGGACACCGTCGCCGGCGTGATCACCGGCACCATGGCCATCGGCGTGCTGATCTGTGTCTTCGCCTCGTTCGTCACGCTGCGCCGCTACCTGCGGGTGTGAGTTCCGCGCACCGCGTAGCCCGTCGTAGCTCGTTTTCGCCCTTCGCGGCGACGGTAGGCTCCCCTTATGCCACGTGAGACCGGGCGCAAGCTCATCGCCCAGAACAAGCGTGCCAGGCACGACTTCTTCATCGAGGACACCTACGAGGCCGGGCTCGTGCTGACCGGCACCGAGGTCAAGTCCCTGCGGGCGGGTAAGGCCAACCTGACCGACGGCTACGCCTCGGTAGAGGGCGGCGAGGTCTGGCTGATCAACGTGTACATCCCGGAGTACAGCCAGGGGACCTGGACCAACCACGCCGCCCGGCGCACCCGCAAGCTCCTGCTGAACCGCAAGGAGATCGGCAAGCTGGACGCGACGCTCAAGGAGAAGGGCCTCACCCTGATCCCGCTGTCGATGTACTTCAAGGACGGCCGGGCGAAGATCGAGATCGGCATCGCCCGGGGCAAGAAGGACTACGACAAGCGCCAGACGCTGATGGAGAAGCAGGCCACCCGGGAGATGTCGCGGGCGATGTCCAACGCGGTCCGCCGCCGGGGGGGCCGCTAGACCGTGCGCGCCAGAGTGGTACGGGCCGCGCTCGCCCTGGGGTTGACCGCGCCCTTGCTCACCGGCTGTTTCGAGGAGCCGTCGCCCCACGAGGCGGTGCGCGACTTCCTCGTCGGCTGGCAGACCGGGGACTACGCGGCCGCCGCGCGGCGGGCCGACGGCGACCAGGCGGCCGTACGGAAGGCGCTGGAGGACGCCCGCCTCCAGCTCGACGCCGCCTCCATCCGCTTCTCCCTCAAGGGGATCAGCCTGGACGACGAGACCGCGCGGGCCGCCTTCCACGCCGAGGTGGATCTCGGGGAGAACAACCCCCTCTGGCAGTACGACGGCGCCCTGCCGATGCACCTGGTCGGCGGGCAGTGGAAGGTGCGGTGGTCGCCGAGCGTCATCCACCCGGACCTGCACGCCGGGCAGCGTCTCGCGGTCGCCACGGTCCCCAAGGGCCGCAGGCCCATCCTCGACCGCGCGGGCAACCCCCTGCAGGACGAGACGATGCTGCACGTCGCGGGGGTCACCCCGGCCGAGGTCAAGGACCCCGCCCACCTGTGCGAGCAGCTGTCGAAGATCACCGGGTTCGCCCAGGACCGGCTGCTGAGCCGCGTCCTGTCGTCGCCGCCGCAGGACTTCGTCCCGCTCGCGACGTTCGGCCGGACGAAGTTCGCCCAGCTCAAGTCGAAGCTCGAGGCCATCGGCGGGTTGCGGTTCGAGATCGACAACGCGCCGGTGGCCCCCAAGTCGCCGACGCAGATCGTCGGGGTCGTCACGGCCATCACCCCGGAGGCGGAGCAGCGGCTCGGCGGGCCGCAGCGGGCCGGCGACACCCTCGGCCGGGACGGCCTGCAGAAGGCCTACCAGGACCAGCTCACCGGCTCCACCGAGACCCGGGTCGTCGTGCTGGACAACGCCACCGGGCGGCAGGTCAAGGAGCTCAAGGCGTGGCCCGGGCGGGAGAACGAGCCGGTCCGCACCACGATCGACAGCCGCCTGCAGAGCGCCGGCGACGCCGCCGTCGCGGGGTCACGCCCGGCCGCTCTCGTCGCCGTCAAGGCGTCCACCGGCGAGGTGCTCGCCGTCTCCACCAACCAGCTCCACCAGGAGGGGGACGCGCTCGCGGGCAAGTACGCGGCCGGTACCACCTTCTCGATCATCGCGACCGAAGGGCTGCTCAGGGCGGGCCTCGACCCCAAGCAGAAGGTGCCGTGCAGCTCCGACCGGACGGTCGGCGGGGCGCGCTTCCAGCAGCCCGGTGTGGACGGCGTGACGGTGCCGAGCTTCCAGACCGACTTCGCCCAGGGCTGCGTCACCGCGCTCGCGTCGCTGGCCCGCCGGATCAACGGCCAGGCGATCAGCCGCAGCGCGCAGCAGTTCGGGATCGGCTCCGGCTGGAAGCTGCCGCTGCGGACCTTCAGCGGGTCGGTGCCCGCCGCCCAGGGCGACGCCGCGGTCGCGAAGATCATCGCTGGGCAGGGCGCCAAGGTGAGCCCGCTCGCGATGGCCCTGGTCGCGGGAGCCGTCAAGTCCGGCACCTGGCGCCCGCCGACACTGGTCACCTCGCCGGCCGCCCCCGACCCGGTGGCGGAGGAGGCGGGCGGGTCCCCCGCGGTCGCGCCGACTTCGCTGGACCCGGCGGTCACGGCCAAGCTGCGCACGCTCATGCGGGCCGGCGTCACCTCGGGCGCGGCGGCCCCCGCCACCGCTCCCGGCGAGCCCGTGTACGGGGTGGCGGCCCAGGTGACCCAGGCGGAGAAGAAGGAGCGGACCAGGCTGTCCTGGTTCGTCGGCTGGCAGGGGGACGTGGCGCTCGCCGTACTGGTGAAGAGTGGCGACCAGGGGGCCGCTCCGGCGGTCGCGGGAGGCTTCTTCCGCGGCGCCCAGCCGCAGATCTGAGACAGCGCTGACCTGAGCCAGTGCGGGCCTGAGAAAACGCGGCCTGAGAAAACCGGGGAGCGCGAGCAACCATTGGGGACGTGACCGGCGTCTTCAAGGGTGACTGGGACCCGCTTCGGGGGGTTGCGGGCCCAGTCGCCGTGATGAGGACAGGGCTCCATCTCGGGGGGAGCCCTGCCATCCGGACCGGCTCGACCCTGCCGGTCGGCCCCCGGGGCGCCGCGCTTACGCCGCGCTCCGGGGGCTTCGGCGTCCCGGCGGGTCCCTGTGCGTCCCGGTGGTTCGCGGCGGGTTCCGGTGGGTGGAATCGAAGTCGCGTCGCGGGTGTTGTCATGAGTAAGCTTGTGTTGCCGGGCTCTCGGGTCCGGCTCTCAGCCTGAGAGATCTCGACCAGGGGGTGACCGGTTTCGACTTCGGCATTGCAAGTCAGGGGAAGCGGGTCGGGGACTGCGGACATAACCCCGTCAACACTGTGACCGCGACAATTAAGTGCCAATAAGAAGAGCACTGAGGTGAGCCAGGCTTCCCTGGCTCTCGCCGCCTAAGCAGCAGCGAAAAACCTCTGTCAGCCCGGGAGTGCCTCCGGCCCGGAACTGACATCGCTAGGAGGCTCAACCGTCCGACCCGGTCACGGGGCCGTACGGGAAACCAAACAGTGACTGAGCCCGTCGGCGACACGCCTGTGTGATCGCCGGGGCTGAGAAAAGCGCAACAGGCTGCACCCGGAGAAGTCCTGTCTTGGTGTTGAAGGACGCGGGTTCGATTCCCGCCACCTCCACCGGACGTGAAGGCCCACGCGGCGAGCGGATGCTCGCTCCGTGGGCCTTCGTGTTGTCTGAGGGTCTCCGTGATGGCCGGCCTTGTTTCGGGCGGCCGAATTGCCGCCCGGAGTATCCGGATGGTAACGGTTAGTGCCGATCGGCCGTGCTGTCCGCCGGGAGATCGCCATCATGTGCGGGTGAACCGGCGCAGATCGTGGATCGTGCTCCCTGCCGCCGCGCTCTGCGTGGCCGCGCTGGGCGCGGCCGTCGTCGTGGTGTTCAGAGCCGTGTCCTCGACGGATTCGCCGAACGTCGCCGATGCGGTGGCGGTCGCGCTGGCCGCGATGACCTCCGGGGTGGCGCTGCTGGGATGGGCGCGGAACCGGGCCGCGCCCCGCGTGACCCTTCCCGATCAGGTGTCCGCGGCCAAGGACACGCTCACCGCCCTGGTGCGCGACGCGTGGCGGGGCGAATCGATGATCCGAGGGCTGGAGCCCGACCCGATTCCGGTGGTCTGGCAGCTCACCGACGACACCGGCCTGCTGCATCACCGGCACCTGATCGGCGAGGGGAGGCTGGAAGGCGTCGGCAACGCCGTCGCCGAGCTGGCCAGGGACTTTCTCAAGCTCCGGCGGCGTCGTCTAGTGATCACCGGCGGCCCCGGCTCCGGGAAGACCACCCTGGCCATCCAGCTCCTGCTCGAACTGACAGGGAAGGAGCGCGACCCGTCCGATCCCGTACCGGTGCTGCTGTCGCTGTCGAGCTGGGACCCCGCGGCCGAGGACCTGCACTCATGGCTGACCCGGAGCCTGGAGCGTGGCTATGAGGCCCTGGGCTCGGCGGAGTTCGGCTCCGGGGTCGCCCGCGAACTCGTCAGGGGCGGCCACATCCTGCCCGTCATGGACGGCCTGGACGAGTTGCCCCGCCCGCACCGGGCCGCGATCGTCAGGGCGCTCAACGCCTCTCTGGACGCGGCCGAGTCGTACATCCTCACCAGCCGTACGGAGGAACTGGCCGAGGCCGTCGAGGACGCGAAGCAGCCGTTGCCGTCCGCGGCCGTCATCGCGCCGGCGCCGCTCACCCCGGCCGACGCCGAAGGGTACCTGCGCACCTGCCTGCCGCCGGAGCCCGGCCCGGTCTGGGAGAACGTCCTGGACGGCCTGCGCACCGGAGAGCTGGAAGGGCTGTCACAGCTGACGGCCACCCCTCTTGGCCTGTGGCTCCTGCGTGCCGTCTATATCGATCCCCATGCCGATCCGGCCCCGTTGACCGGGCGGCTGGGGCAGGATCCGGACGAACTGCGGGGCCACCTGTGGGACGGCCTGATCCCGGTGCTTCTCGCCGCCCGTTCGCCCGGTGCGTCGCCGACCGGCCGGACCGGGCCGCCCGAACTGACGCCGAGGCATGGCTGGGACGCCGGCGAGACGCGCCGCCACCTGGGCTACCTGGCCCGTCTGCTCTCCAAGAACGGCACCCGCGACCTGGCCTGGTGGCGCCTGGGCGGGCTGGTGCTCGAAGCCGACGAGCGCAGGCGTACGGCGACCACCGCCTGCCTGGTCGTCGGCGTGATCTTCGGCATGGTCGCCACGTTCGCGGGCGAGATTCATCCGCTGGTCACCCTTCCGGTGGGCCTCGCCGCGGGATTCGGGGTGCTGACGGCCACCCTGCGCGGGTTCACCGGGACACCCGGCCGGGTCAGCGTCGAGTTCCGCGGCAGGGTGCGGGATCTGGCCCGGCAGATCACGATCGTGCTCCTGCTCAGGATCCTGATCGGGATGGTCAGCGTCTCCGGGGCGGCACTCGTCGCGGAGGCGGAGCCCGGACTCGCGATCAAGGCCGGGTTCTGGGCGGGCCTCGCGCTCGGGCCGGGCCTCGTGCTCATCCAGTGGATGCAGCAGCCCACTCCTCTCACGGCGGCGACCACGCCGTACCACGCCTGGCGGGCGAGCCGTACCCTCGCGATCCTGTGCGGCGTGGTGCCGGGAGTCGGGGGCGGGGTGGTCACCGGCCTGGTGGGTGGGCTGGCGAACGGACCCTGGTTCGGGATCAGGCTCGGCGTCCTGTCCGGCGCCTTCCTGGCGCTCGGGCTCGGGCTCACCATGCTCCGTCACAGCGTGTGGCCCGCGTACCTGATCACCGTCCGTCACCTGGCCGAGCAGGGGAAGTGCCCGAAGAACCTGATGGACTTCCTGGACGACGCGCACCGGCTGGGACTGCTGCGGGTGGTCGGTCCGGTCTACCAGTTCCGCCACGCCGACCTGCAGGACCACCTCGCCGCCGGTACCCGGCTGACCGCGCGGCCGCGTCAGGAGGCCTGACCGAGCCGGTCTCGCCTTCTCGATCTCTGTCGGGCCGCACCAGCGTGCACCGGTGGGTCACCTAGGGCGTGTATCGGAAGTAGATCTTAAGGCGGGATGATCTTGTCCCGTGGCACGTGGAGATCTGACGGATACGCAGTGGGCCCGGCTGGAGCCGTTGTTGCCGATGGGCGCGAAGCCGGGCCGGCCGCCGGTCTGGGCCGACGCTCGCGTGGCGGCCTGACCACCAAGCTGCACCTGGCCGTCGAGCAGGGCCAGAAACCCATGTCGATCGTGATCACGGCCGGGCAGCGTGGCGATTCCCCGCAGTTCGAACCCGTACTGAAGAAGATCCGCGTGCGTCGCCTGGGGCTGGGCAGAGCGCGCACCACGCCGAACCGAGTACGCGCCGACAAGGCGTACGCCTCCCGCAAGAACCGCTCCTACCTGCGCAGACGCGGCATCCAGTGCACCATCCCGGACAAGGCCGACCAGGCTCGCAACCGAAGGAAACTTGGCTCCCGCGGTGGCCGTCCACCGAAGTTCGACCCGGAGGACTACAAGGCTCGGAACGCAGTCGAGTGCGGCATCAATCGCCTCAAGAGACACCGCGCCGTGGCCACGAGGTACGACAAACTCGCGGTCAGATACGAGGCAACCGTCCTGGTAGCGGCCATCAACGGGTGGCTGTGACCAGTACATTCGACGCCATGCCCTCTCCGAGGCGGCGAGCAGCTGACAAACAGCTCGCCCAAGCCTGAGCGCTACGGCATCTGACGGGGGATACCTGTCACGCCGACGATGTCAGGAAGACGTCAGGCAGAAGGGGTGGCCAGCCGGATCCAGCAGTACCCGCCAGCGTCCGTCGCCGGGCTGATGGTCCGGTTTGGCCGCGCCGAGTTCCAGCGCCAGCCCTTCCATCGCATCGAGGTCGTCAGCGCGGAAATCCAGGTGGAACTGTTGTGGCACGTCCTGACCCGGCCACTGCGGAGCCCGGTATCCGTCAACCCGCTGGAATCCCAGATCACAGCCGGAGCCGTTCGTCAGAGCGACGAACTCGCTCGTACTGAAGAGCTCGCGCATCCCGGTCAGCGCACCGTAGAAGCCCGCCAGCGTCTGCGGGTCGGCACAGTCCAGAGTCACCCCTCGCAGTACAGCGCCTGGCACCATTCGCTCCTTCGTGTCCGCGCGTCTGTCTCCGTGAGCCGCCGCTGCACGCGATCACCGGCCTACAGCCACACCGTACTCGCCACATCCACCGCTGAGGTAGCGGTTTGTCCCTGCCTCAGAGCAACGGGCGGCTGTGACCGGCGCTTTCGATACACGCCCTAGAGTCGTGACGTGCGTGGGAGGGAGTCCCATGCCAGGAGGCAGGAGGGGCAGCAGGTGGGGGAGCAGTTGGGAGAGCGGGGCGTGGAGCCTGCGGGGGAGCCGCGGGTGGTGGTGCGAAGGTCGCTGCCGTCGCAGCCCGCCGTACGGGCCTCGGCTTCGCTGTTCCTGACCGAGGCGGAGCGGCAGGGGGTGCGGGCCGGTCGCACGATGCTGTACGTCGGGCCGGAGCCCGCGCCGGGGCACGTGGCGGAGGGACTGCGGGTCGAGCCCGGGACGCCGGTGCTGGCCCGGCGCAAGCTGCTGCTCGCCGACGAGGTGCCGGTGCGGGTGGCCACCAGCTTCCTGCGGCTCGACCTGTTCGGGGGGACGGCGCTGGTCGAGCCCGGTTTCCTGCGCCCCAGTCTTCAGGCGTCGATCGAGGCCCTGGGACACCGCTTCGGCCGGGCGGAGGAGCATCTGATCGCCCGGCCACCGGAAGGGGAGGAAGCGGTCACACTCGATCTCGGTCCCGGCGAGTGGGTGGTCCAGATCGTACGGGCCGCCTACTCGGCCGACGATCTCCCGATCCACGTGCTGGAGACCGTCTGCGCGGCCTCTCGCCACATCTTCGAGATCACTCAGGTGAGCGGCGCCGACGAGTTCTGAGCCGCATAGGCGTCGATGTCCCTGAGCAGGGCGCGCTTGCCCGCACCGTCGAGGAAGGACGCCCGGACGGCCGTGCGCGCCAGGTCGGCCACGCCGTCGGCGTCCAGCGAGAGCAGTTCGGCCGCGACGGCGTACTCCCGGTTGAGATCGGTGCCGAACATGGGCGGGTCGTCGGTGTTGACCGTGACCGGCACACCGGCCGCGACCAGCGCGGGCAGCGGGTGCTCCGCCAGGTCGGGCACGGCCCCCGTCCGGACGTTGGAGGTGGGGCAGACATCCAGCGTGATGGTGTTCTCGGCCAGGTGCTCCAGCAGTGCCGGGTCCTGCACGCTGTGGATGCCGTGCTCGATCCGCTCCGCGCCGAGCTCCCGTATGGCGTCCCAGACGCACTGGGCGTCGCTGACCTCGCCGGCGTGCGGCACCGAATGGAGCCCGGCGGCGCGGGCCGCGGCGAAGTGCGGTGCGAACCACGCCCTGGGCACTCCGTTCTCCCCGCCGCCGAGCCCGAAGCTGACCAGGCCGTCCGGCCGCTGGTCCAGCGCGAGGGAGAGCGTCTGGTCCGCGGCCGGGATCCCGAAGTCGCCAGGGATGTCGAAGCACCAGCGCAGCACGATGCCGAAGTCCGTCTCGGCCCGGCGCCTGGCGTCCTCGATCACCTCGCAGAACTCCTCGGGCGCGAAGCCGCGGGCCAGGTGGGGGTACGGGGTGATGGTGAGCTCGGCGTACCGCACCTGCTGGGCGGCCATGTCGCCGCCGACGCCGTGGATGAGCGTCCACAGGTCCTCGGGCTTCCTGATGAGGTCCACGACCTGCAGATAGACCTGGAGGAAATGGGCGAAGTCGCGGAAGTCGTAGAACTTCTCGACCAGGGCGGGATCGGCGGGTACGGGCGTCGAGCCTTCGTAGCGCGCCGCGAGGTCGGCCACGATGTGCGGTGACGCCGCGCCGACGTGGTGAACGTGTAGCTCTGCCTTGGGCAGCCCGGCGATGAACCGGGTCAGTTCGGGGGAGATCACGCCCCGACCGTAACAACCGTATGGAGGCCCGCTCCAAGCGATTTCGCGCTATCTCACACCACTTTGTCAGGATCGCGGCTTTGGTTGCGGCTTATTGTCCGGCGGGCAGTTCGCTGAGGACGGCCGAGACCGTGCTCCTGGTGCCGTCCGGGTGCAGGATCTCGACCCGCGCGCTGTCTCCCGGCCGGAGCGTGGCCATGATCTGCGACAGTGCGGTGGCGGTGGGGGTCCCGGTGCCGTTGACCCGCACGATCACGTCGCCAGGGCGGATGCCCGCCTTGTCCGCGCCGCCTCCGGGGGCCACCGAGCCGACCACCACGCCGATCGGGTCGCCGTTCGCGTCGACCGCGGTGCCGACCCGTACGCCGAGGGCGGCCCGGCGGGTGTTGACGACCCGGCCGTACCGGATGATCTGGCGGGCCACGTCGGTCGCGGTGTCGCTCGGGATCGCGAAGCCGAGGCCGGGCGCGGCGCCCTGCTCGGGATCGACGGCGGCCAGTGTCGGAATGCCGATGACCTGCCCGGACAGGTCGACCAGGGCGCCGCCGCTGTTGCCGGGGTTGATGGGCGCGGAGGTCTGCACGGCGTTGGTGATGGTCGCGGCCCCGCCGCCGGCGTGCCGCTCGCCCGTCACCGTGCGGCCGAGGGCCGACACGATGCCCTCGGTCACGCTGCCGGAGAAGCCGAGGGGGTTGCCCATGGCCAGCACGATCTGCCCGACCTTGAGGTTCGAGGAGCGGCCGAACGTCGCGGGCGTCATCCCGTGGGCGTCCTCCACGCGGATCATCGCGAGGTCGCCCGCCGGATAGCTGCTCACGAGCCGGGCCCTCCTGGACTTGCCGCCGGTCGCCAGCGTCACCCGGAACTCGGTGGCGTTGCCCACGACGTGGGCGTTCGTCAGGATGTGCCCCTCCTTGTCGTAGACGATGCCGGAGCCCAGTGCCTGTCCGGTGGTGATCTGCACGGTCGACGGAAGGACCTTCTTGATGACCTGCTCGTAGGCCGACTCGAGCGCGACCGCCCGCGTGGGCGCGAGCGGGGTGCTCGGCGCCGTCGTCGCCACCGGAGGCGGGGTGGTCCCGGTGCCGGTGGTCCGCGGCGCGCACCCTCCGACGACCAGCGCCGCCACGGTCGTGCCGGCGGCCGTACGGAGGGCCTTCCGTGTGAGCTGCATAGCCCCTGTCTACCTGCGGCGATCGTGGTCGCAAGGCGGCGCGCCGCCGTCAGCGCAGGTCATGACCGGCCCCGAACCCGTCGGCGAATATTCCTCTAGAATATGGTTCTACGCGGCGTCAGGGCTGGAGGATCACATGGGGATCGGGCTGAACGAGGAGCACGAGGCGCTCCGCGAGTCGGTGTCCGGATGGGCCGAGCGGGCCGTTCCCGCCGACGTCGTACGGGGAGTGGTCGACGTCCTCGCCCAGCCGGGAGCCCAGCCGGGCGCGGAGGGGGGCGCGAGTTCGGGCATGGAGGAGCGTCCCGCCTTCTGGCCCGCCCTCGCCGGTCAGGGGCTGCTCGGGCTGCACCTGCCCGAGGAGTACGGCGGCTCCGGCTACGGCCTGCTGGAAGCGGCGGTGGCGATCGAAGCCCTGTCGGAGCGGATGACACCCGGCCCGATGGTGCCCACCATCCTGGCCGGTGCCGCGATCCTCGCCTCCGAGGCGAAGGCGCGGGCGGATCTACTGCCCGGGCTGGCGGACGGTTCCCTGACCGGAGCACTGGCCCTCAACAGTGAGATCGTCGGCGAACGCGAGGAGGGCGGGCTCAGGATCATCGGAACCGCCGCGCACGTCCTCGGCGCCGGGGTCGCCGACGTGCTGGTGGTCCCGGTGACCACGAACACCGGGGAGGAGTGGGTGGCGATCGACGCCGCCCAGGCCACGATCACAGTGGTCCGGCCGCTCGACCTCACCCGCGGCGTGGCCATGGTCGAGGTGTCCGGCCTGGAGGTGCCCGCCGAGCGCGTGCTGACCGGCCTGACCAGGAACGAGGTGCTCGCCACGGCCGCGATCGTCCTCGGCGCGGACGCGGCGGGGGTGGCCGCCTGGTGCGTGGCCGCCGCGGCCGACTATGCGAAGGTGCGGGTGCAGTTCGGCCGGCCGATCGGCCAGTTCCAGGGCGTCAAGCACAAGATCTCTCGCATGTTGGTGGCGCTGGAGCAGGCCCGCGCCACGGTCTGGGACGCCACCCGGGCGATGGGTGCGGAGCGCGACCACGCCGCCGCGATCGCGGCCGTCATGGCGCCCGACGCCGCCGTGCGGTGCGCCAGGGACGCGATCCAGACCTTCGGCGGCATCGGCTACACGTTCGAGCACGACGCGCACCTGTACTACCGCCGCGCGCTGACGATCCGCGCGCTGCTCGGCGCCTCCTCCGAGTGGTCCGATCGGGTGGCCGCGCTGGCGCTGAAGGGCGTCACCCGGGAGATGGAGATCGACCTGCCCGAGGAGTCGCGGCCGTTGCGCGAGGCGATCCGCGAGGAACTGGCCGGGATCGCCGCACTGGAGGGCGCGGAGCAGAAGAGGGCCCTCGCGAAGGCCGGGTTCGTCATGCCGCACCTGCCCCGGCCCTGGGGCCGCGCGGCCTCCCCGCTGGAGCAGGTGCTCATCCACCAGGAGGTCAGGGCGGCCGGGATCAAGCCGCCGCAGATGATCATCGGTGCCTGGGTGGTGCCGTCGCTGGTCACGTACGGCACGCCGGAGCAGCAGGAGCGCTTCCTGGCGCCCACGCTGAGCGGCGAGCTGGTCTGGTGCCAGCTGTTCTCCGAGCCCGAGGCGGGCTCCGACCTCGCCTCGCTGCAGATGAAGGCGGAGAAGGTCGAGGGAGGCTGGCGGCTCAACGGCCAGAAGATCTGGACCTCGGTCGCGCACGTCGCCGAGTGGGGCATCTGCATCGCGAGGTCCGACACATCCAAACCAAAGCACGACGGCATCACCTACTTCGTGGTGGACATGAAGGCGCCCGGTGTCACCGTGCGGCCGCTGAGCGAGATGACCGGGGAGAACCTGTTCAACGAGGTGTTCCTCGACGACGTCTTCGTCCCCGACGGGATGGTCGTCGGCGAGGTGAACAACGGCTGGCGGGTAGCCAGGAACACGTTGTCCAACGAGCGGGTCAGCCTGTCGTCCGGCTCGGGCGGCACCGGGGCGTCGGTGCCCGACCTGCTCGGCCTGGCCGGCCGGCTCGGCCGCGAGCTCACCCCCGCCGAACGGCAGGACCTCGCCGCGGTCGTCTGCGAGGCGCACTCCATCAACGCGCTGTCGCTGCGGGTGACCCTCAGGCAGCTCGCCGGCGAGGAGCCGGGCGCCGACGCCTCGGTGCGCAAGCTGTTGTCCACCGCGCACGCCCAGCACGTGTCGGAGGCCGCGGTCTCCCTGATCGGCCCGGCCGCCGTCACCGCCGCCGACTGGAAGCTCGGCGACGCCGGCTACTGGAACCGGGCCGTGCTCGCCACCCGCGCGATGACGATCTACGGTGGCACGACCGAGGTGCAGCTGAACATCATCGCCGAGCGCCTGCTCGGCCTGCCCCGCGACCCCGAGCCGGGCAGGTAGCCGGCACTGCCGCTAGAACTGGGAGACATGTCTTTCTGGGACGCGGCCGGTCGCCGCTGGCCGATCTGGGGCGGGTTGCTGATCGGCGCGTTCGCCCTCGGCCCGGCGCTCGGGCCCGGGTTCGCGCTGGCCTACGACCTCGTGTTCGTCCCGGAGCCGGTGTTCGGTGCGACGGCCTTCGGGCTGTCCGGCACGCTGCCCCGCGCCGTCCCCAGCGACGCGCTGGTCGCGGCGCTCGGCCTCGTCCTGCCCGGGGCGCTGGTCCAGAAGGCCGTCCTTCTGGGGATCTTCGTGCTGGCCTGCTGCGGGATGGCGGCCCTGACCGAGCGGTGGCCGCTTACGGCGAGGCTGGCCGCCGTGGTCTTCTACACCTGGAACCCCTTCGTCGCCGAACGGCTGCTGCTCGGGCACTGGGCGCTGCTGCTGGGGTACGCGGGGCTGCCCTGGGCCGTACGCGCGGTGTCCGGCGGAGAGAGGCGGGCAGGACAGGAGGCAGGGCGAGGGGTAGCGCGGTGGGCAGGGCGGGGGGCAGAGCGGCGGGCGATCGTGCTGGCGCTGCTGCCGGCGGCGGCCGGCGGCTTCATGGCGATGATCATCACGCTCGTGACCGCCGCGCCCGTCGCCGCGTACGCGCGCGACAAGGCAGGTAACAGGTCGCGTAGCAGGACACTGCGCGTGTTCGCGGTGTCGTGGGTGGCGCTGAGCCTGCCCTGGCTGGTGCCGAGCCTGCTGCGGCCGGGCGGGGTGCCCGGCGACCCGGCGGGCGTCGACGCGTTCGCGGCCCGCGCGGACACGCCGTTTGGAGCGCTCGGCAGCCTCCTCGTGCTGTCGGGGATCTGGAACGCCGAGGCCGTGCCGCCGGGGTACGACGCGACGCTGCCGCAGGTCCTGCGCCTGGCGGCGGCCGTCGTGATGCTGGCGGGCTTCGCCCTGGCCAGAGGGGTCCCGGCGCGGCCGGGCCTGGCGGTGGCGGGGGTGACGGGCTTCGCGGTGGCCGCGCTGGGCGTCACCGAGCCGGGGCGGGCGGCCCTGCGGGTGCTGGTGACGCACTGGGCGGGATTCGCCGTGCTCCGGGACGCCCAGCAGTATGTGGCCCCGCTCGCGTTAATGCAGGCGCTCGGCCTCGGGGCGGTCGCGGCCCGGTTACGCGGTGCGCCGGCGCGCGCGGTGGCAGGGGATGCGGTAAGGGCGCGCGCGGGAACAGCGAGTGCGGTAAGAGCGAGTGCGGTGGTGGCGAGTGCGGTGGCGGCGGGGGCGCCGCTGCTGCTGCTCCCCACACTGGCCCTGGGCGGCATGGGCAGGCTCGCGGCGGTGCCTTATCCACGGGACTTCGACGAGGTACGCGCCCGGGTCGCGGCCGATCCCGTCCCGGGAGACGTGCTGCTGCTGCCGTGGGAGGCGTACCGCGCCTACGACTGGAACGGGAGGCGCTCCGTGCTCGATCCGCTGCCCCGATATCTGCCCCGGCGGGTCGTCTGGAACGACGCGGTCCGGGTGGGGGACGGCGGGGGAGAGGGGGCGGGGGAGACCGTGGTCGGAGCCGAGGACCCCCGTGCCCTGGCGCTGACCCCACTGGTGCGGTCGAGGGCTCCGCTGACCGAGGCGTTGCGAGGGGCCGGGTTCCGCTTCGTCGTGCTCGACGGCGACCAGTCGAACTGGAACGAGTTCCACCCGCGGCTCCGGGGCGCCCGGCCCGTCTACACCGGACGGTACGCCGCGCTGTACGCCATCGACGCACCTGAGCCGACGCCTGAGCAGGCGCCTACCGGGAGTCCGCCTGCCTACGCCGTTATCCTGGCCTGGTTTGTCTCTCTTTCGTCTATCTACTTTATGGTAAGAGAATCTGGTTCTAGTGTCGTCAGGCGTCGATCGTCAGGTGTCGATGAAACGGTCGAGTGAGGAGCCCTTCCATGCGCGTGCTTCTGGCGGTGGCCGTCGGCGGTCTGCTCGCCGTGGGTGCCACGGTGGGTCTGGTCAACGTGGCCGACACGTCTCCGAGCCCGGTCAACAAGCCCCTGTACAACTACGGCAGCCGCTGACCACCCCCGCCATGCCCCCGCCGAAGGGCTCTCCCGTGCTGGAGATCGTGATCCCCGCCCGCAACGAGGAGGCGCGGATCGCCAAGGGACTGTCGGAGCTGTGCGCGAAACTCGCCGAGCTGCCGTTTCCCGCGCGGATCGTCGTCGTGGACAACGCCAGCACGGACGCCACGCCGGACGTCGTGCGCGCCCTGCCCCCGCGTACGACGCCGATCCGGCTGATCCGCTGTGAGACGCGCGGCAAGGGCGCGGCGGTCCGGGCCGGGCTGCTCGCCACCACCGCCCCTCTCGTCGGGTTCTGCGACGTGGACATGGCCACCGACCTCGCCGCGCTCGACACGGTGGTCCGGCGGCTCGTCGCCGGACAGCCCGCGGTCATCGGCTCCCGCGCCGCGCCGGGCTCGGTCGTCGAGGCGCGGCACAGCCGGGTGCGCAGGCTGGGCGCCCGGGTCTTCCGCGCCCTGGCCCGCCGGGTCACCGGCCCGATCGGCGACACCCAGTGCGGGTTCAAGTTCTTCCACGGCGACCTCGCCCGCCGGGCCGCCCGGCGCCTGCGCACGACCGGGTTCGCCTTCGACGTGGAACTGCTGGCCCACGTGCACCTGCTCGGGGCCGGCGTACAGGAGATCCCGGTGACCTGGAGGGACGTCGGCGGCTCGACGTTCTCGTGCTGGCGGCACAGCTGGGGGGTCTTCCTGCAGATCGCGGTCATCTGGGTCAGGACGCGCTCCGGCCGCCGGGCGGCCCGCCCCCGCCTCGCGCTGGCCTCCACCCGCCCCTTCGCAGAGCCCCTGTCACCCGATCACACAGCCTTCGAACACACGGCCTTCGATCACACGCCGCCCGTCACCGCCTGAGCCCTGCCGGAACACCTCATGCCGACGAACACGTGAACGGGACGAACGGCGTGCCGCCGCGGCTGTCCGGCCTGCGCGTCGCCCTGGTCAACTGGCGTGATCCCTGGCACGAGCGGGCCGGGGGCGCCGAGGCGTACGCCTGGGAGATCGGCAGGCGGCTCACGGAGTGGGGGGCGGAGCTCACGTTCGTCACCGCGCGCGGCCCCGGGCAGGCGGCCGCCGAGACCGTGGAGGGAGTCAGGATCGTCCGCGGAGGCGGCACCTTCACCGTGTACGCCCGTGCCGCGGCCTGGCTGTGGCGGCACCGCCGCGAGTTCGACGTGGTGATCGACTGTCAGAACGGGATCCCGTTCTTCACCCCGCTGCTCGTGCCACGGGAGGTGCGGGTGCTGTGCGTCGTGCACCACGTCCACGACGCGCAGTTCGGCGTGCACTTCCCGGGCTGGCTCGCGCGGCTGGGCCGGTTCCTCGAAGGCCCGGCGGCCCGCCGGATCTACCGGCGGCACCTCTGCGTGGCGGTCTCCCCGTCCACCGTCGCGGCCATGCGGCGCAGGCTCGCCTGGACGGGGCCGATCACCGTCGTGCCCAACGGCGGGCACCCGCCTCAGCGGGCCCGCCACGAGCGGACCGAGCGGCCCTCCCTCGTCTGCGTGGGGCGGATGGTGCCGCACAAGCGGATGGAACTCGTCGTCGGCCTCGCCGAGACGATGCGCGCGGAATGGCCGGGTCTCACCGTCGACCTGGTCGGCCGCGGCCCCGAACTCGGGCGCCTCACCGCCCTGGTGGCCGAGCGCGGGCTCACCCACGTCGTACGGCTGCACGGGCACGTCCCGGAGGAGGAGAAGGAGCGGCTCGTCGGCCGCGCCTGGGCGCATCTGTCCGCGTCCCAGGGCGAGGGCTGGGGGCTGAGCGTGCTGGAGGCGGCGGCGCTCGGCGTGCCGACGGTCGCCTTCGACGTCGACGGCCTGCGCGACGCCGTACGCGACGGGCGTACGGGCTGGCTGGCCGGGCAGAGCGCGGGGGAGGGCATGGCGGAGGGCACAGCGGAGGGCCGGTCGCTCGCGAAGGTGACGTCGGAGGCGCTCACGCTGCTGTCCGACCCCGCGCGGGCGGCCGAGACCGCGCGGGAGTGCCGCGCCTGGGCGGCCCGGTTCACGTGGGACCGCAGCGCCGCGATGTTCGCCGAGCTCCTGCCGGACCCACCCCGGAAGGGCCGATGAGCAGCCACACGAGCAGCCACACGAGCACTCTCACGACCGACGCCCGGATGCGGAACCGGCTGCGTCTGCTGGCCACCTCGCTCCTGCTCGTCGCGCTCGTGTTCCGGACCAGGCCCGGTGAGCTGCTGGCCGACACGAAGATCGACCTGACGGTCACGCCCGCGGCGTACCTCGGCCGGGCGCTCGACCTGTGGGATCCGGCGCAGTTCGGCCAGTTGCAGAACCAGGTCTCCGGCTATCTCTTCCCGATGGGCCCGTTCTTCCTGTTCGGGAAGCTGCTCGGGCTCGACGGGTGGGTGGTCCAGCGGCTGTGGATGGCGCTGCTCGCCGTGACGGCCCTCGCCGGGATGAACCGGCTCGCGGCCCGGCTCGGGATCGGGACGCCGGAGACCCGTCTCGTCGCCGCGCTCGCCTTCGCGCTGGCCCCCCGCGCGGTGTCCGACCTCGGGGTGCTGTCGGCCGAGGCGCAGCCGATGGCGCTGCTGCCGTGGATCCTGCTGCCGCTGGTCACCGCCGCGCGGGGCGGCAACCGGATGGTCTGCGCGGCCCGTTCGGCGTTCGCGGTGGCGTTGTGCGGTGGGGTCAACGCGGTCGCGGTGGGGGCGGTCCTCGTCGTCCCGGTGCTGTTCGTCGCCACCCGCGACCCGGAGGCCAAGCGAGTGCGGCTGCTGGCGTGGTGGCTGGCGGGGGTGGCCGCGGCGACCCTCTGGTGGACCGTCCCGCTGCTGCTCATGGGCAGGTTCGCGTTCTCGTTCCTGCCCTACACCGAGAGCGCGGCGACGACGACCCAGGTGACCTCGCTGCCGAACATCCTGCGCGGCACCGCCGACTGGGTGACCTCGATCACGGGCGGCGCCGGTCCGGCGATGCCGGTCGGCTTCGAGCTCACCCACGCGACCTGGGCGGCCGTGGCGACGTGCCTGCTGGCCGCGATCGGGCTCGCCGGCGTGCTGCGGGCCGACGCGCCGCACCGGCAGTTCGTGACGCTGACGTTGCTGGCGGGCCTGCTCGTCATGTCGGCGGGCCACCTGGGCGCGCTGGAGGCGCCGCTCGCCCCGGCGGTCCGCGAGCTGATCGACGGTCCCCTCGCGCCGCTGCGGAACCTGCGCAAGTTCGACCCCGTGGTGCGTCTTCCGCTCACGCTTGGCCTCGCTCATATCCTCGCCGCCGCACGGCGGCCCCACTTGAGTGCGCGGTTCTTGATGGCTGGCGTGGTGGCCGCGCTGGCGGGGATCACGCTGCCGGTCCTCCAGCTCGGGCTGGCCGGGCCGGGGACGTTCCGGGAGATCCCGGGCTACTGGCACGACGCCGCCCGATGGCTGAACGGCCGAGCCGGCGACCAGGCGGTGCTGGCCCTGCCCGGGTCCGCGTTCGCGGAGTACACCTGGGGACGGCCCCTCGACGAACCCATGCAGCAGCTCTTCACGGTGCGCTGGGCGGAACGGCAGATCGGCGCGGCCGGCTCGACCGGGCTCACCAGGGTGCTCGACGCGGTGGACCGGCAGGTGGCCGCCGGGCGCGGGTCCCCTGGTCTGCACGAGGTGCTGGCCCGCCTCGGCGTACGGTTCCTCCTGGTGCGCAATGACCTGGACCGCCGCGCCATGGAGGGCACCCTTCCCGCGCGCGTGCACCAGGCGCTCGCCGACACCGAGGGCGTCGCCAGGGTCGCCTCGTTCGGCCCCGATGTCGGGTCGAGCTGGGACATGGACGACGCCGTCCTGGGCCAGGACCCGGCCTACCCCGCGCTGGAGGTGTACGAGGTCGACGGCGCCGCCGGTGTCGTCTCGCTGCTCCCGGCCGGTGGCCTGCTGCGGGTGTACGGGGCGCCAGAGGGGCTGCTCGACCTGGCCGACCAGGGGCTTCTGAGCGGTCGATTCGGGGAGCGTCCCACGGTGCTGAACGCGGACCCCGGCGACGCCCGTGAGGCCGTCGTCACCGACTCCCTCCGCCGCAGGCAGCGGCACTTCGGCACCATCCGGAGGGGGGTCTCGCCGACGCTCGCCGACGGGGAGTCGCCGCCGGGAACCGGGGTGGTGGACGACTACCTGGAGCCGGGCTGGGCGCCGTTCTCCGCCACCGCCGCCTACACCGGTGTAGCGGGCGTGTCGGCCTCCTCGTCGGCCTCCGACCCCGGCACCATCGCCATGCCGCAGTCGCCCGGCTATCTGCCGTACGCCGCCCTCGACGGGAACCCGTGGACGATGTGGCGGTCGGGCGGCACGGACGGGCCACTCGGCCAGTGGATCAGGATCGACTTCGAGCGGCCCCTGCGGCTCACCGACATCGGGGTGCGATTCGTCACCGACCCCGTCCTCGGGCCGCCGCCCGTCCGGGTCGCCGTGGAGACGGCGGCCGGCCGCGTCGAGCAGGACCTCACGGACGTCGCGCAGACCGGCGGCTCCCAGAGCCTGCGGGTCACCGACGGGCCGTCGTCCTGGCTCCGGCTGCGCGTCCTGCGGCTGGCCGAACAGCCGGAGGACGCGTTCGGCACGTCGGTGGGCATCGCGGAGATCACCGTTCCCGGCCTGACCACCGGCCGGACGTACCGGTCGCCGGACGTCTCCGGGCAGACCGCCGGGACGCCCACGACGTACGTCATGACCAGGGCGGCGGGAGACGAATCGCCCTGCGTGCTCGGGCCGGTCCGGTGGCTGTGCCAGCCGTCGGCGGAGCGGCAGGGCGAGGAGGGCTACACCTTCGACCACACCGTCACGGTCCCTGCCGCTGGTTCCCCACGGCTGACCGGCCGGGCCGTGCTGCGGGACGCCGCCGCCATCGACCGGTACGCGCAACTGACCGAGTTCCCCCAGGTCAGCGGGTCGAGTGTGGCCGTCGACCAGCCGGTGGCGGCGGCCAGGTCGGCCTTCGACGGCGACCCGCGCACCACCTGGATCAGCGGCGAGAACGACCGCCATCCCGAGCTGTCGATCCGGTGGGCGAGGGCCAGGACGGTCGGCCGGATCGTCGTCCAGCGCCCGAAGGGAGCGCGCCCGTGGACGTCGGTGCTGATCACGGCGGGCGACGGCAGCGTGCGCGGCGGCTGGCTCGACGACGAGGGCGAGGTGCGGTTCCGCCCGGTGAAGACCGACCGCCTGCGCATCCAGTTCTCCCCGGCGGCCCCGCCGCTGCAGGTCACCGACGTGCTGATCGACGGGGTGAAGCCGCTGCCGGACATCGCCGGGGTCCCGTTCACCCTCGACTGCGGTTTCGGGCCGGCCCTGACAGTCGGCGGTACGGGCGGCGGTACGGGCGGCGGCGAGCGGGTCGCGACCCGGGTCGAGGGCGTCTACGGTGACGTGCTGACCGGGCGCCCGCTGCGCTTCACCTCCTGCGGCAAGGTGCGTGTCGCCCCGGGCGCCACCCGGATCCGAGCCGTACCGCTGGACCCGTTCCGGGTGGACTCCGTCGTGATGGATGGCGTGAAGGGTGGCGCGGACCCGGCACCAGCCGCCACTCCGAAGTTCTCCGGGAAGGTCTCGGCCGAGTCCTGGGGCGCCTCGCGGCGCACGGTGTCCGTCTCGGCGGAGGCCGACGCCTACCTGGTGCTGGGGGAGAACTTCAACGCGGGCTGGACCGCCACGGTCGCCGGGCACACCCTGACGGCCGTGAAGATCGACGGCTGGCGGCAGGCCTGGCGGATTCCCGCGGGCACGTCGGGGGTCGTCCGGCTCGACTACCCGCCCGACCGGGTCTACCGCGTCGTGCTCGTCGCGGGCTTCGCCGGTCTGCTCCTGGTGGCGTTCCTCGCGACGCGTCCGGTCCGCCTGCGCGCCCCGCGGGCCGTACGGACCCGGGCGGCGGCCGTGGACCGGCGGCTGCTGGCTCCGGTCGCGGCCCTGGCGGGGTGGTGGATCGCCGGTCCCGCGGGTCTCGCGGTGGTCACCGGGTGCGTCCTCGCCGCCCTGTGGGGCGGACCGGCGCTCGGCCGTCTCCTGCGCTCACCACTGCCGGTGGTGTCACTGCTCGTGCCCGCCGGGGTGCTGGCGACCCTCTCGTGGGGCGACTCCTGGCAGCAGCGGGCCGCGCAACTGCTCTGCCTGCCCGTTGTCGCGGCGCTGCTGGTCGCGCTCGCTACGGCCGGGGCCAAGACGTCGGCCGGGGCCGAGACGTCGGCCGAGCCGCCGGGCGGGCTCCTCGACGAGGAAGTGGCTCAGGGTGGCGACCAGGACCGAGAGGGGCACGACCACGAGCAGCACCGGCCAGAACCCGCCCGTTAGGGGCTTCATGTCGGCGAGCCGGTAGAGGACGGCGATCACCAGCACATGCCACAGGAACAGGCTGTAGGAGACACGGCCGAGGAAGCGCATGACCGGGTTGCCGAGGGCCCGGTCGGCGAAGCCCGGCCGGCCGTCCGAGAGGGCCAGGGGCGCGACGAGGAAGACCGCCGTGACGCCGTAGAGGGCGGTCTTGAAGCAGGAGGCCCAGAACGTGTCTCCGCTCAGGGTCCTGGGGCCGGTCAACTCTGTGCTCGCGACGACGAAGGTCAGTGCGGAGATCAGCCAGCAGGCGCCGGCGGAGGAGCCCAGCGTGCGGCACAGCACGCCCACCCGGCCGGCCGGCTGCGCCTTCGCCCAGGCGGCGAGCAGGGAGACGGCCATGCCCAGGGCGAACCACAGCAGGTAGCGCGGCAGGTGCAGGCCCATCATCGGCTTCCACGTGGGCCAGAAGGTCGCGGCGATGTAGGCGAACGAGACCGAGCCGAGGAGGGCGAGCGCGAGCAGGGCGCGAGAACCCCTCCGGTTCACGTCACCGCCCCGGAGCGCCGCGAGGAACGCGACTCCCGCGCCGATCAGCGGAAGCGCCAGATAGAAGGTCGCCTCCACCGGGAGGGTCCACATCTGGTAGAGCCCCTCGGGGCCGGTTCCGGTCCACCACGGGTCGGGATCGTAGATCGAGAGCAGGCCGAGCCATTCGACCCACGTCCGCACCGAGCCCAGCCGCGCGGAGTGGAACAGGACGAGCCCGGCGGTCACCGCCACCCAGTAGGCCGGAAGCACGCGGAGCGCACGCCGCCACAGGTAGACGCGGGTGCCGGGGCGTCGCCCCGCGCCGAAGAGGGCGGCCGCCCAGGGGCGGTAGAGAAGCAGGCCGGAGAGCACAAAGAAGATCGCGACGCCCACGTCGCCGTGGGCGACGAGCCAGGAGAACTCCGAGTCGCCGTACATCTCCCCGGTCACCGAGGCGACGTGCAGCGTCAGCACGAGCAGCGCGGCGACCGCGCGGATTCCGTCGAGGGAGTTCAGATGACCGCCGTCGCCGGGGACCGGTCCCGCCGGCGTGCCGAGGTCGACCTGTGTGGCGGTCAAAGCTGATCACTCCGGCACATAGGCGTACGATCGGCACACTGTATCTCAGCCAGGCGTCACTCGTTAGAACGTGTTCTTGGCGGCGGTCACGAGCCCGCACTACGATACGCGGGCCAACCAGACCAATTCGGCATAACAGGTTCCAGGCCGTACTGGGGAGATCCCGGAGGACTTGATGAGACGGACCGGTGGACTCGTTCTCCTCGCGCTGGGGGTGTTCTTCGTCGTGCTGGCGCCGCTCCTCCGCTTCTGGGCGGCGGACCGGCTCGTGCACGCGCCCGCGGACCAGGACAGCACGACCGAACTGAGCGCGCCGAACGCCCGCTACTTCAGCGTCGCCGACATGAAGGTCCTCACCGGGAACCTCGCCATCACCGTGACGACGCGCGGCGACACGGAGGAGTCAGCAGGCGACCACGTCGTGTGGGACCAGTTCACCAATGTCAACGACGTCACCAACGAACGCCGCGGCATCTCCTTCAGCCTGTTCCGCAGTGCCTTCAACAAGTACGACGGCACCGGCGTGAACTGCTGCCAGGTCAACGTGGACAAGACGCCGGTGCGGCTGCAGGGGCAGATCTTCCTGTTCCCCTTCGGGGTCGAGAAGAAGACCTACTCCGTCTACAACCCCGCCGCCAAGCAGGCCTTCCCGGCGGAGTTCGCCGGTGAGGAGGTGCTGGACGGGCTGCGGGTCTACCGGTTCGTGCAGGAGATCCCCCCGACGGTCACCGACACGCTCAAGGTGCCCGCCACCGTGCTCGGGATGAAGGGGAAGGGGGACAAGCAGGCCGAGCGCGTGTACGACGGCACGACCACCTTCTGGGTCGAGCCCGAAACCGGCCTGCCGGTCAAGCAGGAGCAGAAGCGCCACGAGGTGCTGAAGACGGAAGACGGCGTCGAGCGCACACCCGCCCTCGTCGGCACCGCGACCTACACCCCGGAGACGGTCGGCTCGCTCGTCCGCACGGCCAGGGACAACATGAACCAGATCACGCTGCTGAAGACCACGATCCCGCTGGTCTCGCTGATCGTCGGCCTCGCGCTCCTCCTCGTCGGCGCCTGGCTCATGCGGCCGGAGCGGCCCCAGTATCTGGATCAGGAGTCGTGAGACATCTCGGCGTTCTCGCGCACAGCACGGGAGGAGCGGCCCTCTGCTTCCTCACGTTCTGCGAGGAGGGTTTCCACCGGACCGGCCGCAACGAGCATCCCGACGTCACCCTGGATTACATCGCCTTCGGGTACAGCATGCCCGCCTGGGAGGCGGGGGACCACGCGACCATCCGGGCCACCCTGGCCACGAGCGCCGATCGGCTCGCGCGGGCCGGCGCCGACTTCTTCGTCTGCCCGGACAACACCGCTCATATGGCCCTGGAGGCGCCGGGGCCGGACCTCCCGCTGCCGGGCCTGCACATCGCCGAGGTCGTCGCGGACCAGGCGGCGGCGGAGGGGCGCACCCGGGTCGGCGTCCTCGGCACCAAATACACGATGGACGGCCCGCTGTATCCCCGTGCGCTCGCCGCCCGCGGGATCGCCGCCGAACTTCCGGACGCCGGTGACCGCGACCTCGTCAACGAGATCGTCTTCACGGAACTGGTGAACGGCGTGATCAGCGAGGCGTCACGCCGAAAGTACCTCCGGGTCATCGAACGGCTGGCCGGTCGCGGCTGCGACGCCGTCGCCCTCGTCTGCACCGAGATCCCGTTGCTGATCACGCCCGAGGTCTCCCCACTGCCGACCCTGGACTCGACCCGTCTGCTGGCCCGTGCGGCGTACGACGTCGCCGTCGGCGAGCGGGCGATGCCCGTCTGGCGCGGCGGCCCTCTATGAGGGCGTGACAAAGACGGGAAGGCTCCCCCGCCGGTCGGGCGGGGGAGCCTCCTTGTACTGGTGGTCAGCCGGCAGGGATCAGCCGGTGACCAGGGTCAGGCCGTAGACGGAGAGGATCTCGTTGACGGGCTGGAAGTAGGTGGTGCCGCCGCTGGAGCAGTTGCCGGAGCCGCCGGAGGTCACGCCCTGGGCCTGGCTGCCCGAGATGAACGAGCCGCCGGAGTCGCCGGGCTCGGCGCAGACGTTGGTGCGGGTCAGGCCGCTGACCGTGCCCTGCGAGTAGCGGACGCTGGCGTTGAGCTGCTGGACGCTGCCGCAGTGCCAGCCGGTGGTCGAGCCGGACCGGCAGATCGAGGACCCGACGGCGGCCACGGACGAGCCCTTCACGACGACGTTGCCGCCGCTGTAGTTGTTCACCCAGGGCCTGACGGTCCAGTTGCTGTTGACCGACGCCCAGGAGTAGTCGTTGCCGGGGAACGAGTAGCCCTGGAAGGTGCCCATGAGGACGTGGTTGTAGCCGTACACGGTGCTTCCGACGGTGGCGCAGTGCCCGGCGTCCACGAACCCGGGCGTGGTGCCCTTGCGGACGGAGAAGCCGATCGAGCAGCGGGCCGAGCTGCCGATGTAGTAGGCGTCGCCGCCGCGGACGTCGTAGAAGGTCTGCGGCGCCTCGCTCGACCGCTCGACCCGTACGGCCGACTTGTCGACGCCGCTGGCCGCGACGAGCTTCTCGGCCGCGGCGGTGTCGGAGGCCAGTACGACCACGCTGTTGGTGCGCACGTCGACGTACCAGAGGGACGCGGCGGAGGCGGGCGCGCCGGCGGCGGCCTTGTCCAGCGCGGCCTCGGCGGCGTCGAGAGCGGCCAGGTTGCGGGCGACGATCGTCGGCTGCGCGCCCGCGGAGAGGATGGCGCCCGCCTTCGAGGCGTCGGTGGTGGCGACGATCAGGCTGTCGGAGGTGACGCCCGAGACCCAGGATCCGGCGTAGGCCTCGCCGAGCGTGGCCCGGACCTTGGCGTCGGTGTTCATGGCCTTGGCCTCGTTGGCCAGACGGGCGTTCGCCTGGTCGGCGCTGAGCCCGAGGTCGCGCTGCATCGCCTCGATCATGCCGGGCGACGGTGCGGCGGAGGAAGAGGCGGAGGAGTTGCTCGGCTCGGCCATGGCCGGGGTGGCGACCGTGGCGAGGGCCGTGACGGCCAGGGCGCATCCGGCGATTACCGTGCGTCTGCGGAGCATGTGGGGCTCTCCTTGTCTTCGGGGGGTGCCGTCAACGTAACCGACCATCCACGCAATGCGGATCTATCAGTTCGCCCCTATCACGGCGTTATGGAAAGCTCGCTCCGTCCAAGAAGAGTCACCGGGAGTCACGGTACGGCGCCGTAATCGGGGTTGGTGACCAGCCAGTCCGCGTAGCGCGCGCTGCGCCGTACGGCGTCGGCGTAGGCGGCCCGCGCGTGGGCCGCCACCGCGGGGGCGGCGCGCGAGCCGATCGAGCCCGAGTGCCAGCCGAGCAGGTGCCGCCAGCCCAGCGGCGCGCCGGCCAGCGGCATCATCACGAGCCCGGACGTGAGCTGGAACGTGGCCTGGCACAGGGCGACGGCCTTGCCGACCCCGACCAGGTGCAGGCAGGTGCCCACGTCCGTCTCGTAGATCGACTCGGGCACGAACCCGGCACGCGAGCAGGCGGTGGCGAAGCAGTCGGAGAAGCATCCGTCGCCGGGGGCCACCACCCAGCGCTCGTCGGCGAGGCGGGACAGCTCCAGTTCCTTCTCCCCGGCGAGGGGGTGGTCCTCGCCCAGGAGCACGAAGACCGGGTCCATGCCCACCGTGGTCCAGCTCATCGCGTCGGCCGCGGGCGGAGGGCTGTCGCCGCACCTGCCGAGGAGCACGAAGTCGAGCCGCCCGGCCACGGCCAGCCCGGTCAGCTCGTCGGCCGACCAGGAGGTGCGGGTGGTGATCGGGATTCCGGGCTGCACCGCGGTCAGCCGCTCGACGAGCCCGCCGAGTATGGGGCCGTGCGTGGCGCCGAGCCGGTAGCCGGGGAGCTTGACCGACGTGTTGGCGAACCGTACGGCGTCCTCCTGGAGGTCGCGTACGGCGGGCAGCAGCACCCGCGCGCGGGCCAGCACCATCTCACCGAGGGGAGTGGGGCGTGCGCCGTTGCGGTCGCGTTCGAACAGCGGCCCCCCGAGTGAGCGTTCGATGCGTTTGAGCTGGGCGGTGAGGGATGGTTGGGCGAGGCCGAGGCGGGTGGCCGCCTTCGTGACGCTCCCGGCTTCGGCTACCGCGTGCACGATTCTGAGGTGGCGGATCTCCAGATCCATACCGGGAAACTACGGCGACAGTGGTATGGCCGCAATCCCACATTGTCATGAAATTTGACTTTAACGTGTGAGCGGAGGGGGCGGTGCGGCAGGTGCGACGCCCTGCGCTTTACTGACGGGTGAGTGTCACGAGCGGGGGAGACGCCGGATGAGCCATGACCTGGACGCTGCCCGGGACGAGACGCCGGCCGCCGCGCCGATCCTCGGCAACGTCCCGGGCTCGTACGCGCTGAGCGTGTTCCGGGAGCGGCATCCCGTCCTGATCAAGCAGGTCAGGGAGGCGTTGCCGTACACGCCGGACCGGCGGCGCGCGCTCGACCGGCTCCTCGGCGAGGTCGAGCGCGACGTCATGGAGCCGCTGGAGCCGTCCGCGCACGACGGCGCCGCCTGGGCCGAGTGGGGCCGGGGCAAGATCGGCGGGCGCTGGGTCGACGCGCCGTTCCTGTGGGCCGAGAGTTATTTCTACCGAAAGTTGCTGGAGGCCACCGGATACTTCGGCGACGGCCCGTGGCGGGGGGTCGATCCGTTCGGGCCCCTGAAGCAGGCCGAGCTCGACGGGCCGGACGTGGACGGAGAGCTCGCCGCGCTCGACGAGACCGCCGCGCTGTCCCCGGACGAGCGGGCCGAGGCGCTCCTGCTCGGCTCGCTCTGGGGCAACCGCGCGGACCTCTCCCACAGCGCCACGGGTACGGCCGGAGGCGGCCGCGAGCGGGCCACGGGCCTGGTCGTGGACGACGGCCCGCTGCTGTGGGCGCTGCTCGGCGGCCTCGCTCCGGCGCGGATCTGCCTGGTCGCCGACAACGCGGGGCGGGAGCTGCTGCCCGATCTCCTGCTGGCCGACCACCTCCTCGCCCACGGCCTGGCGAGCGAGGTCGCGCTGCACGTCAAGCCGGTTCCCTACTTCGTGTCCGACGCCACGCCGTCCGACGTGCTCGCCTGCCTGCGGCGGCTCGCCGCGGCCCCCGGCCGGGCGGGGGAGGCCGGCGCCCGGCTCTGGGCGGCTACGGAGGACGGACGGCTCACGCCGCGGGCGCATCCGTTCGCGTGCGCCCCGCTGCCGTACGAGGACATGCCGGGCGACCTGCGCGGCGAGTTCGCGGCGGCCGACCTCACGATCATGAAGGGCGACCTGAACTACCGCAGGCTGACCGGCGACCGGATGTGGCCCCCGGCCACCCCGTTCGCCGCGGTCACCGGCTACTTCCCCGGGCCGGTCGTCGCGCTCCGCACGCTGAAGTCGGACGCGCTCGTCGGCGTGCCCGAGCGCACCGCGACCGAACTGGACGCGACCGGCCGCTCTTGGCGCACCAGCGGCACCCACGCCATGATCCAGGGCAGCCGCGGTCAGGCGGCGTAGGCGGCGGCGACGCCATGCCGCCACGTGCGCCTGCCCCTGTGTAGGCGCACGTGCCGGACTCGGTGACGGCCACCTGCTCGCCGTGCCGCCCGCTCGGCGCACTCGGCGAAGCACGGCGCGAGTTCCCCCGTGGTCAGCTCGCAGGGGAGCTGCGCCCGCCCGGGAGGAAGCCGGTGTCGTAGGTGATGCCCCTGCCTCTCATCGCTCGCCCTTCGCCTCGGCGTTGACCATCATCATGATCGGCCCGGAACCGAACGCGCCGGCGAGCACGAGCCCCAGCGCGATGGCGGCGACCAGCAGCACGTTGGACAGCCAGACCATGGTGGAGACCGGCAGCGTGAACGCGCCGGCCAGCCGGACCACGCACTCGGCGAACAGCACGCCGCCCCAGATGGCGCTGAACCTCCGCTCGGCCCGGCGGAACCGGGCCGAGCCCTCCGCGAGCCGCTCCCAGGTCGCCTCCTTCGCCGCGTTCCCCTTGGTGACGAACACCCGCATGCCCGCGGTCATCACCGGCCGCCCGGTGAACGCCGAGAGCATGATCGCCAGGCTGAGCACGCCGCTGAGACCGGAGTCCTTGGCGATCATCATGCGGGCGTCGCCGGTGAGGAAGCTCAGCGCGATGCCCGCCACGTTGACCACGAGCGTCAGCGCGGCCATGCCGTTCAGGGTCCGCTCGCGGACGATCCCGGTGACGACCCGGACGGCCGGGATCACCCCGCTCACCGCGAGCGCGGTGACCTCGCTCAGCCCGAACGCGCCGTGCAGGACGTAGTAGCACGCCATCGGCGCGGCGACGTCCAGCGCCAGCGGGACGAGCATCCGGCGGAGGTTGCCCGTCGGCGGCCGAGCGGTGTCCCTCGAAGCGGCAGGAGGGGCGGGGGAGGTCAGGATCTGCGTCATCGGCGCGGTTCCTCCGGGGGTCGGCGCAGGTGTCTTCCTGCGCCTCAAGCCTCCCGGACGCCGGTGCCGCCGGACAGATTCGCCGATCCCGACTCCGGCAGTACAAATGTCCCGGTCATACTGTCCCGGTCGTACGGCCGGCGGGTCAGGCCTTCGCGGCGCCTTCGCGGGCCAGGGCGGCGACGACGCCGAGACCGAGGTAGACGACGCCGCTGCCCCGGTCGAGCCGCCGCCGGGCGCGCGCCGACGACCGCAGCCGCCCGGCCAGCACCGAGGCGAGCAGCGCGTACGTGCCGTCGCTGGCCATGCCGAGCGCCACCCAGACGGCCCCGAGCACCAGCACCTGCGGCGCCACGGGGCCGCGCGCGGGATCGACGAACTGTGGCAGGAACGCCAGGAAGAACATCGCGGTCTTCGGGTTGAGCACGTTGACCACGAACCCCTCCCCGAACAGGCGGGTGCGCGAGGCGACCCTGACCTCGGCGGCCTCCGTCTCCGGCCGTCGCAGCAGCTTGCGGACGCCCAGATAGACGAGGTAGGCCGCGCCGAGATACTTGACGACGGCGAACGCCGTGGCCGACGCGGCGAGCAGCGCGGTGATCCCGAGCGCCGCGGCGGCGATGTGCACCAGCGAGCCCGCGTGGACGCCGAGCACCGACACCAGCCCCGCTCCGCGGCCCTGGGCGACGCTGCGGGTGACGATGTAGAGCACGGCCGGTCCCGGCACCACGAGCAGCGCGAGCGTGGCGGCGGCGAAGAGGGCGAGTGTGGGCAGGGTAGGCATGCTCGGATCGTACGGACGCCGCCCCCGCGCGGGCATCCCGATTTTCGTCGGCGCACCCGGGTCGGAGCAGCCGATCAGAGCAGCCGGTCAGCGCACCCGGTCAGAGCAGGGTGAGCACCCGGGGGCCGTCCTCGGTGATCGCGATCGTGTGCTCCATGTGGGCGGCCCGGCTCCCGTCGGTGGTGTGCAACGTCCAGCCGTCCGCCCCGGTGAGATAGCCGTCCCGGCCGCCGGCGATGAACATCGGCTCGATGGCCAGCGCCAGACCGTGCCGCAGCGGATATCCCCGCCCGGGGCGGCCGTGGTTGGGCACCGGCGGATCCTCGTGCATCCGGCGGCCGATGCCGTGGCCGCCGAAGTCCCTCGGCATGCCGTACCCGGCGTCGCGGGCGACCGCGTCGATCGCCGCGGAGATGTCCCCGATGCGGTTGCCGACCGTCGCGGCGGCGATCCCCGCGTCGAGCGCCCGCCGGGTCGTGTCGATCAACTCCACGTCGCCGGTGCGCGGAGTGCCGACGACGAAGGTGACGGCGGCGTCGGCCGTCCAGCCGTCCAGTTCCGCCCCGCAGTCCACGCCGACGACGTCGCCGTCACGCAGCCGGTAGTCGCCGGGGACGCCGTGCACGATGGCGTCGTTGACGGACACGCAGATCACCGCGGGGAACGGGGTCGGCGCGAAGTGCGGCCGGTAGCCGAGGAAGGGCGACCGCGCCCCCGCCTCGCGCAGCACCTCCCGCGCCGTCTCGTCCAGCTCCCTGAGCCGCATCCCGACGGCGGCGGTCCGGCGTGCGGCGTCGAGCGCGCGGGCGACGACGCGCCCCGCCTCCCGCATCGCGTCCAGCGCGGCGTCGGTCTTGATCTCCACCATGACGCACCCTCCAAGTGGCACCAATACTTATACCGGTATTAGTATCACGGTCATGGTGAGAGTGCCCCTGACCCCCGAGGAACGGCAGCGGGGGGAGCGGTTCGGCGCCCTGCTCCGGCAGGCGCGCGGCGAACGCAGCATGATCGAGGTCGCCGCGGCGGCCGGGCTGTCGGCGGAGACGCTGCGCAAGATCGAGACCGGCCGCGCGCCGACCCCGGCCTTCTTCACGGTCGCCGCCCTCGCCTCCGCGCTGGGCCTGTCTCTGGACGAACTCGCCGCCGCCTGTGCGGAAGGCCCGAACGCCGCGGCGGAGTTTCGCCGGGCCGGCTGAATCTTTCACCGGTCCGCGACGGGGTCGCCCGGCCGGCGGCGGCCGGGTCGGGCGGCGTTCGCCCTGGTGGGCCGGGCCGGCGGCGCACCGGGCGGCCGATGGGACGAGGGCGCGCGGCCGTGATTCCTGTACATGCGGCGCAGAAGAAACGACGCTGAGGGCACCGCCGGATGGTCCTGCGTCTTCCTCGTGGAGGTGTCGATGCGACTCGCCCCCGCCCGCCTGCGTCGTTCGGTCGTTCTCGCGGCCGTCGTGGCCACGGCGTCCGCCGCGGCCGGGCTCGCCGGTCCGGGTGCGGCCGTCGCCGCCCAGAGGACGGTTTCCGCCTCCTCGTGGAGCCCGTCGCCGACCCCCACAGTCACCCCCACGCCGGGCGTCATCGTCTCGCCGTCGCACGTCGCCGTGCCCGAGGGCGGCTCGGCGGTCATCCACGTGCGGCTCAGCGGGCGGCCGTCGTACGGCTGGGTGACCGTCGACAGCGAGCCGCTGTCCGGTGACTCCGATCTGCGGATCGGCCCCCGGCTGCTCTTCCCCGCGGACACGTGGAGCACCTGGCAGACCCTCCTCGTCTTCGCGGAGGAGGACGCCGACTCGTCGAACGGCACCGCCACGTTCCTGTCGAAGATCAGTCAGCTGCCCGGCACCGGGACCGCCGTCTGGAGCGCCACCGAACTCGACAACGACGGCCCGACGCCGTCGCCGGCGCCCTCGCCCGCGCCGAGCTGAGCCCGGAGCAGGGCGGCGACCAGGGCGGCCGTGGCGGGCGGGTCGGGCGGCTCGCCGTACGTCGCCGCGTGGACGTGGCGGGCCGGGCCCGGCAGTTCGGAGGTCAGCACGCCGGGATGGCGATGGGCCGACAGCGCCAGCCGGGGGAGGACCGCCACGCCCAGCCCGGCCGCGACCATCGCCTGCACGGCCACGTAGTCGTCCGTCGTGAACGAGACGCGCGGCTCGAAGCCCGCCTCGGCGCACAGCGCGAGCAGGTGGGCGCGGCACCGCTCGCAGCCCGCGATCCAGGGGGCTCCGGCGTACGCCGCCAGATCCGCGGCCCGGTCGTTTCCGGCGGCGGTCACCAGGAGGCTCGGGTCGTCGAGCAGCGGGACCAGCCGGACGCCGTCGTCCTCGGGGCCGGCCCCGCCGTACCGGAAGACGACGGCCACGTCGACCTCGCCCGACCGCAGCAGGCGTAGCGCCTCGGGCGGCTCGGCCTCCATGAGGCGCAGGTCCAGCCCGGGATGCTCCTTCGCGAGCCGCGCGGCGGCGGCGGGGACGAACGTGCCGAGGGCCGAGGGGAACGCGGCCAGCCGTACGCGCCCGGCCCGCAGCCCTACGTGCGCGGACAGCTCGGCGGATGCCGCGTCAAGGCGGCCGAGGATCTCGGCGCCGCGCTCGGCGAGGAGGCGGCCCGCCTCGGTCAGGCGGAGGCCGCGGCCCACCCGCTGTACCAGCTTCGCGCCCGTCTCCGCCTCCAGCCGGGCGAGATGGTGGCTCACCGACGGCTGCGAGTAGTGCAGCTCGCGGGCCGCCGCCGTCACCGTGCCCGCCCGGGCCACCGCGACGAGGACACGCAGCCGTACGACGTCGATCGTCATCTATCAACCAT
Organism: Microbispora cellulosiformans; assembly: GCF_008728085.1. Taxonomy (NCBI): domain Bacteria; kingdom Bacillati; phylum Actinomycetota; class Actinomycetes; order Streptosporangiales; family Streptosporangiaceae; genus Microbispora; species Microbispora cellulosiformans. The sequence continues at coordinate 267,268 of NZ_VYTZ01000001.1, read as the reverse complement.
GTCTATCGGTTTCCTCGAACACTTCAGTTGGACGTATCTACCAGTGCCCGGCCACGCTGGTACGCATGACAGGCATTCGCGACATTCTGGACGCTCGGCGGCTCATCGCCCACCATCTCCCCGAGACGCCCATGTGGTCCTATCCGGTGCTCGACGCCGCGGTCGGCGCGGAGGTGTTCGTCAAGCACGAGAACGTGCAGCCTACGGGCGCGTTCAAGGTGCGTGGCGGCATCACGCTGCTCGCCCGGATGGCCGACCGCGGTCGCGGGGTCGTCACGTACTCCACCGGCAACCACGCCCAGTCGATCGCGTACGCGTCCCGCCTGTACGGCGTGCCCTGCGCGGTGCTGATGCCGGAGAACCCGAACCCGGCCAAGGTGGCGGCGGTCGAGGCGCTCGGAGCGACCGTCGAGGTGCGGGGCGCGACGATGGTCGAGACCGCCGGGCACGCCCGCGATCTCGCCGGGCGCACCGGGCGCAGGCTGATCGGCCCGGCCGACGAGCCGGACATCATCGCCGGGGTCGGCACGCTCTACGCCGAGATGTTCGCCGCCCGGCCGGACCTCGACGCCGTGTTCGTGCCGGTCGGCAGCGGCACCGGAGCCGCCGCGGCGTGCCTGGCCGCCGCCGCGCTCGCGCCCGGCTGCCGGGTGATCGCCGTCCAGTCGGCGCAGGCCCCCGCCGCGCACGACTCGTGGCGGCTGAACGCCCTGGTGAACAGGCCGGTCAAGACCGTCGTGGAGGGGCTCGCCACCGGCTCGGCGTTCGCGACGCCCCAGGCCGTGATGCGGGACAGGCTGGACGACTTCGTCCTGGTCAGCGATGACGACATCCTGCGGGCCCAGCGGATGCTGCTCGGCGAGGCCCACACGCTCGCCGAGGGAGCGGGAGCGGCCGCCCTCGCCGGGCTGCTGGCCCGGCGAGAGGAGTTCGCCGGGCGGCGGGTCGCCGTCGTCTGCACGGGCGGCAACGCCGGCCCGGCCGAGCTCGCCCGCCTCCTCGCCGCCCTCTGAGTGCCGGTCAGAGCGTCTTCAGGGGCCGAGGTCGCGGCGGGTCGCCTCCTCGACCTCGTGCAGGCTCTGCCGGGTGAGTTCGAGCTCGGTCGTCAGGTCGTGCAGGGCCTGGCCCCCGCCGTCCGCGCCGCCGGAGGTCGCGGTCATGGCGGAGATCTCGACGGCCCGCGCGACCAGGCCCTCCAGGCTGATGGCGCCGGACTCCAGCCGGGCGAGCACCCGTTCCCGCGCGCCCGACAGCCGTCCGTACACCTCACGCTGCGCGTCCAGCGCGGCGATCGACCGGTCGAGCTCGCCCGCGACCTCCTCCCGGGCCGTACGGCGGGCCTGCGTGAGCCGCGCGCGCTCCTGATCGAGGAAACGGGGGTCGAAGCGGGCGAGGGCGGACCCGGTGACGGAGGCGTGCCCGGCGAGCCGCCGCAACGTGCCGACCGTGTCGTCCACCTGCGGGCGCATGTCCGCGATCCGGTCGAGCAGGATCTGCCCGCGCATGGAGGCGGTCAGGTCGGCGAACGACCCGGCGGCGCGCTCGGCCCGCCGCAGCGAGGCCTCCTCCGCGCTGCCGCGGGCGACCGGCGGCCCCTTCGGCTCGGGTGGATCGGTACGGCCCTCGTCTCCCGTGGACTGCCACGCGGAGGCGAAGGCCTTGGTGAGCCACACCGCCACGCCGGCGACGGCCGCCCCCGCCGGATGGACGTCGACCGCCCAGGCCGCGCCCGCGGCCGTGGCGCCCAGGAGCAGCGCCCAGGGGTCGCGCAGTTCCTCGGTGAAGCGGGACAAGGGGGCTCCCGTTCTGGAAGTCGGAGGTCGTTCAGAAGTTGGAGATGACGGCGGTGAACACCTGGTCGATGCTCACGGGCTTGCGGGAATCGTAGGCCGCCGCGTCGGTGCTCTGCGAGATGCGCCGCAGCACGTCGAGATCGGCGTCGGCGCCGTACGCGATGGTGAACATGCGCACCGTGTCCTGCCCGGTCTCCTGGCGCAGCTGCGGCAGCAGGTCGTCGAGGGAGATCGAGTTGTTGTCCTCGTTCTTGCCGTCGGTCAGGAAAACGACCGCGTTGATGGCGTCGCCGCTCTGGTGCCGCAGCACCTCCTGGTACGACGCGAGGGCGGTGTCGTACAGGCCCGTGCCGCCGTTGGGGATCAGGCCCTCGATGCGGCTCTTGAGGTGCGACTGGTTGTTCCTGCCCATGGGCACGAGCTCGCGGTAGTCCTTCTCGCCGTCCTGCTTGAGGGAGAACATCCACAGGCCGACCCGGTCGTTCGGGCCGAACTGCGGCAGCGCGTTGACCGCGGCCTGCTTGGCGAGGTCGAGCTTGGTCTTGCCGGTGCCGGCGACGTCGGCGCCCATCGAGCCGGAGACGTCCATCACCATCAGCACGTTGGCGGGCTTGCGCAGCTCCGCCCAGCTCCGCAGCATCCGGTCGAGCACCTGCGGGGTCGGAGTGCTCAGCGTGGTCGCCGGCTGCTTGGGGTCGAGGCCGTCGGCGGCCGTGATGTGGCCGGTCGGCTTGCCGTCGAACGACCGGAACGCGTACTTCGCGAACTCCTTCTGCTGGTCGGACTCCCGCAGGTACTTCAGGAAGTCGGCCGCCGCGGCCTTCTTCGCCGCGTCCGCCCAGGACAGCACGGCGTACGGATGGTCGGAGAAGAGCGTGCCCTCCTTGGGATAGATCGCCACCAGCGGGACCTTGGGCTTCGCGTGGTCGCCGAGCGTCTTCGGGTCGCCGGTCGGGTTGCCCTGGTTGTAGTCCCAGACCGACTTCTCCTCCACGGTCACCGCGGAGATGTAGGACATCGCGGTTCCCGCGTCGTCGGCGCGCTGGAGGTTCGTCAGGAAGGTCAGCGTGGTGTCGCCGTAGTGCACGATGGACCGCTCGACGCCCTTGACGAAGTCACGGGCCTTCGCGCCGGTGACGTCCCGCTCCGTGAGGTCGCCCGACAGCCCGGTGGCGGCGAAGTAGGCCCCGACCGTCGCGTTGAGGCCCGAGGTGGAGAAGTTCGGGTTCGTCTTGCCGAGGCGGAACCGGCCCCACTCGGGATGGTCGTACTTCGCCCACCCCTTCGGGTTGTTCGCGAGGGCGAGGACGTCCGACCAGCCGATCTTCTTCGACGGCCAGCCGAGCGCCTGCGCCATCGGCTTGGGCATCGCGATGACCAGCGGAGACTTGGCGATCGTGGGGTTGTCGGCGGAGGCCGGCGACTTCTGGTCGCCGCCCTCGACGCGGTGCCGCAGGAGGGCGACCCACCCGGCGGACGCGGGCGTCCACACGTCCGGCTTCGGCCCGTCCTGGCGCGCGTTCCAGCCGCGCGCCAGCGCCTGCATCGCGTCACCGGACGCCTTGGAGCTCACGACGACGTCCACGCACCGGCCGTCCACCTCGTGGCCGTTGTACCCCTTGGCCATCTCGCGCAGCAGTTCGGCCTTGTCGCTGGAGGCGGAGATGGTCAAAGTGATCCCGTCGTCCCCGCAGGCGCGCCCGGCCGAGTCACCGCCCGCGTCGCCGCGGAAGGCTTTCCCGACGTCGGGCATCCCGCCGAACACCGTCTTCAGGCCGACGATGAGCGCTCCCGCCACGATGACCGCGACGATGAACGGGGCCACGCTGCGGCGGCGCTTCTGCTGGGGTGGGGGATACACGGATCTCCTCCATATCAACGGGATACCGGTATTAATCCCGACGAACGGCGGATCACCTTAGTTGCCGATCATCTCGCCCAGCTAACACCGCGGTCATGTTCCCGAGGTGAATCGCCCCGAACTGTAACTTTCAGGTGCATGATCCGGCCGGTGAGGCCTCCTGTCAGGCAGTTCGCGGGACACGGCCGCGGTGTCGAAGCGCTTCGTTGACCCGTCCCGTCCTCGTGGTTACGTTCACGCCACCACCACCCGTATGTAAACCGCATCCATGTAGCCGAACGAGGTCGCTGCCGAGCTCCGCGCGCCTCACCTCGGCGCTGCCTGCTCGAACGCCGGTCGACCGGACCGGTGTCCTCATCACCCTTGTGTCGGAAGGGGACAAGAAGATGTCCGTACGCAGACATCACGCGGCGTTACTTGGAGCGGTCACCGCGTTGGCCGCGGCCACCGCCGGGCTCGTCGGGGTGACCTCCTCCGCGGCGAACGCCGCCTCAGGCTGCCGGGTCGACTACACGGTCGCCTCGCAGTGGGAAGGCGGCTTCGTCGCGAACATCGCGATCACCAACCTCGGCGACCCGCTGTCCAGCTGGACCCTCGGCTGGTCTTTCGGGGCCGGCCAGACAGTAAGCAGCGGCTGGGGCGCCACGTTCGCGCAGAGCGGCACCGGTGTCACCGCGACCAACCTCTCCTACAACGGATCGATCGGCACCGGTGGCAGCACCTCGATCGGCTTCCAGGGGACCTCGGGCTCGTCCAACCCCGTGCCCACCGCGTTCACCCTCAACGGAGTGTCCTGCACCGGCGGGGTCACCGGATCGCCGTCCGGCCAGCCCTCCCCGTCGCGTACCCCGTCACCCAGCCCGTCACCCAGCCCGTCGCCCAGCCCGTCGCCCAGTCCGTCCCAGACCCCGGGCGGCAACACCACCGGCCTGGTCGGCTGGGCCACCCAGAACGGCGGAACCACCGGCGGCGGGAACGCGGGCACGGTCACGGTCAGCAGCGCCTCGGCCCTGACGAGCGCGATCCAGGGGACCACCGCCTCCGTGGTCCGAGTGTCCGGCACGATCTCGTGCTCGGGAATGCTCAAGGTGGGGTCGAACAAGACGATCGTCGGCGCCTCCGGGGCCACGATCGTCGGCTGCGGCCTGAACGTGTCGCAGGCCAAGAACGTGATCATCCGGAACCTGATCTTCCGGGACTGGGACGACGACGCGATCAACGTGCAGTACTCGACCAACGTGTGGATCGACCACAACACGCTGTCGCACGGCTACGACGGCGCCATCGACGTCAAGCGCGCCAGCGACTTCGTGACCGTGTCGTGGAACCGCCTCTTCAACCACGACAAGACGATGCTGCTCGGCCACAGCGACGACAACGGCGCGGAGGACCGCGGGCACCTTCGGGTGACCTACCACCACAACTGGTTCGACGGGACCACCCAGCGGCATCCGCGCGTGCGTTTCGGCAACCCGGTGCACGTCTTCAACAACTACTACAACCGCAACAGCGGGTACGGCGTCGCCTCCACCGTGGAGGCGGGTGTGCTGGTCGAGGGCAACTACTTCGAGAACGTGCAGGATCCCTACCACCGCGGTGAGGGGTCGTCGGCCCCGGGCAACCTCGTGGCGCGCAACAACTACCTGGTCGGCTCGGGAAGTGGGGACGCCGGCGGCAGCGTGGCCTCCATCCCCTACTCCTACTCCCTCGACACCCCGTCGAGCGTCAAGTCGGTCGTCACGGCCGGCGCCGGCGCGCGCTGAGCCCTTTCACCCGCCGGCCGCCGTCGTGTCCACGACGGCGGCCGGTGGTCGTTTCGGGGGTGCGCCCGCCGGGAGCGTCACACGTGTGTTTCATGAAAATTTCACCGAGATGGCCGCGGCACTTCGGCTCTCACCTGGTCAGACCCGCGGGCGGCCGGAGCGGACGGTGAAATGCCCGGTGCAACGCATTGACCCGTATCCACACGCTCCGTAGCTTGAAGTCAGTTCTGATTCATGAATGTAGTTCACATTCATGAATTTCCTCAGCGGGACCAGGGATGGCGGCCGCCATTCGCCTCGGTCAGGGGTCCTGCGCGACCTGCGAGGAGCGGCCTTGAGAAGGAGCACCAGAACCGGAGCCGGGGTGATCGGCGCTGTCGCGGGGGTCGTCGCCCTGGTCGGCGGCGTCTTCACCGGCGTCTCCACTGCCGCGCCCACCAGCGGCGCCTACCGGATCGTCAACGGCGCCAGCGGCCTGTGCCTCACCGTCCCCGGCGCCAGCGGCTCCGACGGCGTACAACTCACCGTCTCCGCCTGCACCGGCGCGAGCAACCAGACCTGGACCCTCGCCGCCCAGAGCAGCGGCGTCCGCCTCACCGCCGGCAACAGCGGCAAATGCGCCGGCGTCACCGGCGCCTCCACCTCCGCCGGCAAAGCCGTCCAACAGGAAACCTGCACCGGCGCCACCTCCCAGACCTGGCAACTCACCGCCTCCGGAGCCAACTACCAGGTCGTCAACGCCAACAGCGACAAGTGCCTGAACACCAAGGACAACAGCACCTCCTCCGGCGCCCTCGTCCAGCAGAACTCCTGCGACTCCGTCGCCACCAAACAGTGGGCCCTCCAGCCCACCGGCTCCACCGGCACGCCCACCAGCACCCCGACGTCCACCCCCACAAGCAACCCGACGCCGCCGTCCGGCTGGCCGAGCCCGAACGGATCGCAGGCGGTCACCAGCACGATCAGCGTCTCCGGCACGGTGGACGGCAACCTGAGGCGCTACTACGCGAGCGGCGCCATGGGTGACGGCGGGCAGAGCGAGAGCCAGAAGCCGATCTTCGAGCTGGCCAACGGCGCGACGCTCAAAAACGTGGTCATCGGGTCTCCCGGCGCCGACGGCATCCACTGCCTGGGCAGCTGCACCCTGCAGAACGTCTGGTGGGAGGACGTCGGCGAGGACGCCGCGACCCTGCTGGGCAGCTCGTCGTCGCAGGTCATGACCATCGACGGCGGCGGCGCCAGAAGCGCCTCCGACAAGGTGTTCCAGCACAACGGGCCGGGCACCATGGTCATCAGGAACTTCCAGGTGGACAACTTCGGCAAGCTCTACCGGGCCTGCGGCAACTGCACGAACTCCTACCAGCGACACGTGCAGATGTCGAACATCGTGGCGACCTACCCCGGCAAGGCGCTCGCGGGCATCAACACCAACTGGGGCGACACCGCGCGCTTCTCGAACATCACGATCAAGAACGACCCGAACCACAAGATGATCGTCTGCCTGAAGTACAAGGGCGTCCCCAAGGGCAGCGAGCCCACGGAGATCGGCAGCGGCGCCGACGGGACGAACTGCCTCTACAGCGCCTCCGACATCCACTACCAGTAGGACGTCCGCGCACGTGTGAGGAACACGTGTGAGCAGACGGAAGGCCCGGCGGCCCCCCTCCAGCCGCCGGGCCCTCCCGTCCGTGGTCGGTCAGGAAGCGCCGTGGTCAGGAAGCGCCGTGGTCAGGAAGCGCCGTGCCAGCCGCCGTAGTCGGCGAGGAAGAGGGCCTCGGTGGTGATGGTCCGCCGCAGCTCCTCCAGCACCACCCGCTCGTTCGGGGCGTGGATGGAGGCGCCGTCGTCCTCCGCCCCGTACAGCAGGATCTCGGCCGTGGGGAACTGCCGGGCGAGGGCCGCGACCAGCGGGATCGACCCGCCCTGGCCGACCTGCCGCGGCGGGCGGCCGAACGCCCGCTCCAGCGCCCGCTCGGCGGCGTTCATGGCCGGGCCGCCCGGTTCGATCTGGAATCCGGAGCCGATGACGAAGTCGCCGAAGGAGACCTTGACTCCCCAGGGCGCGACCTTATCCAGGAAGGCCGTCACGTCGTCCAGCGCCTGCTGGGCGCTCCCGCTCGCCGGGATGCGAAGCGTGACGCGGGCCCGGGCGACGGCCTGGACCGCGTTGATCGCGCCGCTCACCGTCGGCACGTCCAGCCCGGTCACCGTGATCGCGTACGACGCCCACAGGCGGTCGGCGAGTGAGCCGTCACCGACGAGCGAGACGCCGTCGAGCACGCCGGCGAGGGCGCGGAACTCCTCCTCCGGCAGTGTCTCGCCGGGGAAGGCGCCGGACTCCAGGCCCGGCACGCGTACGACGCCGTTGTCGTCGTGCATGGCGCTCAGCATGCGCATGAGCGCGGCCAGCGCGTCAGGGGCGGCGCCGCCGAAGGCGCCGCTGTGCAGGGCCTCGGCGAGCGTGCGCACCTCGATCGTGAACGCGGCCATGCCCCGCAGCGAGGTCGTGAGGGCGGGCTCGCCCACCTCGGGGTTGCCGACGTCGGCGATGACCATGGCGTCCGCGCGCAGCAGTTCGGGGTTGGCCGCGACGAAGGCCTCCAGGCGCTCCCCGGCGTACTCCTCCTGGCCCTCCACGATGACCTTCACGCCGACCGGGAACCGGCCGCCGAAGGCGCGCAGCGCGGCGACGTGCGTGATGACTCCGCTCTTGTCGTCGGCGACGCCGCGGCCGTACATCACTCCGTCGACGATCGTGGGCTCGAACGGCGGGGTGCGCCACAGCGCGAGGTCGCCCGAGGGCTGCACGTCGTAGTGGGCGTAGAGCAGCACGGTCGGAGCGCCGTCGGGGGCGGGCGCCTCGGCGAACACGGCGGGGAAGCTGCCCTCGACCGGAATCTGCCTGACGTGGGGGAGACCGGCCGCGCGCAGCAGGCGCTCCACGAGCGCCGCGGCCTCCAGGACCGGGGCCTCGGCGTGGCCGGGAAACGCGACGGACGGGATGGCGGCCAGGCGCTTGAGGTCCTCGACCGTCTGCGGCATGCCCGCGTCGACGGCGTGCTCGATCTCCTCAGGTGTCACGGCGTTCTCCCGATGTGCGTGGTTTCGGTCGTTACGGCCGACCGATGGACCCCATTTGACCACACGGCCCGCCGGCCCTCCGCCGACGTCTCGACGGCCTCAATCTACCTTGACGGATTTCGTTGCCGTTACAACACGATGTCGCGGAATCCGAACTTCTTGCATAGTGAAGCCACGTAATCACTTGGCAAAACGCGGATGTGGCGTGCACACTGTGGACAGCAAGGATCACCTCAGGGAAGGTTGCGATGACGCGCCCCGACGTTCTCAAGGCCGCACAGGACAATCTGTGGATGCACTTCACGCGCCACTCCTCCTACGAGGGAGGGGAGGTGCCCATGATCGTGCGGGGCGAGGGGGCCTACGTCTACGACATCCACGGCAAGCGCTATCTCGACGGCCTGGCCGGGCTGTTCGTGGTCCAGGTCGGGCACGGCCGCGCCGAGCTCGCCGAGGCCGCCGCGAAGCAGGCCAAGGAGCTGGCGTTCTTCCCGCTGTGGTCGTACGCGCATCCCCAGGCCGCCGAGCTCGCCGCCCGGCTCGCCGAGCTCACCCCCGGCGACCTCAACCGCGTCTTCTTCACCACCGGCGGCGGCGAGGCCGTCGAGTCGGCCTGGAAGCTCGCCAAGCAGTACTTCAAGATCAAGGGCAAGCCGCTGAAGACCAAGGTCGTCAGCCGGTCCATCGCCTACCACGGCACCCCCCAGGGCGCGTTGTCGATCACCGGCATCCCGGCGCTCAAGCAGATCTTCGAGCCGCTGGTCCCCGGCGCGATCAAGGCCCCCAACACGAACCTCTACCGCGCCGACGAGATCTCCGGCTTCCCCGGCCTGGACAAGGACCCCGAGGCGTTCGGCCGCTGGGCCGCCGACCAGATCGGCAAGGCCATCGAGATGGAGGGCCCGGACACCGTGGCCGCCGTCTTCGTCGAGCCGGTGCAGAACGCCGGCGGCTGCTTCCCGCCGCCCCCCGGATACTTCCAGCGCCTGCGGGAGATCTGCGACACCCATGACGTGCTGCTCGTCTCGGACGAGGTCATCTGCGCCTTCGGCCGGCTGGGCACGATGTTCGGCGGCCAGAAGTTCGACTACGTGCCGGACATCATCACCTGCGCCAAGGGTCTGACCAGCGGTTACTCGCCCATCGGGGCGATGATCGTCTCGGAGCGGCTGTTCGAGCCGTTCAAGCACGGCAACGAGACCTTCGCGCACGGCTACACCTTCGGCGGTCACCCGGTGTCGGCCGCCGTCGCCCTGGCCAACCTCGACATCTTCGAGCGGGACGGCCTGCTCGATCACGTCACGGCCAACGAGCCGGTCTTCAGGGCCACTCTCGACCGGCTGCGGGACCTGCCGATCGTCGGCGACGTCCGCGGCTCCGGCTTCTTCTACGGGATCGAGCTGGTCAAGGACAAGTCCACCAAGCAGACCTTCAACGTCGAGGAGTCGGAGCGCCTGCTGCGCGGCTTCCTCTCGAAGGCGCTCTTCGACGCCGGTTTGTACTGCCGGGCGGACGACCGTGGGGACCCGGTCGTGCAGCTCGCCCCGCCGCTGATCTGCGGCCCCAAGGAGTTCGACGAGATCGAGTCGATCCTCCGTTCGGTGCTCACCGAGGCGTGGGCCCGCCTTTAGACCATCAAGCTCGTACGGCCGGGTAGGGGGCGACCGTGACGAGTGACCGCCCGAAAGGACATATCCCATGAAGATCGGCGTGCCCGCCGAGGTCAAGAACCACGAATACCGCGTCGCCGCCACCCCGGCCGGCGTCCACGAGCTCGTCCGTCACGGACACGAGGTCAGCGTCCAGCGCGGCGCCGGTCTCGGTTCCCACATCACCGACGAGGAGTACCTGTCGGTCGGCGCCAAGCTCGTCGAGAGCGCCGACGAGGTGTGGGCCGAGTCCGAGATGATCCTCAAGGTCAAGGAGCCGATCGAGGAGGAGTACCACCGGCTCCGCGCGGACCAGATCCTGTTCACCTACCTGCACCTGGCCGCCTCCCGGCCCTGCACCGACGCGCTGCTCGCGGCCGGCACCACCGCCGTCGCGTACGAGACGGTCCAGGCCGGCCACGCGCTGCCGCTGCTGGCCCCGATGTCGGAGGTCGCCGGACGGCTCGCCCCGCAGGTCGGCGCGTACAACCTGATGCGCTTCAACGGCGGGCGCGGCGTGCTTCCCGGCGGCGTGCCCGGCGTGGCCCCGGCCAAGGTCGTCGTGATCGGCGGCGGAGTCTCGGGCCTCAACGCGGCGCAGATCGCCGTCGGCATGGGCGCGGACGTGACGATCCTCGACATCAACATCGACCGCCTCCGCTTCATCGACGCCATCTACCAGGGCCGGCTGAAGACGCTGGTCTCCACGCAGTACGCCGTCGAGCGGGCCGTGCTGGAGGCCGACCTGGTCATCGGCGCGGTGCTCATCCCGGGTGCGAAGGCCCCGACGCTCGTGTCCAACGAGCTCGTCTCCCGCATGAAGCCGGGCTCCGTGCTCGTCGACATCGCGATCGACCAGGGCGGATGCTTCGAGGACTCCCGGCCGACCACCCACGACGACCCGACGTTCCGCGTGCACGACTCGGTCTTCTACTGCGTCGCGAACATGCCGGGCTCGGTGGCCAACACCTCCACCTTCGCGCTGACCAACGCGACCCTGCCCTATGTCGTCAAGCTCGCAGACAAGGGCTGGCGGGACGCGCTGCGCGCCGACGAGGCGCTCGCGCTGGGTCTCAACACCCACGCCGGGGTGCTGACCAACGAGCCGGTCGCGGTCGCCCACGGCCTGTCGTACACGCCGGTCACGGACGTCATCGCCGCCTGACCAGCGTGCCGGGTGGCCGGCGGATAAGAGGTCAGCGCAGCCCGAAGTGGCTGCGCAGGTCCCGCGCGGTGCCGAGGACGTGCTCGACCTCGGCGGGAGTGGGCCAGGGAGCCGTGCCGGGCCGCAGCAGGGTGGCGCGGACCAGCCCGAGATGCTCGATGGCGGCCAGGTGCAGCCCGGTCGTGCGGGCCAGCAACTCCACCATGCCACCGGTCGCGCCGCCGACCATGCCGTCAACCGGGCCACCGACCGGGCCACCGACCGGGCCACCGACCGGGCCACCGACCGGGCCATCAACCGGGCCTCCGGCCGGGACGTCCGGCAGGCCGCGGCTGAGCGACTCGCGGGCGACCAGATCCCAGGTGCCGAGGATCTCCACCAGTGCGGCGGGTTCGGCCGCGGCGTCGCCGCGCCTGCGAGCGGCCGCCACCGCCAGCTCGGCGCGTGCCGCCTGCTCCGGCTCGGCAGGGCGGGTCCAGTACGGCGGGGGCGGGTCCAGCAGGCAGCCCTCGGTCTCCACACAGCCGCCGGTGAGGGGCAGCACCTTCCGCAGCTCCGCCTGGGCGGCCTGGTGACCGCGTTCGGCCGCCCGCCGGAACCAGTGCCGCGCGCCCTTCAGGTCGTTGTGCTCCGAGACGAGCAGCGACCCGAACCGGTACGCCGCCTCGGGGTCGTCCGCCGCGGACCGCCCGAACCAGTGCGCCGCCGAGAGGCGGTCGTCCAGCCGCAGGCAGACCAGCCCTGCCATCCGGGACGCCTCCTGGCTGCCCGTGTGCGCGGCCCGCTCGAAGCAGGCGAGCGCCGTACGCGGGTCGCCGCGTCTGAGCGCGAGGTCGCCCAGCCGGAAGGCGGCGCCGGGGTGGTCGGCCCGGGCGGAGAGCCGGTAGAACCCCTCCGCGCCCTTCTCGTCGCGGGCCGTGTGCAGAAGCAGGGCCAGGTGATAGGCGGCCTCCGCGTGGCCGCCGCGCGCCGCGTACTCCCACCAGTGCGACGCCTCGGCCTCGTCGCCCGCCGTGTAGCCGAGGAAGCCGAGGTCGTGGGCGGACCGCAGGTCGCCGTCGAGGGCCGCCCTGAAGTGCCAGCGCCGGGCGCCCATGCCGTCGCCCTGGTCCTCGCACAGCAGGGCCAGCCGCCGGGCCGCGTGCCGGGAACCGTTCTCGGCCGCCCGCTCGAACCACAGCCGCGCCCCGGCCGCGTCGCCGCGCCGCTCCAGCAGTAACGAGGCGAGGTTGGTCGCGGCGTCCGTGTCTCCGGTGGCCGCCGCGGCCTCGAACCAGCCGACGGCCTCCTCGGTCGTGCCGTGCATCCGGTGCCAGAGCCCCAGGTTGTAGGCGCTGTCGACGTTGCCCGCCTGAGCCGCCCGCTCCCACCAGTGCCGGGCGCCCAGGCGGTCGTCGCGCTCCGCGCACAGCCGGCCCAGCCGGTGCGCCGCCTCACGGTCGCCGTCACGGGCTCTGCCGAGCAGGTCGGCCTCGTCCGGTTCGAGGGGTCCGGGGATGCGCGAGACCGGTATCCCGATCCACGCGGTCGTCTCCGCTGCTCCCACTAGTGTCATGCCAGACAGGGTGACACGTAACCGGGACGTCACGGAGCGTTATCGGGAAGACGTTGGCGTCAAGGGACGCTCGAACTCGATGAAGCCCACGTACATCCCCATTCCGCAGGCGTAGCGGAGCCGTCCCTCCGGCCGGGCCGGCAGGCGCACCGTACGCGCGCCCGTCACGGGGAGCACGACGTCGCGGCCGTCGACGGCGACGGCGCGGGTGCAGCCGTGGTCGCCGGAGGTCCTGAAGACGATCTCGACGGGCCGTCCGGCCGTCGCGACGGCGATGCCGGGCCGGAAACCCCGGTCGGTGGCCCAGATCGTGAGCCGCTGGACCCCGTCCGCGCCGACGGACGCGCGGGCGGCCGCGGCGGCCGGGGAGCCGAACTCCGGCAGCCAGCCGCCGAGCCGCAGGCCCGACCCGGCGGTGAACAGCCCGGCGGCCAGGGCCGCGACGCCGCCGAGGACGGCGAGCCGGGTCGTGGCGAGCCCGCGCAGCAGCAGTCCGAGCGCGGCGAGGGCCGGAGCGGTGCCGAGGGCGAGCCCGGCGAGCACGGCGGCGCCGCCCGGCGCCGATCCCGCCGAGACGGCCACGACCTCCAGGCTCACCGTGACCCCGCAGGGCATCAGGATCGTGGCCAGGCCGAGCCCGGCCGCACGCGCCGTTCCCCGCCGCACTGTCGCCCGCCGCACAGTCCCCCTTCGCGCCATTGCCCGCCGCACAGTCCCCCGTCGCGCCATTGCCCGCCGCACCGCGCTTGCCGGCGGCGTGCCCGTCCGCGCGCTGTCTTTCCACGCGCCGTCTCTTTGTGCGGTGTCTGGTTGCGCGGTGTCTTTCCGCGCCGTGTCCTGCGCGTCTTCGTGCCTGGCCGTGTGCTTGTCCGTGTGCCTGTCCGAGTGCGCGCAGCCGAGGTGGCCGGGCGATGTGTCTGGCACGGCGGCGCATCCGGCCCGGCCGCGCCGGGCGAGCATTCGTACGGCGAGGGCGGCCACCGCGATCCCGGCGGCGACCAGGAGGGCCGCCCGGGTGGCCGGGCCGAGCCGTACGGCCGAGCCGGCCAGGCCGAGCAGCGCCCCCAGTGCGGTGTGGGCGGCGAGCCGTGCGGTCAGGAACGCGGCCACCGCGGGCAGCGCGTCCCGCACGTCCCGGGCGGTGTGGGTGGCGCGGGAGGCAGGGCCGGCTCCGGCGGTAGGGCCGGCGCGGGTGGCAGGGCCGGCTCCGGCGGCGTCCATGGATCGAGGGGAGCCCGGAGAGCCCGGAGAGCCCGGAGAGCAGGGGGCGTCGGGGGATGTGGGAGAGCTCGGAGAGCGGGGGGAGGTGGGAGATCGGGGGGAGCCGGGGGAGACGAGGCCGATGAGGAGGCCGCCCTGGACCGCGGCGCACGACGCCGTGCCCGCGGCGAGACCGGCGACGAGGCCCCCGGCGAACAGGGCGGCCGGGTTCATGGTCAGCCGGTGAGCGCCAGGTCGTCCAGCACGCCGGTCTTCGCGGCCTCGACGAGCGAGCCGAGCTGGTCGAGACTCATCTCCACCCTCTGGCCGAAGTCGTCGGTGATCACGACACGGCGCTCCACCGGAGCGGACACGTCCACGAACAGCTCAGGACAGCCACAGCTGCAGTTGCCACAGAATCGGGCGATGGACTTCACGTGTCCTCCTCGTACGGCGGGGCCTTTGCTCGCAACGTAATGTGATCGACCGGACTCGGCCAGTAACATTTCGCTGACCCCGCAGCGACAGGGGCGAGACAGCAGCGCCACCGCAGGGCCGGACGGGCGGACCCGGCGGCCGGGAGGGCCTCAGGCCGTGCGGGCGCGGCGGTGGGCGTCGCCGAGGTAGTCGTCGAGCGCGACGCGGGTGGCGCGGAGGGCGGCGTCCGAGGCGTCGAAGGTGCGCTGGGCGACGCCGACGAAGAGGCAGTCGACGATGAGCAGCTGGCTGATCCTGCTGGCGAGCGCGCCCGGGCGGAACGCCGACTCGCGCCCGGCCGAGATCAGGACGTGGCCGGCGAGCCCGGCCAGGGAGGACCGCGGGTTGTTGGTGATCGCCACCACGGTCGCGCCGGCCCTACGGGCGGCGCGCACCGGTCCCAGCACGTCAGGGGTCTCGCCGGTGCAGCTCACCCCGACGGCGACGTCGCCCTCGCGCAGCAGCGCGGCGCTGGTGAGCGCGAGATGCGCGTCGGTGAAGTGGTTGCCGGGCAGCCCTATGCGCAGCAGCTTCTGCACCATGTCCGCGGCGACGAGGCCGGAGGCGCCGACCCCGTAGACGTCCACACGGCGGGCGGCGGCGACGGCGTCCACCACCGCGGCGAGGTCGTCGGGGTCGAGTTGGGCCGCCGTGTCGGCGAGTGCCTGCGACTCGGCCCGCGTGACCTTCGCGATCACATCGGTCAGCGGGTCGTCCGGGGCGAGGTCACCGGGGACGAGCCGTTCGGGGGTGTCCCTGGCCACGGCCGCCGCCAGGGCGAACCGCAGCTGGGAGTAGCCGGCGAAGCCGAGCGACCGCGCGGTCCGCACGATCGTCGCCTCGCTGATCCCCGAGATCGCGCTGACCTCCGTGATCGTGCTGCGGGCCACCGAGGCGGGGTCGTCGAGGATGAGACGTGCGATGGTCTGGGCGGCGGGGGTGAGCGAGGGCAGCACCGCACGCACCGTCGCGATCGGATTGACCGGCGCGGCGCCCTCGTTCTCGTTCGTCACGTCAGAGCCTCTCCTGTGCGCGATCAGCGTGGAACCCGCAGCCACCTACCCAGGCGTGACAACGGGCACCGGAAGCCCACATTTCGAGACAAGTCCGCCGTGACCGGCACGGGCGACGCGTCCGTGTGAAGACCTCCTGGGGCAGATTACACGCCCATGACGCTTTCTTTTATCGGGGCTGGTCCGCGAGGAAGTTTCCGCCATGCTCAGGACGGTACGGGACGTGCTGGAGGTGGGCAGGTGCGTGTGCTCGGGCTGATCTCCGGGACCTCTCACGACGGGATCGACGCCGCGCTCGTCGACTGGGTTCCGGTCGGAGACGTGCTCGCCGGGGCTGCCGAGGGGCCTGCCGATTGGGCCGTCGAGGGAGTCGTGGAGGGGGTCGTGGAGCACTTCGGCACGACGCCGTACGCGCCGGAGTTGCGGGCCGCGATCCTGGCCGCACTGCCGCCGAACCCCACGGACATGAGCGCGGTCTGCCGGCTCGACACGCTGGTGGGCCGGGCGTTCGCCGAGGCGGCGGCGGGCTGCCCGCCGGCCGACCTCGTCTGCTCGCACGGGCAGACCCTGTATCACTGGGTGGAGGACGGCCGGGTGCGCGGCACGTTGCAGCTCGGCGAGGCCGCCTGGATCGCGGAACGGCTCGGCGTGCCGGTCGTGTCGAACCTGCGGGCCCGTGACGTGGCCGCGGGCGGGCAGGGCGCCCCGCTCGTGTCCGCCTTCGACCTGCCGCTGCTTGCCGGGCTGACCGAACCACCCGAGCCGCCCAGACCACCCGGACCACCCGGACCACCTGGACCGGCGGGACTACCCGGACCGGGCGAGCCGCCGGGACCGGCCAGACCACCGGGACCGGCCGAGCCACCCGGACCACCCGGACCGGCCGGACCACCCGGACCGGCCGAGCCAGGCGGACCAGGCGAGGCGGGCGAACGGTCCGGACCGGTGGGCCGGCCCGGCGCGCTGAACCTCGGCGGCATCGCCAACCTCACCGTGCCGGCCGGCGTGAGCCGGCACGACCACTCTGCGAGCCGCGCCGAGAACCACACCACGCGCCTGGACGCGGACCGCGCCGAGAACGATGCCGAGAACGACGCCGTGAGCCGGAACGCGGACCGCGCCAAGGACCGCGTCATGAGCCACACCGTGAGCCGCGCCGAGGATCACGCCGTCAGCCGCACCGGGGGCGCGGTGCCGCTCGCCTATGACACGGGACCGGCCTCGGCGCTCATGGACGCGGCCGTGTTCGCCGCCACCGGCAGGCCGTACGACGAGGACGGCCGGCTGGCGGCGGCGGGACGGGTCCACGAGGGGCTGCTGGCCGAGTTGCTCGCCGAGCCCTACTACCGCCGCCCGCCGCCCAAGACGACGGGCAAGGAACTGTTCCACGCGGGCTACCTCGACCGGGTGGCCGGGCCGTACGGGCTCGGCCTGTCCGACCTGGTGGCGACGCTGGCCGCGCTCACCGCCGAGACCGTCGCGGCGGAGACCCGGCGGCACCGGCTCGGCACGGTGGTGGTCTCGGGCGGCGGGCTGCGCAACCCGGTCCTGATGCGGGAGTTGCGCGAGCGGTGCGGCGGCGTGCGGATGCTGCCGAGCGATCACCTCGGCGTGCCGCCGGACGCCAAGGAGGCCGTCGCCTTCTCCTATCTCGGCTGGCTCACCGCGCACGGCCTGCCGGGCACCGTGCCCGCGTGCACGGGCGCGTCGGGGCCGAGGGTGCTGGGCTCACTCACCCCCGGCCGCGGCCCCCTCCGCCTGCCCGCCCCGCTCGCCGCGCCGCCCCGGGTCATCCGCATGAGGACGGCCGGGGGCCGTCCCGCACGCTGAAGACGTCCCGGCGCGGCCTCGCTCAGCGCGCGGCGCTCAGCGCGCGGCGCTCAGCGCGCGGCGCTCAGCGCCGCGATGAACCACTCGAACGCCGGCACCGAGGGCGGGAACGGCGGCCGGTCGTTGAGCACGCCGAGCAGCTGCCAGTAGCGCTCCACCCGGCGGTCGGTGAACCGCTCCAGCGAGTCCGCGAGCCGCGCGCGCTCGTCGGCGGGCACGCCGGGGCCGACCAGCCGGTCCACGATCTCCCCGCCTTCCGCCGACTCGGGGCCGATCCCCTGGTCCAGGGCTCGCCCGGCCTCCGTCAGGACCGCCTGCGGGTCGTGCGGCACCGGCGGCGGCTCGGCCTGGCCGGTCGCCATCTGGCGCACCCGCTCGCGGAAGCCGGGGTCGGCCACCAGTCCGGCGAGCTCGATCCAGGCCTCCACCTGCTCGACGGTGGGCTCGTCCGGCAGATCCTCGGGCAGCCCGCGCATCGACTGCGCGATCCCCGCGCCGGGCGCGGCGGGGTCGGTGCCGGCGAACGTCTCGTCGACGAACTCGTCGATGATCCGCCGCCGCTCTCGCGCGGACAGCTGGGACAGTTCGTGCATCAGTCTCATCTCCTCAGCGGTGCAGTGACCTTCCGCGACCGACCGCATGACGGCGCGCCGGGCCTGGAGGACGCGGATCTCCGCGTCGAGCACGGCGACGTGCGTCCGCGCCACCTCCGTCAGGCCCGTCCGCCTGGTCACGACCCGCTCCACGGTGGGCAGGTCGAGCCCGAGGTCGCGCAGCGTACGCACCAGGTGCAGCCGGGCCACGGCCTCCGTGTCGTAGAGCCGGTAGCCGCCCGCCGACCGGCCCGCCGCCGGGAGCACCCCGGCGTCGGACCAGAACCGGATCGTGCGCACCGGCACGCCGGTCAGACGTGCCAGTTCTCCGATCGTGAGCGGGCTCGGCTCGCTGCGGTCGTTCACATCCACAGCGTGGACCCTCCAGCCGGTGGAGACTCAAGCCCTTTCACGCCAGCCAGCCGGGCTTCACCAGACCCGACTCGTACGCGATGACGACGAGCTGTGCGCGGTCGCGGGCGTGCAGTTTGGTCATCATGCGGCTGACGTGCGTCTTCGCCGTCGCGGGCGACATGAAGAGACGGGCGGCGATCTCGTCGTTCGTCATGCCGGCGCCCACGAGGGCGAGCACCTCCCGCTCCCGCTCGGTCAGCGGGGTGAGGCCGGTGGTGACGCCCGGTTCCTTGGCCCGGGCGGCGTACTCGGCGATGAGGCGGCGCGTCACGCCGGGGGACAGCAGCGCGTCGCCGCCGGCCACCACCCTGACCGCCTGGATGAGCTCGGCCGGCTCGGTGTCCTTGACCAGGAAGCCGCTCGCCCCGCCGCGCAGCGCCTCGAAGACGTACTCGTCCAGTTCGAAGGTGGTCAGCATGATGATCTTGACGTCGGCGAGGCCGGGGTCGCCGGCGATGCGGCGGGTGGCGGTCAGGCCGTCCGTGCCGGGCATCCTGATGTCCATCAGCACCACGTCGGGGCGCAGGTCCCGGGTGAGCAGGACGGCCTGCTCGCCGTCGCCCGCCTCGCCCACGACGGTCATGCCCTCCTGCGCGTCGAGCAGGGCCCGGAAGCCGGCCCGCACCAGGGCCTGGTCGTCGGCGAGCAACACGTGGATCACTTCGGCTCCTTCGATTCGGCGAACGGGGGCGGGGGCAGGGGGAGGCGGGCCGCCACGCGGAAGCCGCCGCCCGGCCGGGGACCGGCCGAGAGCGATCCGCCGAGCGCCGCCGCGCGCTCGCGCATGCCGGGGACGCCGTTGCCGCCTCCCAGCCCCGCCACCGCGCGCGCCGCCCCCGCGCCGTCGTCCTCGATCACCAGGCCCAGCTCCTCGGGGGCGTACGCGACACTGATCGTCACGCGGGAGCCCGGCGCGTGCCGGGAGACGTTGGTGAGCGACTCCTGGACGATCCGGTATCCGGCCCGGTCGATGCCGGGGGGCAGCGGGCGCGGCTCCCCGGCGACCTCCACGGTCACGGGCAGGCCGCTGCCCTCGGCGAGGCCGGCGAGGTGGGCCATCCCGGCCGTGGGAGACCGCGGCGCGCCGTCCTTCAGCAGGCTGAGCACCCCGCGCATCTCGGTGAGCACGTCTCTCGACGCCTGCTTGATCGCGGTCAGCGCGGTGCGGGCCTGCTCCGGATGGTCGTCCAGCAGGTGCAGCGCGGTGGACGCCTGCACGTGGATCAGCGAGATGTTGTGGGCGAGCACGTCGTGCAGCTCCTGGGCCATGGTCAGCCGTTCCTCGCTGGCCTGCCGTCTGGCCTCCTCGCGTTCCACCCGCCGGCGTTCGGCCAGGCGCTCGCGGCGCACCCGGTGCCACTCCGCGACGGTCAGCGTGAGCAGCAGGTACGCCGCGACCGCGGTGTGGTGGAAGAGCCCGGCCCGGTGGGGGATGAGCCAGGTGGCGTAGACGACCACGAACAGGAAGAACGCCCCCGACGCCGACCACGCCGCGCGGCGGTGCCCGTTCCCCACCGCGCTGAAGATCACGATGATCGGGCTGAAGAACACCGGCCCGTACGCGAAGTCGAACAGCATGTAGACCGAGGTCGCGGTGAGCGTGACGACCAGCGCGACGACCGGGGCGCGGCGGCGCAGCGCGATGGCGGCCGGTCCGATCAGCAGCAACGCGCCGCCCCACCAGGTCAGCGGCACCCGCCCGAGGTCCGGGTTGCGCAGCTGCCAGAACTGGGCGCCGATCGTCAGGAACACCTGGGCGATCCCGACGACGACCGGCAGAACGGGATCGACGCGGTGATACAAGTCGGAACGGGAGCGCACATCCGCACGCTAGGCCCTTCCCGCCGATGGTCGCATCCGACCGTGGCCGCATGGCCGCGTACGTCCGGGGGAGTAGCCCGGCGGGCGTCCAAAAGTGGACATTCCCGTTTCGATCTGACTCCGGTGAGTCATGCTGTAGTGATCGTTCACGTGGTGGAGGTGCCGCACGCATGAGGAGTGTCGTCGTCACGTCGCTGGGAGTGCTCACGCTGGCGGGCCTGCTCGCCCCGCCCGCCGAGGCGGCTCCGGCCGTACACACGCCACCTCCCAAGGAGGTCAAACGGCCGGTCGCGGAGGGGTACGGCGGGGCGGTGGCCACCGTGGACCTCGACGCCAGCAAGGCCGCGCTCACGGTGCTGCGCCAAGGCGGCAACGCCATGGACGCGGCGGTGGCGGGGGCGGCCGCGCTCGGCGTGACCGAGCCCTACTCGGCCGGTCTCGCGGGCGGCGGCTTCCTCGTCTACTACGACGCGCGCCACCGGAAGGTGACCACGATCGACGGCCGCGAGACCGCCCCCCGGGCGATGACCTCGACGGCCCTGGAGGGCATCCCGTTCGCCGAGGCGGTCAGCAGCGGCCTGTCGGTGGGCGTGCCGGGCAGCGTCGCGCAGTGGGACCTGGCGCTGCGGAAGTACGGCACGATGTCGCTGCGGCAGGCGCTGCGCCCAGCGATCGAGATCGCCGACAAAGGCTTCGTCGTCGACCAGACGTTCTACGACCAGACCCAGCAGAACGCCGACCGGTTCGCCGACTTCACCCCGACCGCGGCGCTCTACCTGCCGGGCGGGCAGCCGCCGCCGGTCGGGTCGGTCTTCCGCAACCCCGACCTCGCGCGCACCTACCGTGAGCTGGGCATCCGCGGCCCGGCCTGGCTGTACGGCGGTGACCTCGGCCGCGAGATCGTCAACACGGTGAAGAAGCCGCCGGTGCGCGCGGGCGCCACCCGGAACGTCCGGTCCGGGCTCATGGAGGTGAGCGACCTCAGGGCCTACCGCGCACTCGAACGGCCGCCGACGAAGGTCACGTACAAGGGCCTGGACGTGTACGGCATGGCGCCGCCGTCCTCGGGCGGATCGACGGTGGGCGAGGCGCTCAACATCCTGGAGGCGCTGCCGAAGATCGGCCTGCACGAGTACCTGGAGGCCTCCCGGCTCGCCTTCGCCGACCGCAACGCCTACGTCGGCGACCCCGCGTACACGCGGGTGCCGCTCGGGGACCTGCTGTCGGACGGGTTCGCCAAGGAGCGGGCCTGCCTGATCGGCCCGCGGGCGATGCCGCACCCCGCCGCGCCCGGATCCCCCGACGGCTCCTACTCCGCCTGCGCGTCCGCCGCCCCGGCGGCCTCGGCGCCGGAGGAGAAGAAGGAGGGCCCGGAGACCACCCACCTCGTGGTGACCGACCGCTGGGGCGACGTGGCGGCCTACAACATCACGATCGAGCAGACCGGCGGCAGCGGGATCGTGGTGCCGGGCCGCGGCATCCTGCTCAACAACGAGCTGACCGACTTCACCTTCGGCCCGGCGCCCGGTGACCCCAACCTGCCCGCTCCCGGCAAGCGCCCGCGCTCGTCCATGGCCCCCACGATCGTGCTCAAGGACGGCAGGCCCCTGCTCGCCGTGGGTTCGCCCGGAGGCGCCACGATCATCACGACCGTGCTGCAGATCCTGGTCAACCGGCTCGACTTCGGCATGTCCCTGCCCGACGCCGTGGCCGCGCCGCGCGCCTCACAGCGCAACACCGCCGCAACCCAGGCCGAGCCCGCGTTCACCCAGCGGTACGGCGCGGAGCTGACAGCGCTCGGTCACACGCTGACGGACGTCCCCGGACCACCGGCGGGGGAGATCGGCGCGGCGACCGGCCTGGAGTTCCTCCGCGACGGCAAGGTCCAGGCCGTCGCCGAACCCGCACGCCGAGGCGGAGGCAGCGCCCTCGTGGTCGGCACACACCGCTGAACCGGCGGACGACCGCGCCCGAGAGGTCCAGGCCCCGATTGCCCGGGCATGGTGAAGCCGCCGACGGGCGCGGTCGTCGGCGGCTGGTATAGGTATGTCAGCGAACCAGGAGGTACGCCACCACGGCGAGGACGACGACGAGCGCCACACCGATGGCGATCCACATCGGCAGGCGGGACGGCCGCTCCTGGGAGATCTCCGCGTCCTGCTGCTGAGCGAACACCCGGAAAGCCTGCGTGTTTCCGGCCGGGTCGATCTGAGGGTCGGACATGGGCACGACTCTAGCGACAGACGAGGTCCCCTGGCTGCGATTTGTCGGATTTCACGCTCTCCCGCCGCCGGGCCCGGCCGGACGCGCGCCGCCGCCGGTCACCGGACAACCCCGGCGCGCGTGCGGGACCGCCGCGACCGGCGGATAGCGTGGTAACCATGCTGCGCACCCTCCTGTCTCCCCGGCTGGTGGCCCTGCACCTGCTGGTCATCGGGGTGCTCGTGTCGTTCACGTTCCTCGGCCGCTGGCAGCTCGGCGTCTTCGAGTCGTCGGGCGCGCCCCGGCGGGCCCCCGATCCCGCTCCGGTCGCCGTCACGCAGCTGACCCAGGTCGGGCGGTACGTCGCCGTGGACGACGTGGGCCGCAGGGTGACCGCGACGGGCGCCTACGACGCGGCGAACCAGCTTCTGGTGGCCGACCGGGTCGCCGACGTCGCCGCGCCCGGCGGACGGGCCGCCCGGGGAGACGGATTCTGGCTGCTCACCCCGCTGCGGCTCACGGACGGTACGGTCGTCCCGGTCGTACGCGGCTGGGTCCGCTCGGCCGGGGATCCCGCGACCGCCGTGCCGGAGGGCACGGTCACGGTGACCGGACGGCTGCGGCACGCGGAGCAGACCGGCGACGTGCAGCGCACCGGGCTGCTCCCGCGCGGCCAGGTGGCGACCGTGTCGACGGCGGAGCTGATCAACATGTGGCCGGACGCGCGAGTGCGGGACGGATTCGTCGTCGCCACCACCCAGGAGCCGCCCTCTCGCGCCACGCCCGTGGCCGTGCCCGCCCCCACCATCGGTGGTGGTCTCACCTGGCGGAACCTCGCCTACGCGCTGCAGTGGTGGGTCTTCGCGTTGTTCGCGGTGTACATGTGGTTCCACTTCGTCCGCGACGCCCTGCGCGGACGGGGGCAGGAGCCCTCAGGGCCGGAGTCGAAGGGGCCGGAGTCGGCGGGGCCGGCCGCGCCCGTGGAGGCCTGACGCACTCCCGCTCCGGGCCCTGGAACCGGAACCGGCGGCCGGCACGGATATCGTGTGGTGACCGTTTCCCCAGCAGAGGTGTTGATCGACGTGGAGTCCGCGCTCAACTTCTACCGCGTCATGGCGTACGTCGTCGGCGTCATGCTGCTCGTGCTCTGTGTCGGCATGGTCGTCAAGTACGGCTTCGACAACGGCACGATGGTCGCGGTGGTCGGGCCGATCCACGGCTTCCTCTACATGGTCTACCTGGTGGCCGCGATCAACCTGGGCCTGATCAAGGCGCGCTGGTCGATCGGCTACCTGCTGCTCGTGCTCGTGTCGGGCACGATCCCGTTCCTGTCCTTCGTGCTGGAGCGGAGCGTCACCGAGCGGGTCCGCAGGACGATCGCCGCCACCTCGTGAGGGCGTGCGGGATCCCGGCCGCGCGGCCCGTGGGGGCGGCGGCGGCCAGGACCTTCCGGCGCCGGGGCCTCAGCCGCCGATCTGACGGCGCCGGACGCGCTTGAGGCGCGCCCGCTGCGACTCGTCGAGCATGAAGTAACCGACGACCGGGGCGCCCAGCACACCGAGCGTGATCAGCCAGGCCAGGAGCGTCGGCACCGGCAGGATGAACACCAGCACGGCCACCACCGCCGCGCCCACGTAGTACTTGCCTAGTGGCGACATCGTCAGGCCTTTCGTGTGGATCCCCAAAGGGGGATCGTCCGCGTCGCCTGGACAACGCCCGGGGCGGGCGGCGAGTTCCGCACACGCCGCCGGCGCTCAGCCCTCGCCGGACTCGGGCTTGCCCATCGCCTTGCGGATCAGGTCGCGGGCGCGATCCATGATCGCCAGCGGGGGGCCCATCAGGATGTTCTCGGCCGGTGAGGTGACCCCCGGATGCGGGTGCGTGGGCGCGACCGCCTCCGCGGCCTTGACCCCCACGGCCATCGCCCTGCGCTGGCCCTCGGAGGTGCACGCCTTCAGTTCGGAGAACTCGTAGCGCTCCTCGGCGGCGGCGTGCGCGAACACGGCGGCCCTGAGCCGTTCCAGCTCCTGGGTGAACCCCGGCGCCGTCGCGTCCATCTCGTCGAGACGGCAGAGCAGTTCCTTCGCCTCTTCCTCCTCCTGCAGGCGGTTGTCCACGATCGCGTCCCCGCCGACGAGCTTGCGCCGGGCGTAGGGATGGACGATCTCCTCCTCGGCCGTCTCATGCACGGCCAGCATGCGGGCGAGGCGGCTGAAGGCCTCCTTGCGCTCCTTCCCGCGGCATCTGTCCACCTCGTCGAACAGCTCCCGGATGAGGGCGTGCTGCTGGATCAGGAGATCGATCACGTCGTTCTCCCGCATGGTCTCCGGCCTTGTCTGGCGGTCCATAGCGCCTCCTTCCTGGTCATATGCGGGCTACCCGGAACCTGGACCCGAAACCACGACCGGCGGAATCGGCGCGGACGCCGCCGCAGGTCACGAGTGGCCCGGCCGCCTCGCCGCGGCCGGGCGCCGCCGCCCGGGTGCGTGATGCGCTGCACGGGATCTGCACAGATGCGCACGGCGCTTCTGCACAGGCGGGTCCTACGCTTCCTGCATGGCCTTCCCCCAGCAACGCCGTGTGCTCGTGGTCGAGGACGACCAGACCATCGCGAACGCCGTACGCCTCAGGCTCCTCGCGGAGGGCTTCGACGTGCGGGTGGCGGGCGACGGAGAGGGGGCGCTCGCGGCCTACGCGAAGGCCGAGCCCGACCTGGTGGTCCTCGACCGGCTGCTGCCCGGCCTGGACGGCCTGGAGGTCTGCCGCAGGATGCAGGCCGCCCGCCCGGTGCCGGTGCTCATGCTGACCGCGCTCGGCGAGGAGACCGACGTGCTGGTCGGCCTCGGCGTGGGCGCCGACGACTACATCACCAAGCCCTTCAGCATGCGGGAACTCGTCGCCCGCATCCACGCGCTGCTGCGGCGGGTGGAGCGGGCCGGCCTGCTGGCCCAGGAGGAGACGGTGATCCGGATCGGCGAGGTCGAGATCAACACGGCCGAGCGCCGCGTGTTCGTGCGCGGAACCGAGGCGCAGCTCACCCGGACCGAGTTCGACCTGCTGCGGCGCCTCGCCGAGCGTCCCGGCCAGGTCTTCGAGCGGGAGCGGCTGCTCTCCGACATCTGGGGCTTCTCCGAGGCCGCCGCGACCCGGACCGTGGACAGCCACATCCGCGCCCTGCGCCGCAAGCTCGGGTCGGAGGTCGTCCGCACCGTCCACGGCGTCGGCTACGCGCTCGTCCGCCCGTGACGCGCGCCGCGAAGGAAAGAGCCACGCGATGAGGCCGCTCGACTTCCTCGGCCGGATCAAGGTCAAGCTCGGGATCGTGATCGTGCTCGCCGTGGTCGCGGCGTTCGTCGTGAACGAGGTGGGCATCAACTCCGGTCTCACCCGCGACCTGAGGATCGCGATCGCCGTCGCCCTCGCGATGGTCATGGTCCAGTTCCTCGCCCGGGGCATGATCCGGCCGCTGCGCGAGATGGCCGCCGCCGCGCAGACGATCGCCAAGGGCCGGTACGGCCTGCGGGTGACGGCGACCTCCCGCGACGAGGTGGGCGAACTGGCCCGCGCCTTCAACGCGATGGCGGCCGATCTCGCGGAGGTCGACCGGCAGCGGCGCGACCTGGTGGCCAACGTCAGCCACGAGCTGCGCACCCCGATCGCCGGTCTGCAGGCGGTGCTGGAGAACGTCGTCGACGGCGTGTCGCCGCCCGACCTCGACACCCTGGGCACGGCTCTCGCCCAGACGCAGCGGCTGGGCCGTCTCGTGGCCCAGCTTCTCGACCTGTCGCGGCTCGACTCGGGGGCGCGCCTGATCGAGCCGGAGAACCTCGACCTCGCGTCGCTGTGCCGCCAGGCGGTCTCGGAGGCGTCGATCGCGCGTGACGACGTGACCGTCGAGAGCGCGGTGCCGCCGGGGACCGTCCTCGCCGCCGACCCGGCCCTGCTCGCGCAGGTGCTGGCCAACCTGCTCGACAACGCCGTACGGCACAGCCCGCCGGGCGGGCGGGTCCGGGTGGAGACGCGGGCCGCCGGGCCGGCCCTGGAGATCAGCGTGATCGACGACGGCCCCGGCATCCCGCCGGGGGAGCGGGCCCGGGTGTTCGAGCGCTTCTCCCGGCTCGACGCCGGGCGGGCCGCCGACGCGGGCGGCGCGGGGCTCGGCCTCGCGATCGCGAAGGAGATCGCCGAGCTGCACGGAGGGACGATCACCGTGGCCGACCCGCCGCCGGAGAGAGCCGGTCACGCACCGGCCGGGGGCTGCCGGATGGTCGTCGCGCTGCCACGGCACAGAGACCCGGCGACGGTGGAGGGCCCGGACGCGCCCCTCCACGCCGGTGAGCGAAGGGGGACCATGAACGCCAAGCAGGCCGGCGAGGGCCGTCCCGGGGACCAGCGCCAGACGGCCGGACCCCCGGCGCCTCGGGAGGCCGGGCTTCACGAGGCCGGGCTTCGGAACGGTGCGCTTGTGGACGGTGCGCTCACCGATGGGGGAGCGGAGCGCGGGGCGGTCGCGGCCGGTCACGCGGAGCGACACGGCGTGGTCCCGGCCGCGCCTGCGGAGGCCGGCGTTCGGGACGGCCTGCTTGTGGACGGCAACGCGGAGCGCGGGGTGGGCACAGCGGGGCACGGGGAGCCACCCGGCGTCGTCTCGGCCGTGCCCGCGTCTCCCGCGTCCCCGGTGCGTCCGGACGGCGACTCGGCCCGGGAGCACGCGCGGGACGACGTAAGGGGCGGCACGCGGGGTGCGGGGCGCGGAGAGGAACACCGGCAGGGCGTCATGGCGTCGTGGGAAGAGGGGCGTATGGGGCGCGGGCCCGCGGATCCGCCTGCTGACTCGGCTACCGATCCGCCGGTGACCTGGCCGTATGCCGCGCTCGCCCAAGCCCGGGCCGGGCGGTCGGCACGGGCCGCTCTCGGCGCGGGCCTCGGCATGGTGGGAGGGTTCCTCGCCGGGCTGATCGCGGCGGCCGTCCTCGGGGTGTACGGCGAAGGGCTGCTGGGCGCGGCCGCGATCCTGCTGTTCACCGTGGGCGGCGCGGCCGCGGGCGCCGCTTTCGGCTCGTCCCCGGTCCACCGGTACTCCGGGGCACCGCACGGGACGCAGCAGGGGACGCCGGGGGAGGCGCCGCAGGAGGAGACACCGTGGAGCGAGGCGCCCGCGTACGTGCCGCCGCCGCTGTTCCCCCGGCCGGACCTGCCGGACGCGCCCCGGTGGCTGTTGCCGGCCGCGGCGGCGGCCGGCCTGGTCGCGGCCGTCGCCCTGCCGTACGCGTCGGCCGGGCTCGGTTCCGTGCTGACGGCGGTGGCGCTGGGGGCGGCGGCCTTCCCGGCGGTGCTGCCGCGGCGGCGCGGCCGGCTCACCGCGTGGACGGTGGCCCTCGGCCTTCTGGCGTACGCGCTGGTCGCCGTGGCCCTCTTCCGCGACGCGGAATGGCTGGTCGCGCCGGTGCTGCTGGCCGCGTTCGCCGTGGGGTCGCTCGCACTCTCCGGCGGCGGGCGGGGCTGGCTCGGGGTGATCAGAGGAGGGATCTCGGTCGTCTTCGCGATGCTCCCGGTGCCGTGGTTCCTGGCCGGGCCGGTCCGGGATCTGGCCCGGCGTAGCCGCGTGCTGCCCACCCTGGTCGGCGCCGCCGTGACCGTCGTGCTCCTGGGCGTCTTCGGCCTGCTGTTCGCCTCGGCCGACGCCGTCTTCTCGGCGTTCGTCGGCGACCTGCTGCGGACGCCCGACTGGGCCTGGGACCTGCCGTACCGGATCTTCGTGTTCTGCGTGTTCGCGGTGCTGGCCGTGGCGGCGGTGCTGGTGGGGCTGCGTCCGGTGGCCGAGCCCGCCCCGCCCGACCTGCGGATGCCCCTCGGCCGTCAGGTGTGGATGATCCCGCTGGTCGGGCTGAACCTGCTGTTCGCGGCGTTCGTGACCGTGCAGATCACGGTGTTGTTCGGCGGAAGCCGCAGGGTGCTGTCGACGGCGGGCCTCACCTACGCGGAGTACGCGAGGTCAGGCTTCTTCGAGCTCGTCACGGTCAGCGTCTTCGTGCTCGGCATCGTCGCGGGCGCGGTCGCGCTGCTGCGCCGGCAGAGCCGGGCCGACCGCCGGCTGCTCGCCGCGCTGCTCGGCCTGCTGTGCGCGTTCACACTGGTCGTCCTCGCGTCGGCGCTGCACCGCCTCGGCCTCTACACCGACGCATACGGCCTGTCGCGGCTGCGGGCCTCGGTGGAGGCGACGATCTGGTGGCTCGGCGCGGTGTTCGTGCTGGTGCTGGCGGCCGGCGCGGTCCGCCTGACCGGCGGCGGAGCCGGGTGGTTCTTCCGCGGGCTGGTGCTGCTCACCGGGGTGTCGCTGCTGGCGTTCGCGGTCTGGGACCCCGACGCGCGGGTGGCCGAGACCCAGCTCACGATCCGCGGTGTGGAGCGGCTCGACCACGGCTACCTGGGCGACCTGGGGGCGGAGGCCGTGCCGATCCTGGACCGGCTGCCCGAGCCCGACCGCAGTTGCGTGCTGCGGGACGTCGTGGCGGCCAACCGTCTCGACCGGCCGGACTCCTGGAACGACTGGAACCTCGCCCGCGCACGCGCCCGCCAGGTGCTGGCGAAGCGGCCGGCCCTGCCGGGCGGCGACTGCCCATCCTCGGACCGCGGATACGCCTACGACTGACCCCGAGCCCGACCGAGCTCGACCGGTCCCGTGCCCGACCGACAGCACGCCCGACTGGCTTACGCCCGGGGGCCGCGTACCCGGCTCTGGTCACGGTGCTCAGGCCATGACCTGAGCACCGTAATTGAGCGCCGTAATTCGAGCACCGGGGCCTGAGCGTGGTTCAGGCGGCGAGGACCTGGCGCAGTGTGACGGCGAAGTTGTCCGGGTCGCCCGGCGCGCCGAACGTGTCGTCGAGGAACCCGCCGTGGTTGCTGGGGAACGTCACGGGCTCGGTGCCGAGCCGCTCGGCGACCGCCACGCCCCCGCGACAGGCCAGCTGCCCCTCCGACTCGACGCCGACGCCGACCACGACGCGGGTCGGGGCCGCGCGCAGCGCCTCGAAGTCGGGCTCGTAGTGGGTGCAGGTCACGAGGTTCTGCGCGAACAGCGGGTCGTCGCGGGTGCCGTCGTCCTCGGCCGGCAGCCCGAAGTCGGCCGGGTTCGGCCTGGGCTGGTCGGCGAAGTCCGCCGGGATCTCGCCCTGGTGGCCGACGACCGCGATGAACTTCACCATCGCCGGGCCGAAGCCCTCCTTGTCGTACGTCTGCCGGATGTCGGCGACGGCGGCGAGCGCCTGCTCCCGGTCGGGCAGCAGCCGGGCGGTGGGGGGCTCGTGCGCCACGAGCGTGCGCACCTGCTCCGGATGCCGGGCCACGAGCGCGAGCCCGTTGACCGCGCCGCCGCTGCTGGCGAAGATGTCCACGGGCCCGCCGCCGAGCGCGTCGATCAGCCGGTGCAGGTCGTCGGCGTGCAGTTCGGGCGTCGACTCGGCGGCGCCGTCGGTGCGGGTGCTCCGCCCGATCCCGCGGGGGTCGTACGTCACCACCGTGCGATCCTCGAAGCGCCCGGCCAGGGCGGTGAACCCCCGCGCGTCCATCGGCGATCCGATCATCAGCAGGATCGGCGCGTCGCTCTCCCCGGCCTCGCGCACGTCGTGATGCACGTCGTAGTGCAGAGTGCAGCCGGGCACCTCAAGGGTGTGGGTCCTGAGCTCGGTCACGTGCTCGCTCCTCTTCGGCGGGTGGAATCGGACCGGAGGAAGCGAGAGCTCTCCATCACGGTCAGTGACACCCTATATCGAACACTCCATCGAATGCACCTGAACGGCGAATCGGAGTGCCGCGATCGTCACAGGGCCGCGCGGGCCTCCGCGACCTGCCGCGCCACGCCCTCGGCGCCGCTCTCCTCCGCGAGCCGGGCCGCATCGCCGAGCAGCCGCAGGGCGTCCTCCCCGCGGTTCTGCGCGGCGGCGATGTAGGCCAGCCCGACCAGGTTGGCGGCGACGCCGGGCTGGAAACCGATCTCCCGGCGCAGCCGCGCCGACTCCTCCAGAAGCTCCCGGGCCGGCTCCAGCCGCCCGGCCAGGTGCTCGGCGATGCCCAGGTGCCTGAGCGCGTACGACATCGTCAGCGTGTCGCCGGTCGCCTCGGCGAGCTCGTACGACCGCCGCAACGCGGTCCCGGCCGCCTCGTGGTCGCGCCGTACGACCTGCTGGAAGCAGCCGATCCAGAAGAGCGCCTCGCCCTCGCCGCGCAGGTCGCCGAGCCGCCGGTAGAGACCGGCGGCGCGCTCGAACAGGTCCTGCTCGCGGGGGTCCTCCTCGCCGCTCTCCAGGAACCGCGCGTGCACGACCCGCCCGCGTGCCAGGACGAGATCGGCCTCGACCGCGTCCAGCTCCCGATCGGCGTCGGCGAGAGCCGAGGCGTCGCCGCCGAAGACCGCCCGCTCGTAGAGGGTTCCGGCCCATTCGAGCCGTGGGTCGCCGCTCAAGCCCGGTCTCCTCTGTGATCATCAGTGCTGTGATCATCGGTGCGAGGCCGCGAGTCTACTCCCGGGACGGTGTCCAGTACGATCCACGAGGTGGTCGGGAGAGGGCGAGGGGGGCCGCTGATCGATGGACAGCGCTCTGTACGTCTTCGTCGAGGACCTGCGCGCCGAGGGCGTGCGCGGGCTGCTCGACCGGGCCTCCACGTACGGCGTACGCGGCGTCGCGGTGGCCGCGGCCTACCACCAGGCCAGGGACGTCACCCCGCACGGCGCCACGCGGCTGACGCTGCGCGGTGACGGCGTCCACTTCCCACCGCCGGAGGATCTGTTCGGCGGGCTGCGCCTGGCCCCGCCCGTGCAGCCGGGAGCGGAGGACCGGCCGGTGGAGGAACTGCGCGCGGCCTGCGCCGAACGGGGGATGCGGCTGCACGGCTGGACGGTCTTCCTGCGCAACGCCGCGATCGGCCTGGCCTGCCCCGACGTGACGGTGGAGAACTGCTTCGGCGACCGCGGCGCTCCGGCGGACCTGTGTCCCGCGCACCCCGACGTGCGGGCGTACGCGGTGGCGCTGGCCCGGGCCGTCGCCCGGCAGGGGGTGGACACGGTCGTGGCCGAGGCGCTGCACTTCGCGCCCTTCGGCTACGAGCGGTGCTCGGTGCCGCTCGGCCCGATGGACGCCTTCCTGTTCGGCCTGTGCTTCTGCCCCCACTGCATGAGCCGGGCCGCCGACCTCGGGGTGAACGCCGAGACGGCGAGGCAGGAGTGCGCGAGGATCGTCGGGGGCGTGCTGGACGGCGATCCCCCGGCGGAGGGCGAGGTCACGCGGGCGGCGCTGACGGCCTACGCGGGACCGGAGGCGGTGGCGTACGCGCGGGCCCGCTCCGAGAGCGTCACCTCCCTGGTGGGAGAGGTCGCGGCCGCCGTCACGGCGGAGGGCGCGCGGCTGACGTTCACGGACGCGACGGGAGCGGCGAAGGGCTACGCCCACGGGCTGCCCTCGGCCGGCCTGGCCGCGCACGACTCGTGGCAGCTCGGGATCGACCTGGTCGCGCTCGGCGACATCGTCCCGTCGTTCGCGGTCCTCGGCTACGCCCGGGACCCCGCCCGGATCGCCGACGACGTCGCCGCCTACCGCCGGTCGATCGGCAAGAACCCCGAACTGCGCGTCGTGCTACGGCCGGGCGCCCCCGACACCGACTCGGCCGACCGGCTCGCCGCCAAGGTCCGCGCCGCCCGTACGGCCGGGGCGGGCGCGGCCGACTTCCACGCGTACGGCCTGGCCTCCTTCGACGCGCTCGCCCGCATCACCGGCGCCCTCGCCTGAAGCCCGAACCGGGCCGCACAACGGGCCGATCACCCGCCCGCCGGCTCTGATACCAGGGCGTCGGCGAGGGTGGCGAGGCCGGCGGTGACCCGGGCCGCGTCGCACTCGCGCAGCACGGCGGTGACGTGCTCGGCGGCGAGCGGGGCGAGCAGCGCGTGGGCGAGGTAGTCGGCGTCCGCGCCGGGGCGTGCCTCGGCGAGCAGGATCGCCAGGTGGCGGTGCCAGAAACGGTAGGCGCCGATCCGGTACCTGGCTCCGGGGCTCGCGGTCTCGGAGACGCGCAGCAGATCGAGGTATTCGACGAGGTAGTCGGCGTAGGCCGCGACGAACGCCCGCACCCGGTCGCCCGCTGAGGCGCCGGGTCCCAGCGGCGGCGGCCCGGACAGGATGCGCTCCTGCAGGTCCCGTTCCTTGTCGTCGAGCAGGGCCGCCACGAGCCCCGACTTGTCCCCGAACCGGCGGAACAGCGTGCCCTTGCCCACCCCGGCCTCCGCCGCCACCGCGTCCATCGAGACGGCCTCGACCCCGTGCTCGCGGAACAGCTTCGCCGCCGCCTCCTGCACCCGTCGCCGGTTGCGGGCGGCGTCCGCACGCTCGCGGGGCGGGTCGGCCAGCAGGGAAGTGAGGTCTCTTGACAAACCGGACTGCGGTCCGCTAATTTCTGAGCTGTTCACGAAAACGGACTGTAGTCCAGTTAATTGGAGGACGCAATGACCGCGCTCATCAGCAGGGACGAGCTCAAGGCCGCGATCGACGCCGGCGCCGTCACCGTCGTCGACGCGCTGGGCGGCGACTACTACGCCCAGCAGCACCTTCCGGGAGCGATTTCGCTCACGGAGGCGGAGGTCGCCGAGCGGGCCGCCGAACTGCTCCCGGACCGGAACGCCCCGATCGTCACCTACTGCTCGAACCCCTCCTGCCCCAACAGCCAGGCCGTGGCCAACCGGCTGACCGCGCTCGGATACACCGACGTGCGCAAGTATCGGGAAGGCATCCAGGACTGGGTCGAGGCCGGCCTGCCGGTGGAGTCCCTCACCACGGCGTCCTGACCGTTCGGGGTCCTGACCCTTCCGTACGCTCAGGCGGAGTCGCGGACGACCAGCTCTGTGGGGAGGACCACGGAGGCGGCCGGGCCGCCCCGCAGGAGGCCGAGCAGCAGCCGGACCATCGCGGCGGCCTGCTCGCTGACCGGGTGCCTGATCGTGGTGAGCGGCGGCTCGGTGTAGCGGGCCGCCTCGATGTCGTCGAAGCCGACGACCGCCACGTCGTCCGGCACCCGGCGGCCCGCCTGGCGCAGGGCCTGCAGCGCCCCGATCGCCATGAGGTCGTTGGCCACGAACACGGCGTCGAGGTGCGGGTCGTCCTGGAGCAGGTGGCGCATGGCGACGGCGCCGGACTGCCGGGTGAAGTCGCCGACGGCGACGATCGAGCGGCGGTCGGAGTCGCGCAGCGCGTCGCGGTAGCCCGTGAGCCGGTCCTGGCCGCCGATCATGTCCTGCGGGCCGGCGATCGTGGCGATGCGCCGCCGGCCGCGGTCCAGCAGGTGGCGCACCGCCTTCTCCGCGCCGCCCACGTTGTCGTTGTCCACGTACGGCAGGGGCACGGGGACGGCCGGCCTGCCGTACGAGACGACGGGGACGCCCATCCGCGCGAGGGCGGCGGGCAGCGGGTCGGCGCCGTGCATGGAGATCAGCATGACGCCGTCGACGTGGCCGCCGGCGACGTAGCGCTCGATCCTTGCGTGGCTCTTGGGAGAGCCGGCGAGCATCAGCACGACCTGCCTGTCGGCGGCCTCCAGCTCAAGGCTGGCCGACCGGATGACCGTGGAGAACATCGGGTCCTCGGAGAAGACCCGGGTGGGCGGCTCCGACACCACCAGCGCGACCGAGTCCGTCCGCTGGGTGACGAGGCTGCGCGCCGCCGAGTTGGGGACGTATCCCAGCTCGTCGACGGCGCGCATGACGGCATCCCTGATCTGCGGGGTCACCGTCAGCTGCCCGTTGACGACCCGGGAGACGGTCGCGCGGGACACTCCCGCCCGCGCCGCGACCGCCTCCAGCGTGGGTCGTTTCATGCGTCCCCCAGTGTCATGTGCCCAGTCCCATAGTTCCGCCTACAGCCCGTTGCGCCTGACGACCTCGCGATACCAGAGCGCGCTGTCCTTGGGCACGCGCCGCTGGGTCTCGTAGTCGATGTACACGATGCCGAACCTCTTGTGGTAGCCGTAGGCCCACTCGAAATTGTCCAGCAGCGACCATACGAGATAACCCCTGAGGTCCGCTCCCGCGGCGATCGCGGCGTGCGCCGCCCGCAGGTGGCCGTCGAGGAAGGCGACGCGGTCGTCGTCGTGCACGGCGTCACCGGTGGGTTTGTCGTCGAAGGCCGCGCCGTTCTCGGTGATGATCAGCCCGACCTCGGGATAGTCGCGCGACAGCCGTACGAGCAGGGTCTCCAGGCCGGACGGGTCGATGGGCCAGCCCATCGCGGTCGTCGCCCCGGGCGGCGGATCGAACCGGACGTCCTCGCTGCCGGGGAAGGGCGGGGCGGCCGGCTCACCGGGCCCCGCCGACACGAAGGTCGGGTTGTAGTAGTTGACGCCGAGCAGGTCGATCGGCTGGTGGACGGCCTCCAGGTCGCCGTCCTGGACGTGGCCGAGGCCGCCGTGGCGCGCGACGATCTCCAGCAGGTCCTCCGGGTAGCTCCCGCGGAGAGCCGGGTCGAGGAACTGCCGGTTCAGCAGCCCGTCCACGATCCGCGCCTCGCTCTCGCCGCCGTCCGTCTGGATCACGGGCGAGAGGTTGAGGGTGAGCGCGATCTCGGCGGCGCCGGCCGCGCGCAGGGCCCGCGCCGCCAGCCCGTGGCCGAGCAGCAGGTGGTGGGCGGCGCGGAACGCGGCGGCCGGATCGCGCCGGCCCGGCGCGTGCACGCCGGAGCAGTAGCCGAGGAACGCCGCGACCCACGGCTCGTTCAGCGTCGTCCAGGTCCGGACGCGGTCGCCGAGCCGCCCGTGGACGACCGCGGCGTAGTCGGCGAAGCGCGCGGCGGTGTCCCGTGCGGCCCAGCCGCCGGCGTCCTCCAGGGTCTGCGGCAGGTCCCAGTGATACAGCGTCACGTACGGCGTGATGCCGTGGGCGAGCAGCTCGTCCACCAGGCGGTCGTAGAAGCCGAGGCCGGCGGCGTTGACCGTGCCCGCCCCGGTGGGCATGACCCGCGGCCAGGCCACCGAGAACCGGTAGGCCGCCAGGCCCAGGTCGGCCATCAGCCGGACGTCGTCGGCGTAGCGGTGGTAGTGGTCGCAGGCGACGTCACCGGTGTGGCCGTCGGCGACATTGCCCGGCGTCTTCGAGAACGTGTCCCAGATCGAGGGGGCCCTGCCGTCCTCGGCGGCGGCGCCCTCGATCTGGTAGGCGGCGGTGGCCGCTCCCCAGACGAAGCCGTCGGGAAAGACGAGTGCGTCCCGCGTGGTCGTGGTCTCCGTGCTCAACCCTTCACAGCTCCCTGCACGATTCCTCCAACGAGAGAGAGCGCTCTCGCGCTCGCCGTGAAACTTTCCTTACGCGTTGACAGCCTATTTCAGCACGCCTAGCGTCAACCACGCTGAGAGCGCTTCCAGAAGTGCTGCCGGGTCGTGCCGCCGAATCCCGGATCGCCTCCCGCAGTCGTCGAACCCCCCAGCGGAGGTCGCCCATGCCATCTCGTCCCCTCAGGACCCTCCCCCTCAGAACCCTCGGCCTCGCGGTCCTGACCGCCCTCACCCTGTCTCTGCCCATCCTCCCCGCCACGCCCGCCGGCGCCGCCACCGTTCCCGTCGGGGCGGGCGGCTACACCACCGACCTGCCCGCGGGGGCGAGCGGGCCCGCCAACTCCGACGGCGCCCCGGTCACGCCCAAGGTCACCTCGAACGTCACCCGCAAGGTGCCCACCAACGACTGGTGGTCGTCGCTCGCCTTCCAGCGGTACGCCGGAAACCCGTACTCCGAGAACATGTACGGCCACCCGCTGGCCTTCCACGCGGTGGCCGGCGGGCTGGAGGTCGGCTATCCCACCACCCCGCTGATCAGCTCCGACGGACGGCAGTACGAGTTCCCGCACGCCCGCGACCTCACGCTGGGCGTCACCGGCCTCGACTCTCCCGACACCCGGGTGGACGACTGGTCCGACTGGACCGTCACGCCGTACTGGTCGGACGGCGCGCGCTCGCTGAAGGCCACCATCGGGCACGGCCTGCCGTACGTCTACGCGACGCCGAGCGGCGGCGACGCCCGGGTCGCGTTCGTGGCGACGCCGACCGTCTGGGCCGACCGGGGCAACGTCCTCGGCGTCACGGTCAACGGCCACCACTACGGGATCTTCGGGCCGTCCGGCACCGACTGGAGCATCGGCGGCACGGTCGCGACCGACGCGCTCGGCGGGCGGAACTACTTCTCGGTCGCCGTGCTGCCCGACGCCTCCGCCTCGACGCTCGACCTGTTCGCCAAATACGCGTTCAGCTTCGTCACGGGGACGAAGGTGACCTGGTCGTACGACGAACCGTCGGCGCGGCTCACCACCACCTACACGGCGACCACCACGGTCAAGGAGGGCACCCAGACCGGCACGCTGCTGGCGCTCTACCGCCACCAGTGGCTGGCCACGAGCAGCCCGCTGACGTCGTACACGTACGTCTCGCCGCGCGGCACGATGAAGCTGCGCGAGGGCACGTCGTTCACCACCGCCCAGACGTTCCACGGCGTGCTGCCGTCGCTGCCCGACCTCGGCGCGTACGACAGGACGCGGCTCGGCGACTACGTCAGGCAGGAGGCGAACGCCGCCGACCCGTGGAAGGGCGCGACCGACACCTACTGGACCGGCAAGGCGCTCGGCCGCCTCGCCCAGCTCGTGCCGATCGCCGACCAGCTCGGCGACGCGACCTCCCGTGACAGGCTGCTCGGGCTGCTCAAGGGCGAGCTGGAGAGCTGGTTCACCGCCGGGGGCGCCGAGCAGTTCCGTTACGACTCCACCTGGGGCGTGCTCACCGGCTACCCCGCGTCGTACGGCAGCGACACCGAGGTCAACGACCACCACTTCCACTACGGCTACTACCTGATGGCCGCCGCGACCGTGGCGAGGTACGACGCGGCCTGGGCGGCGAACTGGGCGCCGATGGCCCGGCTGCTGGCCGCCGACGCGAACAACTGGGACAGGTCGGACACCCGATTCCCGTTCCTGCGCAACTTCGACCCGTACGCCGGCAACGGCTGGGCGTCCGGGCACCAGGGCTTCGCGGCGGGCAACAACGAGGAGTCGTCGTCGGAGGCGATGAACTTCGCGGCCGGGGCGATCCTGCTCGGCGCGGCGACGGGCGACACGGCCCTGCGCGACCTCGGCGTCTACCTCCACACGACCCAGACCTCGGCCATCGCGCAGTACTGGTTCGACAAGGACGACGCCGTCTTCCCGGCCGGGTTCCGGCACGACACGGCAGGCATGATCTGGGGCTCCGGCGCGGCGTACTCCACCTGGTGGACCGCCAACCCCGAGGAGATCCACGGGATCAACGTGCTGCCGGTCACGGGCGGGTCGCTCTACCACGGGCTGTACCAGGCCGACGTGAAGCAGAACCTGTCGGAGATGGAGGCGAACAACGGCGGCCCGGCGGTCGAGTGGAAGGACGTCATCTGGGAGTTCCGGGCGCTCGCCGACCCGGCCGCGGCCAAGAGCGCGTGGGACGCCGGATACACGACCCTGACGCCCGAGTCGGGGGAGTCGCTCGCGCACATCTACCACTGGATCTACAACCTGGCCAGGATGGGGGTGGTCGACCCCGGCGTGACCGCCGACAGCCCGATCGCCGCCGTGTTCGTGAACGGCTCGGCCCGGACGTACGTCGCGCACAACTTCGGCTCGTCGGCCAGGGTCGTCACGTTCTCGGACGGCAGGACGCTGACCGTCCCGGCCCGGTCCACCGCGACCAGCGCGGGCACGTCCTCCCCGTCCCCGTCCCCGTCCCCGTCTCCGTCGCCCTCGCCTTCCCCCTCCCCGTCCCGTTCGCCGTCTCCGTCGCCTTCGCCGTCCCCGTCTCCCGGTGGGGTGGACGCGCGCTCGACCATCCAGGCCGAGGCGTACCAGGCGCAGAGCGGCACGCAGGTGGAGACGACCCAGGACTCCGGAGGCGGGCAGAACGTCGCCTACATCGGCAACGGCGACTGGCTGCGCTACGACAACGTCGACTTCGGCTCGACGGCGGCGCGGCAGTTCAGGGCACGGGTCGCCTCCGGCGCGGGGGGCGGGGCGAGCGGCCTTGTTCAGGTGCGGCTCGACAGCCTCACCGCCGCCCCGATCGGCGACTTCGCGGTCGGCAACACCGGCGGATGGCAGGCCTGGCAGACGATCCCCGCGAACATCATGGGCGTCACCGGCAGGCACACCGTCTACCTGACCTTCAGCAGCGGCCAGCCGGCCGACTTCGTCAACCTCAACTGGTTCACGTTCGCCACGTCCTGACGAACGCGGTGGGCGGCACGTCCCGGCCGGAGTGCCGCCCACCCAGGCCGGTCAACCGGCGGAGCGGCGCAGGCTCTCCCGGTAGTGCTGAGGGCTCACGCCGTGTTCCCGCTTGAAGGCCGTGCTCAGCGCGAAGGCGGTGCCGTACCCCACCTGCCGGGCCACCGTCTCCAGCGTCGCGTCCGTCTCACGCAGCAGGTCGGCCGCCAGTGCCAGCCGCAGCCCGGTCAGGTAGGCCATCGGCGGCTCGCCCACCAGCCTCCCGAACCGCTGCGCCAGCGCGGCGCGGGAGACCCCCGCCCGGCCGGCCAGTTCGGCGACCGTCCAGGGGCGGGCCGGTTCGGCGTGCAGCATCCGCAGCGCGCGCCCCACCACCGGGTCGCCGTGCGCGCGGTACCACCCCGGGGGCCGCGCGTCCGGCCGGGAGAACCAGGCGCGCAGCACGCCGATCAGCAACAGGTCGAGCAGGCGGTCGAGCACCACATCCTGGCCCGGTTCGTCCCTGCCGATCTCGCGGCCGAGCAGCGTGACGAGGGAGCCGTCCCAGGAGTCGCCGGGCAGCACCAGCAGCGTGGGCAGCGCCGCCAGCAGCCGGCCGGTGACCGCGCCGCGCGTCTGGTAGGCGCCGACGAGCATCACGGCCGAACCATCCGGGTCGTTGCCCCAGCCGCGGGTGCCCAGGTCCATCTCCGCCGACAGGCCGCGGCCGTCCGGCGTGGTGCAGACCTGCCCGGGATGGATCACGACCTGCGGCGGCGTCGCCGGGTCGTCGGCGACCGTGTAGTGGCCCGGCCCGCGCACGACCGCCACGTCACCGGGCCCCACCCGTACGGCCCGGTCTCCGTCCGGGATGATCCACGCCTGGTCGCGGAGCATCGCCACCAGGCACAGCGGCGCCTCGTCCTGGATCCGTACGGACCAGGGCGGGCGCAGTGTCGCCCGCAGCAGGAAGGCCCCGCGCGCCCGGGGCCCGTCGAGGAGGTCGGCGAGCGCGTCCACAGCCAGATCGTAGACGGCCGCGTATGCGGTCGAGATTGTCGGCGATGTCGCCCGGTGTCCTCCGCCGGTTGACTGATCATCATGATCTATCTTCCGGTCGCCGCCTCCGCCGCCCTGTCCATGCTCATGACCGCCGGGATGGCGGGCACCTTCTTCGGGTTCTCGGTCGGTGTCATGCCGGGCCTGAACGCCGCGGGCGCCTCCTCGGCGATCGATGCGATGAACGCCGTCAACGTCAGGATCCAGAACCCGGTGTTCCTGGCGGCGTTCGTCCTCGCCCCGGTCGTCACCGCCGGGACGGGCGCCCTGCTGCTGTCCCGCTCCGGCTCGGGAGCGGCGTGGCCCTTCTTCGCGGCGGCCGCGGTGTACGCCGTCGGTGTGATCCTGCCGACGGCCGCGGTGAACGTGCCGATGAACGACGCCCTCGCCGCCGTGGCGGTCCACGGCGATCCGGCGGAGGCGGCCAGGATCTGGTCGGACTACTCGGCCCGCTGGACCGCCTGGAACACCGGGCGGGCCGCGGCGGGCGCGGTCAGCCTGCTGCTGATGGGGTACGGCGTCTACCGCTGGGGCCGGGGCTCCTGACAGGGCCCGCTCCCGTTCCTCGCAGCACCGCTCGTGCCGTCAGAGAGCGCTCTCGCTTGTCGGCTTTATGCGAGCCTTAAACGGAAGAGAACGCTCTCTCATATTTCACAGATCCTCTTGACGCGAGTGAGATTCAAAGGGGAAAGTGGCGCTCAAGTGGTCCGCGGTTCGCGGTGCGCGGGCCCTCACGGCTCCTCGCCGGACGCCGCCGTCCGGCCGTACAAGACGTGCACTGCGCAGACGTGCGAGATGTGCCGTCTCCGCCCGTGAGGCCGCCCGCACCCCCCATCCCCTCGCCGCGACGACCGGACCGAGGAGAGAGGTACTCATGCGTGTGCTCCACTCCCCATGGCGGCGCTCGATGGTGGCGCTGCTCGCC
Organism: Microbispora cellulosiformans; assembly: GCF_008728085.1. Classification (NCBI taxonomy): domain Bacteria; kingdom Bacillati; phylum Actinomycetota; class Actinomycetes; order Streptosporangiales; family Streptosporangiaceae; genus Microbispora; species Microbispora cellulosiformans. Next base: position 226,620 of record NZ_VYTZ01000001.1, on the reverse strand, counting down.
GCCACCGCCGCGGTCGCGGCCCTCGCCGTACGGCCCGCCGACGCGTCGGTGCCCGCGACGCCGTCCGGCTGGTCGCTCGTCTGGTCCGACGACTTCAACGGGTCGTCGGGATCGCTGCCGTCGTCCAGCAACTGGATCATCGACACCGGCCACGCGTACCCCGGGGGCCCGGGCAACTGGGGGACGGGCGAGATCCAGAACTACACGGCCGACCCGGCGAACCTCAGCCTGGACGGCGGCGGCAACCTGCGCATCACCCCGATCGGCAGCGGCTCGAACTGGACCTCCGCCCGCATCGAGACGCGCCGCTCGGACTTCAAGCCCGCCGACGGGCGCGTCCTGCGGATCGAGGGCCGCATCCAGATGCCGAACGTCACCGGCAACGCCGCCCTCGGCTACTGGCCGGCGTTCTGGGCGCTGGGCTCGCCGTACCGCGGCAACTACCAGAACTGGCCGTCCATCGGTGAGCTCGACATCATGGAGAACGTCAACGGCCTCAACTCCGTCTGGGGCACCCTCCACTGCGGCGTCAACCCCGGCGGGCCGTGCAACGAGACCAACGGCCTCGGCACCAGCCGGGCGTGCCCCGGCTCGTCCTGCCAGTCGGCGTTCCACACCTACCGCTTCGAGTGGGACCGCAGCGTCAGCCCCAACCAGCTGCGGTGGTACGCCGACGGCCAGCAGTTCTTCAGCGTCAGCCAGAGCCAGCTCGACGCCACGACCTGGTCGAACATGACGTCCCACTCCGGTTACTTCCTGCTGCTCAACGTGGCCATCGGCGGCGGGTTCCCCAACGGGGTCGCCGGATTCTCCACGCCGACCTCGGCCACCGTCTCCGGGCGGCCCATGCTGGTCGACTACGTCGCGGTCTGGCAGAGCGGCGGCGGGAGCAACCCGTCGCCGTCGGCGACCCCGAGCAACCCGCCGGGCGGCGTGGACGCCCGTTCCACCATCCAGGCCGAGGCGTACCAGGCGCAGAGCGGCACGCAGCTTGAGACGACGCAGGACTCCGGCGGCGGGCAGAACGTCGCCTACATCGGCAACGGCGACTGGCTGCGCTACGACAAGGTGAACTTCGGCTCGACGGCGGCGCGGCAGTTCAGGGCGCGGGTCGCCTCCGGCGCGGCGGCAGGCGTGAGCGGTCTGATCCAGGTGCGGCTCGACAGCCCGACGGCCACCCCGATCGGCGACTTCGCCGTCGGCAACACCGGCGGGTGGCAGAGCTGGCAGACCATCCCGGCCAACATCGCGGGCGTCACCGGGACGCACACGGTCTACATCACCTTCAGCAGCGGCCAGCCGGCCGACTTCGTCAACCTCAACTGGTTCACGTTCGCCACGTCCTGACCCGCGGCCCGCGGCGGGGGCGGCACGTCCTGAACGGCGTATCGCCGGCCCCGCCGCTCGCCCGGTCGCGCCGCGCCGCCATGGGAGCCGGCGATTCCGATTCAGGGTCGTGAAGAGGGCGTGTCCTTCCGTCCGGCGCTGCCCGCACCCGGTAGGAGTAGGAGCTCTCCCCCTTCTTCGGACGGGGACAGCGATCGATGTCGGATACGGGGACGCGCAGAGCCCTCCTGGTCTCCAGACGCTGGATTCAGGCGGCGGTGCTGGTGGCGGTGTTCGGGTTCTTCGTCATGGGGGTGCTCGCCTTCCGTACGTACACCTCGGAGCCGCCCGTGCCGCGGCTGGTGGTGAGCGAATCCGGGCACGAGCTGTACACCGGCCGCGACGTCGCCGACGGGCAGCAGGTCTTCCTGTCCAACGGGCTGATGCAGTACGGGTCGGTGCTCGGGCACGGGGGCTATCTCGGGCCGGACTACACGGCCGACTACCTGCGCCGCGCCGCCACCGCCGCACTCCGGGCCCGCGGCGGCGGCGACCGGGCCCGTGAGCAGGTCAGGCAGGAGTTCCGCGCCAATCGCTACGACCCCCGCTCAGGGGTGCTGACCTACACGCGGACGCAGGCGGACGCCTTCACCGCTCTCGTCGGTCACTACCACGACTACTTCGCCGACCCCCGTACGGACAAGGGTCTACGCCCCCGCGCGATCACCGACCGGCGGCAGATCGATCAGCTGACGGCGTTCCTGTCCTGGACGGCGTGGATCGCCTCCGCCGAGCGTCCCGGCACCACCTACTCCTACACGAACAACTGGCCCGCCGAGCCGCTGGTCGGCAACACGCCCACCGCCGACACCGTGCTGTGGAGCGTGGTGTCGCTGATCGCCCTGCTGGTCGGCATCGGGGCACTGTTCGGCGCCGTCGGCCGCTGGGGCGGGCATCTGGGCTGGCGGGGCCGTCAGGCGGAGACCATCGAGTTCCGCTCCCCCGACCAGGTGGCGCTCACTCCCGCCCAGCGGGTCACCGCGTTCTTCTTCCTCGTCGTGGCGCTGCTCTTCCTCGCCCAGGTGCTGCTCGGCGGTGCCACGGAGCACTACCGGGCCGATCTCACGAGCTTCTTCGGATTCAACCTGGCCGGGTTGCTGCCCTTCAACCTGGCCCGCACCTGGCATCTGCAGTTGTCGCTGTTCTGGGTGGTGGCCGCCTTCCTCGCGGCTGGGCTCTTCCTGGCGCCGCTCATGGCCGGAGGCGAGCCGCGCGGGCAGAAGACGCTCGCTTGGACGCTCCTGGTGGCCCTGGCCGTCGTGGCGTCCGGCTCCCTGATCGCGGAGGGGCTGAGCATCCACGGGTTCGTCCGGCCGGGGAACCTGTGGGGCAGCCAGCAGTTCGAATGGCTCGACCTGCCCCGCGTCTGGCAGATCCTGCTGGCCGCCGGCATGGCGCTGTGGGCGGTCATGATGTGGCGGGTGCTGCGCACCGCCCTGACGAGGGACAGCCGCGGCAACCTGCCCTGGCTGTTCTTCCTGTCCGGCCTGGCGATCCCCGGCGTCTACGCGGTCGGGCTGCTCGCCCGCCCGGGCGACACCTTCACCCTCACCGACTTCTGGCGGTTCTGGGTGGTGCACCTGTGGGTGGAGGACTTCCTCGAACTTTTCACCACCGCCATGGTCGCGTACATGTTCGTCCAGCTCGGCGTGGTGCGGGAACGGGTCGCCCTGGTGGTGATCTATCTGGACGTCATCCTGTACTCGGCCGGCGGCGTGATCGGCACCATGCACCACCTGTACTTCAGCGGCGAACCCGTGGAGCATCTGGCGCTGGGGGCGTTCTTCTCCGCGATGGAGGTCGTGCCGCTGACCTTCCTGACCGTGGAGGCGTGGTCGTTCGTGCAGCTCGGAGCGCGCCAGCACATGGAGTCGCGCACCCCGTTCCCGCACCGCTGGGCCGTGATGTTCCTGGTCGCCGTGGGCTTCTGGAACTTCCTCGGTGCGGGCGTCTTCGGCTTTCTGATCAACCTGCCGATCGTCTCCTACTACGAGATCGGCACCGGCCTGACCGCCAACCACGCGCACGCCTCGATGATGGGCGTCTACGGCATGCTCGCCATCGCCCTCGGCCTGTTCACGCTGCGCTACCTCATCCCCGCCAGTCAGTGGCCGGAGAAGTGGGCCAGGGTCTCCTTCTGGTCCCTCAACATCGGCCTGGTCTGGATGTGTTTCGCCACCCTGCTGCCGCTCGGGCTCCTGCAACTGCACGAGTCGGTGGCCTCCGGCTACTTCGAGGCGCGCTCGCTGGGCTACCTCACCGGCCACACCACCACCCTGCTCGAATGGCTGCGGCTGCCCGGCGATCTGATCTTCATCGTCGGCGGCGTCCTGCCCTTCTGCTGGATGGCCTGGCTCGGCGTACGCCATCGGGGGCGCCAGGCCACCGCCGACGCGGTCACCGGGATCACCCCCGCGCCACGGCTGTCGGATATCCGGGAACCGGTGGAGACGGCATGATCGGCCCCTTCACCGCGGAGGCGGTCCTGGCGGACGGTTACGCGGCCGGGCTGCTCGTCACAGCCGCCGGGCTGGACCGCCTGGCCCGCCACGTCGCCCGCCGGTCCGAACGCCACCGTACCGGTGGTTTCACCTATCGCCCCGGACACGACGCCTGGGTGTGCCCTGCCGGCCAGATGCTCTGGCCCGTCGGCCGGGAGGGCGGCCAGGACCCGCACCGCCGGCTGTACCGGGCCAAGCCCTCGATCTGCAACGCCTGTCCCCGCAAGGCCGACTGCACCTCCTCACATGCCGGCCGGGAGATCGTCCGGGAGCTGAGGCCCTGGCCACACTCCGAAGCGGGGCGTTTCCACCGCGGCCTCGCCCTCGTCCTGGTCGTCCTGGCCGCCTCGCTGACGCTCATCCAGGCGGTACGCCATCCCGCCTGGCCCGACCTCGCCTTGGTCGCCGCGACGCTCGTGGCCACCGCCCTGACCGGATGGCGGCTGACCGGACACCTCCGCGCCACCCCCGACGGTTTTCCGGAACCAGAACAAAAAGGAACGAACCGCGACCGCTACACCAAGGTCTGGAGGTCAGAGTCATGATCTGGGCAACCATCGCGGCGGCCCTTCTCCTCGCGGGCGCCGCGACAGGGGTGCGTGTGCTCCGCGAGTACGAGCGGGCCGTCGTCTTCCGGCTCGGCCGGCTGCTGCCCCTGCGAGGGCCCGGGCTCGTGGTCCTGGTTCCGCTGGCCGACCGGATGGTCCGCGTCGACCTGCGGACGATCGCCCTCACCATTCCGCCGCAGGAGGCGATCACCAGGGACAACGTCCCCGTCCGGGTCAATACGGTCGCCTACTTCAAAGTCGTGGATCCGGTCCGGTCGGTGAACGAGGTGGAGAACCACGCCGTGGCGACCTCCCAACTCGCGCAGACGAGCCTGCGCTCCGTACTCGGCCGCCATGACCTCGACGCCCTGCTCGCGGAACGCGACCGGCTGGGCGAGAGCCTGCAGAAGGTCCTGGACGAGCAGACCGAGCCCTGGGGGGTGAAAGTCGACCTGGTCGAGATCAAGGACGTCGAGATTCCCGAGGCCATGCAGCGTGCCATCGCCCGCCAGGCCGAGGCCGAGCGTGAACGCCGCGCCAAAGTGATCAACGCGGAGGGAGAGGTGCAGGCCGCCCAGAACCTGCGCGACGCCGCGCGGACCCTGTCGGCAGACCCGGCGGCCATCCAACTGCGCTACCTGCAGACGCTGCTGGAACTGGGCGGCGAAGGCCGTTCGACCGTCATCTACCCGGTGCCGGTCGACCTGCCCGCATCCTCGCCGGGGACCCACGGCGTGCTTCCCGCCGCGCTCGCTGCCGCGGCCGCCCACGTCGCACATGGTTGCACCTGCCCACGGGAGCGGCAGGGAGCCGGGACATGATCGCGGTTCCCTGAGGTGCCGGTGGCCCGGCCACCGGCTTCGCGCACGGTCTACATCACCTTCAGCAGTGGCCGGCCGGCCGGCTTCGTCGACCTCAACTGGTTCACGTTCGCCACGTCCTGACCGGTGCGGGCGGGGACCCTGCAACGGCCCCCGCCCGTGCTCGCCTCGTCATTCGGTGGGCGTGACGGTTCCGGGTGACTCCGTCTCGGTGGGTGTGGCGGGCGCCGAGCCTCCGGGCGACTGCTCCGGCGCCTCTCCCGGAGCGCCGGGAGCACCGGGAGCGCCGGGCGGGGACGGCGCGCCCGGGCCGCCTCCGGCATGACCCGGCAGCGGCGGCCGGCTGGCGTCCGCGATCAGGACCGCACGCGGACTGTCCCCGGGCGTGCCGATCACCCACACCTGGTCGCCCTGCTGGATGCCCGGTAAGCCCTTGTAGTCGGCGACGATCCTGGTCGACTCGTCCACGGCGTAGGCCCGTCCGCCGACGGAGATGGAATCGCTCCGCACCGAGTCCACGGCGCCCGTCTGGCTGGTGAAGGTCTGGTAGTCGCCCTGGCCGGGCCGCCCGGGCTGCGGCTGCCCCTGCTGGAGCAGGGCGAGCTCCGTCAGCCCGAACCGGGCCGGATTGAACTTGATCGGGCCGGGCTGCTCCCTGGGCTGCTGAGCCTGTACGGCGCGGGACGGCGTGTGGTCGCCCGGAGCGTTGGCCGCGGCGAGGCCGGCGCCGGTGGCGAGCGTGAGCGCCGCGGCGACTCCGAGGAGAAGACGAGGCCGTTTTCCTCGCGGTGGCGTCGGTGGCTTCTCCTCCGCGTTCCCGCGGAATTCGGGACTGGTCATCGGTAGTGCTCCCTCTGCTCGGCCATCAGCAGCCGCGGGCCACGCGCGTATGGGCGCGGCGCGGGTATGAGGTGGCCGGCGTGGCTTGGATGTACGCGGACATGGGCGGCTGTGCCCGTGGTGAAAGGTGGAAGTGGCCGGCGTCCCGGCGTATGCGCACGCACGGCGGCGTACGAGGTTCGGCCCGAAGGGCCGCCCGGCACGAGATGTCCGGGCCGCCCGCGATCCGTCCGGTCAGCCGCCGGTCTGCGCCGGTCGGCCCGCCCTCGGATCCCCTCGCCGCCCTACCCCATCGAGTACGGCGGTCACCGCGTGATCGGTAAAGCCCTCGTCCAGAGGCAATTGCCGGAATACGACCCGCAGCCAGACGGCCCCGGCGAGCATGTCCACGATCAGCATCGGGTCGGCGGACTCGTCCAACTCGCCGCGCTCGCGGGCCCGTCCGAACATCGGGAGTTCACGGGCGAAGCGGTCGGCGAAGAAGCCCTTGACCGCGGCGGCGAGATCGGGGTTGCCGGCGGCGGCGCCCAGCGCCGCGACGGCGATGTCCGCCGCCGGGGGAGTGGTCAGCAGACGTGCCAGGCCGCGCAGCAGGGCCCTGAGATCATCCCGGAGGCTGCCGGTGTCGGGCACCTCGAAGTCGAGTGCCCGCGCCTCCACCAGCGCGGTGCCGAGCAGCGCGGCCTTGGACGGCCACCACCGGTAGATCGTCGTCTTGTTGACCCCCGACCGTTCGGCCACACCCTCGATGGTCAGGCCCTCGTAGCCCTTCTCCGCCAGCAGCCGAAGCGCGGCGTTCAGGATCTCGTCCTTCTTGCGTGGGGCCACCCCGGAAGCCTACTGCAACGCACCGTTGTGTTTTGATGGCTCTTGCAACGCAACGTCGCGTTGCGTTTCAGGAAGGTGCGTCGTGACCCTGCCGATCGTCTTCGTTCATGGAATTCGCCTCAGCGGCACCATGTGGTCGCCCGTACGCGCGCTGCTGCAGGTGCCGTCAGCCGCTCCCGACCTGCCGGGACACGGCGTTCGCCGTGGCCTGCCGTACGACACCGAGGCCGCCTGCGACGTCGTGGCGGAGGTGATCACCGGCCTGGGCGGCCGGGCGCTGGTGGTGGGGCTGTCCCTCGGCGGTTACGTCGGTATCGCCACCGCCGCGCGGCATCCGGATCTCGTCGCGGGGCTGGTCGCGATGGGCTGTACGGCCCGGCCGGGCGGAGCCGGGGCGCAGGCCTACCGGGTCGCCGGCCGCCTGGCCGCCCGCGATCCGGAGTTCGCGAACCGGGTGAGCCGCTTCGCGCTGCGCCGCATGCTGCCGGGGCCCACCGGCGAGGCCATGATCGAGGGCGGGCTGAGCTGCGAAGTCGTGCCGGCCGTCGTCGAGGCGGTCGCGAAGGAGGATCCGATCGCCTCGCTGGCGGGCTATCCCGGGCGGGTATGGCTGGTCAACGGCGCCCGAGACCCCTTCCGGGCGGACGAACGGGAGTTCCTCCGGGCCTGCGCCGACGGCAGCCTCACACACGTACAGGGTCGCGGGCATCTGACCGTGCTCGCCGATCCCGGCCGGGTGGCGCGCTTCGTCGAGGAGGCGGCCCGGCAGGCGTCCCCGTGCCCGGCCTGATCAGCCCCCCGCCGTACGTCCCGCTCGGGTCAGAGCGGCCTGGGGCTTCCGACGAGGTCCCGTACGGTCTGGATCAGCTCAGCCGGATCGAACGGCTTGGTGAGATAGGCGTGCACGCCGATGTCGTACCCCCGCCTGCGGTCGTCCTCCTGGGCGCGGGCCGTGATCAGCATGACCTTGATGTGCTGGGTGTCCGGATCCTGGCGGAGCCTGGTCGCCGTCTCCCAGCCGTCCATGCGCGGCATCATCACGTCGAGCGTGATGACGTCGGGAGCGACGTCGCGCACCCGGTCCAGGCAGTCCTGCCCGTCGTACGCGGTCTCGACCTCGAACCCCTCAAGGGTCAAATTGACCGCGATGAGCTGCCGGATGACCTCGTCGTCATCCACCACCAGCACGCGTCCCAGAAGCTCACCCACGGGCGCCAAGTTAGCCAATGAGGAGGGGTGGGCGTGCGGTTTTCGCTGATCCGCCCGCCTCGGCCTCGGGACGGCCGTATTGATGTGACGAACGGCCCCCAAGTGCTGGTAGCCTTGTTCCCGGTTGAGCCCCCTTAGCTCAGGGGATAGAGCACCGGCCTCCGGAGCCGGGAGCGCAAGTTCGAATCTTGCAGGGGGCACCAACTGATCCACCAGGGGAAACCCTCGAATGACCTGCGGAAACGCAGGTCATTTTTTTGTATTTCGATGGGTGCTGCTGTCGGTGGTTGGTGCCCCGCCGACGGCTCGGCCAGTCGCGCACGGCGGTTCGGGGGATGAACCTGCGAGAGTTTTTTGGCTTTTCGTTGCCCCTGCCTCAGTAGCCTGGTCGACGGGGGGCGTTCCATGACCGACGTGGTAGACCGGTTGATCGACGCACTGAACAACCATGATCTCGATGCGGTGATGCGCTGCTATCGGCCGGACGCGGTCGCGACATGGCCGGACATGGAGGCGTGCAATCCCCAGGAGATCAGCTCCTACTGCACGCAAACGTGGGAGGCATTTCCCAACCTCCACTTCACCCCGTGGGAGAAGACCGCATGCGGTGATGCGATCGCGACCGAGATGGTGGTTTGCGGTACGCAGACGGGGTCGTGGCTCCTCGTCGGAGGTGAGGTGCTGGAGGCGACGGGCCGTTCCGTCAGCGCACGCTGCTCCTGCTTCTGGAACGTGGCTGACGATCTGATCGCGAGTCAGCGCTTCTACTACGACCAGTTGCAGATATACGCGCAACTCGGCATGCGTCTGCCCTGCGTCTTCGACCCGTCCGGCTGAGGTCGCGAGCCGGCTTTGGCCAGTCGGGGCGGTTCACACACCCGCCCCGGAGCGCCGCCTGGGACCGCTCGCCGTCACACGGTGACGACCTGCCATTCCTGGTTGAGGCCGCCGTTGCCGGCCCATTGGATGACCCGGGCGCCGTCGGCTGTGGAGCCCCCTTCGACGTCCGCGCACAGTCCGTTGCCGACGTTGACGAGCCGGTAGTAGCCGCTCGTGGCGGCGGAGACGAGTTTCCACCGCTGGTTCGCGCCGTTGGTGTCGGTCGTCTGGACGAGGGCCGTGCCCTGGTTGGCGTTCGGGCTGGTGAGGGCCTTGCCGCTGCCGACGCTGATCAGCCGGAACGAGCCGTCGGAGTTCTGCGTCATCCGCCACTGCTGGTTGGCCCCGCCCGTCCAGGGCCACTGGACAATGGTCGCGCCGTCGGCGGTGGAGCCGCCGTAGACGTCCAGAACCTTGCCGCTGTTGCGGTTGACCAGGCGGACGACGCCGGTGGACGGGCCGCCGGCGCCCAGTTCGACGGTGATCTGGGTCGTTGTGCCCGCCGTGAGTGACACCTGCCGGGCGTGGTCGCCCAGCGGCGAGGCGGCGACGCCCGCACTGGTGGTCACGGAGGCGATCCCACGCCGGACGATGAGCGTCACGGTCTGGGTGACGTCGGAGACGACGGCGGCGGTGACGGTCCGGGCGCCGATGTCCCAGGTGAGCGAGTCGATCCGGATGCGGTTGCGGCCGCGTACGCCGGTGATCGTGCCCTTGGCGAGCTGGTCGGGCAGCGCGGGGAGCAACTCCAGGACGCCGGGCCTGGTGTAGACCAACGCCTCGGCGAGAATCGCGGGCAGCGAGTTGGCGGCGTCGGCGTTGTAGATCGACAGGTTCGGGTTGTGCGAGGTCATCAACGACCGGAAGACCATGTTGTTGCCCAGGATCTTCCGCAGGTTGCCGTACACGCCGGCGCCGTCCTTGAGCCGGGCCCGGGCGAGGCCGCGGTGGATGGCGCCGTGGGCCTCGCCTCCCTCGTCCCCCCGCAGATCCAGGGCGCGGCTCGCGTAGCGGATCAGGTCGGGCCTGTCCTCGGGGTTGATCTCGTGCAGCGGCCAGACCGGATACATGTGCTGCACGTGCCGGTGGTTGTACCGGTCGGACAGGCTGGGCCACGACCATTCGGCGAGCGCCCCGTCGCCGTTGATGCGATAGTCGGGCATCTTGGCCAGCAGGGCGGTCCAGCGTTGTACGCCCTGTCCTGAGCCCTGTTCGGTGCCGAGGAAGTTGGCGGCGTCGATGGCGGCCTGCAGCGCGTGCTTGCCCGCGGCGATCTCCCCGGTCGCGTTGATCGACAGTTGCCTGCCCGTGTTGCCCGGGCTGTTCTCCATGGAGAAGCACGGTACGAAGACGACCTTGCCGCCCGCGTCGGTGCGGGTGAGGAAGTCTTCGTAGAACAGCGCGAGCTCGATCAGGACCGGGGCGAGCTTGGTGCGGTAGAAGGTGGTGTCACCGCTGACCTGGTAGTACTCGAGCAGGGGATAGAGCAGCCAGTCGGCGCCGCCGATCCAGGTGTGGCCGGGGAACCCGCCGTCGAAGTGCAGCATCTTGCCGTACTCGCCGTCCGTACGGGAGGGAGCGAGCAGGCCGCGGGTGCCGTAGAGGTTTCTGGCGTTGGTGCGCCAGTCGTTGATCTGGCCGAGGATCAGGGTGAAGTAACCGTCCATGGCTTCGGTGAGGGACAGGATGTTGCCGGCGGCGACCTGGAAGTTGACGTTGGCGTCGGTGGTGAAGTCGCCGGCCCATGCCGCGTCCCAGGCGCCCGTCCACAGGCCGGTGAGTCGCGGCGGCAGGACGCCGCTGGAGCTGAGGAACAGGTAACGGCCGGAGTCGTACATCCGCTCCAGCAACGCGAGGTCGACGACGTTGCGGTTGGAGTTCTGCCGGGCGATCAGCTCACCGGTCGACAGTTGCCGATCGGCGGCGCTGACGTTCAGGTCGAGGCGTGAACGGTCGTACAGCGGGGTGTGCAGGGCGGTGTGCCGCGCGAGCAGCGCCGCGTAGTCGGCGCTCAGCGCGGCCAGCGACGTGTGCAGGGGTTTGGCGTCCCACGCGGTGGACGATTCGTAGCGGTCGAGTTTGGTCAGCAGCACGACTTTGGTCGCCCCGGCCACGACGATGGTCGACCCGCTCACCCGTACCGAGCCGCCGGTCGCGACCACCCGGGTGACGCCCTCGTAGCCGAACGCCCCCTGCCCGGCGGGATAGGTGCCCCGGAGGTTCAGGTAGCCGTCACCGTTGGCGACTGTGGCCAGGGTGGTGAAGCCGACGGACCCCGGCACGCCGCTCAGGGCCGTGTTGACGCTCAGCGTGGTGTCGATCGTCCGGCCCGGCGCGGCCGTGAGTTCGTGGACGATGACCCGGTCGGCCCGGGAGGCGAAAGCCCGGCGCGTCCACGCACCGTAGCTGTCGGTCCACGTCGAGGTGACCTCCCCGGTCCGGAAATCGGTGATCCGGGCGTAGTTGCCGACGGTTGTCATCCCCGGGGTGCTGATCCGCAGCTCGTAGCCCGGATGGAAGGTCTGGGTCCAGCGCAGCGACCAACCGGAGGTGAAGTCACTGGTGGCGCCGTTGAAGTCACCGGCGAGCGCCTTGTCCCTGACCCCCGCCAACCGCCCGGACAGCACCGGCGGGGTCAGGTTGCGGGTGCCGTTGGGCAGCACGAACCGATGATGCGTGAAGACGACCTTCTCCAGAGTGGGCGCGCCGTAGAGCATGGCCCCGTACTCGCCGTTGCCGGTCAGGAAGGCGTCGGTCCAGTTGGCGGCGGCGGCCGTGTCGTAGATGCCGCGTTGCGGCAGCGTCACCTGCGGCGGTACGGCCGCGGCCGCCCGGCCAGAGAAGATCGTCGAAGGAAGCGCGGCGGCGCCGACGGTCGCCGCCGTGGTGGCGATGAAGCGTCGACGGTTCAGCGGCATGTTCATCGAAGCTCCTGGTGGCGGGTCGGGGAGACGGTCGCGGCCGAGCACCGCCCGTGCCGCCACGGCTGGTCCATCGCCTGGTCCATCGCCGTGGTACGGCCGCCGTTCGAGAGGTCACCCGGGCCTGTGGTCAAAAGGTGCCTCCGGAGGCGGGAACCGATTCGATAACGCGGAGACATCCCATGTATAGGCCGCGTGGCCGCAACGTATGACGTCTAATGTGACCCGTCAAGCAATGATCGTATAAGCCGCATACTCCGGTCTCGAGTCCCAGGACGGCTGGCGATTCTCGCTCGAATTACCTGAAATTTTCATCAGGAGGACGGCAGGCGCGGGCGACTCGGCAAGCGTGCGCCTACCGTCGGTCGGTTCCTTCCTCCGTCGGGGGCTCAGCCGTGTCCGCCGAGATTCATCCCATCTCTGGCGATCACGCATCTGCATCCGCACCAGGCGATTCTCGCGACGAGGCCGTCGTGCGAGACGCGTCCCTCGTCGACAGCATCCGCTCCATCGACGAGATCTCCCCTTGCTGAGCGGCGACGATCGCCTCTGCCAGCCGCCGGACGCGCTCGTCGCCGCTCGACCGCAGGGTGGCACGCGCCATGTCCACGCCGCCCTTGTGATGAGTGATCATCAGGCGGAGGAACAGCGCCTCCGCCGCACGACCCTGGGCCTCCGCCAACTGCTTCAGCTGATTGGAGGTGGCCATTCCCGGCATCGAGGCGGCCGTGTGGCCCATGGAGCCGTGCCCCGTCCGCGTCCATGCCATCGGAGGAGCCAGGGAGGTCTGTGGCAGCCCCCACATGTCGAGCCAGGCGAACATCTGGCCGATCTGCTGCTGCTGGGTCAGCGCGATGTCATAGGCGAGAGTCCTCACCTCCGCGTCCGTGGTGCGGTCGCGCACGATCATCGCCATGCGTACGGCCTGGGCGTGGTGGGTCTGCATGTCCCTGGCGAATCCGGCCTCGGGGGAGTCGTCGGCCGGGCCCCGGCGAGAGAGGGCCGCTCCGGCCAGGACGACCACCACGACGGCGATGCCGATGACGGCCAGGGCCCGCGGGCCCAGGCGTCCGGACAAGGTCATACGGCGGGCTCTCCCGTTCCTCCGTCGCACGGTGCGCCCGGCTCGGGAGCCTCGGGGCTTTTCGCGTGGGCGCGGATGAAGCGCGCGAGTCTGGGGTCGTCCGGGCCGTCCAGCGCGAGTTGCCTGCCCCACGCGCTCGCGACGACCGCGGGCTTCTGGCCGGTGAACGGGGAGAGGACCACATACTCCCGACCGGCGACGAGGTCGCGGAGTTTCCGCCGGTCCTCGTCGGGGAGGCCGGGCGAGTGCGTGATCCAGACGGCGCCGTGCTCCTGGGCGTGCACCACGCTCTCGGTGCGGACCGGCTGGTCGTAGACGCCGCAGTTGATCCAGGTCGGGTCGTGGTCGCCGCCGACCGGAGGGGACTGCGGGTAGGTCACGGCCTCGGTCGTGTGATTGCGGTTCTTGACCGCGTAGGTGCGGACGGCGTCGAGCGACGTCTTGTTCCTCTCCCTGAGGAACAGGACTCCGCCTGCCACGGCGATCCCGCTCACGAGAAGGGCCGACGTGCCGACCACGGTGATCCTCCGCAACCGCTCGGCCTTCCGCTGCCGGGCCTGTAGTTGTGAGAGGCGCTCTTTCCTGCTCGCCTGCTCCGCACCGTCCATGGGCTGCTCCCATCGCCTATCTTCTACGACGGGTAGAACTTCTACACGACGTAGAATACGGCTGCCGTAAATCCGGCCCGGGAGCCCGACCACGAGTCACGCGGGCCGGATGACCACGCACAGCAACGGTGCGACCAGCACGGCCAGGGGCCCGACGAGGAGCAGGCCGGCGATCGAGTAGGCGACGGCGGGGATCCACCGCGGCCGCTCGTCCGCACCGCCGAGAAGCCGTTCGAGGCGATGGACGACTCCGGCGTCGGCCAGGGCGCGCACGCCGGCGGCGGAGGAGCCCGTTCGCGGCGTGGCCATGCGTACCAGCGCGCGAGCCAGCGGCAGTTCCCCGTGCACCCGGCGGGCCTGGTCGTCCGCGAGCATCTCCAGCAGGACGGGAACGGCCTGCCGAGCGGCCCGTGCCGCCGCGAGCCAGGGAAAGGCCTCGGCCAGAGCGACGAACGGCAGCAGGATCAGATCGTGCCTGCCCCGGGCATGCGCTCGTTCGTGGCCGAGGACGGCCAGCAGCTCCTGCCTGTTCAGCAGGTCGAGCGTGCCCTGACTGAGCACGACCCGGACCCGCCGCCCGGGAACGCAGTACGCGATCCGTTCCGCGGTGGGCAGGATGTAGGCGTCGTGGTCGGCGGCGTGATCGGCCACGAGGTCCACCAGCAGACGCTGCCGTCGCTGCTCCGCGACCGTCTTCACGGTCACCCTGACGGTGTGCGCGAGCAGCCACGCGAGCACGCCCAGCGACCAGGCGAGGGCGACGAGCGGGGCCGGGCCGAGCCCGGTCAGCCCGGGCCCGGCGAGGACGCGACCGACGAGGGTGTGCATCCCGTGGGGGAAGACCGCGGCCACCGGCGCGACCGAGGCGACGAGCCCCAGCCCCACCGCTCCGAGCCCGCCGGCCAGGCCGATCGCCTGCCACAGCACCAGGGCGGCTCTGGGGCATCGGCGGGTCCACCTCGCCGTGGCGAGCCGCGCGGAGGCCCGTCCGCCGAACACGACGGGCGTCAACGCGAGGCCCGCCGCGAGCAGCCACAGGCTCACCGGGCGGCCTCGTCTCGCCCGTCGAGCGCCTCGCGGAGGGCCGCGGCGACTTCTGGGGAAACCGTGCCGACGAACCGGCTCACGGCGGCCTCCACGTCACCGGCCTCGTCGAGGGCGGCGCGCATGGTCTCGGCCACGAACGCGTCCTTGTCCGCGCCGGCCCTGTACAGGTGTGCCCGTCCTTGTCGCTCCCGTGAGACCAGGCCCTTGCGGGAGAGCCGTACGAGAACGGTCAGCACCGTGGTGACCGCGGGCTGGGAGGCGAGACCGTCGGCGAGATCCTGGGCGAACATCCCCTCAGGGTGGCTCCACAGGGCCTCCATGACCGATCGCTCCAGGTTGCCGAGTCGCACGGTCCCGCCTCTCCCTCACCTCGATGACTCTCTACAGAGAGTAGAAGGTGAACAGGCTCAGTCGCGGGCGAGCAGCTCCAGGGTGTCGACGACGCGGTTCGAGAAGCCCCACTCGTTGTCGTACCAGGCCACCACCTTGACGTGCCTGCCATCGACGCGGGTGAGAGCGGCGTCGAAGATCGCCGACGCGGGCTGGCCGGTGATGTCGCTGGAGACCAGCGGCTCGTCGGCGTAGTCGAGGATGCCCTTGAGCCTGCCGTCGGCGGCGGCGCGGTAGGCCGCGAGCACCTCGTCCCGCGTCACCTCCCGGGAGACGGAGGTGTTCAGCTCCACGATCGAACCCACCGGGACCGGCACGCGGATCGCGTCGCCCGACAGCTTGCCGTCGAGGTTCGGCAGCACCTGGCCGATGGCCTTGGCGGCCCCCGTGGTGGTGGGCACGATGTTCACGCCGGCCGCGCGGGCGCGCCGCAGGTCGCGGTGCGGGCCGTCCTGCAGGTTCTGCTCCTGGGTGTAGGCGTGCACCGTGGTCATGAAGCCGTGCTCGATGCCGGCCAGGTCGTCGAGCACGGACGCCAGCGGCGCCAGCGCGTTCGTGGTGCACGAGGCGTTCGAGACGATCACGTGCCTGGCGGGGTCGTACGCCTCGGTGTTCACGCCGTAGGCGAGCGTGACGTCGGCGCCGTCGGAGGGGGCGCTCACCAGCACGCGCCGGGCGCCCGCGTCGATGTGCGCGCGGGCGGCGCGCGCCGCGGTGAAGCGGCCGGTGGACTCGAGCACGAGGCCCACGCCGAGCTCGGCCCAGGGCAGCTTGGCCGGCTCGCGTTCGGCGAGCACCTGGATGCGGCGGCCGCCGACCACGAGCTCGGCGCCGTCGACCTCGACGGGAAGGCCGAGGCGGCCGAGCGCGCTGTCGTACTTGAGCAGGTGCGCGAGGGTCTCCGGGGCGGTGAGGTCGTTGACGGCGACCACTTCGAGGTCGGTGTCACGTTCGAGCAGGGCGCGGAGGGTGTTGCGTCCGATGCGGCCGAATCCGTTGACGGCGATGCGGGTCATGGGCGTTCCTTTCGTTCCGCGCTCCATGATCGGCGTCCGAGTGCCGGGCCGACAGTGGCCTGAATGACAGCACGCGCAAGAATCCAGCCAGAAGTTTCGCCACCGTCCGCAAGGATCTCGCCACGCCCCGCCCGGCCCGTTCAGGCCGAGAAGGTGTGGCGATACTCGGTCGGGGAGGTGCCGAGGATGCGCTGGAAGTGCAGGCGCAGGTTGGCGCCGGTGCCGAGCCCGACCCGGTCGGCGATCTGCTCCACGCCCAGGTCGGTGCGTTCGAGCAGTTCGCGTGCCAGGTCCACGCGTGCCCGGAGCACCCACTGCATCGGCGTGTAACCGGTGTCCTCGACGAACCGGCGGGAGAAGGTGCGCGCCGACACCCGCGCGTGGCGGGCGAGGGTCTCGAGGGTCAGCCGTTCGGAAAGGTGCGCCAGGGCCCACTCCCGCGTGTTCGCGAACAGGTCGCCGAGCGGTTCTGGGACGCTGCGGGGAACGTACTGCGCCTGACCGCCGCTCCGATAGGGCGCCGCCACCAGCCGTCTCGCCACGTGGTTGGACAGCCCGACGCCGTGGTCGCGCCGCACCAGGTGCAGGCACAGGTCGATGCCGGACGCCGCTCCCGCCGACGTCAGCACGTCGCCCTCGTCCACGAAGAGCACGTTCTCGTCCACCCGTACGAGCGGATGTTTGCCGGCGAGGGCCTTCGTGTAGTGCCAGTGGGTCGTCGCCCGCTTGCCGTCGAGCAGGCCCGTCGCCGCCAGCGCGAACGCCCCCGTCGAGATGGCCGCAAGCCGGGTTCCGCGCTCGTGGGCGGCCATGAGCGCGCCGAGGACCGCGGCCGGCGGCTCCGTGGCCGCCGGCTCCCGGTAACCGGGGATGAAGACCGTGTCGGCCTGCTCGAAGGCGCCGAGACCCTCGGCCACGTGATAGGAGAGGCCGTCGCCGCCGGTCACCAGCCCGGGCGCGGCGCCGCACACCCGCACCTCGTACGGCATGCTCGGCCGGTTGGAGAACACCTGCGCGGGGATGCCGACGTCGAGCGGCTTCGCGCCCTCCAGCACGAGCACGGCGACGCGATGGGTCTTCGGGCTCATCGGCCTCCTTCGGCTCTCCGCGGTCCGGCGCGCATCGCCTTCGCCCTGACGTCATCACCACTGCCGCAAGCATCCTGCCATCCGCCCGCTCGGGCGCGGGTCACCGGTAGAGCACAGGTCACCGGTAGAGGACGGCCAGGGCCGCGGCGGTGTCCGCCGGCTGGCGCCGCCGTTCGGCCTGCGGTCGAAATCCTTTCCTGTGGTGGCGCACAAGGCACGGTCGAATCGACCGGATTCAATGCCAGGCAAGGAGCTTCGGGCAGAGGTTCTTGTTCGTGATTCCCCGTTCGGACGCGGTGGGCGCCCATCGGGCGTGGCCGACCCCTTGAGCCGAACCGCCCTCGGCGATACGCTTTTCTGACGCTCGCATTGACTCATTGAGATGTCAGTCCTGACTCCCACCGCTGGAGGTCGGCCTTGGAAGTCGTCACCGTGGCGACGGACCTGAATAACGCCTTCCTCAACCGACTGCTGATACCCTCCTGTGCCGCGCTCGGGTTCGACCTGATGATCCTGCATGTCGACAAGAAGGAATTCAGGCCGAGAGACAAGCGACTGGCCCTCGTGGAGTACTTCAAGCAGCATCCGTCGCCGACCGATCTAGTGATCTTCACCGACGCCTACGACACATTGTTCATCCGTGCGGAGAAGTACGTCCGGGAGACCTACGCGCGCTTTTCGCGGAGCGTGGTTTTCAGTGGCGAGCTGAACAACTGGCCGCTGGGCGCCATCGGCTTCCTGATTGAGAACGGCCCGCCTGTCCGTCCCTTTCCCTACCTCAATGCCGGCGGCTTCATCGGAGCGGTGGGCGACCTGCTGGAGCTGTGCATAAAGCATCCCAAGCCACCGAGCGACCGGTTTCGGATCCTCCGCGACCTGCGGATACACGACTTCGACACCGACGAGCGGTACGGCTTCAGCGACCAGTACTACTGGACCCTGGTTCATCTCCTCGAGACGGAGACGATCGCAGTCGATCACCACGCCGAGCTTTTCGAATGTTTCTCCGCTCAGGTGCCTCCGACATGGGATGTCCAGGTGACCCTCGATATCAACGAGTTCCGCACCCGTGGCCGGGAGGCGGACAGCTACCATCGCGAGCGCGCGCGACTTGAAGAACGGCTGCGGGCGCCGAGTGGCGCGGCGCAGCTTCATTTCGCCAGCCCGATCACCAAGGCTGTGCTGCTGGATCTGCTCGACCAAGGCCGGCTACCCGCCTGGCTCGGCGCATTCGACGCGCGTGATTATCCGCCACCACGTGTGCAGCGGATGACGTTTTGACCGCCCGGTTCAGCATCGTGGTCCTCGCTCACAACGTGGCCGAGTATCTCGACGCCGCTCTTTCGTCGATCAGGGCGCAGACGTTTCCTGACTTCGAGGTCCTTGCCTTGGACAACGGTTCACCGGACGGTTGCGGCGCCATCATCGACCGGTACGCCGGGCGCGACGCGCGTTTTCGGCCGATCCACCTGGCGAATCCGGTCGACATGGGGCCGGCGCGAAACGTTGGGATAGCGCGGGCCACAGGTGAGTACCTGCTTTTCCTGGACGGCGACGACACCTTCGCCGACAGGTCCTCCCTCGCCGTGATCTCCAGGCGGCTCGACGTCGCGGGGACGCCGGATGTTCTTCTCTACGACTTCGACTACCGGCGGCACTGCGGGCTCACGAAACGAAGCAACCTCGGCCGAATCCTGCCGGCGAGTCCGCGGAGGTTCCTCCTCCGCGACCGGCCTGAAGCCATCCTGGTCTCGTGGACATGCTGGAACAAGGCCTATCGGAGGTCGTTCGTCCAGCGTGGCGGCCTGTCCTTTCCGCCGGGATACTACGAGGACTCGGTGTGGAGTTCCAGCTGCTTGCTGAGCGCCGAAAGCATCAGCGTTCTGGAGGCCGTCTGCGTCGGCTACCGGTGTTGCCGGCCGAACAGTGTGACCCGTTCACTCAGCGATCGGCACACGGATGTGTTCGAGCAGTATGAGAGGATCTTCAACTTCCTGGACAGCCATCCCGACGTGGAGTTCGACGGCATCCGTGCCATGCTCCTGGACTCCATGGCGGGCTTTCTCACGGCGCTCGGCGGCAGCAGGATGGTCATACCGGTCGAGAAGCGCGCCGATTTCCGGCGGCGCGCGCGGAGGTACGTGGAACGCCGCCGACACCTGAACGGGCCGGTGGATCCGCACTAGGCCGCCGGAATCATCGCCGTCGCGTCTTTCTCAACGATCCACTCGCTGGTGGGTCGTCCTGCCGCAGCGCCGTCGCACGCTCGTTCTCGTCCGCGCGACTGTCCCGCCCCGTTCCGCGAACCGTCCGGAACGGAGACCGACGCGGCCGGGCGCGCCGTTCACGGCGACCTCTCGCCGGCCGGCGCGCCCTCGACGAACATCGGATCGTCGAGCAGCCCGCCGCTCCAGTTCGTCAGCCGCATCCGATCCGGTGACTCGATGGGCTTGTGCGGCGCGCCGATCGACAGCAGAACGTGGTCTTCGTCGCCGGCGCCGACCGCGTGGGGCACCTGGCCGTCGACCATGTAGATGTCTCCCGGCCGTACGTCGTAGGTGCGCGCGGCGATCGTGATCGTCCCGGATCCCGAGACGCAGTACAGCAGGTGATGCCCGGGATGGGTGTGCACAGGAAACCTCGCTCCCGCGGGGACCCACAGGACATCCGCTCCCAGATGGCCGTTGGACAGTATGGCGGTGCCGAGCGCGTCCGCCCCGTGGACCGGGACCCCGTGCTCCGGGACCGTCCGGGCGACATCCGGGAGGTTCACGATGGAGAAGCCAGGAGGATCGAGTGGATTTAGCGTAGGCATTTCTGGAAGCCACCAATCGTCGGTGTCACACCAGTCACGCTGACTCCTGGGATCTGTGTGCGACGTCGTACGCACGCCAGGAGACGGTTCGTTGGATCCGGTGCTTCTTGGTCAGGTCTCCGTACTGCTCTGTCGCCCACTCTCTGGTGAGAGCAGCCGCGTGGTGCCGTTGCTCTGCGGACAAGGACCAGCACGCGGACCACAGACCCCGGTCCAACCGGTCGATGATGTCGTTCAGGCTCAGTACCTCGTGCGCCGTCACGGTGGTCAGGGGACGCCCGACGAGGCCTCGCGACCGCAGCTCGTCCTCGACCACGCCGTCCGCCCAGACCTCCGGAACCCGCCGGCCGCCGGGACGTGCGTGTTTCCAGAACTGGCGGCCGACCTCCCGCCACGGCCCACCCCATCCGCTGTCCGGCTCGTTGCCGAGATCGATGAGGATCACCCCGTCGGGCCGGACGACACGGAGCATCTCATCGAGTACCGTGCGCCAGTCGTCGATAAGGTGCAGCATCTGGGAGCTCAGCAGCGCGTCGAAGGTATGGGACCGGAAGGGTATGGCGGTAGCGTCGGCGCGGACCACGGGCACCTCGTTGGGTCGGCGGAACTTGCCCACGAGGCGGTGTAGCATCCGGGCGGAGAGGTCCAGTCCAGTGACCGGCACTCCCTTCCGGGCCAGATGAAGACCGACCAGTCCCGTGCCGATGCCGATCTCCAGGCTCTGTCTGTCTCGCAACTCCTCGGCGAGGATGTCGGTCAGCGCGCGGCGTGCCGCCGTGTCGAGATCACGGGTTTCGTCGTAGAAGGGTGCGGCTCGGTCGAATCCCTTGAGGTCGATCATGAAGCGTTCACACCGGTGGGTACGTCGGCCTTCCACAGTCGACACACCGGGACGATGTCCGGATCGGTCGTACACGATGCGGCGCCCATGACCAGTTCCTCCGCCGGGCAGCCGCCCATGCAGGAGGCGCCGGCCTTGCAGGATCCGCAGCTGGCGTCTCGCAGGACCGCCGTGAACAGGTCGAACTCGTTGCTCTCCTTGTTGAGCACGACCTTGCCGTCGACCATGTTGGCGAAGTGCAGATCCGTGTCGAACAGGAAGCTGCACACGTACGCCCGGCCGTCCGGGAAGATGGAGATGCGGTCGAGGGTGCGCCCGATACAGCCGCGGTATCCGTCCCGCTCGTAGCCGGCCATCCGCTCCCGCCGGGCGTAGGTCGGCTGATACCAGACCCGGGTCCGGTGCCCCGGCGCGACCCGCTCGAGCCTCTCGTAGAAGTCGATCCACTCGTGGGGCTGGATCCCCCACTCAGCCGCGCCGTGCCCGGAGCCGATGACCGAGAACACGTGGAACTTGGTGAGCGAGACGCCCAGCTCGTCCGCGATGTCGAGCAGGTTCAGGCAGTCGTCGAGGTTGGCCCGGTTGACGGTGCAGATGATCCGTGTGTCGAACCCGCGGGCGCAGAGCTCGCGGATCGTGGACATCGCCTCATCGAACCTGCCCGGGCCACGGATCCGATCGTGTGACGCCGGGCTCCCGCCGTCGAGGCTGATCTGCACATACGAGAAGTCCTCCGGCACCATCTCGGCGAACTTCCGGGCCGCCGGCCGGAGCCCGTTGCTCGTCGTGATGACGTGCTCGTAGCCGAGCTCCTTCGCGCCGCGGATGATGCGGATGTAATCCGGATGGAGTGTGGGTTCGCCACCGAGAATGGTCAGCTTGGACCCGCCCATGCGCCGCCAGGTGGCGAGCGTGTCCATCACCGATACGTACGGCATCTTGAAGGCACGCTCGAGTCTTTCACCCATATAGCAGTGCTCGCAGCGCAACTGGCACGCCTCGGTGATGTAAAGATAGACGTTACGGAAACGCCCGTACGGAATTTTATCGACGCGTTGCGGCTCCGCGTCATGCGCGGAGGCCGGTAGCCGGGCGTTTCCGTACGCATCGGCGACCGCTATCCGGTCGCGGCGCAGAGTGGGTGTGGGTACCCGTGTGACAGTCATCATCATCCCCTGTTTATGTGGCCGAGAAAGCCACCGGCTCCGCTCCATTCCAATCGAACGCGCGAATCGCCTCGCGGTAAACCTCGTCGGGTGGGGGAGTGGCGTCGACCTGGCGATACGGCAGCCCCCAGGCCCTGGCGGCCGAACCGATCTGGCGGCAATTGGATTGATAGCGGCGCAGGCGTAGCCGGTTGACCTCGGGCCGGTCGCTTTCCCGCACGATCACCGGCCCGCCACACCTTCCACACGTCGGTTCCGCGCCGGCTCGGACGTCGGCCGGGGCGTGTCTGTCGGGTTCGCAACCAGGGCAGACCCTGCGCCGCCAGACGCGGTCCGCCAGCCGGGCGTCGTCCGTCGTGAGCTCCAGCACCCGCAGCGGGATCGAATGTCGTGTCGTCAAGCGGTGGAGCAGCCGCAACTGGTCGACGGTGCCTGGGAAGTTGTCGAGCAGCACCGGGTACGGTCCGGTGGCGAACTGCCCTTGTTCGAACGTCACCCGCAGGACCTGCTCGACGGCTCGATCGTCCAGCCAGCCGAGTTCGTCCGAGGTTTTCCGGAGGTCGTCGGTGAGTACGTGCTGATGGTTCTGGAACGCGTGACGAATCCTGAAGACAGAGCCTCCGAGCGATGCGGCCGCCCTTGTCGTGAAGGTTGTCTTGCCCGCACCGGGCGGCCCCAATACACATGTCAGCGATGGTCGAACACGCCGATCTTTGTGGGCCGGTAGTACGCCGAACGTCACGGCGTCTCCCCTCTTCCACCTCTTACCAGAAAGCTGAGCGCGTCTTTCGCATTGACCGTTATCGTCTTTTCGCGTGGACCATTATCGTCTCGGCACGCCTCGGGCAAGACAAGAGTGTCCACTGAGGTAATGGTGGCAACCGTACTCTGATTTACCGACACATGTCAACAGATCGGACAGATGTGGCCAGGCCGCGAAATCGCCGCTGTTGAACCGCTTGCACAGCCTTATGTCGAGAGTATGATCAGTGTTTGGTTTGCTGCTGCCTGAGATATCAACGCGCTTCAGGAGGGCTCCGTATGAAGTACGGCGATGACTTCGTCGAATCCTTCCGTGTGCAGGGCTTCGTCAGTGGAATTCGGGTAAGAGACCGGCAGGGCGCCGACGCCGTACGTGAATGCTGGGACGCACTCGAGGCGGCGGAGGACTTACCGGCGAATGGCTACAGCACGACACACAGCCGGCACCTCGACCAGCGATTCGTGTGGGATCTGGCGTGCGACCCGAAGATCCTCGATCCTGTCGAGGCGCTGATCGGTGAGAACATCCTGCTGTTCGGCACGAGGTTCTTCTGCAAGTACGGCGACTCCGGGCGACACCGGGTGAGCTGGCACCAGGACCTCGACTCGTGGGCGCTGACGCCGCCGGTCGCGGTGACGGTGTGGTACGCCGTCGACGACTCCACAGAGCAGAACGGCTGCATGCAGGTCATACCTGGCTCTCATCGCGCCGAGCTCCGCCGACATGACACGACTGCGGACAACGGAAACATCCTGGGCCGCGGCCAGCACCTGCACCTCACCGAGGAAGAGAAGGCGTCCGCGGTGCCAGTGGTGCTGAACGCGGGGGAGATCAGCATCCACGACGGCGCTCTGCTCCACGCCAGCATGCCGAACCTGTCGAACCGCCGCCGCTGCGGGCTGGCGATCCGGTATGTGCCGGCTCACGTGCGGCAGCATGCGGATCTGGCGAAGAGCCCACCGTCCAAGGCCATCCTCGTACGTGGCTGCGACCGCGTGAAGAACTTCGGTGTGAACCACGCCCCTGTCTTCTCATGAAGCCTGTGGAGCCGCGGTATCAGGTCCTGGATCGACCGGCGCCGCCCACCGGACGTGCTCGCATCGGGATCCGCGCCTTCGCCTGCGGCGCTCGATGGCCGTCCCCCACGCCGGCTCCGGTCTGCCTGTGGCTGCCCGGCAGGACGGGGAACCTCGACGCCTCTTCGGCGGAGAACCCTACTGATCCTCGGCGCCTCCTCGCCGAGGCAGGCGCCGTTGTCTATGCGATGGACTACCGGACGCACTTCGTCGACGTCACATGCGAGGAGGACCTCGCCGCGTGCGGATCCTGGAACACCGCCGCCCTCCTTTCGGACGTGCGCGCCGCCGTCCGCGAACTGAACGCGCGGCATACCGGCCGGCCCATCGTCCTCATAGGCCACAGCATGGGTGCCAAGCTGGCCTACCTGTTCGCCGCCAGCCGTCCTGATCCACCCATCGCCGGGCTGGTGGTCCTCGACGGCTGGCTGCGAAACCCGCCCGACCTGATCTCCGATCGGGAGCGGCGGGCGATATCGTCCGCCCTGGACCGGTGGCGGGCGGGAGATCGCGTACTCACCAACCAGTTCGCCGCGCCCGGCACTCCCGGGTCGACCGCGACGGTCGACGACCCGACCGGACGCCGCCGGCGGCTCCGGCAGGCCTACCTACGGGAGATGCTGACCAGCGTCGGCGGCGTCGCCGGACGGATGGTCGGCGGCGCGGCCGACGCCACGTCGATCGGCATGGTGCTGCGCCACCTGTCGGACGGCGACCGCGTCTGGCCCGCTGTCGTCGAGATCGAGGCGCGCGCCATGGCGACGGGGGTCCGCGACCACGATCTGCCGCGCTACGACGAGTTCATCGCCGACGTCCGCGTCCCGCTTCTTTGCGTCATCGCCGGTGACCGCGGACAGGATTTCACCGCCCGGGCCCGCTTCACGGCCGGGCTGTTACGCCACGCGCCGCGGACTGAGCTGGTGCTCGACGGTTGTGGACACCTGGATCTGGTGGTGGGTTGTCACTTCGGCCGGCGTGTCAGTCAGCCGATCCTCGCATGGCTGCGCGACCTACCCGGCCTTGCGGCCGCGCGCAGATAGCTCGATTGCCCGAGGCCGCAGGTCTCACGTTCCGGAGGTCAGCATGTTCGACGGATACGATCTGACGCGTGAGCGAGAGTTCGTCGTCCGCCTCGCGCGGGTCGACGACGACGCCGAGAACGACTCCCGGGTCCAGGAACTTCTCAAGGCGCCGCTGGACTGGAACTGGATCGTTGTCACCGCCACCAGGCACAAGGTCGTCCAGTTGCTGTGGCACAACATGACCCGCAAGTCCCTCATCGGCGCGGCATTGGGCACGGGCGGCCTGCCGGAACTGTGGACTGTGCACCTGGACCAGATGTACGCCGCGGGCCGGGAGCGGAACAAGCTGTGGCTCGCGAACGCCGCAGACGTCAGTCAGAGGCTGAGCGACGTCGGCCTGCGCGTTGTCGCCCTCAAGGGCGGCGCCCTGATCGGTGACGTCTACGCCGCCGACAACCGCTTCCTGAACGACATCGACTTCCTTGCCAAGCGTGCCGACGCCGACAAAGTGAAGGAGCGGATGTTCGAGATCGGTTACCGGTACGGGTCGTACAACTACGCGACCGGCCAGATCGACGGGATCGACCGCCGGGTGGAACGCGCCTGGCTTTTCAACAACCACGTCATGCCGAACTTCTACCGGCTGTCCGGCAGCCCGTGGGTCCCGTACTACAAGATCCAGATCGGGTTCGACTTCTTCGATCCCTTCGAGGAGTTCGGCATATCGGGGGAAGCCGTCGTCGACGACGCCGTGCCCAAGCCCGACGGTTCCCCGCTCCTGGTGCCGACGAAGATCGACACGTTGATCAATCTCTGCTGCCACATCTATCGGGAGGGCGTGTCCCTGGTCTACGAGGACTACAACGTGAACTGGCAGCTCGGGAAGTTCTGCGACGTGCTCGGCTTCCTGCTCAAGTACGACGCCGAGATCAGCATGCCGGACTTTCTGCGAAAGGTGGCGGCAGAGGGGATCCAGGATCCCGTCTACTACGGCCTCCACTACACCAACGAGGTGTTCCGTCATCCGGTGCTCGACCGGTGGCTGGCTGCCACCGCCCCTGAGAACCTGGCCTACCTGGACGAGCTGCGAGACGGTGAGCGGCGGTTCACGGCGACCGAGCCTTTCCAGGAGCGGCTGTTCTCGTTGCGCCGCGTGCGCGCCGAACCGCGCGCCGGTTGGAACAGGCAGTTCCGGAGGAACGAGTGGTAGCGGCGGACGGAACAGAACCGGCAGGCGGTCCGCCGGCGACCCGCTCCACAGTGCCGGCGGTTCTGCGCCGGCTCGGGTCCACCGACCCCGCCCAACCGGCCTTGACCTGGTACCGCGGTGGCGAACGCGGCGGCAGCTGGTCGCGCGGGCGGTTGCTCACAGCCATCCGGGACAGGCAGGCATGGCTGAGAGCGGCGTTGGACCTGGCACCGGGCGACCGGGTGGTTTTGCACAGCACCAACCGCCCGGAATTCGTGGCGACGGCACTCGCGGTCATGGCCGCGGGCGCGATCGTGGTGCCGGTGCCACCCGACGAGTCCACAGCACGCATCCGTTACATAACGGCGCACAGTGAGGCGAAGGCGGTGCTGTCGGAGAGCGGCGGCGACTTCGGCGCGCCACACCACCTGTTGGACCTGGACCCGGCGCCAGAAGCCGGACACCGTGAACCGCCCGAATGGGACGTGGTCCCGCCCGACGCTCCGGCCGTGCTCCTCTACACGTCCGGCACCACGGGGAGCCCCAAGGGGGTCACCCTGAGCCACCGGAACCTGATGGTCAACGCCGAAGGGCTCCGCCGGGCGCATGACATCCGGGAACGATCGTCGCACGTCTGCGTACTGCCTCTGCACCACGCGAACGCGTTCGGCTTCTCGATGATCTCCACTCTGTACGCCGGCGGCCACCTGGTGCTCAACGACTCGTTTCCGCTTCTGGCGATAAGGCGGATCATCAACGACGAACGGGCGGATGTCATCAGTGTGGTCCCGCAGATCCTCCAACTGTGGCTGCGCCGTCCGGTCCGGAGCGAGGACGTGCCGTCGTTGCGATTCGTCGTGTCGGCGGCGGCGCCGCTGTCGGTCGACCTCGCCCGGAGGTTCCACGCGGTCACCGGCCTGCGAATCCACCAGGGCTACGGTCTGTCCGAGTGTACGAACTTCGCGACCTGTATCGCCCACGACATCGCCGCATCCGAGTACGACCAGGCCATGCACGCCGAGCCGGTGCCGTCCATCGGCACGGAGTTGTTCGGGTGCCGATGCGACGTCGTCGACGCCGCGGGTAATTCGCTGCCCGAAGGCGTCACCGGAGAGATCGCCGTCAGTGGCGGCAACGTGATGTCCGGCTACTGGCGGGACAGCGCGACGACGGCCGTGGCCCTGCCCGACGGCCGTTTGCGCACCGGCGACCAGGGATACTGGCGAACGCTCAGCGGACGGCGCTACTTCTTCATCACCGGCCGGATCAAGGAACTGATCATCAGGGCGGGGACCAACGTTTCGCCGCGCGAGGTCGAAGACGAGCTGGAGCTGCCGTACGACCACGCGGTCGTCGGCTTCCCGCACGAGGCGGTCGGCGAAGAGGTCGGCCTGTACGTCGCGGAGACGCTGCCGCGGCACGCGCAGTCGACGCTGTGCGAGGCCCTGAAGGAGGTCCCGTTCTTCCGCCGGCCGAAGGTCGTCGTATTCGGCGGTGGAAGCGTTCCGCGAACAGCGACCGGCAAGGTGCGTCGTGGTGTGCTCGTGGCACACTTCACGCCCTATCGGGAGATGGTCGTGTTGGACAAGGAGCCGATCTTCGCGTCGGCGGGTTCGGCACATCTCGAGGAGGCTGGAGACAGCGATGGCTGAGGCGCGCCCCACGAAAGAAGACATCCGCAGGGAGGTCCTGGAGTATCTCGCGGAGTTCACCCGAACGCCGCAGGTGCTGGACGCACCGCACGATGTGCTGCTGAGTGACTGTGGCCTGGACTCGTTCGCGACGTTCGAGTTCGTGTTGGGTCTGGAGCCGCGCTTCGGCATCGTCATCGACGACAAGCACTTCAACGCCCGGCTGTTGCGCTCGGTCGACGGCGTCGTAGAAATGGTGGCCACCGTCCACGGTCAGGCGGGCTCGGGGCCGGACCGTCCGGAGCCGAGGGGATGAACCGGCGACCGTACGACGACGACGTCCGCGCGAAACTCGACCGCAAGGACCTTCTCGCGATGCAGGCGCTGGCCCCGCTGTCGTCGGCCTACCTGCCGTGGAGCCCGAGCGCCATGCGACCGAGCGGCGTCGTCACGGTGCTCAACGAGATCGTCATCCACGAGCGCCGCACCATCGTCGAGTTGGGCGCCGGCGTGTCGTCGTGCTACATCGGCCGCCTGCTCAGGCAGCGAGAAGGGCGGCTCTGGACGGTGGAGCACGACGAAAGGTGGGCGGACGTCGTCGAGCGGCTGCTGGCCCGCGAAGGGTTGAGCGACGTGGTCACCGTGGTCCGCGCTCCACTGGCGCCTTTCTCTCCCGCCTGGCCGGATGAGGATGACTCCTGGTACGAATGCGGCGTCCTGCGCGAGTGGTTCGCGGACCGGTCCATCGACCTGCTCATTGTCGATGGACCGCCCGCCTACCAGGCCGGCAGGCGACACAGCCGGTATCCCGCGGCCTCGTTCTTCGCGCCGATGCTCGCGGACGACTACACGGTCATCCTCGACGACGCCCACCGGCCCGGTGAGCAGGACATCCTCGCCCAGTGGGAGGAACAGCTCGACATCACCTTCGACTGCCACCTGATCAACAGCCGGGTCGGCATCGGCCGTTCGAGACCGGCCTTCACCGTATGACGGGCTGTCCCGGCACGGGTCCGGTGGGAGTGATCGGGACCTCGCGGCCGGCCTCGGCGCTGCGGTAGGCGGCGTCGATCACACGTACGCGCGCGAGCGCGGCGGTGCCCCGGTGGCCGTCCCACTGCCCGCTGTGGATCGCCGCCACGAAATCACC
This sequence comes from Microbispora cellulosiformans, assembly GCF_008728085.1. Taxonomy (NCBI): domain Bacteria; kingdom Bacillati; phylum Actinomycetota; class Actinomycetes; order Streptosporangiales; family Streptosporangiaceae; genus Microbispora; species Microbispora cellulosiformans. Next base: position 197,801 of record NZ_VYTZ01000001.1, on the reverse strand, counting down.
GACCGCTCCGGCATGTCCGTCGACCCGGCCGGACGAACTCTCCTGGTCGCCTCCTGCCGAGAAGAGCCGCAGCGCAGAGCCCGGTACCCGGGTGTCGACCCTGACGAGCGCGCCGGCCGCCGAGCCGAACAGCTGGACTCCGTACTCGTTGTAGTACTGGGAATGCGTCGCCCACGCCGCCTCCAGCTGGAGGGTGGCGCCGCCGGCCAGGCGTACGAAGGCGGTGGCGAAGTCCTCCACCTCGAACCCGTCATGGTCCGACGCGAGCGCCGCCGAGTCGATGACGCCGACGCCCTGCCTGCCGAGCTGGTCGTAGGCGGCAGCGCTCACCGACACGACGTCCGGCTCGCCGAGCATCACCAGGGCCATGTCGAGCGCATGGGTGCCCAGGTCCGCGAGCGGACCGCCGCCCGCCTGCTCGCGGCTGGTGTACCAGGTGTTGCGCCCCGGGATACCGGCACGCCGCATCCACCAGGCGCGGGCATGATAGACCGTGCCGAGCCGACCGGCCGCGACCGCCTCGCGGACGATGCCGACCTCCGGGTGATACCGGCGGTTGAAGACGACGTGGAGGACGCGGTCCGCTTCGGTGGCGGCGGCGACCATCGCCTCGGCTTCGGTGGCCGTACGCGCCATCGGTTTCTCGCACAGTACGTGCTTACCCGCCCGCAGCGCCGCCGTCGCGGCCGGAGCGTGCAGTGCGTTGGGAAGGGCCAGGCAGACGACGTCGAGGTCGTCGCGTGCGACCAGGTCCTCCCACCGGATGTGCGTCTCGCGTACGCCGTACTCGGCGGCCACCGAGCCGACGGTCTCGCCCTCCACACCGGCCAGGGCGACCACCTCGCAATCCGGTCGGACGGAGAACGCTTTGAGATGCCGCAGCCCGGCGAAGCCGACGCCGGCGAGCCCGATTCGCAGGGGAGCCACCCGTACTCCTTTCGTGAGCCGCACGCAGCGGCTAGAGGGCGTTGACCGCGGCCGCGATCCGGTCGAGCTCGGCGCGCACCACGATGAGCCGGTCCAGGCCGAGCCGCTCGCACCGCTCCGCGAGCTGGTCGCGGACCTGAGCCTCGTCCCCCACCAGCGCGTAGGGGCAACGGGTGAGGTCACGACCCGGCAGCCCCAGATCGCCACAGAGCTTCGCCGAAACATCGGCGGTCTCGGTGGAACGGCAGAACTGGACCCAGGTCACGAAAACCGATGCCTGGGGCCGGGGCCGGCCGGCCAGGGCGGCGGCAGCTTCCACGGCGGCCATCGACTCGGCCAGGTCGTCGATGGTCGTCTGGATGCGACGGACGGCGTCCGAACGCGTCGGCACCGGACCCTGGATGCGGCCGCGGTGCGTCGGCGGGCCGAGGTCGACAGCGTCGGCGTGACGGCCCGCGAGCGCCAGCACACCGGCCGACCCGCCGCCGATGAACAGCCGCGGCGACGTCGCCGGTCGGGGCGCCACCGGCAGGTCGTCGGCGACCGTGGGGACGGTGGCGATCCCGGTGTCCCAGAGCTTCCGCGCGAGCAGGCAAGCCCGTTCGAGCCGAGCCAGCCGTTCGGTGAACGGAGGCATCGGCGCGCCCAGCGCGGCGAACTCGGCGGGGTTCCAGCCCGCGCCCAGCCCGGCCAGGACGCGGCGCGGATCCGCGATGACCGCCACCTGGTTGAGCGAGCGGATCAGATGCGCGGGGTGGGTCCAGGCCGCGTTGAGCATCATGGTGCCGAGTTCGAGGCGTTCGTTGAGCGTCGCGGCGACAGCGAGAGTCGTGAGCGGGTCGTACCCCGGCCTGGCCGTGCGGCGGTCGGGCCCGTGCACGTCGAAGAGGTGGTCGGCGACGACCACACCATGGATGCCGATGTCCTCGAACCGGTCGAGATCCCTGCGCAGGTCGCGCCAAGGGCTGCGGGGCATGAGCGTCATCAGTTCCATGGACGTGTGCGGCGTCCTCTCGTGATTCGGTGGTCGAGCGTGGACGGCGGCACTAGGCCGCAGCGCTGTCTTCGGTGGCCTCCTCAGGTTCCTGCGGCGGCAGCTCGCCGGACGAACGCAGCGGGGACGCCCAGGCGACGGCGGTGCCGACCAGCATGAGCCCGCTGCTGACGACCAACGTGGCCCGCAAGCCGGCCGCTGCCCCGAAGAAGCCGCCGAGCGCCGCTCCGAGCACCTGTGTGCCGTAGACCAGGAACCGCCAGGTCGCGTTCGCGCGCGAGAGCAGGGCCGGCGGGATATGGGCCTGGCGCAGGGTCTGCTGGTTGACGCCGTAGATGGGTGGCCCCAAGCCCCGCATGCTCTGTGCGATCACCACGACCACGATGGCCGGCACCAAGGCGCCGCTCGCCGCCGCGAGCACCAACCCGGCGACGGACGCGACCAGCATGCCGGTGATGAAGGCCGGCCCGTGGCCAAGGCGTCGCGTCACGCCTGTGGCCAGAACGGCGCCGAGGATGCCGGCGGCGCCCGCGATGGCGATGACCACGCCTACGAGAGCCGAGGAGAACCCGAGGGTCCTGACCAGGTAGAGGACCAGCACGACGTTCTGCATCTGGCCGGCGAGGGCGCCGATCGTGGCGGCGACGGTCACCGCCCGGACGATCGGATGGGTGAAGACCGCGCGCAGCCCGTGGAAGATTTCGACGAGCAGGGAGCGCCGTCGACGCTCCGTGTGGGCATCCGTCCTGCCGGACGCTCGGATGCGTGTCTTCAACACCCCTGAGATCACGAACGACAGGGCGTCCGCCGCTATCGCGATCGGTGCGGTGACCAGCGTCACCAGCAGGCCGCCGAGCCCGGACCCGGCCGTGTTGACCGTGGCGGTCACCAGCGCCAACGAGCTGTTGGCCGGGAGCAGATGACTGCGGGGCACCACTGCCGGGGTGAATGACTGGGCGGCCACCATCTCGAACAGGCCGCCGATGCCCGCCAGCACCGCCACGACGTAGAGCTGCCACATCTGCAGCCAGCCGAACATCGCCAGCACGGGAATCGAGCCGAGCAACGGCGCTCGCGCGAAATCGGCCAGGATCAGCGTGCGCCGGTAGGACATGCGGTCGACCCAGACTCCGGCGGGCAGCCCCAGGATCAGGTGCGGCAGCATCGACACCGCACCCAACATGCCCATCTGCGCAGGGGAGGCGTGCAGGTAGCTCACCGCCGTCAGCGGCAGTGCCACGGTGGTGATGCTCGACCCCAGCAGCGATATGGAGCTGCCGGTGAAAAGCTTACGGAAGTCCGGGAATTCCCGCAGAACATGCCATGGCCGGTCGGCGCGCCGAGGTGAATCGTCGGTCTCGAGAGGGGCCGACGTGCGGGCCCGGTCCGCAGCCACTTTGCCATGATATCGAGTCGGAGAGCGGATGCCCAAGCCCGGACATTGGCAATCGACACCAGGCGGAGGATCGGCCTGAATATGGTGTGTCGTCAGCCTGACGTATCGGCTGCTGCTATGGACGACTCATGGGCAACGTTTTAGGATCGGATTTCGTCGAGATATGTTGATGAGGAGAGACGGCCGGAAGGGTTGGCGTCGGCTGTGCTACGGACAGGCCAGAAACGACATTCGGCGTGTCCCCTCACTTCGAGGGCGTGACGCTTCAGAGCCGACCTCGACATTGGCTGACCGTTGTCCGGCGCAACCGCCACAATCTCAGGAGGTGGGCGATGACCCAGGACTACGCCTCGATCCGGAGCCAGGCGACAACCGTATCCGACGCGGAAATAGACGAGCTGGCGGCCACATTTGACAGAGACGGTTATGTCGTCGTGCCGGCCGCCGTATCGCGTGAAGACGCCCGGTACTATCGCGACCAGATCCTCGGCATGCTGCCGTCCGACCTGTCGATCCCGCTGGCCTGGGGTTCCGCATACGGTCGAATCAAGCCGTTGCACGAAAACGGCAAGCACACCTTCGCGCTTCCGGAACTGCTGCCCACCTGGCAGAACGAGCGACTCTACCGGCTCGCCGCACGACTTCTGGGCAGTGAGCGCCTGCGTGTCCACGACGGCTCACTGTGCATAACCATACGACACGATCCACGCGACCGGCCGCTCGTCCAGGAAGCGAGCGGCGGCGGCCCGCGGGTCCATCTCGACACCGGGGTACCGCGAGATCTCGACAGGTTCAGGCTCGATCCGCCGGAGATGGAGGTCGGTGGCTGCTACTACTTCACCGATGTCGCCCCCGGCGGAGGCGGGATCGCGATATCCCCGGGCGGTCACCGCTGGGTGGCCGAGCAGGCCGCGGCGTCCCCCAAGGGCCGTCGCCTGTACGGGAACTGGGGCCAGATCACCGGCGCGCCACCGCTGGTAGAGGTGGTGGGAAATGCCGGCGATTTCGTCATGCATCACTACCTGAGCCCGCACGCCGTCTCGCACAACCTTTCCGAGACGACGCGGGTCGTGCAGTTCGTGCGCTACCGGCGACTGGACAACCCGTACGGGCTCGTGCCGCCGGTGGAGCCCGGGACCTACGACGAGAAACAACTCGGTGTCCTCACGGACCTGGGCCGAAAGCTTCTCGGTATCGACCCGTGGCCGGACGAGGTACGTTGACGGTGGGTTTCCTCGACGACGACGGAGTTTTCCCCGCGTCCCACCACGAAGACATCGTCTGGTTCTATCGGATGCACGGGTACGTGGTCGTGCGGGGCCTGGTGCGCGAAGACGAGCTTGGCCGCATCAGGCAGGACTGTCTCGAACTGCAGCGCAGGGCTACGGCCGGTGAGCTGCCGGACCGCCACATTCCGAGAGGCCTGGGGCGTCGACCCGGCACCGTCGCGAACTACGTGGACCACATATCCGAGCTGTCCGAGGCCGTCCGATCGGTGGCGGAAGACGCGACCCTGCAGGCGATCATGCGAAGTCTTCTGGGAGATGACTGCTGGCCGGGATATCTGGGCGGGCGCCAGGTCAAGTACCAGGACGCCCGGCCCGGCGCCGACTCCCAGTACTCCCGGATCGGCTGGCACTCGGACTGGCAGGCCGCGCCCACACTGCCGATCTTTCCCAAGGTGGCGTTCACCCTCCACCTCGACGCCACCAGCCCGTACAACGGGTTCCTCCGGGTCTTGCCCGGTAGCCATCTCTGGGCGACACCGGCTCGATCGAGGGACGACGGCGACGGGCGCGTCTCCGACCTTCCCGACCTTGTCGGCGGCTATACGAAAGCACGCCCGCCCTTTCCTATGCCGCACGGTTTCGACAAGCTTCGGGGTGAGGTCGGCGTCTACGCCGCGGAGGGCGACGTGATCCTCCACGACGGCTACGTCTGGCACGCGGCCGCCCGAGCGACAGATGACAACGCACGACGTCGCCACGTTCGAGGGAGCTACTACACGGGTGAGATACCCGGCCCCGGGGAGGCGAGCGGTTCGATCAGGACGGCGGCCCGTTGACCACCCGATTCCGGCACCGCTGCTACAACGCATTGACTCGCGTTCATGACTCATAGTATCGTCGGCTTGACTGCATGGGCGGCATTATTCATCTAATGACGCACGGCCGTGTGACGGCGATCCAACGTGAAAGACGCAGTCGATTTCCCGCGAGTAGCGCGCCACATAGGCCATCGAGTCGCCGGACAAGATGTAGTTGCCGAACAGCATCGGTGGACTACGACTCACACGGATTCTTCGAGGATATGTCGGTCAGCGAAAGGTCGTCATGAAGAGTACGGTCGGGATGGCGTCGAAGCCGAACCGGGACGACGAACTCGACCTCGTCGATCCTCGTACGCGACAGGTTCGCGGGACGATGCGGAACAGTTGTGCCGAGGATACGAAGCGGGCGGTCGCGCGAGGCAGAACGGCTTACGAGTGGTGGCGTTGGCTGACGCCGAAGGCTCGCGAAGAACGACTCAGCAGACTGGCGGACCTGATAGAGGAGCAAATAGAGAACTACGCTCTGCGGGAGGTCGCCGGTACCGGAAAACCGATCGGCGAGGCAGTCGGCGAGGTGCGCCAGGCCGTCGATCTGTTTCGGTTCTACGCCTGGTCGGCACGGACACAGCCCTCGGTCGCGGCCGGTGGCCTCGTCGCGGGCCACGAGAGCTGGGTGCGCTGGGAGCCCCTGGGTGTGGTCGCCGTGGTGGTGCCCTGGAACTATCCGCTTCTCATGACCGCCTGGCGTTGCGCCCCAGCGCTCGCGGCAGGCAATTGCGTCGTGGTGAAACCGGCCGAGACGACCCCCGACACAGCGATGCTCCTCGCGGAGCACGCCGACGCGGCCCTGGGAGAGGGCGTGCTCGGCTGCCTCACCGGTGACCGGGACACGGGCCGGCTGCTGGTCTCGTCGGACGTCGACGTGATCGCTTTCACCGGAAGCGCCGTCGGCGGACTGGATGTCGCGCACCGCGCCGGTGTCAGGCGGGTGAGCCTTGAGCTGGGCGGCAACGCTCCAGCGATCATCCTGCCCGACGCCGACAGCGGCACCTACGCCGACCTGGCGGCGGCGGCGACCTACAACGCGGGTCAAAGCTGTGCGGCGCCGGCACGGATCATCACGCTCGACCGCAACTACGACACCGCGGTGGCGGCCCTCTCCGCCGGCATGCGTGATCGGGTGGCGGCACGCGACTTCGGTCCGTTGAACAACCCCCACCAGCTGGCGAGATGTAACCAGCTGCTGAACGACTCGAACGCCGCGGTGAGGGAGGGCGGGACGGTGGCCCCTGGGCCTGGGGAGAGCAACGGGCACTGGCGTTCCACCATGCTCCTCGCCGACGTTCCCGACGGCGACTGCACGGTTACCGAGGAGGTTTTCGGGCCGGTGCTGACCGTGCAGCACGCCGCGGACGTGGAGTCGGCGGTCCGGATGGCGAACAGCCAACGCCAGGCTCTGGCGGCCAGCGTGTGGACTCGCGATCTGCATGCCGCCCTGGCGATCGCGCCCCGGCTCAACGCCGGTGAGGTGTGGGTCAACTGCCACTTGGTGCAGACCGCCGAGCTGCCGCACGGCGGCCGCGGCGAGTCCGGCAGCGGCACCGACCTCAGCACCATCGCACTCCATGAGTACCAACGGCCGAAGACCGTCACGATACGTGTCGATGCCTAACACACCGGTGGATCGGGACATGGCCAGGGAGCCGGTGACAACGGAACCCGCCGGGCGCGCCGGCCGTTACGCCGGGCTGTTCGCCTATGCGCGCACCGCCGCTGAGCGAATCGCGGCCAGCCCGCACCGACCGGTCACCGGACGGGCGGTGCGGTTGCGGGCGGCCGCCCTTGCCCTGCTGGATGCGCCGCACCGGACGCCGCCAGATCACGAAGTGCCTCGGACGGCTGCGTACGATGCGCTGGACGTCCTGGTCGAGGAGTGGCCGAGTCTCGCGGTCGGCCGATTGGACGGAGCCGACGTGATGCGCTCGCGACCGGGCCTTTGGGGACGCCTCATGACCGAGTGGCCCATGATGGAGTACGCCGACGCGCTCGTCGCCGCCTTACCTCGGCTCTACACGGGCACCGAATCCGTCCTGGAGATCGGATCGGGGGTGGGTAACGCCACAGCCCGGCTCGCGCCGCTCTACCGCGAACGGCTCGTCTGGACCGATCGCGAGCTGTCGCTCGTACGGCACAGCCGGTGGCCGGGGACCGGGCGCGTCTTCGATTTCGACCTGGAGCCTCCAGACGATCTGGGGCGGTTCGACGCCATCGTTGGCATCAACGCGTTGCACTGTGCCGCGGACATCGCCCGCACCCTTGGCCGGTTGCGCCGCCTTCTGCTGCCTGGCGGGATTCTGCTCCTGGCCGAGGGCAACTCGCCGACGCGGTCAGATGGCACCCCTTGGGCTCTCGACCTGCTGTTCAACGCCTTTGACGGTTGGTGGGACCGCGGTGGTTTCCGCACCCGCTCGGAGTGGCGCGAGGCCCTGTCGAGCCAGGGATACACCGACATCCGCACAAGTGCCATGACGGCGGGCAGCGACGATCTCGGTGGCCTGATCTGGGCCTATAGGCCCGAGTAGGCGCCGCCGACGTCCAGTCCCGCGGCGAGGCCGAGGAGATCGCCGGCGAGGCGCCGGTGCCGGCGTCCGGCTGCTGTGGGTGTACCGCATCACGCCGCCGTCGCTAGGGTCCGGTGCCATGGTCACCCCCCTGGAGCCCGGCGACCCGCGCGTACTGGGCGAGTTCACACTGAGCGGACGGCTCGGCGAGGGCGGGCAGGGGGTGGTGTTCCTCGGCCGGTCGCCCCGAGACGAGCCGGTCGCGGTGAAGGTGCTCAAGTCGGGGCTCGACGCGCCGGTGAAGGAGCGCCTGGTCCGCGAGCTCGACGCGATGCGCGGAGTCGCGCCCTTCTGCACCGCCCGGGTGCTGACCGCGGTGGTCGACGGGCGGATGCCGTACGTGGTGAGCGAGTTCATCGACGGGCCGTCCCTGCAGCAGCGGGTTGACTCCGGCGGCCCGCTGAGGGGCGGGGAGCTGGAACGCCTCGCGGTCGGCACGGCCACGGCGCTCGCGGCGGTGCACGCGGCCGGGATCGTGCACCGGGACTTCAAGCCGGCCAACGTGCTGCTGGGGCCGGACGGCCCCCGGGTGGTGGACTTCGGCATCGCCAGGCAGGGCGCGAGCGACACGATCACGGCGGGCCCGGTCGGCACCCCGGCCTATCTGGCGCCCGAGCAGATCGCCGGGGATCCGGCCACGCCGGCCTCCGACGTGTTCGCCTGGGGAGCCACGATCGTCTTCGCCGCCACGGGCCGCCCGGCCTTCGGCGCCGCCACCGTCCCCGCCGTCATGCACCGGATCCTGACCGCCGAGCCCGACGCCTCGGCGCTGCCCCGGCCGCTGCGCGGGGTGGTCGAACGCTGCCTCGCCAAGGATCCCGCGCGCCGGCCGGCCTCCCGCGACCTGCTGCTGGAGCTCGTCGGGGCCACCCCCGACCCGCTACAAGCGGGCGCGGCCGCGGCGGCCACCAGGCCGGAGGGCGTACGGCAGGGCGGGACGACCGCGATCCTCCCGGCCTTCCCGGGCGCCGGTCCGGCCGGAACGATCCCGCCGGGTCCGGACACCGCGGCGGGTGACCGCCGGCAGGCCTCCCGTACCGGGATCGTCGCCGGGGCGGTGGCCGCCGTGGCCGCGCTGTCGGTCAGCGCCGCGCTGCTGGGGCCGCGCCTGCTGTCCGGCGGCTCGCCCGGCACCTCGCCGCACGCCGGCGCGACGACGACCGTCTCGCGGACCGCCGGCTCACCGGCGCGGCCCGCGGACGCCACACCGGGGGACACCGTCACGGACGACGGCGCGACCGAGGACGACACCGCGACGACGGACGACACCGCGACGACGGACTACGCCGCGGAGGACCCCACGGCGACCCCGAAGGCCACCGCAGTGCCGTCGACCACGCCGGGCGGGACGGTTCCGGCCGCGTTCGCCGGCACCTGGGGAGGCCATGTCGTGCCCGACGAGCTCGTGGGAACCAGCGAGGCCGACGTCCAGATCGTGCTGGAACCGGGCGGGCGCACCGGAAGGTGGCAGGATACCGACAGCTCGTGTCGGGGGAGTCTGACGCTGACGCGCGGCTCCGCCACGGCACTCGTCTTCCGGCTGGACAGGTGCGCCGCGGGCAGGGTCACCCTGACCCGGACGGGTGAAGGGCTCGCCTACCGGCGGGACGGCGGCGATGACGGCGTCACCTACCAGGGCCTCCTGATCAGGGACTGACCACCCCGCACGGACATCCCCGGCCTGCCGGCGCCGCCGCTCAGGGCTCGTCGGCGGGGAGGGCGAACATCCGGATGAACATCGGCCGCGCCCCCGGTGGCGCGTCCTGTGCCCGGTGGCTGTACCGGAGCAGCAGGGCGATGTACGCGTCGAAGAACTCGGCGAACTCCTCCTTGGTCATCCGGCCGAGACCGCGCGAGCCCTTGGCCCAGTCGGGATCGCGCCGGTAGGCCTCGGGGAAGCGCTCCAGGAGTGCCCGGTCCTCCTCGAAGCCGACGCGGTGGAACTCCTCCAGCACCGGGCGGTCCTCGGGCGCGAGCTGTCCGGGGGCCGGCGCGCGCAGGTCGCGCGGGGTCTCGGCCCTGCGCCACCAACGCTCCCGGCCTGCCGATCTCTCGGGGATCTCCTCGATGAAGCCGTACTTCTCCAACTGGCGCAGGTGGTAGCTGGTCGTGCCGGTCTTCGCGCCGAGCAGCTCGCCGATCGTCGTGGAGGTCGCGGGCCCGTGGATGTTCAGCTGGCGCAGGATGAGGCGCCGCATGGGGTGGGCCAGAGCCCTGAGACGGGCCGGGTCGTCGAGCAGGAACGGCTCCTCGTCCTTCATGAGGATCACCCTAGTCCTCCAGAACGATATCTGCAGAGAACTATCTGCCGAGACCTCTCTGCAGACTAGTTTCGGCATCATGCAGCGAATCACCCTGGCTCTTGGCCTCGTTCTCACCCTGATGGCCGCCCCCGCGGCGGCCGCCGCCCCGCCTCCCCCCGCCGCCGGAGCGGAGGTCGCCGTTCCCGCCGACCTCTCCGGAAGGGAGGTGAGCTTCACGGGCGGCGGCGGCCTCACCCTGCACGGCACCGTCCTGTCGCCGGTGAAGGCGTCACCGGGGCGGCCCGGCATGGTGCTCGTCCACGGGGCCGGCACCGGCACGCCGCGCGCGAAGCTCATGGGCGAGGCCGTGGCGTTCGCCCGCGGAGGCATGTCCGTGCTGGTCTACGACAAGAGATCGGAGGGATACTCCCTCTTCCACCGGTCCTACTCGGTCCTCGCCGACGACGCGCTGGGCGCGGTGGCCGCGCTCCGGTCGCAGGCCGGTGTGGACCCGGCGAAGGTGGGCGTCTGGGGGCTCAGCGAGGGCGGCTGGGTCGCGCCCCTAGCGGCCTCCCGCTCCCGGGACGTCGCGTTCGTCGTGGTCGTCGGCGCCAACGCGCTCGCGCCGCTGCGGCAGCAGACCTGGGCCACCGCCGCGGGCCTGCGCAAGGCGAAGGTGGCGGGATCGCTGGTGGACCGGGCCGAGCCGAAGCTGTACCGGGCGATCGCCGACGGAGGCATGTTCCCCGAGCCCTGGTACGACCCCGAGCCCACCCTCGCCGCGGTGCGGCAGCCGGTGCTCGCCGTCTGGGGCGTCCACGACCTGCTCACGCCGCCGAAGGAGACCCCGCCGATCTTCGCGCGGGCGCTGGAGAAGGGCGGCAACCGGCACTACACGTTCCGCTTCTTCCCGGGAGCGGACCACGCCGCCCACCTCACGCCCGACGGCGGTGTCACCCGGCTCCCCGCCCTCGCGCCCGGGTACGCCGGCCTGGTCGGCTCCTGGGTCCGCGAGGTCGTTTCGGGACGGCCGCCCCTGGCGAGCACGTCGGGCCCCGCGCCCGAGCAGGCGGACCCGACCGTGCCGGTGGACCGTCCCGCGCCGTGGGAGTCGGCGCCGGTGCAGGCGGTCGTGATGCTGCTGCTGATCGTCGCGTTCGCCGCCTACCCGTTGACCGCCCTCGCCCGCCGGCTGCGCGGGCGGTCCCGTACGGCCCGGCCTGCCGCGCCCCGCGTGCTCAGCGCGGCCGGGCTGGTCGCGGTGCTCGGGTCGTTCGCCTTCCTGTTCTACCTGCTCATGACCGGAGGCAAGCTGGCCGCGCCGGGACCCGTGGTGCTCGGCCGCCCGATCGTCTGGCTGGCCCTGCAGGCCCTGGCGCTGACCACGGTGGCTGCCGCCGTACGGACGGCCGGCGCGTGGCGGAGGGCCGGGACGAGGAGCGAGCGGGTCCGCCTCGGTGTCCTGCTCGCCGGCGGCGTCGCGTTCCTCCCCTGGGCCCTTTACTGGGGTTTGCTGCTCCCGTAAGGGAGGCGCTCAGCTCGTGAGCAGGCCGACTCCGAGGGTCAGCACGCCGGCCGCCAGGCACAGCGCGCCGATCCAGAGCAGGATGATCAGCCGGTTCGGGCGGGTGGTGCCCCGTCCCAGCGAGGACAGGAAGAAACCGGCGGACATCAGCGCGGCGGCGGCCGGGACGCCGAGGCGGGCGATCCACAGCGGGACACCGCTCAGGCCGGTGGCGTCGACGAAGAGCAGGCACACGAGCCCCAGGGTCACCAGCACCCCGGCGTGCGCGTGCCCCGCGCGGGCGAAGGCCTGCTGGAAGGGGGTGAACGACACCTGGCCGCGGACGATCTTTGAGAGGAACCATCCGCCGAACTCGATGGTCACGATGGTCAGCAGGACGGCGCCCGCGATCACCTGGGTCTCCTGGCTGAGCTGCAGGGGGGTCATGGCTCTCCTGTGGCAGAGGTGGCAGGTCGGGGATCGGGCCGCGTACGACCCGGGGGCTGTGGAAGCGGTCAGGGGCCGGTGCTCAGTGCGGTCGCGGGAAGGTTGAGCGTCCGCGCGAGATCGGCGAGGTCCGCCTCGAACAACTCGCCCGCGTCGTCGCCGATGGCCCGGGTCAGGCCGAGCGACTCGACGCTGACCATGCCGTACAGCCGCAGCCAGCACCGGGTGAACGCGACCGCGGCCGCGGCGGAGGGGAGCTCCGTCTCCAGTTGTTCGAGGAGCCGCCGGGCCGGCGTCTCGGTCGCCGGGGAGGGCTGTCCGGGCGGCAGGGGCGAGGGCCCGTGGTCGCGCCAGACGCCGGAGAAGAGGTCCGCGAAGAGCCTGCCCACCTGGCGCCGTGCCCGGCTGACCGACGCGCCCTCCTCCGGGGAGGACACGAACCAGGAGAGGTGGAACTCCGCGGCGTGTTCGACGGCCCAGTGCCGCAGCGCCCTGCTCGCGGCGACGAGCCGGCCCGCCGTGTCGGCCGTGTCGATCTGATCGACGGTGCCGGCGATGTGCGCGGTCAGCTCTTCGAGAATGGCCACGACGACCGCGTCCGTCAGGGTGCGGTGGCTGTCGAAGTAGCGATAGACCCCGGGAGGAGTCATGCCCATCTCGCGGGCGACCGCCCGGACCGTCAGCGCCTCGGCTCCCTGGCTTGTCAGGATGCCGCGGCTCACGGAGATCAGCTCACGCAACGTGGCGTCGCGCACGCGCTGACGCCGGAGCGAAACCGTCATACAGGCACTCCACTGCTCGCACCTCTCTCCCGCAGCGGTCTGCGGGAGATCTCCAGTTTACATATGTTAACTCTTGCGTCTATCAATAATTTCAGCATCCCAGGGACACTAGGGCTACTGAAGGTCCCGTCCGCAGCGCTCTTTTGACGAGGGTGGGGCGTCCCCTTTGCGGGTTGTCAGGCGGCACAGCGCGCTGAGCTGCCTAACGTCACCCTGTGCGTAGAATCTGGGCACCTAACGGTGTCGTCCCCGTGCTCGGCTCCGCTGCCGTCCTGTGTGTCTCCGCCTTCCTCGTCGGGTTCCGCCCGCCTTCCACGGCGTTGCGTGCCCCGATCAACCCGGTCAGTGGGAACCTCGGCTTCACCGTCGTCGTACGGGGAGACGCCACGGTCGTCACGAACGAGAACGAGGGCACCATGGCGATCGGCGGGAACCTCGTCATGGGAGGCGCCTACAGCCTCGCGAACAGCGGTCCGGGGACGTACGTCGACGACGACGACGCCCGGCCCACCGCGCTGGTGGTGGGTGGCCGGATCGACTTCCCCGAGAGCACCGGCTTCGTCCGGGTCCTGTCCGGCGGATACGTCAAGGTCGGCGATCTGAGCGGGACGTTCGTGATGGATCGCGACAACAACGGCGCGATCGTTAACACCCGGCTGAACGCCACCGACGACTACGAGGATCCGGTGCGGGTGGAGCTCACCGTCACCCAGCCCGTGGATTCGGTCGGTCCGACGCAGATCCTCGACTTCGACTCGCTCTTCTCGACGTACCGGGACCGATCCGAGGCGCTGGCCGAGTGCGAGAACAACGTGGTCCTGACCGACGCGAACGGCGACCCGTTCCCGGGCAACGAGATCCCACCGGGCTCGACGGTCTACATCAGCCCGGCGCCGGACATGACGAACGTCCTCAACATCACCGCCGAGAACCTGAGCAACATCGCGACGCTGACCTTCAGGAACCCGCCGACGGCCGCGGGGCCGCTGCTGATCAACGTGGACACGAGCGCCCTGGGCGGCGTCTACACGTGGTCCCCGCCGAACTTCGCGGGCATCGGCGGTCCGGACGCCCGGTACATCCTGATCAACTTCCCGGGCGCCCAGGAGATCACGCTGCCGGCGGGCTCCGGGGCCACGGTCGAGGGCACCATCTACGCACCGGGGGCCACGCTCATCGACGACAACGCCTCGAACATCGAAGGCAACATCGTCGTCGACGAGTTCGTCCACAACGGCGGTGAGGTTCACAACTTCCCGTTCAGCACCACGCTGGACTGTCTGGGGGGGCCCACGCCCACCCCTCCGGTGACTCCCACGCCCACGGGCACCTCCACCTCCACGGCGACGCCCACGGGCACGTCCACCGCCACGGCGACGCCGACCGGCACGTCCACCGCCACGCCCGCGACCACCCGCGTTCCGCGTCCCGCCGCGACGGCCACCCGTGCGACCGCCGGAGTCCTGCCGGTCACCGCGCCACGCGTCCCGCCGAAGAGCCGGGGGACGATTTCCCCCGCGCAGCAGAGTGTCCGGAAGACCTGGACGAACCAGGCCCAGCAGGGCATGGGCCACGTCTACAGCCAGTACGGCGCGCACAAGAAGGAGGACACGAAGGTGGCCGTGTTCGTGCCTCTCCACAAGGACGCCGACGGCTGGCCGGCCTGGGGGCACCAGGGCCGCCCCGCCTGGCACGGGCCACGGGTGGTCGCGAAGCACCACGGCCACGAGGCGCACAAGAACCGCAGGCGCCACGGCCGCCGTCCGTCCTGATCGCCTCGGCCGGAAGCCTGCGGGCGAGCGCGGTTCCGGAGCCCTTCCTGGGCCGTTGACAATCTGAGGCATCCTCAGGTTGACTGTCCGGCGGGCATAACATGAGGAATCCTCCGCATGTGCCCCTCCTGGAGGAGAGGACGTTGGCCGAGGGAATCGCCGTCTCCGTGCACGACACCGCACCCGTCTGGCGCGGCGACACCGCGGGCGACGCGCTGCGCCGCTCCGTCGACCTGGCTCAGGCCGTCGAGGCGCTGGGCTACCGGCGTCACTGGGTCGCCGAGCACCACGACACCCCGGCGCTCGCGACCTCCAGCCCGGCCGTGCTCGCCGGGTCCATCCTCGCGGCGACCTCCACCATCCGCGTCGGCTCGGGCGCTGTGCTGCTACCCAACCACTCGCCGTACGTGGTGGCCGAGCAGTTCGGCGTCCTGGCCGGGCTCCACCCGGGCCGGGTGGACCTCGGGCTCGGCCGCGCCACCGGCGGCTCCGGCCGGGCCGCCGCCCGCATGGGCGACCCGCGCGGGCTCGACTTCCCGAGCGCGCTGCGCGAGCTGGGCGAATACTTCACGGGCGGCAGCGGTGGCGTCCGCGCGATCCCCGAGCCGGCCACGCCGCCCGAGATCTGGCTGGTCGGGTCGAGCGCGTCCAGCGCCGCGGCCGCGGGCCGTCTCGGCTTGCCCTACGTGTACGCGCACGCGATCGTCGGGGCCGGCGCGCCGGAGGCGCTGGAGGCCTACCGCCGGACGTTCCGGCCCTCGGCGGCCCTCCCCGGGCCGTACGCCGGGGTGGCCGTGATCGCGGTCGCGGCCGACAGCGACGAGCGCGCGCACCGGCTCGCCACGTCCTTCGTGTACGGCCAGATCCTCATGCGCACGGTCGACCCCGCCACCCTCCTGCCGACGGAGGAGGAGACGGCCGCGCACCGGTTCACCCCGGAGGAGGAGCGGTTCCTGCGGGACAGGATCGGCCCCCAGTTCGTCGGCAGTCCCGAGCGGATCGCCCCCCGGCTCGGCGACCTGCTGCGCGTCACCCGCGCGGACGAGCTGTTCGTGCTCACCCAGGTGCCCGACCACCAGGCCAGGATCCGCTCCTACGAGCTCGTCGCCAAGATCGTCTCGTCGCTGTAGCCCTCCGCCAGGGTCCGGGGCCCCGCGACGGCGCGGGCGGAGGTCAGGCGCGGGGGGTGGTGATGCCCTCCAGGACCAGTTGGAGGAAGCGCGGGCTGCCGTCCCTGTCGCCGGCCGCCTGTTCCCGCACCCAGGCGGCGCCGCTGAGGAGGTCGAACAGTTCGTCGGGGGTGAGGTCGGGCCGTACGCTGCCCACCGCCTGTGCGGCGCGCAGCAGGTCGGCGCCGCTGCGGTGCATCGCGTTGCACATGGTGTGGGAGGGCGTCCCCTCGTCGTACATGCTCTGCGCGAGGATGCCGACCAGGCCGCGGAAGGTGCTGAAGTGCGCGACGGCCTCGCGCATCCACGCGGTCAGCGCCTCGAGCGGGTCCGTGGCGCCGGACAGCCGCTCGGCGTGGGCGACCAGGTTCTCCAGGCCGTCCCGGGTCGCGGCCTCGACCAGCGAGGCCCGCGTGGGGAAGTGGCGGTACAACGTGCCGATCGCCACCCCGGCCTGGCTCGCGATGTCCTCCAGGGACGCGTCGGCCCCGGTGCTCTCGAACGCCTTGCGGGCCGCGGCCAGGATCGCGTCGTAGTTGCGCCGGCCGTCCGCCCGCTTGGGGCGCTGGGCGATGTAGGCCTTGCCGTCCATCGGCTACCTCCCGCTTGACATCCTGAGGGCGCCTCAGCTTAAATGCTCCCGATTAACCTGAGACAACCTCAGTATAGGTGTGGCGGGCAAGCCGAGCACGCCTCACCCCTGCCCCCCCCCCATCAGCGGACCGTGGAGGTTCCATGGCCACCGGAACGACCCCCGAAAGCGTCTCGGGCCAGCCCCGGGACGCCCCCGGCCGCGGCTGGGCCCTCGCGCTCGCCGCGATCGTCGGGGCCGAGTTCATGCTCCAGCTCGACGGCACCATCGTGAACGTCGCGCTGCCCACCCTGCAGTCCGACCTCCACCTGACGGTGGCCGGGGGATCCTGGGTGCCCAACGGCTTCTTCCTCGCCTTCGGCGGGCTCCTGCTGTTCGCCGGACGCCTCGGTGACGTGCTGGGCCACCGCCGGGTGTTCCTCGCCGGGATCGGGCTGGTCGTGGTGGCCTCGCTGATCGCCGGGCTCGCGCCGGACCTGGAGGTGCTGATCGCCGGCCGGATCCTGCAGGGCGCCGGGGCGGCGATCTGCGGGCCCACCGGACTGGCACTGCTGGCGATCGTCTTCCAGGGGGAGCGGCAGCAACGCGCCTTCGGGCTCTACTCCACCGTGACCGGGCTCGGCGCCTCCGCCGGCATGGTTCTCGGCGGTCTGCTCACCTGGGTCGGCGACTGGCGCTGGAGCCTGCTGGTCAACGTGCCGATCGGGCTGGTCCTCACCGTGGTCGCCGCCCGCGCCCTCGGCCTGCGCGACGAGGCGACCCGGTCGCGCTCCCTCGGCCTGCCGAGCGCGCTGCTGAGCACCGCGACCCTCACCACCGCCGTGTACGGCCTGGTCCACGCGGCGGAGAAGGGCTGGGGCGACCGCTGGACACTCGTCGCGCTCGGCGCGGCCGTCGTGCTGGCCGTAATTCTGCTGCTGGTGGACCGGCGCGCCGCCGAGCCGCTGCTGCCCCTGGCGGTCCTCGCCGGCCGCGAGCGGGCCGGGGCCTTCCTCAACCTGGTGCTGCTCGCGGCGGTCCTCACCAGCTTCCTGATCTACCTGGTGCAGTACCTCCAGGGAGTGCTCCACCTCGACGCGCTGCGAAGCGGCCTGGCCATCCTGCCGTTCGGCCTCGCACTGCTCGTCAGCACCCAGATCCTCACCTCGCGCATCGCCAAGATCGGTCTCAAGACCCGCGCGGTGGCCGGGCTGGTGGTCGTGCTGGCCGGGGTTGCGTGGCTGACCCGCCTCGACGGTGACAGCACCTATCTCACCGGAGTGCTCCCGGCCCTCGTCGTCATGGGGCTCGGCGTCGGCGTCGCGATCATCCCGTTCAACATGATCGTGCTCACCACCGCACCGCCCGAGTACGCGGGTGTGACCGCCGGGGTACTGCAGACGGCGCTCACGATCGGCGGATCGCTCGGCCTGGCCGCGATGCTGATCCCGCTCACCCAGGGCTCCGGCGGCCTCGCCGAGACGATCTCGTCGGTCTTCGTGTGGGCGAGTGCCGCCCTGGCGATCTCGCTGCTCGTCGCGCTCGTCTTCTGGTACCGCCCCGGCGCGCGGAGAACGACTTAGTTGAGGTCCAGAGCCACCTCCAGACGGAGGTAGGCGTCGATCCAGGCCTGCTCGGCCGTCTCGTCGACGGTGTGGGTCCGCGCCGCAGCGAAGGCGGTGACGGCCTGTGCGACGCGGTGCAGGCCGAGCACGGTCAACCGCCGCGCCGCGTCGGCGAGCCGGTCGTCGTACGTCGCCGGCAGGTGGGACAGGCCGTGATGGGCCGCTTCCGCGAGCAGTCCCCGGGCGTCGATCAGAGCCGCGGTGAGGGGTTCGTGCCGGCCGTCCTCGGCGACGGTGAGCCTGCCGCTTCGATCGGGCGGCTGGAGGTCGGGGACGACGACCCGGCCGCCGGCCGACAGGCCGAGCGGTTCGATGACGACGCCGCCCGCGGTCCGCCCCACCACGCCGCTGACGAAACGTGGTTCGCCCTCCGCACCGAGGAGTACGGCGGCCAGCGAGTCGAGGCGTCCGGGGGCGGCGGCGGTGTGGGTGGCCCTGACGGTGGCGGTGTTACCCGCCCGGTCGGCGATGACGGCGTCGAGACGCTGGTCTCCGGGCGCGTAGCCGACGGACACCACCCGGTCGACGGCGACGACCCGGACCAGCTCCGCCTCCACCCGGGGGCGGACGGGCCGGAGCGGGAGAGCGTCCAGCTCCCGGCCGAGCGCGGCGAGGTCGGTCACCACCAGGGACGACGGCAGTTCGTCCCAGGCGCCGCGCGACGCGCCGACCGTGGTCTTCGAGATCCGCCCGGTGGCCAGCCGCACCGTGCGGCTGGCGCTGCGGACGGCCGACTCCGTGACCACGTTGCCGGTGGCCAGGGCCTCCAGTGTGGACGAGGCGATCCGCCGCCGGGCGAGCGCCGGCCCATCGTCGTCGCCGTCCCAGTGGCGGCGGAGGACCAGCACCATGGCGCTGTCGCCGTGGGCCAGGTAGACCTCGGCGATCCGCTGGTCGCCGACGGCGCGGATCCGGCAGCCGAGACCGTCCAGCCGGGCCCGGCGCAACGGGGTCTCGGCGGCCTCGGCGGTGCCGAGCACGCTGCTGCGCAGGGTGGCCTCCGGCCGCGTCACCGCGCGGTGCCGGGCGTGGAGTTCGGCGAGGTGGCTCGCGAGCAGTTCGGGACGGTAGTGGGAGCTCCGGTCGCGGTAGGCGGCCAGTTGCCCGGCGAGGTCGGTGACGGCGAGCAGCGGCCAGCGCAGCCCGGCGGCGTCCAGGTGGCGCGACACGTCGGCGATGGTGGCGTCGAGCCCCTGACCGAGATGCGCCGCGCCCTCGCGCAGGACCGTGCCGGCCAGGCCCAGGGCCCGCTCCAGCCCGGATCCGGCGCCCGGCCCGGGCTCGCCGCCGACGTCGACCCGCACGTCCTGGACGCCGGGGTGCCGCGCGTCGGCGACCCGGAACGCCCACACCGCCAGGGCGATGACGTCGTCGCGGCTGCCGGCGACGGCGTCGGTGTGGACGAACCCGAGGTCGCCGGGGACCAGGAAGCGCACGGTCGCGGTGGCCAGTTCGACCTGCGGCACCGGATCGCCGGAGGTCGCGCGGCGCACCCGCGCGGTGAACCCGGTCCGCTCCGTACGGCGCGCGGCGGCCATCAGCCGGGCGCCGATCCTGGCGGTGAGCTCGTCGTCGGTCACCTGGCCCGGTGACCAGGGCGGTGCGGGCTCCGCGACAGTCTCGGCAGCCACGGGGGCGGCATCGACGGGCACCCCCTCAGCATCGATGGGTGTCGCATCAGCATCGACGGGCGCCGCGTCGGCCTCCGCAGGAACCGGGGCGGGCAGGCGCTGGTAGGCGAGGATCACCCCGATGACGTGCCGGCAGACGCCGACGGAACCGCAGGTGCAGCGGGCCGCGTCGAGCCCGCCGGGAGGCAGGGCCGTGGTCACGCCGTCGGGGAAGACGCCGTGCACGGTGCCGTCGCCGTCGGTCCGCACCTCCGGCGCGGCCTCCTTGCCGGCCCGTTTGACCAGGCCGCGATTGGTGAGCGCGGCGAGGGAGTCGGTGGTGAGCCCGAGCAGATCCGTCCTCATCGGCCTACGTGCTCCGCGACGAAGGACGCCAGCTCGCCGGGGGTCATCGCGCCCACGTGGGCTCCGGCGTCGGCGAGGCGCTGTGCCAGCCCCCGGTCGTAGTCGGGATTGGCCTGCTGGTCGAGGGCGGCCAGGCCCAGCACCTTGCTGCCCTGCGTCACCAGGTCGCGTACGACGCGTACCAGCCGCTGCGGATCGCCGCCCTCGTAGAAGTCGGAGATCAGCACGACGATCGCCCGGCGCGGCTGGTCCACCAGGCCCGCGCCGTACGCCGCCGCGCGGGCGATGTCGGTGCCGCCGCCGAGCTGGACCTTCATCAGCAACTCCACCGGATCGTCGACGTCGGAGGTCAGGTCCACCACTTCGGTGTCAAAGGCGACCAGGTGGGTGCGTACGCCGGGCAGGCCCCACAGGCAGGCCGCGGTGACCGCCGAGTGGATCACCGAGTCGACCATCGACCCGGACTGGTCGACGAGCAGGATCACCTGCCACTGCTCCAGGTGGCGGCGGGTGCGGGAGAAGAAGTACGGGGTCTCGATCACCACCTTGCCGGTCTCGGGCTGGTAGCGGCCGAGGTTGGCGCGCAGGGTCCTGACCATGTCGAAGTTGCGGGCCAGCCGCAGCCGCCCGCGCCGTCGCACCTTCGTGCCGGAGAACGCGCTGCGGACCTCGGTGGCGAGCTTCTCCGTCAGCTGCCGGACGACCTGCTCCACGATCCGCCTGGCCAGCCGCAGAACCTGCGGGTTCATCAGGTGCTTGGTCCGCAGCACCGCCTTGAGCAGCGCGGGATTGGGCTCGATGCGCGCCAGCACGTCCGGGTCGGTCACCACGTCGTGGATCTCGTACCGCTCGACCGCGTCGCGTTGCAGCCGTTCGACGGTCTCCTTGGGGAACAGCCGGGTGATGTCGTCGAGCCAGTCGACGGTGGTCAGCACCGACTCGCCCGTCCCGCTCTGCCGCCGCACGCCACGCCGGCGCAGGTCCTCGTCGCGGCCGTAGAGCCAGTCAAGGGCCGCGTCGCGAGCGGCGGCCCCCGCGTCGAGCCCCTGCCCGCCGAGGCAGGCGCCGCCCGGCTCGCCGAGCAGCAGACGCCACCGTTCGAGAGTGGGGTCGGTCATCGAAGCCTCCGAGGTCACGGTGTGATCAGTCCCTCCCGGCGCAGCGCCGCCTCGACCCGCTCGTCCAGAGCCCTCCCGGCGGCCACCAGTTCCGGCGCCGCGTCCAGTCGCATCAGGTCCCACCCCGACGCGCCGCCCGTACGCCGCTCGACCAGGCGGGTGGCGATGAGGTGCCGTTCGCGGGGCGGGAAGAAGCCGAACGCCTGGCGCAGCGCGGGCAGGGCGACCAGGAAGTCGTGGTCGGTCATCTCTCCGACCAGGTCGTCGAGCAGCTCCAGCATCCCGGAGGTGTGCAGCACCTCCTCCCGGGCGAGCGCGAACAACCCGGTCAGCCAGTCTCCGGCCGACTCGGGGACGAACGCGCCGCGCACCGCCCGGGCGGGGTCCGCGGCTGCCGTGCCCCGTAGCGACCAGCCCAGGCCCAGTGCGGCACCGCGCAGGTCGGGCGGCGCGTCCCGGCGGGCGGCGAGCCGGTCCGCGACGCCCAGCGCCGCGGGCGTGTCCAGTCCGAGCGACGCGCCGGCGTGCCGGAGGGCGTCGCGGACGGCGGTCATCGCGCCGACGCGCCGGAGGTCGGCCGGTGCGGGTCCGCCGCGCACGCCTTCGGCCAGCCACAGCGCCCGACGGGTGGCGGCCCGGACCACCGTGCCCACGGTGGCGCCGCCGCTGGTCCGGAACAGGTCGTCGTGGCGCCACATCGCCAGGGCGACGGCGAGGACGCGGCCGAGCTCGCCCAGGTCGGCCGCCGCTTCGACGGCCCTTGTCAGGTCGTCCAGCACCTGCCCGGTCAGGTCGCCGATGCCGCACAGCGCCGTGTCGAACAGCACCTCGGCCAGCTCGTCCAGGCCCGCGCCCGGGATCCGCTCGGCGAGGGCGGCGGCCGCCGCCTCCTGCGGGTCCACGCCGTACCCGCCGGCCTCGATCAGCGCGGGCAGCCGGTCGTCGGCCTCGGTGAGCGTCCATCGTTCGGTCAACTCGGCGTCGCCCGCAGGGCGGGGCCCCGAGGTGCGCACCACGCCGGGGATCCGCAGCACCCGCAGCCGGTGCAGCAACCGGCTGCGCTCGCGGCCGGCGTCCGAGCCGAGGTCGAGCCGTTCCTCCCCCGGATCACCCAGCACCGCGAGAACCGCGTGGACCAGCGGCGGCAGCGGAGTCGAGGGATGCAGGCGGCCCACCCGGTCGCCGCTGAGGGCCGCGACCATCTCCACGATCACGGGATGACTACCCGCCCGCAGCGGGCCGCGCGCCGCCCAGGGCAGCGGGGTCTCGATCGCCTCGCCGACCAGCGCGCTCGCCAGGCCGTCCAGCACGTCGACCCGGGCCGGATGCGGGTGGCCGCGCAGCGACGCGAGCCCGTCCGCGGTGGCCCTGGCGGCGATGAGGTCCGCGGTGGACACCGGCTGACGCCGGGCGCGCAGCCGGGCGGTCACCGCCTCGGTGAGCCCGCGGGCGGCCTCGGCGGGACCCGACTCCCACAGGCGCTGGTAGTAACCCGGCGACGGCATCCCCGACTGGTAGCCGTCGAAGGCGTCCAGCCGCCGGAACGAGTACGGCACCAGGTAGCTGCCGACGACCGCGTCCACGGGCGGACGCGGCACCTCCGGCCAGTCGCGGTCGCCCTGCCCGGCCAGCCGGACCAGCGCGGGGCGGTGGAAGCCGCCCGTGACCACGACCACCGGCCGGTCGCCCGCGTCGGCGACGGCGGCCCGGACCCACCGCGCCATGTACGCCTCGCGGGCCGTGTCGTCCGGACCGGCCGGTGTGTCGCCGCGGACCAGGTCGAAGTAGGTCGCCAGCCGTTCGGCCAGCCCACCGGCCGGTTCGATCTCGAACAGGTGGTCCCACAACGCGTCCACGTTGTCCACATCGAAGGTGCGGCACAGCCGTCCGGTCACCTCGGTGTAGCGGGCCTCCGCGTCGGCGTAACGGTTGCGGACCCCGGCCAGCGCCGGATGCCAGGCGGGCAGGTCGATGAACCGGAGCTCCGCGCCGACGTCCCGGCCCGCGACCAGCGCCGTCCACTCGGGGGAGTAGTCGCACAGCGGGGTCCACGAACCGTGCCGTCGTTCGGAGTCCCGGTAGCTCGTGTAGACCGCGATCGGCAACTCGTGCTCCAGCAGGAGCTCGTCCATCCGGTGGTTCATCTCCGCCGGGCCCTCGACCAGCACGTACGCGGGCCGCAGGGAACGGATGGTGTCGGCGACCAGCCGGGCGCAGGCGGGGCTGTGGTGCCGCACGCCGAGGAACGTGACCGCCATCGTCAGCCCGGCAGCAGGTGACGGGCCTCGTACACGGCCTTCCACTGTTTGCCCGACCGCCGCTGCTCCAGATATCTGCGGAGTTTCGCCAGGTCCTCCGGGTTGTCCTTGGCCGCCGTGCCGGCCAGACAGGAGACCAAATCGGCGGCGGTGCCGGGCTCTCCGCGCAGGAACCACCCGCGCAGCCCGACGGCGTGCGCGACCGAGACGGCCTCGGCGGTGCTCATCACCCCCGACAGCCGGTCGGTGGCGTCGCCGCGCGCGGTCTGCCCGCCGCGCAGCTCCCGGAACGCGGTGACCAGGACCTCCAGCACGTCGCGCCGTGGCGGGGCGCCGACGCCTGACCGCTTCAGGAGAGCGGTGGCCTCCGCCTCCACGAGCAGCAGTTCGGTGTCGAAGTCGGCGATGGGGAAGACCGTCTCGAAGTTGAACCGGCGCTTGAGCGCGGCGCTCATCTCGTTGACCCCGCGGTCGCGGGTGTTGGCGGTGGCGATGACGGTGAACCCCTCCTGGGCGAACACCATCGCCTCCGGACCGGTCAGCTCCGGCACGGCGAGCACGCGGTCCGACAGAGGCGACAGCAGGCAGTCCTGCACCTCCAGCGGGCACCGGGTGATCTCCTCGAAGCGCACCACCTTGCCCTCGGCCATGCCGCGCAGCAGCGGAGCGGCCACCAGCGACCGGGTGGACGGGCCCTCGGCCACCAGCAGCGCGTAGTTCCACGAATACTTGATCTGGTCTTCGGTGGTGGCCGCTCCGCCCTGGATGGTGAGCGTCGAGGTTCCGCTCACCGCCGCGGCGAGCAGCTCGGACAGCAGCGACTTCGCCGTGCCCGGCTCGCCCACCAGCATCAGCCCGCGGTTGGTCGCGAGCGTCACCAGCGATCGGTCGATCAGTGAGGGGTCGCCCACGAACTTGCGGCTGACGCCCAGCTTCTCGTCCCCGAGGACGAAGCGCCGGGCGGCCCGCAGGCTCAGTGCCCAGCCGGGCGGGCGGGGGTCGGTGTCGCTGTCCCGGAGCCGGGCCAGCTCGGCGGCGTAGCGGATCTCGGCCGGGGGCCGCTGTGCGTGCTCGTTCAACGGGTGATCTCCCTGAGGTCGCGCAGGATCTCGGACACGGTGATCGGGTCGAGGCCGTCGAGGGCCACGCCCGTCAGGGTCTGCTCGTCGGCGAACTCGGGGTAGCCGATCGAGATGCCCGGATCGAGACCGACGGTGACGGTCCCGCCGCCGGGCACGTCCCGCTCGATCCAGCCCTGCCAACCGGCGTCCTGCGGGTAGCCCCGGCGCCAGCCCCGCCGTTCCAGGCCGAGCACCCTGCCCGTGGGGACTCTGGCGGCCAGGATCTCGCCCAGCAGCGTCTCATCCGGGCCGTAGGTCTCCCGGCCCAGCTGCGGGAACGGCTGCAGGATCTCGTAGTCGGCGAACACCTCGGCCCACGCGGCCCGTTCCTCGCCCAGCTCCAGCGGGTGTGCCACCCCGACGACGGCCTCGTCGGGCAACGTCAGCGTGTCGTCCTCGACGTCGGCGAAACTGCGGTCCTCGGCCACCCGCAGGGCGCCGGTGAGCCGGCCCGAGGAGTCGTAGAGCCCCCACACCAGCCGCCGCACGATGTGCCAGAGCAGCGGGTGGCCGACGAGCAGCCGCCGGAAGTCCGCACCGGTCCAGCGGCGCCGGTTCACCATGGCCTGCTCCAGCCGGTGGATGCTGTCCGCGGCCACGGCGCGCACGTCCTTCTTCAGCCCGGTGAACCGCTGGTAGGCGTTGGGCGCGAGCTCCGGATCGTCGTTCGCCCCCGGCTTGGGCAGGTTCTTCAGCCGCTTTCCCGCGGCGTCGGTCACGTACGGCTTGAGCTGCTCGTCGAAGCCGACGACGAACCGCCTGCGGCCGTAGTCGAGGGTCAGGCTGCCGTCGGCGGCCAGCCCGAAGTCGGGCACCAGCCGGTCGGCCAGCTCCTGCGGGGTCAGGCCGAGATCCGCGGCGACCTCGTTCATCTTCTGCCTGGCCCGGTTCTTGAGCCCGGTGAACTTGACCTTCTCGGCGATGCCGTGCAGGTGCATCAGGGCGACGTCGGAGCCGATGGCGGCCAGCAGGTCCAGGCCCGCGACCGCCCGCGAGTGCCCGCCGTCACCGGGCCAGGTCCTGATCAGCGGCGTCAGCCGCCGGATGGTCTCGTCGTCGCCGATCAGTGCCAGCGCGTCCATCACCCAGCTCTCCTTGGACGGATAGCCGGCCCCCTGCCAGCGCTGGAACAGCGCCCAGCCGAGGTCAGCGAGGCTGCGGCTGTCGCAGGCCTCCTTCACCAGGGTCAGACCCGCGTACGGGTCCCCGAGCCGGGAGACCGCCAGCATCGTCATCACGTGGCGGACCGCCTCGGGCGGCAGCACACCCGCGCCGCCGCGCAACTGGACCGGCGTGAAGACCGCGACCTCCGCCCACTCGGGCAGCACGGGCATCCTGGCGGGCAGCGCGTCGAGCGGGTCGGCCGCGAGCAGATCGGCGACCGCGGCCTCGGCGGCGGGGCCGTACCCCGCGGCGGCCTCCGTCACCGCCTCGCGGCCGTCGCCCGCGGCCAGCACCGCCAGCGCCTGCTCCGCCTGCCGCCGGGCCACTCCGGGTCTGCCCAGAGCCGCCGGGATCAGCGCCCTCGCGGCCGTCTCGGGGTGGCGGGCCAGCCACGCCAGCGCGGTGGCGCGCACCGACCTCAACCGGGCCAGCCACTCGGCCATCAGCACGGCGATCTCCGGGGCGGCGAACGGAAGCAGCAGCGGAGCGATCTGGACGGGGGCGCGCCGGGCGCTGTCCACCATCATGGGCAGCGCCGCCGGGCCGAACCTGGCGGCCACCTGCGGCATCCAGTCGGAGACCCCCCACAGGTCGCCCGGGCGCCACTTCTCGATCAGCGGCCGGGCCAGCTCCTCCGGCCCGGCGGCGAACAGGGCGCTCTCGTCGAACGCGTACGAGGGGGTCTGCCGGCCGGTGGCGATCTGCTCGGCGATCCGGGCGGCTACCTTCTTCCACTCGCGCCGGGGCCGGTCCCAGGAACGGTGCTCCGGCAGGGCGGCACTCCAGGTGTCCCGCTCGCCCGGCCGCCACACCACGGCCGGCTCGTCGGCGCACACCAGGTCACTCACCACGACCGGCTTGCGGGCCTTGCGCGGGCGGGTCCAGGGCGGGCTGACCAGCACCTCGGGCAGGGCCTCGGGCGGAGCGACGGGGACGGCCGGCGCAGCCGTGATCTTGTTGATCCGTGCGGCGGCGGCGTCGTCGACGCTCGCGAGCACCTCGGCCACCAGGCCGGGATGGGCCAGCACGTGGGCGCGCAGCAGCGTGTCCACGACCTTGCCATTGGAGGTGGCCAGCATCCGCATCGCCCGGCGTGGGAAGCGGGCCGCCGCGCGCAGGAACGCCGGCTCGGCGTGCTTGTGGTCGATCCGGTCGAGGATCGCCCGCATGGCCGCGTCTGTCGGCAGTTCGGCGAGCACGCCCAGCAGCCGCCGCCGGCTCTCCACGTCGTAGAGCTTGTCGTACCATCCGGCCAGCACCGGCACGGCCGCGCCACCCATGCCATCGATGATCGTGGTGGGCAGAGCGAGGAAGTTCATCACGCCGTAGCCCGGCAGGTGGTCGGCGATGAGCGCCGCCTGCTCCGGCGTGCTGACCGCGGCGATCAGGCTGAGGGCGGGATTCGGGTTGACGCGGCTCACTTCGGCGCAGTCGTCCGCGACCCAGTCCACCTCGGTGGGGGCCAGATAGGAGGCCGCCACCCGATGGTGGAGCCCGCCTTCCCGGCTCGCCTCCAGCGCCGCGACGACCTCGGCGTACTCGGCGTCCGGCACCGCCGAGAGGACGGCACGGACCCGCGAGGCGATTTCCATCCAGGGCCAGCCGTACCAATGATTGGGGGACTCATCATCGGTGAGCCGCCGGGTCGGCTGGGCGTACCCGTTGAGCGAGGCCAGTTCGGTCACGGCGGTCGCCGCGAACACCGGGCCGCGTGCGACCAGCCAGGTCTCGGCGAACAGCGGCAACGACGTCCGCTCGTTCCACGGCAGGGCGGCGGTCACCAGCGAGGCGACCACCGCGGCGCCGAGCGGCGAGGGCTCCCCGGCCAGGTGTGCCGTGCCCGCGGCGGCGATCTCCGGGTCGGAGCACTTCGCCAGGGAATCGCGGATCAACTGCCGACGCTCGTTCACCATCGCGGCAAGTTGACTGGGCGCGCTCGCGTCCGGTCGCTTCACGGTGACCTTCGCGCCACCTCGCCGCGGATGAAGAGCGCGCAGCCAGGCGGCCGGCATCGTCAGCCGGTCCTCGTCCTCGGCGTCGCCGATCCCTGCCGGAGAGGTCGCCTCCGGAGAAGTCGCGGCAGAGGAGGCCACGGGCGGAGAGGTCACCGGCGCGGCGGCCGTTTCGTCTTCCGTGTAGCCCTTGCGCAACTTCTCCGCCACCAGCTTGTCCGCAGCCACCGTGGCGGCGGCGGCGGAGCCGAACGACTTGACCTGCGTCTGACCGGTCGCGCCCAGCCGTCCATAGCGAATGTTCAGCTCCGTACCGTCCTGGCGCACCTCCCAGAACTTCGCCGAACCGCCGCCGACATAGGTCAGCATCCGACCCGCGCTCATGCCGATACCTCCACGCTGCGTCTGGTGTAGAGCCCGTCGTCCAATGGACTTCAAGCGTCACGGCGGAGCGACCGCGCCATCTCGGACGCCTCCTCCTCGTGATCGCAGCGCGAGTATCGCGCTCGCGACCGACAATCCCGCTCCGCCGATCCGCCGCTGCGGCGCTGGTGTGGAGGATTTATGGCGTTAGCCGCCACGCTGGTGTGGAATGTGAAGATCACTGACGCTGATCCCGAGCGAGACAGGCGAGCGCATGACAGGTGACCAGGGCCGCAGGGCCCTCGTGGTGCGGGGTGGCTGGGAAGGGCACGTCCCGGTGGAGGCCACCGAGTTGTTCATTCCGTTCCTGGAGAAGAACGGCTTCGAGGTGGTCCGGGCCGACTCCCCGGCGCCGTACGCGGACAGCGCGTTCATGGCGGACGTCGATCTCATCGTGCAGTGCTACACGATGGGCACCATCGAGCCGGAGGAGGTGCGCGGGCTGGACGTCGCGATCCGGGCGGGCACGGGGATGGCGGGATGGCACGGCGGCATCGCCGACTCCTTCCGCAGCACCTCCGACTATCTGCACCTCATCGGAGGGCAGTTCGCCTGCCATCCGGGGAAGGACCCGGCCGAGTGGCGCGAGGGCGCGGAGGAGAACTACTTCGTGCCGTACACCGTGAACATCCTGCCCGAGGCGGCCTCGCACCCCATCACGGAGGGCATCGCCGACTTCGACCTCGTCACCGAGCAGTACTGGGTGCTGACCGACGAGTACGTCGACGTGCTGGCGACGACGACGCAGAAGGTCCGGCCGTGGGACCCATGGCACCGGGAGGTCACCTCGCCGGCGATCTGGACCCGGCGGTGGGGGAGCGGGAAGGTCTTCGTCGCTACGCCGGGCCACAACCTCGACGTCCTGCGGAACGACAGCGTGCGCACCGTCATCGAACGGGGGATGCTCTGGGCCTCTCGGTGAACGCGGGGAGCCGCGGGCTCTGACGGGCACGTAGAGACGAGCATGGAGAGGGGAGCGGGCGTGACCGCCCGCTCCCCGTGTTCTTCACGTCGTTCTTCACGTCGCCCGTACGTCGTGACGTACGGGCGGGTGGGTCAGCCGATGGTGCAGGCCGAGCCGTTCAGGCTGAAGGCCGAGGGGGTGGGGTTGCTGCCGTTGTGCGTGCCCTGGAAGCCGAACGTGGTGCTGGCCCCGGGGGCCAGCGAGCCGTTGTAGGACACGTTGCGGGCGGTGACCGACGAGCCGCTCTGGCTGACGGTGGCGTTCCAGGCGCTGGTGACCTGCTGGCCGCCGGAGAAGGACCAGGTCAGCGTCCACCCGTTGACGGTGCTGCTACCGGTGTTGGTGACGGTGATGTCGGCGGTGAAGCCGTTGTTCCACTCGTTCTTCACGTAGGACACGCGGCACGGCCCGCCGCCCTGCGGCGAGGAGGGCGACGTCGAGGGCGTGACCGAGGGCGAGGGACGGGTGGAGGGCGAGGACGACGGTGAGGCGGAGGGGCTTGTGGTGGTGCCGCCGTTGATCGTGATGTTGGAGTTGCCGCTGCTCTGGTAGCCCTCGGTGGCGAGGATCTGGTAGTCGTGGCTGCCGAGCTGCATGCCGTAGCGGGCCCAGGCGTCGAAGTGGTTGCCGATGGTGATCGTGCCGCCGACCCGCTTCTGCTGCCGGACGCTCCAGTACTGGTTGAACGTCTGGTTGCCGTCGATCGACGGGGCGTTGTACCGGGTCGTCTGGTAGACGTCGTAGGTGCCGCCGTCGCTGGTGACGGTGCCCTTGAAGGTGCCGGTGGGACGCCAGGAGCCCCAGCTGTCGACGATGTAGTACTCCACCAGCGGACCGCGGGTCCATCCGTACAGGGCCAGGTAGGCGTTGCCGGACGGGTTGAAGCTGCCGGAGTAGGTCACCGTTCTGCGCGCGCCGGGCTTCCAGCCCTTGCCGGCGACGAAGTTGTTGGTGTTCCGCCAGGAGGTGCTGTAGTTCCCGCCCGAGCCCAGGTCCATGGAGACCGTGCCCTGGCTGTCGGTCCAGAACGAGAAGAAGTACCCGTCGTGGGTGCCGGTCTGGTTGGTGGTGACGGCCGCGTGGGCCACACCGGGCAGCAGCGCCACCGCCGCGGCCAGCACCACCGCGGCCGTACGGCCGATCAACGACCGCAGACGGCCGCGGCCTCTCAAGTGCACGTTCATGTACGTACTTCCTCCTCGTGAGAAAGGCCGAAGGCGGCCGGGCGGCGTCGGGCCGTCGGTGGCCTGTGGGGTCACGGCCGCCACCGGGCGTCGGCGTCGCACAACGCGGCGGAGGGTGACCGGTCGTCGTGTCTGCGACGACCGGAGGACCACATCGCGGTCGGTTACCGGTTCCGACAGCGGTTGAGGCCCCTCGCCGACGAAACTATCGATTGAACGGCGAAAGTGTCAGATGGCGTCCACACCGCTGTCAACGACGCGTGTGAGGGGGGCCGGGGTCGGTGATCTCGCCGCGTACATCACCCCTGGCCACCGCCCCTCGGGGGCGATCCCTGCGCGAAGTGGGCGATGAAAATTTCGAGGATGACGCCGGTTGCCGCCCAAAACGGCACCTGTTCTCGCGTCCCGCGCCTGACTCGCTGCGTGGTGTAGCCGGAATCGTGAAACTTTCACCGAGATTGACCGGCTCTTCACTCCTCGGAGTTCGGCCTCGTGCGACTGGGCGACCAGCGTTTACCCGAATCGCCACCTGCTCAAAGGGTTCTACGGGCCCTCCGAAATCGTTGACACTCCAAGTCAGGCGTGCCGATACTTTCGCCAATGCGCCGATAGTTTCGGCATCGGGATGACCACGATTGCTGGCCGCGACCGTTCTCCCTGCCGTCTTCGGCTTGTTCACGAGGAGGAAGTACGTACATGAACGACGTTCACGTGCACATGAGAGGCCGCGGCCGTCTGCGGTCGTTGATCGGC
Organism: Microbispora cellulosiformans; assembly: GCF_008728085.1. NCBI lineage: Bacteria > Bacillati > Actinomycetota > Actinomycetes > Streptosporangiales > Streptosporangiaceae > Microbispora > Microbispora cellulosiformans. The sequence continues at coordinate 166,787 of NZ_VYTZ01000001.1, read as the reverse complement.
CGTACGGCCGCGGTGGTGCTGGCCGCGGCGGTGGCGCTGCTGCCCGGTGTGGCCCACGCGGCCGTCACCACGAACCAGACCGGTACCAACAACGGGTACTTCTTCTCGTTCTGGACCGACAGCCAGGGCACCGTCTCGATGGACCTGGGCTCGGGCGGGAACTACAGCACCTCCTGGCGGAACACCGGCAACTTCGTCGCCGGCAAGGGCTGGAAGCCCGGCGGACGCCGGACCATCACCTACTCCGGCAGCTTCAACCCGTCCGGCAACGCCTACCTGGCGGTCTATGGCTGGACCCGCGGTCCGCTGGTGGAGTACTACATCGTCGACAACTGGGGCACCTACCGCCCGACGGGGACGTACAAGGGCACGGTGACCTCTGACGGCGGCACCTACGACGTCTACCAGACGACCCGGTACAACGCTCCGTCCATCGACGGGAACCAGACGTTCAACCAGTACTGGAGCGTCCGGCAGCAGAAGCGGACCGGTGGCACCATCACCGTCGGCAACCACTTCGACGCCTGGGCCCGCTACGGCATGCAGCTCGGCAGCCACGACTACCAGATCCTCGCCACCGAGGGCTACCAGAGCAGCGGCAACTCCAACATCACCATCGGGGGCTCCTCCGACGGCGGCAACCCCACGTCGAACCCCACCACTCCGCCTCCCGGCAACGGCGGCTGCACCGCGACGCTCTCCGCCGGTCAGCAGTGGAGTGACCGGTACAACCTCAACGTCTCGGTGAGCGGTTCGAGCAACTGGACCGTCACGATGAACGTGCCGTCCCCGGCGAAGGTCCTCTCCACCTGGAACGTCAGCGCCAGCTATCCCAGCTCCCAGCAGCTGGTCGCCAGGCCCAACGGCAGTGGCAACAACTGGGGTGTGACGATCCAGCACAACGGCAACTGGACCTGGCCGTCGGTCTCCTGCTCGGCGAGCTGACCCACCCACCACACGGCACACAGGGCGCGGCGGCTCACACCCGCCGCGCCTCGTTCCCGTCCCACCCGAGCGCGTCCTTGGAGAGGTGCGCCGGCGATGGTTACCGCCTGATCTTCAGCAGATCAGGGAGTCGAACTCTCCGGTTTTGATGCCGCTGACGAATGCCTGCCATTCGGCGGGGGTGAAGGCCAGCGTGGGGCCGTCCGGGTCCTTGCTGTCCCGTACGGCGACCACCCCCGGCAGGTTGACGGCCACCTCGACACACTGACCGCCGTTGTCCGAGGAACGCGACGACTTTCGCCAGACGGCGGCACTCAGGTCCACTCGCGTCTCACTTCCTCGATGATTCGGAGGGATATGTGCTCAGGGTAGGCCCACAGTCGTATCGCCTAATAGCGCTTCCAAATCGCGGAAACGTGGTCGCAATCGGTAGTGATATGTCCCTGCACGGGTGAATCCGCGTGGACGGCGTCGGGCTCGCCGCGCGCGAACTCCGCGATCATGAAGGCGCCTGCCAGTCCCGCCACGCATTCCGGATCGACAACCTGGATGGCGACGGTGGGCCGTCGCGTGCTCTCAATCAGGTGATCGAGCTGCTCCAGCATCGATTCGGCTCGGCCGATCCTGCGGCGCAACACGCCTTCGTCGACGAGGGCCAGGTAAGTCGGGGATTCGTCCCGATCGAGGATCCGCTGCCGCTGCATACGAGCTTCGACATGCTGCTCCACCTCTTCGCGACCGATCTGCCGTCCTCCGCTGAACAGATGCCGGGCGTACGCCTCGGTCTGGAGGAGGCCGGGGATCAGGAGGGGGTCCCAGGAACGGAGGATGCGGGCGGCGGGCTCGGCGGCTGCACGGTCGATCCCGGATGAACGCGGTGAAACTCCTCCGCCAACCGGGCGAGGGGAGGGCCGCGCAGGGCGGGGACGCCGGCCGGGAGGCCGGACCTTCAGGCTGGAGGCGATCGGTGACGGCGGGCGAGCGGCACGAAGGGTTCGCCGGGACGGGCCGGAAGCCGCGCGGTGCGGGCGTGCGCGCCGCGCCGATCCCCCGGCCGTACGGCACCTGGCGACAGGAGTTCCCCGGGCGGACAGGTCGGTCCCCGAGGCTCGGAAGTGGGCGCGCGGCCTGCTCGGAGAGCGGGTCGCGGCACCGGTCCTCGACGACGTGGTGCTGCTGCTGAGCGAGGTGGTCACCAACGCCGTCACGCACTCCGGCTCGGGGCGCGACGAGGACGGCCGGGTGGCGGTTCGGGTGACCTGCGACAGCGGAGGCGTACGCGTCGAGGTGCGCGACGGCGGATCGGCCACCGGCGCGCCGGTGGTGCGGGCGCCGGACATCGAGGCCGTCGGCGGGCGCGGCCTCTGGCTGGTGGACGGACTCGCCACCGCGTGGGGCACATGGCGTGACGACGCCGGTGCGACGGTCTGGTTCCGAGTGGCCGCCCGCCGGTGACCGTACGGCGGACGCGCGGCCGGCCCGGCCCGGATGCGCCGGGTGACCCGCACGGCCGACACGGGCCGGCGGCGACGCGGGTCAGCCGGCGGTGTCGCGGAGGTAGGCGATGACGGCCAGGACGCGCCGGTGCGTGTCGCGGTCGGCATGGAGGCCGAGTTTGGGGAAGATGCTCGCCACGTGTTTCTCGACCGATCCTTCCGAGATGTGGAGGGTGCGGGCGATCGAGGCGTTGGAACGGCCCTCGGCCATCGCCGTGAGCACCTGGCGTTCGCGTTCCGTCAGGGCGTGCAGGTGGGGGTCGCGGCGACCGCGGTTGAGCAGCTGGCGCACGACCTCGGGATCGATGACGGTGCCGCCGGCGCCGACCTCGTCGACGGCGCGCAGGAAGTCGCCGACGTCCGCGACGCGGTCCTTGAGCAGGTAACCGATGCCGCGGATGTCACCGCCGAGCAGATCAACGGCGTAACGGTCCACCACATACTGCGACAACAGCAGCACGGCCACCCCGGGGTGGCCGCTGCGGATGGCGAAGGCGGCGCGCAGCCCTTCATCGGTGAACGTCGGCGGCATCCGGATGTCGACGACAGCCAGATCCGGCCGGTGCTCGGCGATCGCGGCGAGCAGGGCGTCGGCGTCGGCGACGCCTGCGACGACCTCGTGGTGTTTGTCGCTAAGCAGCCGGGTCAGCCCGTCGCGGAGCAGCACGGCGTCCTCGGCGATCACGATGCGCACGGCAGCTCCACGGTGATCAGAGTGGGTCCGCCGGCGGGGCTGTCGATGGTCAGGACGCCGCCGACGCTGCCGACCCGGTCCGTCAGCCCGGCGAGTCCCCCGGTGGGGTGCGCGACGGCGCCGCCCGCGCCGTCGTCCCCGACCTCGATCGACAGCAGGTCGCCGCGCCGGCGGACGCGCACCCAGCCGTTGTCGGCCCCGCTGTGCTTGCTGAGGTTGGCGAGCAGCTCGCCGACGCAGAAGTATGCCGTGGCCTCCACCGTGGCGGGGGGCCGGGCCGTCAGGCCGATGTCGGTGGTGACCGGGACGTGGCAGCGGGCGGTCAGCAGGGGTACGGCGCCGTCGAGACCGAGATCGGTCAGCACGGCCGGGTAGATGCCGCGGGCGAGCTCCCGCAACTCGGCCAGCGCCTGTTTGGCCTCGGCGTGGGCGGCGGCGACCCGCGCCGCGGCCGGATGCGGTGCGGCCTCGGCCTCGAGCTCTTCGCGGGCGCGTCCCAGCTCCATCGCCAGGGCCACCATGCGGACCTGCGCGCCGTCGTGCAGGTCGCGTTCGATGCGGCGCAGGTGTGCCCCGGCCTGTTCGACGGCCTGGTCGCGGCGGCGCGTCATGGTCTGTATCCGCTCGTCCTCGCCGGAGGCGGCCACGAGCCGCAGCCGCAGCCGGTCCAGAGCCGTGAGGGCGTGTACGAGCCATGGCGCGACCAGCAGGGCGGCCACTCCGAGCACGCAGATCAGCGGCGGGTACGGCCACCGGACGGGGTACCAGCGCCACACCGCCACGGTCACCTCTCCGGTCTGGTGCCCGTCGAGGGAGGGGAGCCACGGATACCAGAGCGGACAGGTGGCGCTCAGCGCTCCCAGCCCCCACCACAGCGCCACCAGGTACGCCTGCGCCACGCCGAGCGGGACGGCGAGCACCGCGTACAGCAGGCACCGCCACCCGGTGCGGTCGGCGAGCGCGTCGCGGATCCAGCCGGCCGCTCCCGGACGGGTGCGTGGCCGCGGCGGCGGCGCCGCGACGCGCAGCTTCAGCACCACCCGGGCGCGGGCGCGCTCGACGACCCCGACCACCCGGGCGGCGGTGACCACGGCGGCCAGCGCCGCCAGTCCCACCACGGTGAGGCCGGCCAGCAGGGCGTACGCGGTCACGACCACGAACAGCAGGCACATGACAGAAATCGGCGCGCCGAGCAGCAGATGCCCCGTCTCCCGCCAGGTGCGGGCGCGGACCGGCTCGATCAGCGCCCGGCGCAGCCCTCTCATCGACCGCCTCCCCCACCCCGCCGGCGTCTCCGCGTGATCAACCAGTATGCGCAGCACAGGATCGCGCTGTTGACCAGATACAACCACTCCACCGCGCCGCCGCTGCCGAGTCCGAACGACTGGGCCTGGCCGGCGACATGGACCAGCGCGTGGCCGTAGTCGGCGCCCACCTCGGTGTCCATCGACAGCACCGTGTCCATCGCCCAGTTCCAGGAGGTGTGGAAGCCGATCGCCAGCCACAGTCCGCCGGTGGCCAGCCGGGTCAGTACGAAGAATCCGGCCATCAGCATGAGGTCGGCCGAGAGGACCACGACCAGCAACGGGGACGACGGCGGTCCCGAGAAATGCGGCAGGACGAACAGCAGTCCCGACACCATCGCGGCCCGCCGCATCGGCCAGCCGTCGGCCAGCGTCTGCAACGCGTAGCCGCGGAAGGCCGTCTCCTGCATGACAGCACTGGCCGCGTACATGATCAGGCCGGTGGCGAGCCCGCCGAGCACCGCGGCCGGTGACCTCTCGCTCAGCTCCGTGCCGGTGACCTGGATCCAGCCGAGCGCCCAGGACAGCGCGAACACGGCGGTCAGGGACACCGCACCGGTGGCGAACCCGGTCAGGACGTCCCGCCCGGACCACCGCGACAGGCCGATCGACGACCACTCGCGGCGGTCCACGTGGCGGCGGAACACGTAGGCCAGTCCCACGGCGGCCGCTGCGATCACCAGATGGGCGAGCAGGTTCGCCACCCGCGAGCCATGGGCGACGATGCTCGCCGTCCCCGTCGCGGCCATCACCAGGGCGAGGTAACAGGTCAGGCGCCAGCCCTTGCGCGGACGTCCGGAGGGCTCGCGGAAGACACGTGCGATCCGGCCTCTGTTCACCGCGGATGCGGCGGTCGCGGTCGTCATGTCCCGCCTCCTCGTCATGGGGTCTCTGCCGACCCGACGCTAGGAGCGCGGCCCCGCGTGCTGACAGACGGTTGTCCTCCGGCCGTCGCGGGGGTTGACCCCCTCCTGGCACTCGCGCGGGAGAAGCTCCATGCCCACTTCAAAAGGTGTGAACAGGAACGCAGGGTCCGCCTCGTGCAGGAATGGAAGACCGAGGGCGTCTACCCGTACGCCGCCGGGCCGTCCGAGCCCGCGCAGGCGGTCGAGCGGGAGATGCTCGACGAGGTGGCGGCAAGGGTCGCCCGGCGTCTACCGGGTGCGACGCAGGGTCGTCTCCACCGACACGTCGGAGGTCGTCAGACGAGACGCCGCTGCCCCGGTGGTGCGGTGCCGGACATCGAGGCCGTCGGCGGGCGCGGCCTGTGGCTGGTGGACGGACTCGCCACCGCGTGGGGCACATGGCGTGACGACGCCGGTGCGACGGTCTGGTTCCGAGTGGCCGCCCGCCGGTGACCGTACGGGCCGCCGGCACACGCGTGACCCCGTGGTGCGGACCCCACCGCCACACCACGGGATCAGGCGGAGGGTGAGGCTAGGGGCTGGTGCAGGTGGCCGCCGGGGTCTCCGCCGACCCGTTGGCGAGGAAGCCGAATGTCGTGCTCGTGTTGGCGGCGAGCGAGCCGTTCCACGACTCGTTGCGCACGGTCACGGTCGATCCGGAGCCCGAGCGTGTGCCGCTCCACACCTGGGTGACGGTCTGCGAACCGGGCCAGGCCCAGGTGACGGTCCAGCCGCTGACCGGTGCGTTGCCGGCGCGCACCGTGACCTCACCCTGGAAGCCCCCGGGCCACGAACCGACCACCCGCATCGTCGCCGAACACGCGCCCGGAGCACCGCCCGACGGCGACGGGCTGGACGACGGACTGGACGACGGGCTGGGTGAGGGACTGGACGACGGGCTGGGTGAGGGACTGGGTGACGTGCTGGGTGAAGGGCTGGGGGAGGGACTCGGGGACGTGGTCGGGCCGCCCCACGCGGCCGTGGTGTCGAGCCACGCCGCTCGGCGCAGCATCCAGTCCCGCATGTACTGCACCTGGCCCTGCCATGTGGACGCGGTCGGGGTGACGAAGAAGCCGATGGTCCGGGTCGTGAGGTTCGGCCAGCGCTGGAAGTTGCGCTGCGCGGCGTTGGTCAGCGGCCGCGAGAGCGCGTCGATCCTGCTCTGCAACGCGGAGTCGGAGAGCACGCCGCGACGCAACGACTGCCAGCGCGCCCTGACCTGGTCGACGAAGGCCGGGTCCCGCAGGAGCTGGGTGAACCAGTCGTTGGCGACCGGCTGCCGGGTCTGCTGGTACTGCCAGCCCGAGGTCTGGTCGTTCTGGAAGAACCCGCCCACGCCGAACGTGAGGTCGTAGTCCCACAGTGGACCGGCGAAGATCTTGGTGTCCCGGTCCTTGTAGAAGTAGGCGCTGCGGTAGTTCGCGTCCATGTTCCGGCTCAGCTCGTAGACGATGAGCTGGTCGACGAAGGAGTTCACGTCGATGTACGCCCGGTAGCCGGTGTCCGGGTCGGCGAAGTTCTGCGAGTGCAGCACGTTGTGGAAATCCTGGATGTAGGTGCGCAGCCATTCCTTCTGCTGCGCCTGCAGCGGCGACGGGTCGACCACTTCGAGGTAGCTCCAGCAGGTGGACGACGCCCCGCCGCACGGCAACGTCGGTTCCTCGGCGGCCATCCACTCGAACTTCCAGATGTACCCGCCCTGGATCTTCGGCAGGGTCGTGTCGTCCTCGTGCAGCTTCTTGAGGTCGAGCCGGTTCTTGGTGTTCTTGATCGTCTCGACGAGCATGTAGACGCCCATGTAGTCGTCGGAGCGCACCGGGCCGCTGTCGGTGTTGAGATACAGCTCCACGAACCGGTAGCGCGGCGCCTGTAACCCCATCTCCTTGCCGAGGTCGTAGACGAGGGCCTCCCGGATCAGCGACTTGTCGGGGTACGGCCCGCGCAGCACCCAGTCGGAGTCGGCGGGCATCCCCAGCACCGGGTAGTCGGCGTCGTCGTTGTCGTTGTCCCAGAACTCCACGCGGTACGGCGCCTTCTCGAACGAGGCCGACGACTGGCCCCGCAGATGGACTCCGGCGCGGGTGGCGACCGCCGGGGCTGCGGCCAGTGACGTCGTCCCGCCGCCGCCCGGGTCGAAGATCATGGTGGCGGTGTCGACATAGTCCCGGCCGGGCTTGCCCGCGCCGTAGGAGTCGATCAGGACCACCGGCAGGTCGTGGGCCGTCGTGGTGTCGCGGGCGGCGTACACGGCCGTTCCAGGCTTTCCGGACGCCGCGCCTCCGGTGAAGGCCTGCGCCCGCAACTCGGTCGTACGGGTGAACCGCAGCGGTGTGCCCTGGTAGAGCGCCGATGCCGCGGTCGGCGGCTTTCCGTCGGTGGTGTAGCGGATCTCGGCTCCGCCGATCGCGGTGCTCAGCGACACCGACACCTGTCCCTGGAAGGTGCCGCTCGGCACGGAGAAGGCGATGTCACCGGTGAGGTCGTCAGCCGCGGCCGACGCGGCCGCCGTGGACGCCGCCGGCACCGCGGCGGTCGCGCCGCTCGTGGTCCGGGGCGGGGGAGCGGCCTGCGCCGGCGCGCTCGACGCGTACGGGAGGAGAAGTCCCGCGAGAAGCACGGCGGCGGCCGAGACCCTGGTGGTGCGGCGGGTCGCGGCGGCACCGGTGCCGGGGAGGGTCACACGCACGATGCCTCCTGTTCTGGGCGTTGGGAGATGACGGGCGGCGGGTCCGCCGCCGGTGCGGCGTCCCGGAAGTGGCGGCGCAGGGTCCGCCGCCAGGGCACGGCGGGCAGGTCCGGGCGCAGAGCGGCCAGGCCGGTGGCGTACTTCGAGATGCGGGCGGGTCTCGTCCCCGCCCGCCACAACAGGCGGTCGACCGGCGTGGCGGCCGAGGTGCTCTTGGTCTCGACCACGACGAGGCCGGGCAGGCGCAGCGCGGAGCCCGCGGCCCGCCAGGCGAGCCCGGTGTCGATGGTGATCCGGCTCGCGGTGTCCGGCAGCAGCAGGGTGACGCGCCGATACTCCGTGGTGAGGACCGGGTCGAGGGATGTCCCGGCGACGGGGCCGGCCGACTCGCGGGCGAGCGTCTCGTCGACGAAGCCGCGCCCCGGGCGTACGGTGTCGCAGTCTCCCGGGTGGTACGGCAGGCGGTGCTTGGTGACGCTGCCCCGCGCGCCGCTGATCTTGACCTCCAGCCAGCACTCCGCGGAGTCGAGGTAGGTGCGGGTGCGCACCTTGAAGCGCCGTCGCCTGCGGTACGCCGTACGGTGATAACTGGTCAGCTGAGGGGTGTCGAAGTACACCGACCTGTAGCGGAAGGCGCGCTCGCCGTCGATCTCCAGCACCCGCGCGTACGGCGTGAGCCGCTCCAGCAGGCGCGGCAGCGCGTCCTCGGCGACGAGGTACTTGCGGTCCACCCGGGTCTGCAGGGCGGCGCGTTCGACCAGGTCGGCGAGCCCGACGGGGGCCAGCCGGGCCAGGGCCGGCCCGATGGGCGCCGCGGTCATCCCCGCGCTCCCGCGTGCGCGGGCGTGCCGGATTCGGCGGTCAGGGGGGCCGGGGCCAGCGCGTACCGGACGTCGACCATCGTCGTCTCGTTGACCAGGTCGAGCCGCTGGACGGTGACGGCGTGCACCCGGGCGTCGAGCAGCCGTTCCAGGTGCGCGACGAGCACGCCGTGGTCGGTGATCGCCGAGTCGAGCACGAGGATCTGGTGGCGGTAGTGCCGGAACAGCCGCCGATGGTCGCCGAGGAACATCACCACGACGATGAGCGCCATCAGGCCGCCGCTGAGCCACGCCGAGGTGGTGCTCAGCGCGCCGAGGATGCCCAGGGCGAGGGCCGAGAAATAGTACGCGACCTCGTGCTGGTCGAGCTCCGTCGAGCGCAGCCGGATGATGGACAGCACCCCGAACAACGCCAGGCCCAGCCCGAGCCCGGCGCCGGTGTCGCTGGCGCTCAGCGCGCTCGCCACCGCGAGGACCCCGATGTTGACCCCGAGGTAGGAGACGACCAGATCGCGGCGGCGGTGGCGCGGGAAGTAGAGCCCGAAGACGAGGACCACCACCGCGCAGAGGTCGATGGCGAACAGGACGAGCTGCGACACCACGTTCGTTCCTCCTGAGTCGCTGCCGGGCCGCCCCGCGTCGTGGCGGGCCCGGCAGAGGCGTCGAAAGTTTTCACTCGATAAGGGAAACATTTCGAGAACTCGCCCGGAACGATAGGTGAACCACAGATGCCGGTCAATGAACCCGTGCGTGCCCGTTCCACCGCCGAGGAGCGATCTTTCCTCGTCCGGGGCGGTTGACAGGCGGAATGACTTATTCTCCAGCGCGAGTAAAAGGCGCCGAAGGCGGGACGCTCCGACCGGGGTACGGAGAAACTTTCAGCGCACTCGCCGTACGGAGAGGGAGGGTGTGGTCAGCCGACGGCCGGGGAGGCGGCCAGGACCGTCCGGAGGAGTCCGAGGAGCGCGGCCACGTCGTCCTCCCGGCCGACCGGCACGCGCAGGTGGTCGCGCAGCCCGATGGGGGCCATGTCGGCGGCCGATGAGTGACCCGCCGCGCGCAGTTCCTCCGCGACCCGCGACGCCGTCCCCGGCAGCCGGACGAGCACGAAGTCGGCGGCCGAGGGGAGGAACTCGACGCCCAGTTCCGCCAGCCCCCGGCACAGCGACTCCCGGGCGGACCGGTTGGCGGCGCGGAGGCGTTCCAGCACGACCACATCGTGGGCCGGGGCGGCGGCGGGCGGACGCGGCGCGGGCAGGCGTCCCACCACCGCGGGCGCCCCGATCAGGTAGCCGAACCCCGGCGACCCGTAGGTCCGCAGCACGCAGACGTGCGACCCGTACCGCGCGTTCCACCGGGCGGAGGTGAAGCCCGGGCCCAGCGCGAACTCCGCGCTCGACTCGTCGAACACGACGAGCGTGCCGTACCGCCGGGCCGCCGCGCACAGCGACCGTACGGACTCGGCGCCGAGCACTCCACCCGTCGGATCGTGCGGGTGGGCCACGACGACCATGCCGGCGCCGTGCGCCATCCGCGCGCACAGCTCCTCGGCGCAGATCCGGTAGTCGCGCAGGGGCAGCTCCACGAACGGCATCCCGGCGGCGCGCAGGCTGTCGGCGTGCCCGCGCCGGGTCTGCGCGTTGATCACGGCGGGCCGGGGATCGGCGTGGTGCGAGGCGGCGAGCAGGCGGATCAGCTCGTCGGCGTCCGCGGCGACGGCGACCCTGTCCTGCCCGACGAAGTGGCGCCGGGCGATCCGCCCGGCCAGGTCCGGGGCGGAACAGGACAAGGTGCGCATGGCCGTCCTCCTGTAAGGACAACAGGGCTGGTCGCACCGTAGCCGGGCGCGCTATCAGCGTGGTCTCAGCCGCATCCCACCGCCGCCGTGGCCTCAGACCCGCCTCCGCGTGGTCTTGGGCCGCTCTCGCGGGCCGCCCCCGGAGCCCGCGCGATGGCACGATCGAACGCATGGACCAGCGGATGATGCGCGCCTATCTCGACCGCATCGGCGCGCCGGCGCCGCGCGCGGCAGACCTCGACACGTTGCGTGAGCTGCACCAGCGGCACCTCTACCACGTGCCCTGGGAGAACATCTACACCCGTCTCGGCACACCGGTCACCCTCGACGAGGACGTGTTCCTCGACAAGCTCGTACGGCTGCGCCGCGGCGGCGGGTGCTACGAGCTCAACGGGGCCTTCGCCGCGCTGCTGCGCGAGATCGGGTACGACGTCACGTTGCTCGCGGCGGCGGTGTTCGAGGAGGACGGCACGCCCGTCTTCCCGCTCGACCACCTCGTCCTCCGGGTGGAGCTGGACGGCCCCTGGCTCGTGGACGTCGGGTTCGGCCAGTTCAACGTGTTCCCGCTGCGCATGGACACCGACGAGCCGCAGCGCGACCCCGGCGGCGAGTTCCGGGTGGTCGAGGCCGGCCACGGCGACCTCGACGTGTACTGCGACGGCAGCCCGCGCTACCGGGTCGAGGCGCACCCCCGGCGGCTGCGCGACTTCGTGCCGTCCTGGGACTGGCACCAGGTGTCGCCCGAGTCGTTCTGGAACGCGATGGACCTCTGCTCGCTCAGCACCCCCGACGGCCGGGTGACGCTGCACGGCAACCGGCTGATCACGACGTCTGGCGGCCGTACGACGGAGGTGACGCTGGAGGACGAGCAGGCGGTCGTGGCGGCCTACCGCGACATCTTCGGCATCGACCTCGACCGGTCGCCCGGAGCCTGCTACGCCGAGCGCTTCGCCACGACGGAGCCCCTCAACGCCTGAACCGCCCGGAACGCCTTCGGGCCTCGCGCGGTCGCCTTCCCCCGGCGCCCGGCGTACGCAGCGCCACCCGCGAGGCCCGGGGACCGGGGGGATCCACCAGCCCGGCGGTCGTGCTCAGTGGTCGAGCCAGGTGGCCGGGCTGGGGGCCGGGTTCACTTGTCGAGCAGGGCGGCGACCTCGTCGACGATGACGTCGAGGCGGCTGCCGGTGCCGAAGATCTGGTCGACGCCCAGGGCCAGCAGCGTGTCACGGTCCTCGGCCGGGATCGTGCCGCCGACGACGACCCGCAGATCCCCCAGCCCCTCGGCGCCCAGGGCGCTCATCAGGCGGCGGCACTCCTGCAGGTGGTTGCCCGACAGAGAGGACAACCCCACCATGTCGGGCCGCTCCCGGCGGACGGCGGCCACGAGGTCGGCGGGGGTGGTGTGCCCGAGATAGACCACGTCCATCCCGGCCTCCCGCAGCCCGTTGCACACCACGATGGCGCCCCGCCAGTGGGCGTCCATCCCCAGCTTCGCCACGACGCCCTTGCGGCCGCTCAGCTCTCCTGCCACAACGGGAACTCCCATCGTCCCAGCTCGTCGCGGAACACCCGGCCGAGCTCGCCCAACGTGACATCCGCGTCGACCGCGTCGAGGACCGCCGGCATGACGTTCTCGCCGTCCCGGCAGGCGCGGGCGACCCGCTTGAGGGCGACGCCGGCCGCCTCCCCGTCGCGGCGGGACCGCGCCCGCTCCAGCGCGGCCACCTGCCGGTCGAGGCTGCCGTCCGGCAGCTCGAAGCGGTCGAGCTCCTCGGCGTCGCCGTCGAGTTGCGTGTTGACGCCGACGACCAGGCGCTCGCCGTTCTCGATCGCCTTCTGCTCGGCGAAGGCGGTGCGCGCGAGCTCCGCGTGCACCCATCCCCGCTCGGTCGCGGCGACGATCCCGCCGAGCTCCCCGATGCGCTCCAGGACGCTCCGGGCCCGCTCCTCCAGCGCGTCGGTGAGGTACTCCACGAGGTAGCTGCCGCCGAGGGGGTCGGCGACCTTCGCCACCCCGGTCTCGTGCAGCAGCACGTACTGCGTGCGCAGCGCGGTCAGCGCGGCGTGCTCGCTCGGGATGCACACCGCCTCGTCGTACCCGTTGACGTGCAGCGACTGGGTGCCGCCGCACACCGCCGCGAGGCCCTGCAGGGCGCTCCGCGCGATGTTGACGTGCGCGTGCCGGGCGCTGTTGGTGACCCCCGACGTCTGGACGTGGTAGCGCAGCAGCTGCGCCCGCGGGTCGCGGACGCCGAGCTCGTCGCGCACCCAGTGGGCCCACATGCGGCGCAGCGCGCGATACTTCGCGACCTCCTCGAAGAAGTCGCTGTGGGCGCTGAGGAAGAAGGTGACCCGGGCGAGGACCGGCTCGGCGGCGAGGCCGCGGTCGAGCAGCGCCCGTACGACGGCCTGCCCGTGGGCCAGGCACAGCGCCATCTCCAGGACCGCGTCCGCGCCGGCCTCGCGGTAGTTGTAGCCGCTCACGCTGACCGGGTTCCAGCGCGGCATCGTCCGGAGCGCGAACTCGGCCAGGTCGCAGGCCAGCCGGAAGGACCCGGCGGGCGGCAGCGCCTCGGGCGCGATGGTGATCGCCGTCTCCATCAGGAAGTCGTTCTGGCTGGTGCCCGCGAGGCGGGCGGGCGCGAAGCCGCGCCGCTCGGCCGACCGCACGTACATCGCGAGGTGGGGCACCGCCCCGATCGGCTGGGAGGAGACCAGCGAGACGCTCACCTCGTCCAGCGGGATGCCGTCGAAGAGCGTGTCGAAGTCGCCGCGCAGGTCCACGGCGACGCCGCCGCGGCCGACGTCGGCCCCGGCTCTCGGGTCGTCGGAGTCGAAGGCCCGCAGGCTGGGATAGTCGAAGACGCCGTTGATCCCGGTGGCCCCGCCGTCGAGCAGCATCCGGTAACGCGCGTTGGTCTCCTGGGCGGTGCCGAACCCGGCGAGCTGCCGGATGGTCCAGGGACGCTCGCGGTACATCCCCGGACGGATGCCGCGGGTGTACGGAAACTCACCCGGCAGGCCCAGCCGGTTGTCCGGTCCGCCGTCCGGGTCCACGGGGTGCCGCTCCGCCGTGCCGGGCACCGCCACCTCCGGCAACGGCACGCCGCTCGCCGAACGGATCGGCGCGTCCTCCGCCGGCTGCTTCCTGACGCCGTCCATGAGGCCGAGGCTGACAGGTGCGCGCGTTGGTGACCAATCGCCGAGACCACCCCGAGATCGGCCGGAGTCGCAGGTGAGAGGGCGTGCGGCGGGCGCTCGAACCGGACCTGACAGACTAGGGGTCATTCCCCCGTGCCCCGGCCGCCCACGTCGTACGGTGTGCTCCATGACGGGTTCCTTGACGGGCAAGGTCGCTCTGGTCGCCGGTGCGACCCGGGGAGCGGGCAGGGGAATAGCGGTCGAGCTGGGCGCCGCGGGCGCGACCGTCTACTGCACCGGACGGTCGAGCGAGTCCGGCCGCTCGGAGATGGACCGGCCGGAGACCATCGAGGAGACCGCGGCCCTGGTCGACGCGGCCGGCGGCCACGGCATCCCGGTGCGTGTGGACCACCTCGTGCCCGAGGAGGTGCGGGCGCTGGTCGCCCGGATCGAGAAGGAGCAGGGCGCCCTGCACGTCCTGGTCAACGACATCTGGGGCGCGACCAAGATGGAGTGGGACAAGCCGGTCTGGGAGTCGGACCTGGAGTACGGCCTCCACCAGCTCCGCCTGGCCGTGGACACCCACGCGATCACCAGCCACTTCGCGCTGCCTCTGCTGATCAAGAACCCGGGCGGCCTGGTGGTGGAGGTGACCGACGGCACCGACGAGTACAACGCCGCCAACTACCGGGTCTCCTTCTTCTACGACGTGGCCAAGGGCGCGGTCAGCCGCATCGCCTTCGCCCTGGCGCACGAGCTGAAGTCGTTCGGCTGCACGGCCGTGCTGCTCACCCCCGGATGGCTGCGCTCGGAGTTCATGCTGGAGCAGTTCGGCGTGAGCGAGGAGAACTGGCGCGACGCCACGAAGTTCTCCCCCCACTTCGCCATCTCCGAGACCCCCGCGTACGTGGGACGCGCCGTCGCGGCCCTCGCCGGCGACTCCGAGGTGGCCCGCTGGAACGGCCAGTCCCTCTCCAGCGGGCAGCTCGCGCGGGTCTACGACTTCACCGACGTCGACGGCAGTCAACCGGACGCGTGGCGCTATCTGGTCGAGGTGCAGGACCGCGGCCTGCCGGCCGACACGACGGGATATCGCTGAGCCGGCCGTCCGGCCGCGTAGAACGCGGGGAACGGCGGCGGGGAGACCGGGGTGAGAGCCCCTCTCGTTAGCGTGTGGCGGCGCTCCGACTCGCGGGCGTCGCCGTGGAAGACCGAACACGGCGGGGCTGAGGAGGAAGAACCGGTATGACGACGATGACCGATGTCGCCTCCGGCTGGTCGCTGTCCGACCACGTGCCGGACCAGGTGATCGCGAGCTGCCTCTACGACACACAGGGCTGGCTGCGCGAGTGGGAGAACAATCCCATCGAGCACCGCGTGCGCCACGCCTACGTCCACACCCGGCCGGAGGGCGAGGACGGCTCGTCCGTGCTGCCGCTCTACCTCACCACCCAGTCGCCCTTCTGGCACGGGTACGAGGTGCAGGTCGGCCTGGTGGGCAGGTTCGGCAACCCGATCGTCTTCGCCGGGTCGACGTACTCGATGTACAGCAAGCGCGGGCGGGTGCCCGCCGAACTCATCCGCGGCGCGTACGACACCGCGATGGAGTGGATCGCGGACGGCGACGCGGAGACGCTGGTCGTGCCCAACCTCACCAAGGAGGGCGTGGCCGACTGGGTCGCCACCGTGGGCCCGCCGACCGGCCGGGTGCTGCTGGAGCGCACCTACTCCTGCGAGATGTCGCGCGACTACGAGGCCCACGTGCACGAGCGCCTGCCGAACAAGATCCGGCGGGACGTCGCGCGGCGGCTGCGCCGGGCGCACGAGCGCGGGCTGCGCGTCGAGATGGTCGAGGGTGACGCGGCGCACGAGCTGGTCCCGGCGGCCTTCCCGCTGACGGTCGACACGAGCGACAAGAACGACTGGCCGGCGCTGTTCGACCAGGAGGCGCTGCACTCCATGCTGCGCGTGCCCGGGGCGATGATGCTCACCGCGAAGCTCGGCGACCGGCTCGTCGGCGCGTTCTTCGGGTTCCGCCGCGGCGACGAGGTCACGTACATGTGCGGCGGGGTCGAATACGCGACGCTGAACGAATACAGCACCTACATCGCGCTGATGTACGGCGGCACCCGGTGGGCCTACGAGAACGGCATGCGCCGCATCGAGTGGGGCCGGGACAACTACCGCTTCAAGGAGCGGCACGGCCTGACCGGGACCAACCTGTACGCCCTGGTCTACACGCCGCGGCCGCAGCCCGACCTCAGCGTGGACATCGCGCACATGCACTGGGTGCTGTTCGACTACATCGAGGCGCATTGATGTCACCTGCCCGGAGGCGTGCCGCGCTGCTGTTGATCGCGGTCATGAGCGTCAACGCCTCCTACACCGTGCTCATCCCGTTCGTGCCCGAGCTCCAGCAGCGCGCGGGAGCCGACCCGACGGTGATCGCGCTGACGTTCGCCCTGTTCGCCGCGGCCAAGACGCTGTCCCAGCCGCTCGGCGGGCTGTGGGTGGACCGCTGGCGGCCGGGGCACGTCGCGTTCGTCGCCCAGCTCGTCGCCGCCGTCGGCATCGTGATCACGGCGGTGGCCCGTGACCCGCAGACGCTGCTGGCGGGCCGCGTCTGCTGGGGGCTGGGGGAAGGGCTCGTGACGCCTGCCCTCTACGCGGGGATGGGCCTGCTGTGCCGCCGGTACGGCCTGTCGAGCAGCCGGTTGATCGGCAACTTCGGCACCGCCGCGATGGCGGGCTTCCTCATCGGGCCGCTGGTCACCGGTGTCGCCGCGCCGCTGGGGCTGGAGGCGTTGTTCTTCGCGGGCGCGGCGGTCACGGCGGTGACCGCGTTCGGGCTGTTCCAGGCGATTCCCCGGTCCGGCGAGGAGGAGCCCGAAGAGGCCGAAGCGGACGCCGCGCCGACGGCGGACGGCGCGGGCGCGGGTTCGGCGGGCCCCTGGTGGATGTGGGTGCTCGCGCTGGGCGCGCTGGACCTGTTCGCCAACGTGATCTACTCGGCCTTCGAGCCGATGCTGCCGCTCTACCTGAGCGCCGGCCGGGACGGCTCGGTACGCGGCACGATCTCGGTGGTCTTCGCCGTCGGCCTGGCCACCTTCGCCCTGTTCACCTGGGCGCTCGGCCGCTACACCGAGCGGCTGCGGCTGATGACCCTGATCCGCGCCGGCATGGCGGCCATGGCCCTCGGCCTGGCGGGCCTGACCCTGAGCGCGGAGGTGGCGCCGGTCGCGGCGTCGTTCGTCCTGTGCATGGCCGGTTCCGCGGTGCTCTACCTGACCGCACGGCGGGGCCTCATCGAGCTGCGTTCCGCGATGAGCCGTCAGGGGAAGGCGTTCGGGCTGTTCGGTTTCATCGGCGACTCCGGCAACGTGATCGGCCCGATCATCGGTGTCGCGCTGTTCGGCTGGACCGGCGCCACCTCCTTCCTGCTGCTCGGCGTGCTCTGCGTGGTCGCGCTGGTGGGGCTGGCCGTGGCGTCCGGGCGGTTCCGCGGCGCGCGGGCGACCGAGGCCACCGGGACCACCGAAACCACCGAGGCGCAGGTGGAGGCGCAGGAGACCTCGCCAAGACCGTCCTGATATCGGCTCGGGTGACAGTGATCGTCAGACTTGTCGAGCAGAATGCGGAGAGATCGAACTCATGAGCGTCACGCACCAGCAGGTCATGGAGCCCATCGTCTGCGGGCATCCCGCGGCGGCCCGGTTGCTGCCCTCCTTCGACGTCGCGCGGCTTCTCGAGGATCTGGACCGCCTGGACGACCACCAGTGGGCGTTGCAGCAGACCTTCACCTCCGCCGGGCTGGCCGAGCGCGCCCCCTACGACTGGCGCGCGCTGCCGCTCCGCAGCCCGACGGGCCGTCCCGAGCGCACCGACCCCGGCGGCGCGGGCCTGGACGAGTTCGCCGACACGCCCTGGCTCGCCCAGGCCCCCTACTTCGCCGAGATCCTGGCGTCGATCCCGGCCCCCCTGCGCTGCGTGCGGCTGCTCGCGCTCGGGCCGGGCGCCATCGGCGAGGTCCACTTCGACACCAAGGTCGGCTTCCCGTGGGGCAACCTGCGGCTGCACGTGCCGATCACGACCAACCCCGGCGCCGCCCTGATCATCGAAGGGGTGGAGCACCGGTGGCAGCCCGGCACGTTCTGGTTCGGCGACTTCGGCCGGTGGCACCAGGTGCTCAACACCGGCCAGGACAAGCGCATCCACATGATCGTCGACACGCTGATCACACCGGAGACGCTGAGCCTGTTCCCGCCGGACTTCCTCGACACGCTGTCCGCCGACGAGGTGCTCTACGCCCGTCCCGCCGTGCCGCTGGAGGACCCCGAGCGCTACCACTGCGCGTTCGAGATCCCCGCGTCGTTCGCCGACTGGGAGGAGGCGGAGGGCCAGTTCCTGCTGCCCCAGCCGAAGCTCGCGGCGACCATCGAGAGCGACGCCGACGGGAACCGCCTGGTCCTGACGCTGGACGGCGAGCCGACGTTCGGCCTCGTCCACGTCGGCGAGGGCGAGTTCCGCTTCACCGGATGGACGGAGGAGCGCACCATCCAGGTCGTGCCCGGCGGCGCGGCGCCGGCCGTCGTCCTGCGGACCCGCAGGGGCACCGCCGAGCGCCGGCTGGAGATCCCCGCCACCCGGCGGATCCCGTCCGCGGCGTGAACCGTCGTCCCGTCCCGCCGGGCGGCGCGGCCCGGCGGGACGGTCACGACCTGCCGAGGAGGAGACAGTGAAGATCGAGACGGAGAACGGCCTGACGATCGGGCTGGTCGACGCGGACGAAGCAGAGAGCGGCGGCTGGGAGCGCCACCGGGGCGAGCTGGACCTGGTCCGGGTCGTGGGCCCGCCCCCGGAGTCGTGGCCGCGGCTGCGCGCCGCGGGCTTCGCCGTCCACCCCTCGTGGATCACCTGGATGGCCCCGGTCGCCGCGTCGGAGGAGGAGTTCCTGAGCCGGCTGTCGGTGCAGGAACGGCGCAACGTGCGCCTCGGGCTGCGCTACGCGGCCGGCCGCGACGTCCGGATGGACGTGGCCGACCCGGTGGACGACCTCGTATTCGACGACTTCCTCAAGCTGTACGAGCCGCACATCGGCGGCATGCGGCACGGCGTGCCGTACGCGAGCATGGAACGCGAGGAGATCCTCGGCATGCGCGAGGACTACTTCGCCGTCCAGGCGTTCGAGGACGGCGCGCTCGTGGGCTGCTGCATGTGCCGCAAGCGCGCCGACGCCTCGACCGTGGTGATCCGGTTCGTGACGACGACCCAGGACAGCCGGCAGCACCGCATCGTCCGCGCCATGTACATGCGGGTGTTCGCCAAGGCCCGCGAGATGGGCTATCGGAGCGTCTCGCTGGGCACCGACCCGGCGCTCTACGGCCACATCGCCAAGCCGGGGCTGTTCCGCTTCAAGAGCCGGCTGGGCTTCACCCCGATCCCGGCGCGGTTGTTCGGCACCATGGACGACCCCGACGAGGCCACCCGGGTCCTCCGCCTCGACACGCTCACCGAGCCGTCGTTGCTGATCTCGTACGCCCCGGACGCCGGAAGCGAGGAGATCACCTTCGACACCCCGCTCCACCTGGACGTGCTGACCGGCGAGGACACCGACGACCCGGAGGCGGACCTGGGGCCGTACCGGGCGCCGTTCCTCACCGGCCTCGGCGTGGTGCGGATCGGCTGAGTCCCGGCCCGGCCCCCTCGTCCGGCCCCTGGCCGGGGTGCGTCAGGCCGGGCCCGGATGCTCCACCAGGGCGAGCGCCCTGGTGGGGCTGCCCGAGCCGCCCACGATGGGCAGCGGCCCCACCATCAGCACGGCGCCGGTGGGCGGCAGCAGGGAGAGGTTGCGCAACTGCGTGAGGCCGTATTTCCCCGCGCCGTGGAAGTACCAGTGACACGGGTAGGGACGGTCGGCGAACTCGCCCGCGAGGCCGGCGTCGGTGCCGACGGTCTCCACGCCGATGCCGATGACCGGGGTCCGCTCGGCCAGCCAGCGCGCGCACTCCGGCGCGACGCCGGGCGTGTGCCCCTCGTTGAGGAACCGCGCGGGGTCCTCACGGCGGGCGTCCCAGCCGGTGCGGTAGAGCAGCCACCCGCCCTCAGGAAGCTCGCCGTGGCTCTCCTGCCAGCGCTCGACGTGCTCGCGGCGCAGCAGGAAGTCGGGGTCGTCCGCCGCCTCGGCGGTGAAGTCGAGCACGACGGCCGGCCCCACGAGACGCCCGGGCGGCACCTCCGACACGTCGTGGGTGCCCTTGCCCGACAGCCAGTGCACGGGCGCGTCGAAGTGCGTGCCCGTGTGCTCCGACAGGCGGATGTTGTTCCAGTAGACGGTGGGCCCGGCGGCGTCGTAGTCGCTGATGACCTCGCGGGAGAACGGCCACGGCTGGCCGCGCTCCGGCGGAAGCTGGATGATCGGCGTCTGCTCGGAGAGCGGAGCGGTCAGGTCGACGACCTCGACGACGCCGCGGCGCATCGCGTGCACGAGGTCGGTGAGCAGGCCCACGTCAGGCCACCATGATCTCGTCACCGGAGACCTTCAGCTTGAAGGCGGGCAGCGGCTGGTCGGCCGGGCCGAAGGTGACCGAGCCGTCGCTGATGGCGAACCTGCTGATGTGGCAGGGGCAGACGATCTCGCCGTCCGACACCTCGTCCACCCGGCAGCCCCGGTGGGTGCACAGCGCGGAGAACGCCTTGAAGGTGCCGGCCTCCGGCTGCGTCACCACGACGTCGAGGTCGGAGAGCACGTGGCCGCCGCCGACGGGCACGTCCGCGGTCCGGCCGAGGGAGGTGCCGCTCGGTGGCGCGTCCGCCGTACGGGCGACCTCGCATCCGGAGAGCGCGGCGGCCGCGGCGGCCGCGCCCGTCCCCGCGAGTACGGCGCGTCGGCTGTAGGTGGGGCTCATCGGTTACCTCCGGAGAAGACTCCCGCCTCCGGCGGGGAGGGATCGGATCGTGATGAGAGGAGGGCGGTCAGCCCTTCGCGAGCGACAGCTCCCCGGCGGATGCCGAGGCACGTAGGGCGGACGCGAACCGCTCGCCGGACACGCCGGTGGCGGACAGATGGCCGTCGGGCCGGGCCAGCCACCACACCGGCCGGTCCAGCCCGCCGTACGTGCTGGGCAGCGCCTGCCCGGCGGCCCGGACGAGGGTGGTCCCGGCGGGCGCCGCGGCGGCGGGGGCGTCCGGGGGGACCACGATCACGAGGCGGGCGGGAAGGTCCCACGGGCGCGACCGCGCCGCCTCGACCACCGGCAGCGCCTCGGCCACACCGGGCGCGAAGACCAGGCCGGTGAAGCCCGCGCCGAGGAGCCGGCGCAGCCGGGTCGGCACGCCGTCCACGGTGACCTCGCCGTCGGGCGCGAACGCTCCCAGCAGCGGATGCCCCCGCTCGACGATGGGAGAGTCGGTGTAGGTGTGGGGCTCGGCCATCTTGCCGCTGTTGACGTGGCGGCGGGCGAGGCCGAGGATGCGCGACAGCCGCAGCAGCGCCGCGCGGGCCCAGCGCCTGACCAGGTTGGGCGGCACCATGAAGCGGATGGTCGCCTCGGTCACCCGCAGGTTCTCCAGCGCGGCGGCGTACCGCTCGGTGTGGTAGCTGTCCAGCAGTTCCTCGCCGCCGCGGCCCGACAGGACGAGCGCGAGCTTCCAGGCGAGGTTGTCGGCGTCCTGGATGCCGCTGTTCATGCCGCGCGAGCCGTACGGCGGCAGCGCGTGCGCCGCGTCGCCGGCGAACAGTACCCGGCCCACCCGGAGCCGCTCGACCACCCGCTGGTGGAAGCGGTAGGTGCTGACCCAGTCCACCTCGTACGGGATGTCGCCGATGACCGCCCTGACCCGCTGGTCGAACCGGCCGTCGGCGCGCTCGGCGTCGATGTCGGCGTCCGGCGGCAACTGCCAGTCGATGCGCCAGATGTCGTGCGGCTGCGGGTGCATGACGAGCTGCCGGCCGGGGTTGAAGTGCGGGTCGTAGTGGAAGTGCCGCTCCTGCGCCAGCGGCAGCTTGGCCTTGATGTCGGTGATGAGGAACCGGTCGCGATGGGTGTAGCCGGTCCACCGGACGCCCATCAGCTCCCGGAGCCTGCTGCGCACACCGTCACAGGCGACGAGGTAGGAGAAGGCGAGCTCCCGCTCACCCGCGCCGGTGCGCACGCGGACGGCCACGCCGTCCCCGTCCTGGCGCACGTCGGTCACCTCGTGGTCCCACCGCAGGTCGCAAAGGGGTTCGGCCTCCGCGGCCCGCACCAGGATCTGCTCGATGCGGTGCTGGGAGATGTTGACGAACGGCCCGAAGCCGGGGCCGCGGGGATACTCTGCCGCCCTGATCTCCCGGTTGCGCACGTAGGTCCGGGCGACGTCCCAGGTCACGCCTTCCTCGGCGATCGGGTCCGCGCAGCCGAACTTGTCCAGCACCTCCAGCACGTCGCCCTGGATCAGGCACGCCTTGGACCCCTGCTTGACCAGGTGCGGGTTCGCCTCCAGCAGCACGCACGGCACGCCCTGACCGGCCAGCCGCAGCGCCGCGACCAGTCCCACCGGCCCGGCGCCGACGATGCCGACCGGTGCCTCGACTCCGTTCACGGCGCCCTCCTCGTCTCCTTGTCGGCCTCCAGGACGGCCTCGCCGTCCGCGTGCAGGCCGTTGCCGTTGCCGTTGGTGTGCACGCTGTGGGGATGCGCGCCGTTGCCGTTGGCGGGCACGCCGTTCTGCAGGGTGGTGCGGAACACCGGCAGGTCGCGGACGGCCGCCAGATAGGGCGTGCCCTGCGTGTATCCGGTGCCGGAGGCCTCGCCCAGCATGCGCACGGCCAGCCGATAGTGGGTCTGGCGCCAGCGGGCGAGGGTCCGCGCGAAGGACTCCATCGCCGCACCGAGCCGTACGCGGTCCGGCTCGGGCACGCCGGAGCCGAGCAGCGCGGCGCAGGCCTCGTCCAGGGTCTCCTGACCGGCCAGCACCCGCATGCGCACGTCCGGCACCGAGAAGTAGGCCTGCGAGTCGATCCGGCCCGGGTCGGGCATGCTGCACAGCGACTCGACCAGCTTGTAGTTGCGCGACTGGATCGCGCTCGCGCCCTCGGTGAACTGGCGGAAGGTGCGGAACGCCTCGACCTGCATGGTGGCGAGCATCGAGAACAGCGGTCCCGACTCCTCCAGCGCGGCCCGGGAGCCGTCGAGGAAGTACACCGCCCGGTCCACCTCGCCCTGCCGCAGCGCCGCGATCGCGCCGCGCAGGTGCGTGGACAGCAGCGCGAACGTGGTCTCGAACGCCTGAAGCACGCGCAGGAAGAGATACTCGTCGTGGATGGTGTCGACGGGCAGGATGCTCAGCTTCATGGCCCGCCGTTCGGCGAAGGACATGTCGCCGCGGACCGCCGCGCACGCCTGGCGGGCCTGGTCGGCGGGGCCCACCTCGGTCAGCCCCGAGTCGAGCGCCATCCGGCCCAGCACCGGCCGCAGCACCCGCAGCCCGTGCCGGTAGCGCTTGCCGACCAGGGCCGCGTCCGGCCGCATCCGGGGCAGCAGCGTCGTACGGCCGTCCCGGGCGGCCAGCTCGAAGGCCAGCGCGTCGGCCACGAGCTGGGCGATCAGCCGGTCGCACCGGGGCCGCGCGAAGAGGGCCTGCTCCAGGGGATCGTCCGGCCCGGGGAGCTGGAGCAGCGACAGCGCCAGATAGGTCGGGTAGTCATAGCGCTGGTCGGGTTTGTCCAGGGCGGTGTCGAGGAAACTGGCGAGCGTGTGGACGTGCGGCCACGGTCCGTGCAGCGACGGCAGCAGCGTCCGCGCCTCCGCCAGCATCCGGAGCAGTTCCGGGGGCACGAAGTGCTTGCCGACATGGTGATATTCGCGCACCACCGCGGCGTAGGGGAACTTCATGAGGTCGGGCTTGCGCAGCCAGGAGCTCAGCTCAGCTGTGGACACGGACACCACCGCACGATCCATGCTTGCTTCGGTACGCCGAGACGGCCGCGCACAGGGCCGCGACGTCGTCGGCGTCGTTGTAGAAATGACACGAGATCCGGACGTACCGGCCTCGTGGGCTCACGCTGACGCCGTGCTCGGCGAGGAACCGGGCCAGCGACTCGGGCTCGGGGTCGAAGAGACACACGTGCGCGCCGCGGGCCCGCCGGGGCGGCAGGACGACGTGCTCGCCCCGCTCGCGCAGGCTTCCGGCGGCCAGGTCGGTCAGGGCCAGCACGTGGTCCCGCACCTCGGCGAGGTCGAGCGGCTCGACGAGGTCGAACCCCGCGTTGGCCGCGTAGGCCGCCGGCACCGAGGGCGTCCCGGTCTCGAACCGGGTGGCCGCGGCGGGGAAGTCCAGCAGGCGCACGTCGAAGGCGAAGGGATCGACGCGCCCGAACCACCCGGTCAGCACGGGATCGAGACCGAGGGACCCCGGCGCGCGTACGTAGAGGAAGGCCAGGCCGGGCAGGCCCAGCAGATACTTCATCGTGCCGGCCACCAGGAAGTCGCAGCCGAGCTCGTCCACCCGTACGGGCCGGACCCCCACGGCCTGGTAGGCGTCCACGAACACCGGGGCCCCGGCGGCGTGCGCGACCGCCGCGATCTCGGCGACCGGCATGACGCGGCCCTCGGCGTAGGTCACCAGCGGCACCGACACCAGCCGGGTGCGCTCGTCGATCAGCGCGGCGTAGTCGCCGGCAGGATCGTCCGCACTGTCGGCGCCGTCGTCCACGGGTTCCCCGGGGCGGGGCGCGTGGACGACCTCGGTGCCGTCGCGTCCCTGCGCGAGCCACACGTGGGAGATCGACGGGAACTCCGCCGCGCTGCTCACGATCCGGTGGCGTCCCCGCCGGCCGAGGGTCGAGGCCACCTGGTAGGCCCCGACGGAGGCGTTGGGCACCACGGCCACGCGCTCGGCGTCCGCGCCGATGAGCCCGGCGAACCGGGCGCGTGCCCGGTCGACCTGCCGCGAGAACCGCTCCCAGGCGCCGGCTCCCAGGGTCATGTCCGCCGCCATCCGCCCCAGTGACTGGTCAAGGTCGATGGAGCGGGCGCCCAGGCTGCAACTCGACAGGTGCACCGTGCGTTCCAGCATCGGGAAGCGCCGCCGGAACGCCGCCGCGGCGCTGTTCGTGCCGCTCATAACGCGGTCTCGGCCATGGGGCCGGTGCGGGTGAGCTCGTCGCGCAGCTCCCACAGCTCGGGGAAGAACTTGTAGTTGATCAGGCTGGCCAGGACGTCCACGGGGGTCCCCTGGGTGCCCACGACCTGATGCCCGATCACCCGCGTGGCCATCTTGTAGTGCCGTACGCGCCACAGGGAGATGCGCTCGTCCCACTCGATGAGCGCCTCGGCCAGCCGGTGTTCGGGGCTGTGGAGCCCGCTCCGGTACAGCTCCGCGAGGTCGAGCCCGGTCTGGCGGACCATGGCGGCGAACGCCGCTTCGAGCCGGCGCCCGCACCGCCGGATGGCCCGCCAGCCGGGTGAGTCCGCGCCCGAGCCGTGCCCCAGCACCGTGCGGATCAGCTGGAAGTCCCAGGGCGACAGATGCCGCATCATCTCCAGCTGGCCGGTCACCAGCTCGATGCCCAGGGACGCCCGGCCGAGCAGGCCCGTGGCGCCCTCCAGCTCCCCGGCGCCGATGCGTTCGGCGGCCTCGTCGAGGTCGGCGCAGGTGAGCTTCAGCCACAGTTCGGTGGTCTGGTGCACGACCTGGAAGAGCAACTCGTCCCGGTGCACGACCTCGTCCGGGCCGCGCTGCAGGGACAGCAAGGTATCGGTCCGCATATACCTCGCGTAATCGGTGTCACCCTCGCCGGTGAGCACCTGCTTGGAGTAGTCCTTCATGTAGCGAACCCCAATGTCTCACTCGTCGACATTCATGGGGCGACGGTACGAGGACGTCCTATCATCCGGGTCTCAGTGAATTGCCGGTTATGCACAGACGTACGGAGAATCGGAGACCCGGCACAGCCGGGCCGTCAATTCTTCCGCAGGGCGAATCGACAAACAATGGACGGGAGAATCCATGTTTGCTGCCCGGAAACTGCTGGGCCTTGTCGGCGTATTGCTGATGACAGCCGCGATCGCGCTCGCGCCGGGAGCGGCTGGAGCCGCCGGTGTCGCCGGAGCCGAGGAGGTGACGTTCACCAGCGACGGAACGCGATTGAACGGCACCGTTTTCGCTCCTCCCGGGACGGGCCGCCGGCGCCCCGGCCTGGTGCTCGTCTCGGTGTCCGGCTGGATGCCGCGCGAGGAACTGCACAAGATGGTCGCGCCCTTCGTCGACAGGGGCGTCGTGACGTTCGTCTACGAAAAGCGGACGGCCGGATATTCGGCGACTCAACGGTCCTATTCCCGGCTCGCCGACGACGCGCTGGCCGCGGTGCGGCTGCTGCGCGCCCGCCCGGACGTCGACCCGGACCGGGTGGGGCTGTGGGGCGTCAGCGAGGGAGGCTGGGTGGCGCCGCTGGTGGCGGCGCGCTCGCCGGAGGTCGGCTTCGTGGTGCTGCTGGCGGCCAGCGGCGTGCAGCCGGCCCGGCAGACGGCCTGGCATCTGGACAACCTGCTGCGGCACGACGGCGTGTCCGGCACGCTCGCGCTGAACGGGGTCCGGCTGGCCGAAGGGCTCGGGCAGTTCCCCGAGGCCGCCTTCGATCCCGCGTCCGCGCTGACCCGGATGCGTCAGCCGGTGTTCGCCGTGTGGGGGGCGGACGACCACACCGTCCCGCCCGCCGAGTCGATGGCGGTCGTCCGGAACGCTCTGGAGCGGGGCGGCAACCACGACTACACGATGCGGGTCGTCTCGTCGGCCACCCATCCGCTCGCCCGCGGCACGACCTGGATCGTCCCCGAGTTCTACGACCTGGTGGTGGCGTGGCTGAAGAGCCCGGAGGCGGCCGGGCGGTCCGACGCGCCGCCCGCGCAGGAGCGGACCAGCCTGCCCGTCGAGCCGCGCACCTGGTACGAGTCGGCCTGGGCGCAGGGCGGCGCGCTGGTGCTGATGGCGGTGCTGTTCTCCGCCTACCTGGGCGCCGGGCTCGCCGGACGAAGGCGGCGGCGCCGGGCCGCAGCGGCTCAGATATCGGAGCGTGGGCCTGCGCAGGGGCCACAGCAGGGGTTCCAGCAGGATTCGCAGCGGGACTCACAACCGGAGTCACGGCGGGACTCACAGCGGGATTCACGGCATGATCCGGGGATGCGCGGGACCGCGCGGCTCCTGGCGGTCTGCGGGCTGCTCGCCCCCCTCGGCCTCGTCTGCTACGTCGTCGCCCTCCTGCTCACCCAGCGTACGGGCGCCGTCGGCGGGGTGGTGGTGCCGTACCTGGCGCTCCGCGGGATCGTCCTGCTCGCCGTCGCCGCCATGGCCTTCGTCGCGGCCGGATGGTGGCGCGCCCGGCGGCGGATCACGCGCGCGGAGCGCGTACGGCTGGGCCTGCTCCTCGGCGGCGGCGCGGTGCTGCTGCCCTGGGCGGCCTACTGGGGCCTGCTGTTCGGATGACCCTGTCCTGACGAACGTGTCCGGATGACCCTGTTCGGACGGCCCTGTCCGGACGGCCCACGGCCGCGTCGATCGGGGACCGTCCGGCGAATGCCGTCTGTCGCGGGCCGGGCACGACTCGCCGAGCACGACTCGCCGAGCACGACTCGCCGGGCACGAGCGGAGACCGAGGTGATAACCCGGATGTCTAGCGTCGCAGCCGTGGCACTTCTCGGGTGGCTGAAACCGCAGCGGGCGCGATTCCAGGTCGCCGCGCTCGTCGTCGCCGCGCTCGGTGTGACCGCCCTGACCCTGCACACCCAGCGGCCCGCCGAGGTGCGCGTGGAGAGCGCCTTCGTCGAGGTTCCCGCCGGGCCGGGCGCGTCCGGGCGGGTGAGCCTGGACACCAGCCTCTACCTGCCGACGCGCACCCCCGCGCCCGCGGTCCTGCTGGCCCACGGGTTCGGCGGCGACAAGCACAGCGTGGACGCCGAGGCGTACGAACTGGCCGAGGCCGGGTTCGTGGTGCAGACCTACACGGCGCGCGGTTTCGGCCGCAGCGGCGGGCGGATCGGCCTGAACGACCCCGACCTGGAGGTCGCCGACGCGCGGCGCCTGCTCGACCGGCTGGCCCAGCGGGCCGACGTGCTCAAGGACGGCCCGGGCGACCCCAAGGTGGCGGTCTCCGGGGCGTCGTACGGCGGAGCGCTGGCGCTGCTGCTGGCCGGGCTCGACCGGCGGATCGACGCGCTCGTCCCAGTGATCACCTACAACGACCTGATGCAGGCGCTGCTGCCGAACTCGGCCGGCGGCCCGGCGGCGGTCACGCCGTCCGCGTCGGCCTTCGCCGCCGGTGGCGTCTTCAAGAGCTCGTGGGCCGGCTGGCTCTACTCGATGGGCTTCGGCAGCGACCCGGGTGGCGGGGGCGGCCAGTTCGGCGGGTCTCCCCAGTGCGGCCGGTTCACGCCGGAGATCTGCCGCGCCTACACGGAACTGGCCACCACGGGGACGCCGACCCCGGCGCTGGAGCGGCTGCTGCACCGGCTCTCGCCCACGTCGGTGACGGGCCGCATCACCGCGCCGACCCTGCTGGTGCAGGGCGAGCAGGACACGCTTTTCGGGCTCGACCACGCCGATGTCACGGCGCGCCAGATCGCCCGCGCGGGCGCTTCCGTGCAGGTGGTGTGGTACGCGGGCGGCCACGACGGCGACCGTCCCGACGCCGCGCTCCGGGCGCGCATCGCGGACTGGTTGCGCCTGCGGTTGCTCGGCCGGGGGACCGACCCCTTCGGCCCCTTCGAATACCAGGTGCAGGGCTCGATCCGGCCGGACGGCTCGGCGGCGGTGCGCACCGTGCGGGCCCGCGCCTACCCCGGGCTGCTGTCCGGCGCGACCGGAAGCTGGTCCGCCAAGCTCATCGGCGGGGAGCAGACGATCGTCAACCCGCCGGGAGGCCAGCCGGCCGCCGTGAGCGGCATCCCCGGCCTGAACGGCTACCTGTCGCGCACGCCGTGGCTCGCCTCGCTGGTCGGCATGGACCTGCCCGGGCAGTCGGCGAAGTTCTCCACCGCCGCGCTGAAGGCGCCGCTGCTGGTGGCCGGCGTGCCCAGCGTACGGCTGCGGGTCTCGGCCGTCGGCGCGCCGGGGGACGGCGCGCTGTTCCTCAAGCTGTACGACAAGGGACCCGACGGCACCAGGACGCTGCCCGGCAACGGGGTCGCGGCCGTCCGGCTGCCGTCGCTGCCCGCCGACGGGTCCCCGGTCGAGGTGACGGTGAGCCTGCCCGGCATCGTCCACTCGGCGGTGAGCGGACACGAGCTCGAGCTGACCGTGGCGACCACCGACCAGACCTACCGCCCGTCGTCCGCCCCGGCGGTCTATCGCGTGGCGGTGGTCGGCGCGCTGCGGGCGCCCGTCGTGCCGGGCACGCCGATGGAGACGGCCTGGCCGGTCGGCAAACTCCTCGGCATCGCCGGCGTCCTCGGCGCGGGACTGCTGCTCAGCGTGATCGCGGGGATGCGGCGCCGGCAGCCCGACTTCGATCCCGCGCTGGCCGGCACCCCGCTGGTGGTTGAAGGGCTGACGAAGAGCTATCCCGGCGGAGTGAAGGCGGTGGACGGGCTGTCCTTCCGCGTCGGGCGCGGGCAGGTCCTCGGCCTGCTCGGGCCGAACGGCGCCGGCAAGACGACGACCCTTCGCATGCTGCTCGGGCTCATAACGCCGACGGCGGGCACCGTGCGGGTCTTCGGCCACCGGATCACGCCGGGGGCCCCGGTGCTGTCGCGGATCGGGGCCTTCGTGGAGGGCGCCGGTTTCCTCCCGCACCTGTCGGGGTCCGAGAACCTGCGGCTCTACTGGGCGGCCACGGGCCGGCCGGCCGCCGAGGCCCGGCTGGACGACGCGCTGGAGATCGCCGGCCTGGGCGACGCCGTGGAGCGCAGGGTGGGCACCTACAGCCAGGGAATGCGGCAGCGGCTGGCCATCGCGCAGGCCATGCTGGGGCTGCCGGACCTGCTGGTGCTCGACGAGCCGACCAACGGTCTGGACCCTCCGCAGATCCACCACCTGCGCGGGGTGCTCCGGCGCTACGCCGCGACCGGCCGTACGGTGCTCGTGTCCTCGCATCTGCTGGCGGAGGTGGAGCAGACCGCGAACCGGGTGGTCGTGATCCACCGGGGCCGCGTGATCGCCGACGACGCCGTGGGCGCCATCACGGCCGGGTCGGGGGAGACCGGCTTCGCCGTGGACCGCCCGGACGTCGCCGCCGGTCTGCTCCGTGCGGTGCCCGGCGTCTCCGGCGTACGCGTCGAGGACGGCACCGTGTACGCCAACCTCGACGGCGTCGCCCGTGGGGAGACCGTGCAGCGGCTGGTTCTCGCGGGCGTGGCCGTCGACCGGGTGGGGCCGCGGCAACGGCTGGAGGAAGCCTTCCTGCGGCTCGTCCAGGAGGAATCGTGAGGAGTGTGACCCGGTGACCGCTCCGGAACGCGAGGCGACGACCACCCCCGAGCACGACTTCGGCATGTCCCGAGGCCAGGACGTGGGCGACCCGCCTCGCGACGCGCCGCCGTACGAGGAAGCCGTGACGACGCCCGGCCAGAAGACGGCGGACACCAGGACCGGCGCGGCGGCGGGATACCGGCCGCGGGGGACCCTGCGCGTCCTGGTCGAGCTGCGCAGGCAGTGGCGCCGCAGACGCACCCAGCTGGTCTTCGCCCTGATCGCGCTGCTGCCGATCGTGCTGGTCGCGTCCTTCGAGATCGGCGGGCAGGACCCGGCGCGCAGCGCGGTGACCTACGCCGACCTCGCGGTCACGAGCGGCCCGAACTTCGTCGTCTTCACCCTCTATCTGGCGGGCTCACTCCTGCTGCCGGTCGTGGTCGCGTTGTTCTTCGGCGACGCCGTCGCGAGCGAGGCCTCGTGGTCGAGCCTGAAATACCTGCTGGCGATCCCCGTGCCCCGGCTCCGGCTGCTGCGCCAGAAGGCCGTGACGGCCGCGCTGCTCTCTCTCCTCGCGCTCGGCCTGCTGCCCGCGGTGGCGCTGCTCGCCGGGGTGATCTGGTACGGCGCGGGCGACGCGACCAGCCCGGCCGGCGACGCGGTCCCCTTCGGCCGCAGTGTGATCATGCTGGCGGTCGCGGTGGGCTACACCGTGGTGCAGCTCGCCTGGGTGGGGGCCCTCGCGCTGTGGCTGTCGGTGACCGTCGACGCCCCGCTCGGCGCGGTGGGCGGCGCCGCGCTGGCGTCGGTGCTCTCCCAGATCCTGGACCAGATCACCGCACTGGGGTCGTTCCGCGACCTGCTGCCCACCCATCACGCCTGGGCGTGGATCGACCTGTTCGCCACCGACGCCGACGTGACCGGCATGGCCGACGGCCTGCTGGTCTCACTGGTGTACGCGCTGGTCTTCAGCGTGCTCGCCGCCTACCGGTTCAGCCGCAAGGACATCACGACCTGACCCCCGGGCGGGTGGCTTGAGGAGCCGACGCGAGGGCGGGCGTCAGAGGGAGGCGTGGAGAACGCCTGGGGGAACGGCCGGCGGAACGGTCGGCGGGAGCGTCAGGCGGTGGCGCTGAGCCCTTCGCCCAGTCCCTCGCTCAGCCCGTTGCCCAGCCCGGCGCCGATGCCGCCGCCGAAGTTCTCGCCGATGTTCTCGCCGATGTTCTCGTTGAGGCGGCGCATCGGCGAGACGCGGGCGGCGCCACGGCGGTGCCAGACGAGCCCGCCGCCGTCGCGCCTGTCCGGGCTGACCACGCGGACGACCCGGCCCAGCAGGATGGTGTGGTCGCCGCCGTCGAGTGCGCCGGCCGGCTCACAGCTCACGCGCAGCCGTACGTCGGTCAGCTCCGGCGCCGTGCCGGGGTGGACGTCCAGGCCGCGGAACCTGTCGACGGGCGAGGCGAACCGCAGGGCCAGATCCTGCTGGCCGGGTTCGAGCACGTGCAGGCACAGCTCCCGCGCGCCGACGACGGCGTCATGGCTCAGGTTGGCCCGGCTCAGGCAGACGAGCAGCATGGGCGGAGCCAGGGAGACCGAGCACACGGCGTTCACGGTCAGGCCGCACATCCGGCCGTCCGGCGCGTAGCACGTGAGCACCGTCAGCGGTGCCGCCATCTGCGCCATCGCCTCGCGGAAGGTGTCGGCGTCGACCGACGGAGCGATGGGCGGCAGGGGTGTCGTCCTCGGGTCGTCCCGTCGAATGATCACCCACCGACCGTAACGCGGCGGCCTATCATCCAGCTCTCGCCACCTGGAGGAAGACGCCCTCCACGCAGGTGGCAGGGCGAGATCGTCACGAGAGCATGCCGAGCGCGGGCGCTGGTGCAATTGCATCGCCGCTCCGCTCGCCGCCCGCGGGCCGGACGTGCCATCTGGAAGCGTCCAGTCGAGGAGATCGCGTCATGACATCGAACCCGCGGAGGCTTCCCGCGCCACCCGCCGCCCCACTGCCCGCGAGCTCAGCACCGGCGAGCTCAGTCTCCGGCCGGCTGTCGTCGCGGCGGGGGAGGGCGGCGCGCGCCGGCGCGGCCGTGGCGATGAGCGTGCTGGCGACGGTCGCCGTGCTGCCCGCCGCGGAGGCCACCGCGCAGCGGACCGGCGTTCTGGGCGGCCAGGCGTCGGGGCCGGTGATCATCGCGCACCGGGGCGCCTCGGCGTACCGGCCCGAACACACCCTCGCGGGCTACGAACTCGCGGTGCGCATGGGGGCCGACTACATCGAGCCGGATCTCGTGCTGACCAAGGACGGCGTCCTGGTGGCCTCGCACTCGCCCGAGATCGGCTCCACGACGGACGTCGCGAACCATCCCGAGTTCGCCGGGCGCGTGAAGACCAAGAACTTCGACGGCTGGGAGATGACCAGCTGGTTCGCCGAGGACTTCACGCTGGCCGAGCTGAAGACCCTGCGTTGCAGGGAGGACGAGCCGTCGATCCGGCAGCACACCACCATCTACGACGGCCGCTACCAGATCCCGACGTTTCAGGAGGTCATCGACCTGACCCGGCGGCTGTCGCGGGAGCTCGGCCGGGACGTCGGCATGTATCCGGAGACGAAGAACCCCACCTACTACCGCAAGCTCGGCATGCCCATCGAGCCCAAGCTCATCCGCGCGCTGGAGGCCAACGGGCTGAACACCCCGCGCGCCAAGGTGATCGTGCAGTCCTTCGAGGTGGGAAACCTCAAGGAACTCCACAAGCGGCTGCGGGTGCCGTTGATCCAGTTGCTCTACAAGGACGGCGCGCCGCCCGACTTCGCCGAGTCCGGCGACCCGCGCACCTACGCCGACCTGGTCACCCCGGCCGGGCTGCGAGAGATCGCCACCTACGCCGCCGGCATCGGCCCGGACAAGGACATGGTGATCGGACGGAACCCGGACGGCACGCTGGGCCGGGTCACGAATCTGGTCCGGGACGCCCACCGCGCGGGCCTCGTGGTGCACGCGTACACGTTCCGCGCCGAGAACGACACCCTCCCCAAGGACTTCCGGTCGTCGGACCGGGACGGCGACTACGGCGACCTGTTCGGGGAGCTGAAGAAGTTCTTCGCCGCGGGCGTCGACGGGGTCTTCACCGACAACACCGACATCGGCGTCGCGGCACGCGCCGAACGCTGACCGCCGCCCCTCCCCGCCGTCCCCCGGCCGCCCCTTCCCGCCGTACGGCGCCGCGCGAACAGCGCCGTACGGATCGGGGAATCAGCGGAGTCGGGAAACGGGCGCCGCCGTCGCGCGGCGCATTTCGTGTCGCGGGAGAGGTTTCGCGGGAGAGGTTCTGGGTTCGGGGGAAAAGGCGTGGCGTCCCGCATGGCTGCGAAGAACCGGGTGACGCGTCAGGGCGGTTACCCGCGCCCGCACGCGGATCGATGTGCCGAACACGCGGAATGTCGCGTTGGCCTGGGGCGTCGATGCGGTGTCCTGCCCAGATTCGCGAACGGGTCGCGTGGCGTGGGACGAACCGCGAAGGCGGAGGGTGATGTCTCCGATGAATCCTGGACGGACTTCAGCCGATCACGCGTGCGCGGCGGCGTCCGAGCCTGCGAAGGCGAGATCCCGCCGCCGGGGCGCGCTCACCGTCACTTCGAGCAGCATGTGCTCGATGTCGAGCTCTCCTTCCCGCACCGTCCGGTCGGCCAGCAGGCGCAGGCTGCGGTCGCCGTCCCCGGCGCCCCGCAGGAGGGCCACCAGATCGCCGCGGGTGCTGAAATGAATCAGCGCGACGCCGTCCGGGGTGAGCCACTTCGGCGCTTCCTCGAGAAAGCGGCGGTGCGCGTGGTAACCCGCGTCGACGTACGCCCGGTCGTGCATGTTGGCGTATTCGAATCCGGGCGGCGCCAGCACGTAGTTCGAACTCCAGAAAACGAGGTCGAAGCGCTCGCCTTCGGCGAGTCCCTCGAACAGGTCGCTGCACCGGGCGTTCACCCGGTCGGCCACACCGTGGCGCGAGGCGTTCATCGCCGTGTTGCGGGCCGCCTCCGGGTTGATGTCGAGCGCCACCACGTGCGCGCATCCGGCCAGCGCGGCCGACACTGAGATCAGCCCGGAACCCGATCCCATTTCGAGAAGAGAGTCCCAGCGAGGAGCGTCCGATCCTTCCGCGAGTCCCAGGAATCCCATCGCGATCTGGGTGGAAGGAGAATAGATGGGAGCGAAAACCTCGGGCAGGAGGTCCCATTCTCGGTCGTACATGCTGAACACGCTCGGGCGGTCCGTGCGTGTTCGCGAGCGCTGACTTCGTTCAAGCGAGCGTAAGTAACTCTTGGCCTCCAGGGTCACGTCGTTTGTCTCCCTCCTGTCGGAAATACGGCTTACGCTAACCTTCACCCGGCCGGGCAACGCCGGGAAAGGTTGTGGCACAACACACTTTCCGGTCTCGGATGGTGACGCAGCCACCGGGCGGCCCGACGGCGCGAACCCGGGGCGGGCGGGCCGCGCGGCGGGTGAACAGGAGGCGGCCAGGGGTGTTCGACGGGGTCGCGCGGCGGCCGGCGGCGCTTATGATCAACACAACCGGACGTGTCGCGGCCGTGGAAGCCGCAGATGCCGGTCGATTCGACACGCGGTGAAGGTCTGTGTCAGCTTGTCGTCTAGTTGACATGTAGACGGTAAGGACCGACATTTCGCCTATCAAGTGACGAGCCTGCCCCTCGAGACCGGCCTCCAACATCCCAGGAAAGGGCCCTGCTGTGCCGACGAGTCAACGGGTTATACTCGCCGTTTCGTCCCCGTGCCCGCTGCACGGGTTCCCCTGCCACCCCCGCACCGACGGTCGCGAGCCCCGCCAGTTTCCCGATTGCGAGGCGTTGTATGGCTGACACGCTGTCCTTTCTCGAACTCCTGGCGAGGGAGGGGTCGCCGGACGAGTTCGAGATGGTCGTGGCCGTGGCGCGGAGGAACGGGGTCACCGGGGAAGGACTCGAGGAGCTGGAGCGGGCCAAGCGCCTGAGCCTCGCGGTGCACGCCCAGCTCGAACGGCACCAGCAGCGCGAGGGGACCTTCGCGACGCTCGTCGACACGGCCAGGGAGCTCGCCAAGCCGCCGGACCTCGACGTCCTGCTCAACGTGACGACCAGGCGGGCGCGGCTGCTGCTACGCGTGGACATGGCCTACATCGGCATGCCGGACGACGACCTGAAGGAGGTGTGCATCCGGGCGGCGGACGGGCACACCTCGATGCTCAGCGTGGGGCTGCGGCTGCCGAACACCGGGGGCGTGGGGCGCAAGGTGCTCACCGACAGCCTGCCGTTCTGGACCCCCGACTACCTGGTGGACCAGCGATTCGTCCACAGCGAGCGGACCGACGAGGTCGTGCGGGCGGAGGGGCTGCACGCGATCATGGCCGCACCGCTCGTGTACGACAAGGCGCCGTTCGGCATCCTGTACGTCGGCGACCGGAACGTCCGCCACTTCAAGGTGGACGAGATCTCGCTGCTGAGCTCGCTGGCGAGCCTCGCCAGCGCCATGATCGAGAAAGCCCGGTGGCTGGAGGTGGCCACCAGCCGGGCGGAGGCGCTGCGCATCCGGGCGGAGGAGGCGGAGACCCAGCTCGGCAGCCTGGAGGACCTCGCCGAGGTGCACCAGGGGCTCATGGACATGGCGCTCTCCGGCGGGAACTTCCAGACGCTGACCGAGGAGGCCGCGCACCGCCTGCGGGCCTCGGTCCAGCTGCGCGGCGCGGACGGCACGGTCCTGGCCACGGCGGGACGGCTGCCGGAACGCGAGGACCTCGTCCTGCTGGCCCGGATGAACGCGCACGCCGCGCGGGAGCCGTTCTGCCTGGAGGGCATGTGGGCGGCGCCGGTCCTCGCCGGCGACGGACACCTCGGCACCCTGCTGGTGTTCCCCACGGAGCCGCTCGACGAGTGGGCGCGGCGGTTACTCGGCATCGTCGCGCAGGTCGCCGCGGTGCTCGTGCTGCTGGACCGCAAACCGGGCATGCTCGAAGCGGGTGACCGAGGCGAACTGCTCGACGACCTTCTCGCGAATCCGCCGCGCCCGGCCCAGCGGCTGCGCAAGCGGGCCCGGTGGCTCGGCATCGACCTCGACACCGACCACGTCGTCGTGCTGAGCCGTACGGACGGCGCCGCCAGGGGGAAGGCCGCGGTGTGGGCCGCGTCGTACGCCCACAGCATGGGCGGCCTGCACACGGTCAAGAACGGGTGCAACGTGCTGCTGCTCATGGGGTCCGACCCGCAGGCGGCCGCGCGGGCCGTCTCCGCCAAGCTGTCCCCTCTGCTGGACACGCCGGTGACGGTCGCGGCGTCGGGGCCGGTGTCCGACCCCGCGTCGGTCCGGTCCGGATTCAACGAGGCGCTGCGCTGTCTGGAGGCCATGACGACCCTCGGAGCCGGCGGCTCCGCGGCCTCGGTCGGCGATCTCGGCTTCCTGGGCGTCCTGCTGGCCGACAGTCCGGACATCGACGGATTCATCTCCGCGGCGATCGGGCCCGTGCTGGAGTACGACCGGCAGCGGTCCACCGAACTGGTCCAGACCCTCGGGGCGTACTTCGAATCGGGGAGCAGTCCCACGTACGCCGCCGAGAAGCTGCACGTCCACCCCAACACGGTGTCTCGTCGTCTGGAACGGATCGGCGAGCTGCTCGGCCCGGGCTGGCAGGACACCGAGCGGTCCCTGGACATCCAGCTGGCGCTCCGGCTCGTACGCCTACGCCACCTGCTCGGTGGTTCCATCACACCCGGCGTCGGGAGGGAAGGCGGGTGAGCCGCGCGCCCCGGTCCTGTCCCGCTCGGTGAGGATCGAGACGGCGCAGGCGGCCGAGGCCAGCGTGGTGTGGCGGTGCCATCCGGAGAACGACCGGCCGGTGAAGTCCCGCATTCCCACGTCGTCGGAGACGTCGGCGAAGTCCTCGTCGACGAGCCGGAGCAGCCGGGTCAGCCTGACCAGCGCGGTGAGATCCGGCGTGTTCAGGTTGGTGAGCCACAGCTCGCCCGGCCGCGCCTCGCCGATTCCGGAGATCCCCATGAGGAGCAGCTCCCGGTCGGGGCCGCCCGCGTCGGCGTTTCCGGCGGTCCTGCCCACCGGAACGCCTCCCGGCCGCGTGGAACGGGGCCGTACAACCCCCGACTGTACGGCCCCGGCCGGCGCTGCCCCCGGATGCGGGGGCTCTGTATGTGAGACCTGCGGAAGACGGGGGACGGCGCCTCCGTCGTGGCGGTGCGGCGCCACGACGGAGGCCGTGGCCACCAGGCGGGTGTGCCGCCCGGAGTCGGTGTCCGGCACCTCGACGCGGCGCCGGGTGTGCCGCGCCGCCGACATGATCTGCCGGGCGGAGAGGGTCCGCGCCAGGCCGGGAAGGCAGAGCTGCTGTTCGCCGTCGATCCTGGCGAGCAGCGGGACGCCGGCGTCGCCGAGCCCCCGCGCGAGAACGTGGACGTCGAGCTCCCGCGCGTCGAGCACGACCGGCCGCACGGGCAGGTCCCACGCGGACAGGTCCAGGAAGGCGTTCACCGCGCAGCCGGACGGCGTGTCGGCGGCGGCGCCCTCGGGAATGGCGGCCCGGCTGCGCCGCCGTCTGTCGTCCAGCCACGCGTCCGGCAGGTGCAGTCTCCAGTTCACCGGGCTGCACAGCTGCTCGGACGCCAGCCACACCCCCATCGCCAGCTGGGCCGTGCCCACCTGACCGAGACCCGGGAAGAAGCGCCGGTCCACGCCCACCGAGTGCTCGCCCGCCTTGGGGATGAGCACCGGCCGCACGACCCAGGCCTGTGGCGGGACGACACCGGTCACGTACTCGGCCAGCGCCTGCCGCACCGGCATCCAGTCCCAGGTCGAGTCGCAGACGAAGTGGTGCAGGCTCTGCTCGGCGGCCGGGCCGCCGATCACGCCGGCGATGTTCCTGATCGACTTGCGTCCGGTCGCGGTAAGCAGTCCGTACAGGTAGTCCATTCCCCTGCGGCGCTGGTCGCGGCGGGGGAGGGGCGCGAAGAGCGCCGCGCAGAGCTCGGCGGGCAGGATCTCGTCGGACAGGATGCGGTCGGGATCTGCGCTGCGCGTGTCGCGCATGATGGGTCACCCCGGGCGAATGGCGGGCGGACGTGTCGCCTCCACCATCGGCCGCGGGCGCGGCGCGCGCCTAGATGCGCTCACCCTCATGTGCCGGGCCGCGGTGGTGACGGCGCCACCCCGCGCCCCGTTCGCGCCTCCCGGTCCGCGATCATCTCGCGCCGGTCACTCGTCCGAAGTGTGGCCGGGCCACCATGGGCGGATACCCGGCAGGCGCGGCCATGTGGCACGGCCACCGCGCCGAGGTCCGTACGGCCCGCGGCTGTGGGAGTGGGGCGGCGGCGTGGCCTGCGAGCCGGTGCCGGCCCGACGGTGGCAGGCCGGGCGGAGACCGGCCCCTGGTCACCGTGTGCGGCTGGTCTCAAAGCTGGTCAAAATGGCGATAATCTTGAGAAATCTGCCTTACCACAGACATGACGGATTTTAGGGATATCCGTTGACGGCCCTCCAGGCCTCCCGGACGATCCTCCACATACCGGGAAGTTGCCGCACACCAGGAGTAAGGGGGGAACGTCATGATACCGCCCTAAGAGATCAAACATCTAACTTTGCCGAGTGCGCGCCTCATTCTGTGCGCCGCCGGCGCATCCGTTGGTTCGAAGGGACGTTTCCCGTGGCGAAACTCAACGCACTCAGAGCGCAAATAGACGGCCTCGACCGGAAATTGGCGGAAGTCATCGCCGAACGTCTCGGGCTGTGCGCTCAGGTGGCTCACGTGAAGTTGGCCGAGGGGATTTCCATGATGCAACCGGACCGCGTCACCGCAGTTCGCGAAGCCTACGCCGGACGGGCACGAGAGCTGGGCGTGTCACCGGACCTGCTGGTCCGGGTGGCCGTTCTCCTCATCGACGAGGCCTGCCGGCTGGAAGCGGGAATCATGGGAACGTCGATCGGACCCCACACCTCTGAACATACCCGGGCAGGCGGAGCTGGAGGCGTAGCCGATGGGACCCGAGTGTAATACCGAGACAGATGAGGGCGACGTATTCTTTCGAATACTCGGCCCTTTTCAGGTGAGTGTGGGAAATACGGTCGTCAAGCTCGCCAAGAACAGGCAGCTGACCGTTCTCGCGCTTCTGGCGACCGAAGCGAACAAGATCGTATCGGTGGGGAGAATCATCGACGCGGTCTGGGGGGACGCCTCGCCGATCACGGCGGACAAGCAGATCCAGACCTGTGTGTGGCGGCTGCGTTCCGTCTTCGAGGCGGCCGGCGCGCCCGCGAACATCATCGAGACCACGCAGGGGGGATACCGGCTGCGCCTGGGCGAGTCGGGCCTGGACGCGTGGCTGTTCGAGCGGGCTGTGGCCCGCGGGCGGAGCAGGGTGGAAGACGGTGATCTCGGCGGCGCGGCGGAGGAGTACCGCGCGGCCCTGTCGCTGTTCCGCGGCCAGCCGCTCGCGGAACTCGACAGCGCGGTGATCGAGGCGGTCGCCACCTACTGGGCCGAACGCAGGCTGTCGGTGCTGGAGGAGTGCCTCGACCTCGAACTCGCCATGGGCAGGCACCGCGAACTCGTTGGCGAGCTGAGGCTGCTCGTGGAGGAGCACCCGCTGCGCGAGCATCTGCGCGCCAAGCTCATGACGGCGCTGTACCTGTCCGACCGGCGCGCGGACGCGCTGGCGGTGTACCGCGCCGGCCGTACCGCGCTGGTCAACAACCTCGGCCTCGATCCCTGCGCGCGCCTGCAGGACCTGCACCGCCGGATCATCGCCGGGCAGCCCGTCCCCTCGCCGTTCCCGCAGCGCGCCAGGCACGCGGCGAAGATCCCCGCCCAGCTGCCCGCCGGCGTGGGCGACTTCACCGGCAGGCTCGACCAGGTCGAGTGGCTGTGCCGGGAGCTCAACCAGGACCGGACCGACCGGCCGCGGGTCATCGCCCTGGTGGGCCGCGGCGGCGTGGGCAAGACGGCGCTGGCCGTCCACGCGGCGCACAAGGTGCGCGACCACTACCCGGACGGGCAGATCCACGCCAACCTGCGCGGCAGCACCGAACCCCGGCAGGCGGCCGACGTGCTCGCGGAGTTCCTGCACGCGCTGGGGGTGCCGCAGCGGAGCGTGCCGCCGGACCTGTCCGGCCGCGCGACGCTGTTCCGCAGCGTGAGCGCCGGGCGCCGCCTGCTCATCCTGCTGGACGACGTGGCCGACTACGAGCAGATCGAGCCGCTGCTGCCCGGCGACCGGGGGAGCGTCGTGCTGTGCACGAGCCAGCCCAGCATGATCCAGGCGCCCGGCGTCGCGATGCGCCGCGTCGACGGGCTCACCACCGCCGAGGGCGTGCAGCTGCTCGCCCAGCTCGTAGGGGCGGAGCGCATCGCGCAGGAGCCGGAGAGCGCCCGGCTGGTCGTCGAACGCTGCGGGCACCTGCCGCTGGCGATCCGGGCCGCCGCCGCCCGCCTCAACGCCCGCCCGGCCTACCGGCTCGACCGGTTCGTCGACCGCCTGTCGGACGAGGACCGCAGGATCACCGAGCTGACCTACGGCTCCCTGGACACGGGCGCGCGGCTCGTCGCCTCGGCGGAGCGGCTGCCCGACGTGGCCCGCACGCTGTGGCTGCTGCTGAGCGTCATGAACCTGACGCACGTGTCGGCCTGGGCGGCGGCCGCGGTCGCCGACCTGTCGGAGGACGAGGCGCAGCGGCTGCTCGACCTCCTGGTCGACCACCAGGTGCTCGACGTGGTCAGCGAGGACGGCCTGGGCGGTTCCCGCTACGAGTTCCACTCGCTGGTGCGGATCCGGGCCCGCGCGCTCGCGGCCGCGGAGCTGGACGCGACGACCCGCGCCAAGGCCCGAGACCGGCTCCTCGACGTGTTCTCGTGGCTGGAGGAGCACGCGCGGGTGGCCCTCCGATCGCCCCGCAACGGGCTGACACGCCCCGCGCCGGCCTCCGTGCTACGCATCGGCCGGACCATCATCCGCGACATCACGCAGTACGCCGACGTGTGGCTCGCGCAGGAGCGGCCCAACCTCGCGGAGCTCCGCGAGCCGCTCGTCGCGACGAGCGTGTGATGTCACGGCCCGCGACGACCCCGGCACGCCCGGCGGCAGAGCCGCCGGGGCCGGGGAGGTTCAGCGGCCGGGCGGCGGGTCCAGCCGTTCGGCCAGCCTCCTGGGCGCCAGGTGGCGGTAGCTCTCGGCGAGCAACTCCGTCACCTCGGACCAGTCCACGTCATCCTCGACGACCATGCCGACGATGTCGGGGAACCAGGGCGGTCGGAAGAACGGATGGCCGAGGCCGCCCAGGGCGGCCAGTTCCTCCCCGGACGACCGGAACGTCAGCACGACCGCCGGCCCGGACGTGCCGGCCGCCCGCGCGTACGCGGGCGGCCGGCCGCCTTCGACCACGAGCACGTGGGCGAAGGTCTTCTTGCCCACCCGCCACCGCGTGCCCACCCACGCCTGCTCCTCGTACGCCTCGGGCAGACGCAGGCAGGCCTCCCGGAGGCGGGCCAGGATCTCGCCGGGAACCTCCGTCGTCAACGCCACTCCGCCTGGGCGAGGATCCCGAGCGCCTCACGCAGGACCTCCACGGCCCTGCCGTACTCGACCAGGTCGATGTGCTCGCGATCGGTGTGGTCGAGGCTGGAGTCACCGGGACCGTAGACCGCCATGGGCACCTGCCAGCGGGGCTCCACGATGTTCAGGTCGGCGGTCCCGGTCTTCAGCTTGAGCTTCGGCCGCTCCCCCCGGCGCCGGATGCCGGCGCACAGCGCGCGTACGGCGGGCCCCGCGGGGTCCACCCGCACCGGCGGCGTCCGGTCGTCGACGTAGAGCGTCCCGTCGCGCGCGGCGTCCGTGACGAAGCGCTCGAAGGCCGACAGGTCGAACCCCGGCGGGGTGCGTACGGACACGGTCATCAGCGCCCGCTCGATCGTGCCGGTGATGTCGTTGAGCGTGGGGACGGGACGGTCGAAGGCCCGGTCGCCCGCCCCCACCACCTCGCAGTAGGAGTCGCAGTAGGACCGGACCCGGTCCCAGAAGAGGGCCGCGGCCTCGGTGGCCTTCTCCTCCGGGCTGGCCGTGTGCACCGCCGGCCGGCTGACGTCGTAGCGCATCATGACGCGGCCCTTGTAGCCGATGCCGACGCCGGCCCAGCCGTTGGGCTCGCCGACGACGGCGACGTCCGGCCGGAAGGTCTCGGCGAGGTGCTGCGCGCCCTTTCCGAAGGTCTCCTCCTCGACGACCCCCGCCACCACCACCTGCATGCCGCGCAGGTCGGCAGCGGCGGCGGCCGCGATCATCGTGGCGAGCGGTCCCTTGGCGTCGACGGTGCCCCGCCCGTACAGGAGGGAGCCCTCCTGCCGGACCGGGATGTCGCCGGGCACGGTGTCCATGTGGCCCATCAGCATGATCATAGGCGCGTCGGGGTCGCCCCGCCTGCCGATCACGTTGCCCACCTCGTCGATATGGCTGCGAAAGCCCCACTCGGGCAGTTCGCGGGCGAGCAGGGAGGCCAGTTCGGCCTCCTCACCCGTCGTCGAGGGCACCTCCACCATGCGGCGGAGCAGGGACTCGGCCCTGTTCGCAGTACCGCTGTTCGCACCGCTGGTCACGCTGCTGGTCATGGCACTCCTTTGACGAGGGTGGTTCCTGCTCCCGCCCGCGCGGCGAGCACCGGCGAGGGACCGCGCCCGTCGCCGAGGACGACGTGCGGCACGCCCGCCAGGC
Organism: Microbispora cellulosiformans; assembly: GCF_008728085.1. Lineage (NCBI taxonomy): Bacteria > Bacillati > Actinomycetota > Actinomycetes > Streptosporangiales > Streptosporangiaceae > Microbispora > Microbispora cellulosiformans. Next base: position 123,872 of record NZ_VYTZ01000001.1, on the reverse strand, counting down.
ACGCCTCGCCCGCGGTCCGCAGTTTGACCTTCATGCGCCCGCCGGCCAGGTCGAGATATCCGGCGAGGTCCTCGCACGGGATCTCGGTCACCAGGCTGCCGGGGTCGCCGGGGTCCCGCAGGAGCCCCGGCACGTTGGACAGGATGACGAGCCAGTCGGCCTCCAGCGCGACCGCGAGACGCGCGGCGAACCGGTCGGCGTCCACGTTGAGCAGCCCGGCGCCGGACTCCGGGTCCGCCTCCGGGTCGTACGCGGGCGGTGAGATCACCGGCACGTACCCCGCCGCGAGCAGGGTCCGCGGCAGGTGGGCGTCCACCGCCGAGATCCGCCCGGACAGGTCGTCGCGGACCACCCGCCGTACGCCGTCCACGACGACGTTCGCCGGAGGGGTCCGGCGGGCGGTGACCATCCCGCCGTCGGCTCCCGACAGGCCCACCGCGCGGACGCCGAGCCGGAGCAGCTCGGTCACCAGCGGGGGCTTCAGGCGGCCGAGCATGCCGAGGACGAGCACGTCGAGCGCCGCCGCGTCGGTGTACCGGCTGCGGCGCCCGCCGGACGCGGTCAGGTACCGCTTCGGGCGGCCGAGTTCGTCCGCGAGCCGGTCGGCCTCGGCGCCGCCGCCGTGGACCACGACGACGCTGTCGCCGCGGTCCACCAGCGCGCGGATGTCGGCGCACGCCCGGGACATGTCCGCGCCGAGCGACCCGCCGACCTTGATCACGTACCGTTCCGATCGGGCGTCAGATGGGATGGAGCCCGACGAAGTCGAGTCCTGCGGTCTCCTCCCAGTCAGCGGCGATGTTGAGGCACTGGACGGCATTTCCGGCACCTCCCTTCACCAGGTTGTCCAGTGCGGCCACCACCACCAGGTGGTCGCCGCCGGGGGCGAGGGCCAGCCCGATGTCGCAGAAGTTGCTGCCGGAGAGGATCTTCGGTTCCGGCATGCGGTGCAGCGCCGAGCGTTCCCTGATCACGCGGACGAACGGCTCCTCGCCGTACGCCTTGCGGTAGACGGCCCACAGTTCGCGTTCGGTGACCGTGCGGGAGGGGGTGACGTGGCAGGCGACCTGCACCCCGCGCACCGCCTCCACGGCGGTCACCGACATGTGCGCCGTGATCCCGCACGCCTGCTCGATCTCCGCGGTGTGGCGGTGCCCGTGGGGCTTGGCCATCCGCATCGCGCCGCTGCGCTCGGGATGGTGGCTGCCCTCGTCGGGCGTCCGCCCGCCGCCGCTGGAGCCCGTACGGGCGTCGACGACGACCGGGCCGCCGATCAGCCCCTCGGCCGCCAGCGGGTGCAGCGCGAGGATCGCCGCGTTGGCCATGCAGCCGGCCACCGCGATGTGGGTGGCGCCGCGCAGCCCGTCCCGGTTGAGCTCGGGGATGCCGGGCTGGAAGCGGGCCAGCCAGGCGGGGTCGGGCGGCGGCCCGGGGTAGAAGCGCGCCCGCCTCGCCGGGTCGTGGATCCGGAAGTCCGCGCTGAGGTCCACGACCGTCGGCGCGAGCCCCGACCAGCGTTCGACGGAGCGCATCGACGTGCCGTGCGGGGTCGCGAGGAAGACGACGTCGCAGGGCGACAGGTCCTCCTCACGGGTGAAGCACAGGTCGGTCTGGCCGCGCAGGTTCGGGTGGGAGACCCGCAGGGGGCGCCCGGCCTGCCGTTCCGAGGTGACCTGTGCCAGTTCGATGTGCGGATGACGCAGCAGCAGCCGGACGATCTCACCGCCGATGTAGCCGCTGCCGCCGACGACGGCGGCCCTCATCGTGCCAGCGCTCCGAGGACGTGGCCGACGACGAGGTCGGCCAGATCCACCTCGGTCGCCTGGATGAGCCCGTGGAACTCCATGGTGTGGTTCACCTCGGTGACGAGCAGTTCCCCGGTGGAGCGCTCGATCAGGTCCACCGCGAGCATGCCGCCGCCGACCGCCTGGGCCGCCCGCAGTGAGAGCTTCACCAGGTCGTCGGTGAGAGCGCACCGCTCCGTGGACGCGCCGCGGGCGGTGTTGGTGATCCAGTGGCCGGACCGGCGGTAGACCGCGGCCACCACCTCGTCGCCGAGCACGATCACCCTGAGGTCGCGGCCCGGCTTGTCGATGTACTCCTGCACGTAGAAGACCGAGTGCACCGGCGAGCGCAGCGACTGCTTGTGCTCGATCAGCGCCTCGGCCGCGTCACGGTCGTTGACCTTGGCCAGCAGCCGGCCCCACGATCCGACGGCCGGTTTGACCACGGCCGGGTAGCCGATGCGTTCGATGGCCTCCAGTGCGGCGTCGGGAGTGAGCGCGACGACCGTCTCCGGCGTCGGTATCCCGGCGCCGGCCAGCGCCAGCGAGGTGAGGATCTTGTCGCCGCACGTCTCGATCACGGTGCTGGAGTTGAAGACCGGGAGGTTCCCGGCCTCGAAGAGGCGCGCCGCGTACAGACTGCGCGTGTGGGACATGCTGCGGTTGAGCACGCCCCGGTAGCGGCCCGCGACGGGCGCGCCGAGGTCGCCGATCACCCGGCGTTCGTCGATCTGCTCGTACGGCTCGCCGCGCCGTTCGAGGGCCTCGAAGATCAAGCGTTCCTCGAGGCGCGTGCGGGTGGTCAGGACGGCGAGCGGACCGTCCTGACCAGCGCTGATTGTCACGTTCTACTCCCCGAAGTCTTCCTCGATCTCCGGCGCGAGCGCGAACTCGGCGGGGTCGAGGCCGATGACCTCGAGCTCCGCCTGGCAGGCCGGGCATACGACGATGGACGTCACCCGCAGGTCCGAGGACGTGGGTACGGCCTCGGTGCAGTCGGGACAGGTGCTCACTGCGACGGTCATGGAGACTCTCCTTGTTCGGTGCTGGTGCGAACATCCGGACGACCGCGCAGGACGGACTCGGCCGCGCGGACCACGTGGTCCCGCGACACGCCGCACTGCGCGAGCTGTTCCTCGTGACTGCCGGGCCGGGAGCAGAACGCGTCGCCGACGCCCACGCGCACCACCCGCGCCGGGTGGTGCTCGGCCAGGGTTTCCGCGACCGCGCCGCCGAGCCCGCCGAGCACGGAGTGGTCCTCGACGGTCACGACGCCCGCGGTCGTCTCCGCCGCCTCCACCAGGGCGGCGACGTCGAGCGGCTTGATCGTGTGCATGTTGAGCACGCACGCCTCGATCCCCGCCGCGGCGAGCCGGCGCGCCGCGTCGAGCGCGAACCGTACGGGGAGGGCGCCCGCGGCCACGATCGTCACGTCGCCGCCCGCGCGCAGCCGTACCGCCCGGCCCACGGTGAAGCCGTCGTCGCCGGCGTGGACCGGAGGCGTCGGGTTGCGGCCGAGCCTGATGTAGACCGGCCCCGGCAGGTAGGCCGCGGCCCGGACCATGCGGACGGTCTCCGCGGGATCCGCGGGCGTCATCACGGTCATGTTCGGCAGGCCCCGCATGATCGCGAGGTCCTGCTGGGCGTGGTGCGTGGGGCCGAGGTGGGCGGCGGACAGCCCGGAGTGGGTGCCGACGATCCGCACCGGAAGCGCGTGGTAGGCGACGTCGATCTTGACTTGTTCCAGGGCCCGCGCCGAGGCGAAGGCCGCCATCGTGTTGACGAAGGGAAGGACGCCGGTGCTCGCCACCGCCGCCGCGACGGTGATCAGGTTGGCCTCGGCGATGCCCAGGTCGACGTACTGGGCCGGCAGTTCCGCCTCGAACTGCCGTTCCAGCCCGCCCATGTCGGAGTCGAGGCACCAGACGCGGCCGTCCGCCCGGGCCAGCTCCAGCAGTGTGGCCCGGTAGGCGGCGCGGTCGGAGTCGGGCGCCGGCGCCCGGGCCGGGGCGTCGCGCTCGCGCGTGGTGGTCATGCCGCGGCTCGCAGCGCGGCCAGGGCCCGCTGGTACGCGTCGGGGCCCAGCTTGGCGAAGTGACTCTGCTTGCGGTGCTCCAGGTGGCGCACCCCCCGGCCCTTCACCGTGTCGGCGAGCAGCACCGCCGGGCCTCCCGGCACGGGCGGGGTGCGCAGGGCCGGCACCAGTTCGGCGAAGTCGTGCCCGTCTGCGTGCGACACCTGCCAGCCGAACGCGCGCCAGCGGTCGGCCAGTGGCTCCAGCCGCATCCGGTCCTCCGTGGAGCCGTTGATCTGCAGCCGGTTGCGGTCGACCACGGCGGTGAGGTTGTCGAGCCGGTAGTGCGCCGCCGACATCGCGGCCTCCCACACCGTGCCCTCCTGCAGTTCGCCGTCGCCGAGCAGGACGAACACGCGGTTGGCGCGCCCGGCCCGCTTGGCCGCGAGCGCCAGGCCGACGGCGAGGGACAGGCCGTGGCCGAGCGACCCGGTGGCGAACTCCACCCCCGGGACCGCGGGGGTGGGGTGGGCCATGAGCCTGCCGTCCGGATGGCCGTAGCTCGCCAGCTCCGAGCGCGGGAAGAAACCGAGCTCGGCGAGCGTGGAGTAGAGCGCGGCGCTCGCGTGTCCCTTGCTCAGCACGAAGTAGTCGCGCCCGGACCAGCCGGGCTCGTGCGGGCGCACCCGCATGACGTCGAAGTACAGCGCGACGAGGATGTCCGCGGCCGACAGCGACCCCCCTATGTGGGTGCCGACGGCCCCGGCGCCGATGGCCAGCACGTGCTCCCGCACCGCCAGGGCGGTGCGGGACAACGCGGCCGGGTCGACGGCGCCCTCGGGGCTCCGCGCGACGGTCTCGACGGTCATGCGGCCGCTCCGGCGTGCGCGTGACCGACGCCCTTCACCGCCGCCCACGGCGGGGCGTACGGCGCGAATCGGGCGAAGCGGCCGATCACGTCGAGGTTCTCCCAGACCCGCTGGAAGGCGTCGGCGTACTCCTCCAGCGCCGGCCCGGCGTCCGGGTTGAGGTGCATGCGCCGCAGGCACAGCGAGTCCTCGATCACGGCGCAGGTCACCGGGTAGTCGGCCAGGTCGTAACGCTGGGGGTTGACCCCCGGCAGCGACCAGGGGTAGCCCCGGCCGTACGCGTCCTGCTCCTGGAACACCGGCTGGCCGGGCAGCGGGATGATCTGGTAGTGCGTCAGCGGCACGCCCTCGGCCAGCAGCGCGCGGCGCAGCGCCTGCCGGAACTGGCCGGGCGTGATGCCGTCCAGCCCCGCGGCCTCCGGGTCGAAGCGGAAGCGCAGCATGTGCCACATGTGGGTGCGGTCGTCGGGCACGGAGGGCAGGACGATGCCGGGGAGTTCGGCGAGCCGGTTGAGGAACACCGGGATGTTCTGCTCACGCCGCACCTGGTAGTCCCAGAAGCGGTCGAGCTGGGCCCGGGTGAAGGCGGCGAGGACCGCGCTGAGCTTGAGGTTCGACCCCCGCGTGGCGGAGACGTAGAGGCGCTCCTCCGTGCTCAGGTCCTCGCCCAGGATGCGCAGGCTGCGGCAGCGCTCGGCGACCCGCTCGTCGTCGGTGACGATCAGCCCGCCCTCGCCGCAGGTCGGGATGCTCTTCTCCACGTTGAGGCTGAAGCAGCCGACGTCACCGATCGAGCCCGCCGTACGGCCGCGGTACTTGCCGCCCTGGGCCTGGACCGCGTCCTCGATGACGTAGAGGTCGTACTTGCGCGCCAGCGCCAGGATCTCGTCCATGTCGGCCGGCAGGCCGCCGAGATGCACCGGGATGATCGCGCGTGTGCGGTTGGTGATCTTCGCCTCGATCTGCGTGACGTCGATGTTGAACGACACGGGATCGATGTCCACGAACACGGGGACGGCGAGCTGGTAGAGGGGAGCCATCGCGGTCGCGACGTAGCTCAGGGCCGGGACGATCACCTCGTCGCCGGGACCGATGCCGAGCGCGGTCAGCGCCAGCTCCAGCGCCACCGTGCCGCTGTTGACCGACACCGCGTGGCGGGTGTCGCAGAACGCGGCCCATTCGCTTTCCAGCCCGCTGATCTCGGGCTCTTCCTTCGCGCCCACGGTGAATTTCCCGTGGTCGAGTACGCGGAGTACGGCGTCTCGATCAGCTTGCGTCACCACCGGCCATTCCAGTCTGCGGTATTCCGGCCGGACCGCGGGCTTGCCGCCGAACATCGCCAGATCGGCCTTCATTTCTCTCCTTCTGCCGCACCATTTCCCTTATTCGGGCGTCAGGCGGAGACCACGCTAATCATCCGTTCTCTCGCGGTGGTATTGAAATGGCCCACCTTTTCTCTCGCCGTGGTACTGATTCGAGCTGATATTTCTCTCGGCCGAGGAAATGGCGATTCCGGAGTCAGCTACGAGCCCAGGCAAGGGCCTTCTCGACGGGTGAGATGCCGTACTCCGCCTCGACCGCGGCCGCGACCAGGTGGCAGAACAGGTACCGCTGCAGCGGCACGAGCCCGAGCCTGCCCAGGTGGGAGTAGAGCGTGTTGACGGCCAGCCGGTGCCCGAGGAACCAGTCGGAGCCGAGCACCTCGGTTCTGTACCGCCCGGTGGCCAGCAGGATCTCGTGGAAGTCGACGGTGTGCAGTTGCGGCATCCCGGGCTCGCGCGGGCCGGCGTCGAGGTCGATCCTCCGGTCGCGGATGAGGGGCGCGGCGAGGGCTTTCCCGCGCTCGACGTGGTCGAGCCACTCGCGCACGTGCGGCGGCGTCCGGCCCTCGTCCACCTCGGCCACCCGGCGGCGTACCAGGGCCCGCAACTGCCGCTCGTGCTGCCGGTACTTCGCCTCGAAGCCCGCCCGTACGCCGTCGCGGTCCACGCAGTAGGAGGCGAAGGCGTCGGCGTGGGAGCGGAAGGACATGTATCCGCGCGAGATCGGCGGCACGCTGGTGTGCGCGAAGGCGATCATCAGGTCGAGGCTGAGCTGGAAGAGCGACAGGTCGCCCCGGCGGATGGCGGCCAGCGTCCCGAACGCGATCCGGCTGCTCTCGGCGTGGAAGTGGTCGAGCAGGTCCACGAGAGTCTGACTGCCGAGCACGTGCCGGCGATCCTCGTACGGCTCGGTCTGGATGGTGTTGTCCGGATACCACGGCCGGAGCGGGCCGAGCTCGTTCTCCCGCAGGGCGAGCGCCCGGTGGGCCTCCTCCAGCGCGGCCTCGTCCAGGACCGCACGGGAGGGATGCTCGCCGAGGTAGCGGCCGAGGCGCTCGGTGGCGAGCGGCAGGATCTCCTCCTGCCAGACGTCGTCGGCGGCGCGGAGGTTCAGGCGGAGATGCGGACCACGCCGCCAGTGGCGCACGAAGTAGGGCTGCCGCACCCGGTCGCCGAGTTCGCCCAGCAGCGGCCGTACGGCGTCGAGGATCAGCGCGTCCTTGTCCGTCTCGTAGTAGCGCACCTGGATGCTGTGCCAGGGGGTCGTGAGGTCGTTCACCGGTGCTCCAGTTCGCGGTAGGTGGTGCCGACGAGGTGACGCAGGTGCGTCTCCTGCTCGCCCGGCAGCCCGAGCCGGTTGCACAGCAGGTGGACGCAGCGGAGGAGAAGGATCAGGACGTCGCCGCGCGCCCGGGTGACGCCGGGCGGCTGGAAGGAGGAGACGGCGGGTTCGGGGTGGAAGCGCCCGGCCGCCTGGAGGTCCAGCGCGCGCAGGCGCAGGGTGTCGATCGAGCGCCACCACGCGCCGAGGGGGTCGCGGGCGCCGGGGACCTCCGCGCCGGAGGCGATGCGGTGGCAACGCAGAAGCTGGGATGTGAGGGCGGCCCGCTCCCGGCCGGCCCGCGCGGCGTCTGCCGGCCGGTCGTGCGGAGCGTGATCGGGCCGCGGGTCCCAGCGTTCACGGCTCGCTTCGAGCGCGCGGGCGAGGCGGGCGGGGTCCGGTTCCCAGGCCGCCAGGGCGAGCATCAGCGCGGCGGCGGCGAAACCCACCCTGCGTCCCGGCTCGATCCCGCCGCCGAGCAGGGCGAGCGCGATGCGGCTGGAGTCGCAGAAGTGCTCCTCCACGGCGTCGATCGCCTCCGGCCCGCCGTACGTCGCGTACTCCGGGCGGTAGGCGACGGCCTCCACCGCGTCGCGGGTGCGCACCCGCCGGTCGTAGTGGGTGAGGTTCTCGGCCCTGGCGAACCTCTCGGCCGCGGCGGCGTACTTCCCGGTGTCCCACTCGGCCTCAAGCGGGGAGGGGTACGCGGCCAGGTGCCGTTCCAGCGCGGTCCTCGCGCGTGCCTCCACCTCCTCCGGGCAGGCGGCCGGCCGGAGCCGCAGCCGCAGGTGCGGGCCGCCCTCCCAGTAACGCAGGAAGAAGTGGCGGACGAGCAGGCCGTCGGCGGTGAGAGAGCGCACCAGGCCGCCGACCGCCTCGGTGATCAGCCGGTCGGTGCCGCCCCGATGGAAGGCGTGCAGCGAGATCCACGGCTCACTCATCGCCCACCTCCACCACGTACTCCATGACGTGGCCCGCGCCCAGCTCGGGCAGCACCTCCTGGAAGGCCGTGCAGGCGCCGCTGTCGCCGAGCTGCCGGTCGAAGCAGGCGACGAGGGAGGGATCGGCCAGATCCAGGAACGTCGGTTTGGCCAGCTGCGCCGCACGCATCCGGTCCTGTCCCCAGGAGCCCGGGTCCAGGGAGAACACGAAGCAGCGGGACGGGATGCCGCGCGCGGCGAACCAGCGGGCCAGCGCCAGCAGGTGCCCGGCCTCGGAGGTTCCCGGACGGCGGCGCGGGACCTCCGCCGTGGCCACGTACCAGGTGGCTCGTGCCACGACCACCCGGCCCAGCGTCACCCTCGGCCTGGCGGCGACCTCCTCCGGCGTCCGCCGCGGCGGCTCGGCGAACAGCGCCCAGAGCGGCACGCCGATGCCGGGCTGGTCGCCGAACAGGTGCAGCAGCAGCCGGGCCGTACGCGGCAGGAAGGGGGTGGCGAGCAGGCCCGTGTGGCGCATCAGCACGCGGCGACCGTCCGCGGCGCGCACGAGTTCCAGTGCTCCGGTGGCGGGGTCGTGGCGGACGTCGAGGTCGCCCAGCGCGAGGCGCGCGGCGGGCGGGCGGCCGGAGACCGCGCCCGGATAGCCGAGCTCGTGGGTGGTCATGGGGGAACGCAGACTGATGTTGTGACCGAACAGCCCGGTGAGCTCGGCCTCGATCGGGAGCCCGTCGGCGGGGTCGGGTTCCATGGGACGGGGCTCGTGCGCCAGTCCCGCGATCGTCAGGAGGCGGTGGACGCGGCTGCGTGCGGTGCCGTGGCCGGCGGACACGGCGTTGAGCACCAGCCGCACCGGCCCTTCTCCGTCGTCCGGCTGGGGCAGCACCTGCACGTAGCAGGCCAGCGAACGCACCGGCCCCGCGCTTTCCGGCCGTCCCCGCAACCAGCCGGCCAGCGCCTCCGGCTCCTCGCGGAGCAGTTTCAGGGTCTGGTCGCGGTAACGCCGCAGGGCGGCCACCTCGCCGGGCACGGTGCCGGACACGGTGCCGGACACGGTGCCCGCCGGCTCCGCGGCCCCGCCGGGATAGAGCAGGGCGTGCAGCGCGTCGCCCTCGGGGGTGACCAGCTGCTCGGCCAGCGTCCGGTGGAACCGGGCGAAGGGGACCCGCGCCCCCGTGCCGTACGCCTGGACGAAGAGGCCGGCGGCGAGCAACCGAATCTCGTTGTCGCGCTGGAAGACCCCGGCCAGCGTGCGGATCAGGTGCAGGTCGTCGAGGGCCGCCCGCCATTCCGGTTCCCCCAGACGTACGGCGGGCGAGGTGAAGACGGCGTTGTCGTGGAAGAGGTTCTTGTCCGGAAGGCGTCCGTCAGGTGGTGACAGACGGCGCAACGCGGTGCGCACCTCCTGCTGGAGGGCGAGCCCTTCGACCGGTCCCCGCACGCGGGGGTGGCGGGCCAGCGCCCGGCCGAACGCGGCGAGCGCGTCGGCGGCCGCATGCGGCGCCAGCCGGTCCGCCAGATCGCTCAGATGGGAGACGGACTGGTCGGCGACCGGCGGAAGCGTCTCCAGCACCCCGGCGTCGACCAGGCGCGCGAGCGCATCGGACGGCACGTGCCGCCGCGCCTCGCCGAGTGTGGGCTCGCCGGTCAGGGCGCGCAGGAGCGCGCGCAGCGGCTCCGAGGCGCGGACGCTCCGGTAGGCGTCCTCGGTCCGGCTCAGGTACCACAGGCGGCCGTCCTCCTCGGTCAGGCCGGCGTTCGGCCTGATCAGGAAGCGGGCCGCGAGGTCGTCGTCCGACGTGGCCAAATCGCTGAGCAGCCTGCGGACCAGCCACAGATCGGGCTCGGCGACGCTACGCCAGTCCCATCCGCCTTCGACGGCGACCGGCTCGGGGCCCGGACCCCAGTGGCCGAGGCCCATCATGGTGAACGTGGAGTGCGGGCTGGTCTTGGCCACCACCCGTGACAGGTAGCGGCTCAGCCGCAGGTCCAGCCGGCGGGACGGCGCGGCTCCGGGGGAGTCCAGCCAGCGGGCCAGCGCCCCGGCCAGCGACGGGCTCGCCTGGACGAGGCCGTGCGTGAAGACGTCGGCCGACGCCCACGTGCGGAGGCTGTGGTGCCGGTCCCGGCGCTCCTTCTCCAGGATCAGGGGCAGCTCGGCCTCCAGGCGCTCGCACGCGCGGGACCGCTCCGACCACCGCCGGACGCGCCGGTCCAGCTCGGCCGGTGTCTCGGCCGAGCTGGGGGGCATGGCGGGGGTCCGCCCGTTGTACAACGCCCGGCGGAGGGCGACCAGGCGGGACCTCGCCTGCCCGGAGGGAACGTCCGCGATGACCGGCTCAAGGGCGAGCGCGAGCGCGCGTCCCTCAGCGGCCAGGGCGTCCCGTTCCTTCAGGATCTCCTGTACGGCCTGCCAGGTCCGGTCACACCTCAGGTCGTCGAGGGCCGCCCCGGGGAGGGCGGCGACCCTGACCACCACGGTGTCCGGGCGCTGTGGGCGGATCGCCATGCGGGTCGGCGCGCTAGACGAGCCAGCTCGTCCTCGAGGTCCATGCTCCCGAGGCGCCGACCTCGGTGTTGCCCAGTCCCATGGTCACCGCCTCGACGAGCAAGTCGGAGCCGGGAAGCTCCACGGTGGCGACGTCCAGCGAGTCCAGGTCCAGCGCATCCAGGTTGAGGGCTTCTTCGTGCATGGCCATGCTGCCTCCCGTTTCCGGTGGGGTACGGCGCGTGCCGCGATACTCTGCCAACGAAGCACGGAAGGGTCCATTAGTCCATAATTCTCCATAAATAGGGCAATGCGGACATTCAATCGAACTGGATGGACCCGGCCGATTTCGCCGCGAAACACTGTCCCGGTCGCCGCCTGTGCGGCCTGATCGGTAAGCCGCCGGCATCGGGCCCGGCATGCGCGTGGCGGCACGGGGGTGTGCGCACGCGCCGCGGATGCGACCGGCTCGGCGGCGGCCGGGAGTGGTGCGACCTGCCCGGAGATGGTCCTCGGGGCCCTTGCGGTTGTCAATAACCCGCATATTTGGTAGGAAATGCCTGTGTCTCTGGCATCGGGGCCGGTCCCGAGCGGCCCGACGTGCCCCGACCTTCGGAGCGACCACCGTGACGTCTTCCACCTCGAACTCGCTTTCTCCCGCCCCCGTGGGCGGGCCTCCCGTGACGGGCGGGCCCGCTGACGGGGCGCCCGCCAGCGCGACGCCGGTCTGGCGGGGCCGTGGGACCCGCCGGATCGGCGTGCGGGTCCTCTCGCTCCCGGCGCTGCTCGCGCTCTGGCAGCTCGCGGCCGCCGCCGCGGGCAACCCGTCGTTCGTGCCCGCGCCCCGGGCCGTGTGGGACCAGCTCGTCCTGCTGTCCACCACCCACGACGGCGTCCGCGGATACAGCGGTCACCTGCTCGCCGAGCACCTGGGGATCAGCCTCCGCCGCATCCTCATCGGGTCGGCGCTCGGCGTGGCGGCGGGGCTCGTCCTCGGTGTCGTCCTGGGCACCGCGCCATGGATCCGTCTCGTGGCCGAGCCGGTCGTGACCTTCGTACGGGCCCTGCCTCCGCTGGCCTACTTCAGCCTGCTGATCATCTGGTTCGGCATCGACGAGACGCCCAAGCTGTGGCTGCTCGCCATCGCCGCGCTCCCGCCGGTCGCCGTGGCCACCGCCGCGGCCGTCCACGGCGCCCCGACGGGCCTGGTCGAGGCGGCCAGGGCGCTGGGCGCCTCCCGGTGGAACGTGATCAGGGACGTGGTGCTGCCCAGTGCGCTACCGGAGATCTTCACCGGCGTCCGGCTGGCCGTCGGGGTCGCGTACTCCTCGGTCGTCGCGGCGGAGACGGTCAACGGCGTGCCCGGCATCGGGGGGATGGTCCGCGACGCCCAGCGCTACCTGCAGACCGACGTCGTGGTGCTCGGGCTGCTCGCCATCGGCCTGTCCGGACTGCTGATCGACGGCCTGCTGCGCGCCGCCGAGACCCGGCTCATCCCCTGGCGCGGCCGGACCTGACCCCCGCGCCCACTCGAACTCCCATCAAGCCCCCCAACGTCCAGAAGGAACCTCCCGCAATGCCACGACCACGCCCCGCGCGCCTGTCCACCATCGTCCTGGCCGCCGCGACGGCCGCCATGACGGCCGCCGTCCTGACCGCGTGCGGCAACGGCACCGCCTCCGGCGGAGGTGGCGGCGGTACGACGGACCGCACCATCCGCATCGCCTACCAGGCGTTTCCCAGCGGAGACCTCATCGTGAAGAACAAGGGGTGGCTGGAGGAGGCGCTGCCCGGCTACACGATCAAGTGGACCAAGTTCGACTCGGGCGCCGGCATCAACACCGCCTTCGTGGCCAAGAGCGTGGACATCGCGGCCATCGGGTCGAGCCCGGTCGCCCGCGGGCTGTCCGCGCCGCTGAACATCCCCTATCAGGTGGCGTTCGTGCTCGACGTGGCGGGCGACAACGAGGCCCTGATCGCCCGCGACGGCAGCGGCGTCTCCTCGGTGGCGGACCTGCGCGGCAAGAAGGTGGCCACGCCGTTCGCCTCGACGTCCCACTACAGCCTGCTCGCCGCCCTCGACAAGGCGGGAGTGCCGGAGTCGGCGGTGAACCTCGTCGACCTGGAGCCGCAGGACATCGTGGCGTCCTGGACGCGCGGGGACATCGACGCCGCCTACGTCTGGCTTCCGACGCTGGACGAGATCAAGAAGACCGGAAAGACGCTCATCACCAGCCGTGAGCTGGCGACGGCGGGCAAGCCGACCCTCGACCTCGGCGTGGTGTCGACGGCGTTCATCAAGGCGCATCCCGACGCCGTCGACGCCTGGCGGAAGGCGGAGTCCAGGGCGCTCGACCTCATCGCGAGCGACCCCGACGCCGCCGCCCAGGCGGTGGGGGCCGAGCTCAACCTCGCCAAGGACGACGCCAAGGCGCAGCTCAGCCAGGGCGTGTTCCTCAAGCCGGCCGATCTCTCCTCGCCGGAGTGGCTCGGCACGCCCGGCCAGGTCGGCGGCCTGGCCAAGAACCTCGTGGACGCGGCGCAGTTCCTCAAGGACCAGCAGAAGATCGACTCGGTGCCCGACCTCGCCACGGTCGAGAAGGCCGTCTACACCGAAGGGCTTCCCGGTGCTGTCGCGCCCTGACCCGGCCGCCGCCCCCGCTGCCGCCCCCACTGTGGCGGACGAGGACGCCGCCGCCGTCCACCTGCACGAGGTCGGGCACGTCTACGACGGCGCCGGAGGGCCCGTCGCCGCCCTGGGACCGATCTCCCTCACCGTCCCGTCCGGGACCTTCCTCGTGCTCGTCGGCGCCTCCGGCTGCGGCAAGAGCACGCTGCTGCGCCTCGTCGCCGGCTTCGAGAAGCCCACCTCCGGCACCGTGCTCACCGGGGGCGCCGAGCCCGTCCCCGGCAGAGGCGCCGGGGTCGTCTTCCAGCAGCCCCGGCTGTTCCCCTGGAAGACCGTGGGTGGCAACGTCGAACTGGCCCTGCGGTACGCCGGGGTGCCGCGCGCGGAGCGCGCCCGCCGCGTGCCGGAACTGCTCGAACGGGTCGGCCTGCACGACGTGGCGGACCGCCGGATCTGGCAGATCTCGGGAGGGCAGCAGCAGCGTGTGGCGATCGCCAGGGCGCTCGCCGGCGACGACCCGCTGCTGCTGCTCGACGAGCCGTTCGCCGCCCTCGACGCGCTCACCCGCGAACGCCTCCAGGAGGACCTGCGCCGGGTGAGTGCGCAGACCGGCCGTACGTCGGTGTTCGTCACCCACAGCGTCGAGGAGGCCGTGTTCCTCGGCAGCCGGGTCGTCGTGCTCACCCGCCGGCCGGGCCGGATCGCGCTCGACCTGGAGGTCGGCCTTCCGCGCACCGGGATCGAGCCCGACGAACTGCGCGCCCTGCCCGAATACGCCGCGCTCCGCGCCGAGGTCGGCCACGCCGTACGCGCCGCCGCCGCCTGACGCGCCGCCGCCTGAAGCGCACAGCCGCGCCCGCCACCACCTGAGGAGAACGAGATGACCACGTCGACCGCCGTCAAGCTTGACCTGCGACCGCTCGGCCCCCACTTCGGGTCGGAGGTCGAGCGGCTGGACCTGGCGAACGCCACCGACGAGGAGCTGGCCGCGGTGCGCGCCGCCCTCGTGGAACGCAAGGTGCTGTTCTTCCGCGACCAGAGCCTGGACGAGGACGGGCAGGTGGCGCTCGGCCGCCATATCGGCGAGCTGACCGCCTCCCACCCGGTCGTCGGGGGAGTCGACGAGGCGCATCCCGAGATCTACGCACTCGACAGCGCCGACAACGGCTTCGCCGACGTCTGGCACACCGACGTCACGTTCATGCCCCGCCCGCCGCTCGGCTCCATCCTGCGCGCGGTGATCCTCCCGCCCACCGGCGGTGACACCAGCTGGGCCGACAGCCAGCTCGCCTACGACTCCCTGTCCGCGCCGGTGCGGGAGCTGGCCGACCAGCTCACCGCGGTGCACGACGGCAACCGCGAGTTCGGTTACTACCTCGCCCAGCGCCGCTCCGGCAGGGGCAGCGTCTGGGACGGCGAGGTCGTCACCCGCCTCGACCCGGTGGAGCACCCGGTGGTCCGCGTCCACCCCGAGACCGGCCGCAGGGGCATCTTCGTCAACCCCGGTTTCACCTCCCACATCGTCGGCGTGTCCGAGGCGGAGAGCCGGGCCATCCTGGACCTGCTCTACGCCCACCTCACCAAGCCCGAGCACATCGTCCGCCACCGCTGGAGGGCCGGCGACGTCGCCATGTGGGACAACCGGAGCACGGCCCACTACGCCAACCGGGACTACGGCGACGCCCACCGGGTGATGCACCGGATCACCCTGCGCGGCGACCGTCCCTTCGGCCCCGGGCGACGTCCCTGAGTTCAGGCCGAGCTCAATACATGCGGCTCAGTACATGCGCGGCGGCGCGGGGTCGGTGCGTACGTGCAGCAGATGCGGCCGGTCGTCGGCGAGCGCGGCGGCGAGCGCGCTCTTCACCTCGGCGGGCTCGGTGACGTACCGTGCCGCGCAGCCCATTCCCTGGGCCAGCGCGACGAAGTCGAGCCCGCCGAGGTCCACACCGGGGATGCCCGTGCCGCCCGCCGCTTCACCGAGCAGCCGCACCGCGGCGTACCGCGCGTTGTCGAGGATCACGAAGGTCACCGGCGTCCCCTCGCGGGCCGCGGTCCACAGGGCCTGGATGCCGAACATGGCCGACCCGTCGCCGAGCACCGCGACGACCCTGCGGCCCGGCCTGGCCAGCGCGGCGCCGACCGCGGCCGGGAGCCCGTAGCCGAGCGCGCCGCTCGCGGTGGTGAGGAACCCCGTGTCGGTCGCGGTGATCGGCAGGTGGTCGTGCAGCACACTGCGGTGGCTGGGTGTCTCCTCCACCACGATCGCGTCGGCGGGCAGCAGTTCGGCGAGCGTGGCGTAGACCTCCGCCGCGCTGATCACCCCGTCCGCCGGTCCCGCCGGCCGGGCGAGGACGGGCGGGGCCACCCTGCCGGTCACGCGCACCCGGCGGCCCGGCGTCCCGTTCGCGGCACTGCCGAGGGCCTCGTCCAGCGCCCGCAGGGCGAGCCGCGGTGTCGCCCTGATGCCGGCGCCCGTGTCGGCCCTGGCGAGCACCTGCTCGTCGTCGCTGACCACGAACAGCGGGGGCAAGGGCACGTCGGGCTCGCCCCGGTAGACGTGGTAGGTGAAGGCCGGGGCGCCGATCACCACGACCAGGTCGTGCCGGGCCAGCGCCGCGGCGGTGGCGCGTTTCTCCGCGTCCAGGAAGCCCAGGAAGAGGGGATGATCCTCGGGGAAGGAGCACCGGGGCGAGACCGGCCCGGCCCAGACACCCGCCTCGACGCGCTCGGCGAGGGCGACGAGGTCGGCGACCGCGCCGTCCGCGTCCACGCCTGGCCCGGCCACGATGCCCGGCCGCGCGCTGCCGTGCAGGGCCTCGGCCAGCGCCGCGAGGGCGGCGGGGTCGGGGGCGAAGCCGGGGATCGCCGGGCGCGCGGCGACCGGCGCACCCGCCTCCGCGTCCCAGTCGTCCGCCGGAACGGAGATGAAGACCGGGCCTCGCGGAGCCTGGGACGCCACGTGGTAGGCGCGGGCGATCGCCGCGGGCACGTCCTGCGCCCGGGCGGGCTCGCAACTCCACTTGACGTACGGCCGGGGGAAGGCGGTGGCGTCGGTGGCGCCGAGGAAGGGATCGTCGCGCAGCAGCGTCCTGCTCTGCTGACCGGCCATCACGATCAGCGGGGCGTGGCCGCGCGCGGCGTTGAACACCTGCCCGAGGCCGTGGCCGAGGCCGCCCGCGCTGTGCAGGTTCACCAGCACCGGCCGCCTGGTGGCCTGGGCGTAGCCGTCGGCCATGGCGACGACCACCGATTCGTGCAGCCCGAGCACGTAGCGGAAATCGTCCGGCCAGTCGGTGAGAAAGGCGATCTCGGTGGTTCCGGGATTTCCGAAAACGGTGGTCAGGCCGAGTTGCCGGAGCAGTCGGCGGGTGGCGTCCCGGACCGTCCTGTCGCTCGCGATCGAATTCACGGGAAACGCCTCCAGAATTCTCAGGAACGGGCGGAGAGCCGCATGGTGAAAAGCCGGGCGCAATATCCCCGGAGCAGCGGCGCCCGGTCGCCGAGATGTTTCTCGACACCGTGCAGCAGCGCATTGAATCCGGCACGGTCGCCCGTGGAGGCGAGCGTGTCGATCGTGGCGACGGCCTCGCGCAGCGCCGCCCTCGCCGCGGCGGCGTGCGGGTTGGCCACCTGGATGTCCCAGTAGACCTCGGGGTTGCCGCCGGTGATCCGGGCGAGGACGGCGAGCATGGTCAGGTGCGGGGGCGGGGCCAGGGCGAGCAGCGCCTCGGCGTCCGCGCCGCCCGCGACGACCGCCTGCCCGAAGGCCAGCGCCGCGGCGTGCGTGGCCGCCTGGAGGACCGCCGTGACGCGGTCGTGCTCCCCGGCGGTCAGTTCGACGACCCTGGCTCCGGCGGCGGTGATCGAGCCGAGCAGCGCGGCGGTGCGCGGGCCGTCCGCCACGCGTACGGCGGCCACGGCGTTGTCCTGCCAGCCCAGCGCGGGGGCGAACATCGGGTTGAGCCCGCACGCCTCCGCATCCTGGGAGGCCGCCGCACCGGCGAGAGCGGGGGTGACGGCCTCCTTGACCGACAGGGTCTCGACCAGCAGCGCCCCCGGCCGTACGGCGGGCGCGCAGGCGGCGACTGCCGGGACGGCGACGTGCTCGGGCAGCGCGAAGACCACCGTGCCGGCCTGCCGCAGCACGCCGAGCAGGTCCGCCGAGGGGCGGCAGGCGTCCGCGACGATCGCCACCGTGCCGGGGATCTCCGCCGCCCGCACGTCGGCGCACACCACCGGGCCGTCCGGGAGCAGCAGGCGGGCGAGCAGCCCGCCCACCTCACCCGCGCCGCCGACCACGACCGTCGTCATCTGGACTCCACCGGCTCACCGGCGCGCAGCGCGGCCACGTCGATCTTCCCGTTCCGGTTGCGCGGCAGTTCGGCGAGGACGACGTACCGGTCGGGCCGCATGTACGCGGGGAGCGTGGCCGCCGCGACCGCGCGGAGCTCGTCCTCGGTGGGCGGGGCGCCGCTCGCGGCGACGAAGGCGATGACCTGCTCCGCCCCGCCCGGCGGCGTCCGCAGGGTGACGAAGCAGCCGGTGACGGACGGGTGCCCCGCCACGGCCGCCTCGATCTCCCCGAGTTCCACCCGGAAGCCCCTGATCTTCACCTGGCTGTCGGTGCGGCCGGCGATGTGCAGCTCACCCGCGGGCGACCAGAACCCGCGGTCGCCGGTGCGGTAGATCCGCCCGCCGCCTCGGGGATCGGGCAGGAACCGCGCCGCGGTGAGGCCGGGACGCCGGTGATACCCCCGGGCCAGGGCCGGGCCCGCCACGCAGATCTCGCCGATCACCCCCGGAGGCGCCGGCCGGAGACCGGCGTCCAGGACCTCGACCCGGTAGTTGGGCAGCGGCCCGCCGATCGGGATCCGCCCGTCCGCGGCGTCGGCGATGCCGCAGGGGTGGGCGGTGGCCCACACCGCGCACTCGGTCGGCCCGTAGTCGTTGAGCAGCACGGCGTCCGGGCAGGTGAGCAGGTGACGCGCGACCAGCCGGGGCGGCATCGGCTCGCCGCCCACCGAGACCAGCCGCAGCCGGCTCAGGCACTCCTCCCCGGCCGCCTCCAGGACGAGCCCGTAGTGCGACGGGACGGAGTGGATGTGGGTGATCGGCACCCTCCGCAGCAGGGCGCGCAGGGCCAGCGGGTCACGTGCCTCGCTCTCGGTCGGCAGCACCGCCGTCCCGCCGCCGGTGAGCGTCCAGTAGAGGCCGCCCGCGGCGCCGTCGAAGCACAGCGGCATGGTGACCAGGTCGCACTCGGGCGGCGGGCCGCCCACCCCGCGCGCGTGCGTGGACACCACGATCGCCCGGTGGCTGACCGCGACGCCCTTCGGCACACCGGTGGACCCGGACGTGTAGATGACGTACGCCAGGTCGGCCGTGCGCACCGGCACACCCAGGTCGTGATCGGCCTCTCCGGCCAGGTCACCGGGGTCGAGCACGCGTACGCCCGGGAACCCGGTCGCGCCGCCGACCGCGAGCCGTACGCCGGAGTCGGCGAGGATGCGGCGGATGCGGTCGGCGGGCTGGGACGGCTCGACCGGCACGTAGGCCGCGCCGGTCTTGAGCACGGCGAGCATCGCGACGACCGACTCGGCGGCGCGGCCGGCGAACACCGCGACGAGGTCGCCGGGGCCGGCGCCGGCCGCGCGCAGGCGCCGCCCGAGCCGGTTGGCCCGGGCGTTCAGCTCGCCGTAGGTCAGCGCGACGTCGCCGCAGACGAGCGCCGTGCGCGCCGGCTCGGCCGCGGCCCGGCGCTCGATCAGCGTGTGCAGGCAGACGTCCTCGACCGGCTGCGCCTCACCGCTGGACCAGGTGGTGATCGCCGCGCGCTCGGCGGTGGTGAGCGCGGCGACGTCGCGAACCGGGCGATCCTCGGCGAGCTCCCCGAGGACCGCGAGCAGCCGGTCGGCCAGGGCGGCGACCACCTCGGGGTCGAACAGGCCGGTGTCGTGGTCGAGGCACACCCCGCCGTCCGCCCACCGCACGGCCAGTTCGTGCGGTACAGGCGCGACAGCGGCGAGCTCCGTCGCTTCCCGGCGCCCTCCCGCTCCCTCATCCTCTCCAGATCCCGCGCCTCCTCGCGCTGCCGGGCCGGCGACGGCGACGCGGGCGACCACGCCGGTCGGGAGGGGAGAGGCGGTGCGCAGATCCTCCGCCACCCGGCGGACCAGGTCTCCGGCCCGTTCGCGCTCGTCGACGAGCACGGTCAGAGCCACCGGGTGGGGAGTGACGACGGCCAGGCGCACCTCGGGCTCGCCCGTGTGGCGGGCGAGGAGGATCGCCACGGCCGCCGCCAGGACGGCCTCCGGCACCGCGCCTGCTGCGCCCGCGCTGCCCGGCCATGCGCTTACCGGTGTCGCGGCTTCCGGCTGTGGGTGGTCCGGGGTCGCGCCGCCGGGGGCGGGCCACGGCCGGAACACCGTGTCCGTCGTGCCGGACGGCACGCTGCCGCAGCGGAGCCACGCCGGCAGTTCGCCGCCGTGGCGGACGCCGCCGTCGGGTTGCGCATCTCCGGGGTAGGCCGTACGGCCGGGCAGCCGGTTCACAGCAGCACGCGTTCGTGCGGAGCGGACCGGTGCGCCCGCGACTTGCGCAGGTCGCGGGTGACCAGCACCTTCTTCAGCCACCGGTCGGTGCCGTCGTATCGAGCGCGGAACGCGCTCCTGCCGTGCACGGCCCGGTAGTTGTCGACGATGAGCAGGTCGCCGGGGCCGAGTGCGACCCCGCACAGGTTGGCTTCCAGCGACCCGACCAGGGCGGCCAGCGCCTCCTCGGCCTCCCGGTCGCCCGGCAGCGCCGACATGAACACCGGGTCGATGCGCAGGTACGGCGCGTCGGGATGGCCGAACAGGACCGCGCTCGGCTCGGGCTCGTCCTGCATCCGCTGGATGCTGTGCATCCCCATGCCCATCGCCGTCGCCCCCTCGGCCCGCGCCCGCAGCCGGTTGAGGTGCTCGTTGTCGGGGCGGATGAGGAAGCGCGGCTGGGCGAGCACCTCGCGTTGGGCGGGATCGATCCGCACCTCGTCGACGCCGGCCACCGTGGTCGGCACCGCGTCGTGGTTGCGCATCCCGAGCAGGAGCAGGTAGTCGCAGCGGAGGGGGTGGAAGCCGTCCTCCGTGTGCCACTCCAGCAGCACGGTGCCGTGCCCGCTCTGCTCGCGCTCCTCCGTCGGCATCGGCACCACGTCGTGCACGAGCTTGCCGTTCTGCAGCGACGACCAGCCGAAGACGTCACCGAGCAGGCTCGCGACCAGCACCAGGTACACCTCGTGCGCGGTCCGGGCGGGTACGGTCGCGGGCCTCGCCTGCTCCCGCCAGTCGAGCGGGGTGGGGCCGATCTCGTCGTCGGAGACCGGCAGCCCCCGGACGACCAGCGCCGGGCTCCGCTCGAACAGCCGGAGGGAGAGCAGTTCGCCGACCAGACGTTCCGGCAGGCGGTGGGCGTACGTCGCCGCGCCGTCGAGCAACGCCGGGGCGGTGCTCGAACCGTGGCGCGCGGCGAGGGTGCGGGTGTAGGTGTCGATCTGGGCCGCGTCGGCCGGATCGAGGTCGACGTAACGGATGCTTCCCGACCCCGTGCTTTCCGGCGCGGTGCCTCCCGTCGTGGCCTCGCCTTCCGGCCGCGGCACCGTTGAGACGTCCTCCATCGTGGTCCTTTCTCGCCTCACGCCCGCTACGCCGCGGCCGCCGCGGCCCGTGCGGCCACCTCGTCGGGAGCCGGGAGGTAGCCGTTCTCCACGAGGAAGCGGAAGCAGGAGTGGGCCCACTCCTCGTTGACCGGCGGGCATTCGATGCCGGACCCGTCCAGGGCCGCGGTCAGCACCCGGCACTCGTCCATAGGGTCGACCCGCTGCTGCAAATCGGGGTCGAGGGCGGCGTGCCGCATGGACGCCACACGCAGGATCGGGGTCAGCGGGTAGAGGATGTGGTCCTCGTCGACCGCGAGGGCCTGCCGCCTGGCCTCCTCCTCCTCGACGACGTTGAGGGCGTAGCCGAACGACCGCAGCCACTCGTAGCACTGCTGCATCGTGGTCGGTTCCCGGTTGGTGATGTTGAAGTTCCGGCCGAGGTTCTTCTCCTGCAGGGAGGTGTAGACGATCGCCTTGGCCGTGTAGTCGACGGGCACCGCGTTGATCACGTCGTTGTAGAGCGGCAGCACGCCGAGGTCCAGGAAGCCCTTGAGGTAGACGTACAGGTAGTCGGTCTCGTGGGAGGCGCCGGTCTGGGTGTGACCGGTGATCATCCACGGCCGCTGCACGGTGACCGGGACGCCGCGGTCGCGGGCGAGGGTGACGATCCGCTCGGAGACCCACTTCGTACGGGGGTAGCCGGTCGGGATCTTGGTGGGCCGGTCGGTGAGGTCCTGCTCGGTGAAGGGGCGCTCCGCGCCCGTGCCCATGAAGACGTCCACGCTGGAGATCAGGTGGAACGCCTTGAGCCGGTCGGTCGTCGCCAGCCGCAGCAGCTCCTCGGTGCCGAGGACGTTCGCGGCCTTCATCGCCTCGTAGGGGTAGGTGAAGTTGACGATCGCGCCGCTGTGGTAGATCGAGTCCAGCGACCCGGCCAGCTCGTCGTACGCCTCCTTCGACAGGCCGAGGGCCGGCTTGGCGAGGTCGCCGGTCACCACCCGCAGCCTCGACCGGTACGACTCGTCCCACGCCCGGTACTTGCGCAGCACCTCCTCCAGGCGGTCCCACGCCTCGTCCCGGCTCTGGCCGCGCACCAGGCAGTGCACGATCGCGTCGGTGCGCTCGATCAGCTCGATCGCGACGAAGGCGCCGAGGTAGCCGGTGGCGCCGGTGACCAGCACGTGCTCCGGCTCGAACCACCGGGCGCGCGGCAGGCCGTCGGGCCGTACGGCGGGGTCGAGCGTGACGTCGGCCTGCAGGTCGGCGAGCTGCTGCAGATAGAGGGCGGCGTTGTCCTGGGCGCTGCGCTCGCGCTGCTGGAGCTCGACGACCCTGGCGATGCCCTCGACGGTCGGCACGCGGAAGATGTCGTCGATCGGCAGCTCGATCGTGTGCTGCCGCGACAGCTGCGCGGCGAGCCGGGCCACCAGCAGCGAGTTGCCGCCGAGGGAGAAGAAGTCGGCCGTGACGCTGAGCCGCGGCAGGCCGAGCACCGAGGCGAACGTCTCGGCGATCTCCGCCTCCAGCGTGGTGCGCGGCTCGACGAAGTCGCCCGCGGCCACCTCCTGCGGCGTGGGCAGCGCGGCGAGGTCGATCTTGCCGTGCCGGGTCAGCGGCATCCGCTCCAGCGTGACGAAGGCGCTCGGCACCATGTAGTCGGGCACCTGCCCGAGCACGTGGTTGACCAGCGTCTCCTGGGTCAGGATGCGGCCGCTCACCGGGACCACGTACGCGACGAGGCGCGGCATGCCGGGCTGGTCCTCGCGTACGGTGACCACGGCCTCGGAGACGAGGGGGTGGCGGAGCACCACGTTCTCGACCTCGGCCGGCTCGACCCGGAACCCGCGGATCTTGACCTGGGTGTCGGCCCGGCCGAGGAACTCGATGGTGCCGTCGGGCCGGTAGCGGGCCAGGTCGCCGGTCCGGTAGAGCCGGCCCCCCGGCGTGAACGGGTCGGGCAGGAAGCGCTCCGCGGTCATCGCGGGGCGGTTGACGTAGCCGCGGGCCGTGCCCTCGCCGCCGATGTACAGCTCGCCCGGCACCCCCGGGGGCACCGGGTGGAGCCGCCGGTCGAGCAGGTGGATCCGCCCGTCCGGGATCGGGCGGCCGATCGGGACGCGCGGCGCGTCGGCGTCCGCCGGCGACACCGGGTGCACCGAGGCCCACACCGTGGCCTCCGTCGGGCCGTACTCGTTGAACAGCGCGGCGTCCGGCGAGTGGCGGAAGTGCTCGGCGACCAGGCTCGGCGGCAGCGCCTCGCCCGCGACGACGGTCGCGCGGACCGACGGGCGCGGCTCCGGGTCGGTCTCCAGCAGCAGGGCGTACTGCGAGGGCACGCCGTCGACGTGGGTGACCTGGCGGTTTCGGATGAGCCGGCCCAGCAGGCGGGGGTCGAGCACCTCCGTCTCGGTCGGCAGCACGACCGTGCCGCCGCGGGTGAGCGTCCAGTAGAGGCCGCCGCCGGCCGCGTCGAAGGTGAGCGGCGCGAGCACCAGGTAGCGCTCGGGCAGGCCCGGCCCCTCGCAGGCCGTACGCGCCTCGGTGGCGTGCGCGATCTGCCGGTGCTCGACCGCGACGCCCTTGGGCCGGCCGGTCGACCCGGAGGTGTAGATGACGTAGGCCAGGTTGGCGGGACCCGCCGCGACGACCGTACGGCCCGCGGCCTGCTCGGGGTCGGTGATGGGAACGCTGACCCGGGCCCGCCCGGCCAGCGTCACGGGCAGGGCGGCCAGGGCCTCCGCGCGTCCGACGAGCAGGCCGATCCCGGCGTCGTCGGCGATGAACGTCAGCCGGTCGGCCGGGTAGGACGGGTCGAGTGGCACGTACGCCGCCCCGGCCTTGAGCACGCCGAGCAGGGCCACCACGCTGTGCGGCGACCGGTCGACCACGACGCCCACCCGCGACTCGGGACCGGCGCCCCGCGCGACCAGCTCGGCGGCGAGCGCGTCCGCGCGGCCGTCGAGGGACGCGTAGCTGATCTCGACGCCGCCGCCGGTGACCGCCGTACGCTCCGGGTGGGCCTGGGCCGCCCGCTCGACGAGCGCGTGCAGGGTGAGCGACCGGTCGCGGCCGGTCCGCGTGTCGTTCCACCCGGTCACGATCCGCTCGTGCTCCTCCGGGGTGAGCAGCGGGATGTCGGCGAGCGGGTGGTCGGGGCGGGACAGTCCCTCGGTCAGCACCACCAGGACGTGGCCGAGGAACCGCTCGACCGTGCCCCGGTCGAACAGGTCGGTGTTGTACTGCGCGCGCAGGTGCAGGCCGTCGCCGCGCCGCACCGCGAACAGGTCGATGTCGTGCGGGGTCCAGGTCACCGGCAGGTCGAGGGGCCGCGCCACCGCGCCGGGCAGCGCGCGGTCCTCGGCGTCCTCCTCGAAGGCGAAGGTGGTCTGGAACAGCGGCGTGCGGCTCAGGTCGCGCTGGGGCTGCGCCGCGTCCACGATCCGGTCGAACGGGAGCCGCGCGTGCGCCAGGGCCTGCGCGCGGGCGGCGGTGACGCGCCCGGTCAGCGCGCCGAGGCCGTCGCCGGTGCGCAGTTCGACGCGCAGCGGCACGATGTTCTCCAGCGGGCCGACCGTGCTGTCCTGTGCGGTGCCGTCGGAGGCGGTCCACGATCCCGCCGCCGGGACGCCGATCGCGAGGTCGTGCTGCTGCGAGTAACGCGAGAGCACGGCGGCGTACGCGGCCAGCAGCGTCGGTCCCGGGTCCTCGCGCCAGGCGGTCAGCGCGTCGGCCAGGGAGGCGGGCACCGGAACCGTGACCGCGTCGCCGTGGATGGTCTTCAGCGGCGGGCGCGGCCGGTCGGTCGGCAGCTCCAGCGGGCTGAGCGCGGCCAGCCCGCCGCGCCAGTAGTCGACGGCCTCGCCCGCGTCGTCGCTCTCGCTCCAGGCACGCTGGGCGTCCACCAGGGAACGGAAGTCGGCGGGCGTGCCGGTGGGCGTGTCGGTTTTCAGGGCCTCGGCGCCGCCGGACAGGGCCGTGTAGCGCGACAGCACCTCGTCGACGATCAGCCGGACCGAGCGCCGGTCGGCGACCATCTGGTGCGCGGTGAGCAGGAAGACGTGGTCGTCCGGGGCGGCGCGCAGCAGCGACGCGCGGACCAGCGGCCCCCTGCCGAGGTCGAAACGGGCCGCGGTCTCGGCCGCCGCGACGCGCGCGAGTTCGCCGTCGAGGTCGGCGGGGTCGATGTCGTGGACGGGCAGCCGCAGCGTCACCGCCGCCGCGGTGGTGGCGATGGCCTGGCCGTTGACCTCGCGGAAGGTGGCCCGCAGCACCTCGTGCCGCTGCACCACGGCGACGAGCGCCTGCTGCATCGCCGCCGCGTCGATCGGGCCGGACAGCCGCACCGCGGCGCTGACCTGCCAGGGTTTGGCGGAGTCCAGTTGGTGCAGCAGCCACAGGCGGCGCTGCTCGAGGAGAAGGGTGCTGGGTGTCGTCTCGACCGATCCGTCCAGGAGCTTGGCGAGCAGCGCACGCTTCTCCTCCGGGGTCATCGACTCCAATTCCGGCCGCTGGCTCATGTGTCGTACTCCTGTCGGTGGATGAGATTCGGGGTTCAGGCGGCGTGCTCGCGCAGCGACCGGGGGCGCATGTCGATCCAGACCTTCTCGATGTGGTCCAGGCACTCCTGCTTGCGGCCCGTGACGCCGACGCCGGCCCAGCCGGGCGGCACGGGCCGGTCGGCGAACCAGATGGAGTACTGCTCCTCGTCGTTCACGACGACCTGGAAGACGGTCTCGGGGTCATCGATGCCCATGGGGATCTCCTAAGGGGGGGGATGGGGAAGGCCCGGCTCATCCGAGCCGGCGGAGCAACTGGTCGATGTCGGCGTCCGACAGTCCGGCGAGCTCGCCCAACGCGGCGGACGAGGCGTCGGCGGAGGCGCGGGCGCGTTCCTCCTCCAGCGCCGCGACGGCCTCGGCGAGGCCGGCCACGGTCGCCCTGCGGAAGAAGTCGCGCACCGGGACGAGCACGCCGAGCTGGTCCCGCACACGGCCGATGACCTTGGCGGCGAGCACGGAGTGCCCGCCCAGGGCGAAGAAGTCGGCGTGGACGCCGAACTCCGGCACCGGCAGCACGTCCCGGAAGATGGAGATGATCGTGCGCTCCAGGCGGTTGCGCGGCGGGGTCTCGTCGATGCCCTCCCGCAGCGCGTCGGCGCACATCGCGGTGAGCGCCGCCCGGTCGACCCCGCCGTCCGGCAGCCGGGGCAGCTCGCGCAGGACGCCGAACGCGGCGGGTGTCCCGGGCTCCTCCGATCCCGTACGGACCCGGTCGCGCGCGCCGGCCAGGGCCTCCCGCACGGTGGCCACCAGGGCCTCGCGCGTCCGGGGCGTGCCGGCCGCCTGCGCGTCCACGGGCACCAGCCAGCCGACGAGTCGCGGCCCGGCCCCGGTGTCGCCGGGCACGACGGCCGCCTCGCGCACCCCTTCGACCTCGGTCAGCCGCCGTTCGATCCGGTCCGGCCGTACGACGTGGTCGCCAAGGGTCAGGCGGCCGTCGGCGTAGCCCGCGAAGCGCAGCTCACCCGAGGGGGTGCACCGGTAGCGCTCACCGGTCGCCACCCGCGTGGCCGCGCCGTCCACCACGGCGCCGTCCGCCAGAGCCGGCCCGGACAGCCACAGCTCGCCGACGACGCCCGGGGGCACCGGCTCGCCCGTCTCGTCCAGCAACCGCCGGACGGTCCCGGCGAGCGGCGGGCCGGATGCCTCTCCCAGGCGGGAGAGGCTCACCGGAGCCGCCGACAGCGGCGTCCGCCTACCGACGAAGACCGTGTTCCCTGGGCTCCCGGTGCGGCCGAGCGCCTCGGCCAGGTCGTCGGCGACGAACGGGCCCACGCAGACCAGCCGGGCGTCCGGCGGTGGAGCGTAGCCCTCGGTCAGCAGCCGGCGCCAGACCTGCGGCGCGGCGACGACCACGGTCCCGCTCGCCGGTGTGTCGGTGAGGACCAGGCGGGCGCCGGCGGCCAGCGGTGCGAGCAGATCGGCCAGATGCGCCGGCCCGCCGTCGGAGACGAGGACGACCTCGTCGTCCGGGCCGAGCCCCAGCCTCGCGGCCACCGCCGTCGCCGCGGCGGCCAGCGCGCGGTGGGAGAACACGATCGGGTCGCCGTCGCGATCGCCGTCGTTCACCTGCCAGGCGGGAGATTCGGCCCGCGCCGAGCCGGAGGGCACCGGGTCGAAGCGGGGGCCGGTGGTGACCAGCCAGTCGTCCGCCGTGAACGTGACGAACGCGCCGTCACGCGGGTGGCGCGAGCCGTACGTGAGGACCGCGCCGGTCTCGAAGACGGCCAGCGCCGCGACGACGAGCGCCGCCGACGGCAGCGGCGGGGTCGCGACGACGACGCCCGGCCCGACGCCCTCGGCCCGCAGCCGGGCCGCGAGGCCGGCGGCGGCCGTACGCAGGTCGGCGTGGCTCATCTCGGCGTCGGCGGCGTGGACCGTGAAAGGTCGGTCGGCGATCAGGTCGAGGAGGGTGCCGTCCGGCAGCACGGGAGTCTCCTCGCGCGACCGGCGCTCGGCGAGCGCGCGCTCCCCGGCGTCCGCGCGCGGCAGCGCGCCCCAGCGTACGCCGGGGTCGCGGCGGATCTCGGCCAGCACCGCGCGGTAGACGTCCAGCAGCAGCCGTGCCGTGCCCGGGTCGTACAGGTCGCGGTCGTAGTCGAGCTGCAGCCGCAGGCCGTCGCCGTCCGGCAGGACCGTCAGCCACAGGTCGAACTTCGCCGACGTGACGGCGAGGTCGACCGGGATCATGGTCAGCTCGGGCAGCCGCGCGAGGACGCCGGGCGTGTTCTGCATGGAGAACATCACGTCGAACACCGGGTTGCGGTCGACCACCCGCGGCAGGCGCAGCTCCTCCACCAGCCGGTCGAACGGCATCTCCTGGTGGGAGAAGGCCTCCACGCAGGTGTCGCGTACGGCGCGCACGGCGTCGGCGAACCCGGCGCCCTCCGGCAGCCGGGTGCGCAGCACGAGCGGGTTGGCGAAGAACCCGACGACGTCCTCGGCGTCGGGGTGGTGCCGTCCGGCCACCGGGGTGCCGACCGCGACGTCCGGCTGTCCCGTGACGCGGGCGAGGGTCACCGCGAACGCGGCGAGCAGGACCATGAACGGGGTCGCCTCGCAGCCTCTGCCGAGGGTGTCGAGGGCCGCCGCCTCGCCGGCGGGCAGGTTCTCCTCCAGCCGGCCCGCGGCCATGCGGCGCTGCGCCTGGCGGGGGTGGTCGACGGGCAGGGGGAGCGGCTGGACCCCCGCCAGCGTTCCGCACCAGTGCGCGACCAGGTCGCGCAGCGGCTCGCCGGCGAGGGAGTCCTCCCGCCAGGCGACGTAGTCGGCGTACTGGATGGGCAGATCGGGAAGCGGGCCCTCACCGTCGAGCAGGCGGCGGTAGCTCTCCGCCAGGTCGCGGTAGAAGACCTCGATCGACCAGCCGTCGCAGCAGATGTGGTGGATGACCACGATCAGGGTGTGCCGGTCGGCGGCCTCCCGCACCAGGAGCACCCGCAGCAGCGGCGGTTCGTCCAGCACGAACGGCAGGCTCGCCTGCTCCTCGGCCGCGCGCTGCACGTACTCCTCGGCGGCCTCCGGATCGAGGTGCGAGCAGTCGACCGTGGGCAGCGTCACCAGCGTCTCCACCGCGACGACCTGACTGGGGTCGCCGTCGACCACCCCGACCCCCGCGCGGAGGCTCTCGTGCCGGGCGACCACCTGGTTCAGCGCCCGCTGGAGCAGCACGGGGTCGAGCCGGCCGGTGAGCCGCACCGCGCTGGTGACGTTGTACGCGGCGTTGGCGGCGGGGTCCCACTGGCACAGGAACCACAGCTGCCGCTGGGACGGTGCGGCGGGCAGGATGATCATGTTGCCGTAGTCGCGTTCGGGGCCGCTGCCGACCGCGCCGACGTAGGACGAGCTCGTCATCGTTCGATTCCCCCGATGTCCCCGGTTTCCCTGGCAGGCGTCGTCGTGGTCAGGGCGTCCTCGATGAGGCGGACGATCCGGCCCTCGTGCTCCCGGACGAAGAAGTGGCCGCCGTCGAACGTCGTCACGCGGCACTCCTCGGACGTCAGTTCCGCCCACGCCCCGCTCGCGGCGACGTCCACGTCGTCGTCGCGGCCGTGCAGGACGTGGACCGGCACCGGCAGCGGCGGGAGCGGCCGGAAGCGGTAGTTCTCGACCACCGCCAGGTCGGCGCGGATCGTCGGCAGCATCAGGTCGATCAGCTCCGGATAGGCGAGCACCTCGGCGTCGAGGCCCTGGCCCTGGTGGAGCCACGCCACGAGCTCGTCGCGCGGCAGGTCGTGCGCGGGGTCGAACCGCACCAGGTGGGGCGCCTCCAGGCCCGCGACGAACAGCCCGGCGGGCAGCGGCAGGCCGGCGTCGCGGATCCGCCGGGTCAGCTCGAAGGCCACCAGCGCGCCCATGCTGTGGCCGAAGAACGCGTAACGCCGCCCGGTGAGCGGGGTGACGGCGGTGAGCAGGGCGGTGGTCAGCCGGTCGATGTCCGGGATCGCCGGTTCGCTGAGGCGCACCTCCCGGCCCGGCAGGCATGCGGCGGTGACGCGCAGGCTCCGGGTGTGGCGCTGCCACCCCCGGAACACCGACCCGCTGCCGCCGGCGTACGGGAAGCACACGAGTTCGCACGCCGGATCCGGCACATCGGCGAACGAGGCCAACCAGCATGATCTCATGCGGGCCATGCACACCTCCGTGGAAATATCGGATCCCGCCGCGGGTAATTCGCGAATTCATGGCACAGCTTTGCCGTGGGGTCCGTCAAGAATTCGTTCGGAAACTGAGAGAACGCCGGTAGACGCCTGAGAACCGGGCGAGAGCGGGCCTTCTTACATTCTGATCACAGCCTCGTCGGTAATGCCGTGCCGGGCTCCGCCCGCCGCAGTCACCACGCGAAGGAGCCCCAGCGATGCCCACTCCGGCCGATCGCACGCTCGCCCACGTCCTGGCCGACCACGCCGCGGCACGCCCCGGCCAGGTGGCGTACGAGTACCTGCACGAGGACGGCCGCATCGACGTGATCACCTACGGTGAGCTGTGGCGGCGGGCCTGCGGCCTGGCCGCCCGGCTGCCCAAGGAAGGGCCGGCGCTGCTGCTGTACCCGCCCGGCCTCGACCTCGTGGCCGCCGTCTGGGCCTGCTTCCTGGCCGGGGTGCCCGCGGTGCCGACGTATCCGCCGCTGATGGGCGCGGCCGACCGGATCGCGCAGCGCTTCGCCCGGATCCTCGCCGACTCCGGCGCGACGTCGCTGCTGGCCGACCCGGCGATCCTGGCGCTCATCCCCGTGGGCGACGTGCCGCTGCCACCGGTGATCTCCGAGGCGGGCGAGCCGGTGGAGCCGGAGACCCTGCCGCGGATGCACGACGTGGCGCTGGTGCAGTACACCTCCGGCAGCACCGGGCAGCCGAAGGGCGTCGTGCTCGACCACGCCAATCTCATCGCGAATATCCGGGCGATCAGCGACGTATTTCGCGTCGATCGGGACATCCGGGTTATCTCATGGCTTCCGCCGTACCACGACATGGGTCTGATCGGGTGCATTCTGACGCCCGGGTACGGCGGATTTCCGGTCCGGCTGATGTCGCCCGTGCATTTTCTCCGGCAACCGCTCGACTGGTTGCGGCAGATCTCGGAAATGGGTGTCACGCACACCGGCGGGCCGAATTTCGCCTACGACCTGTGCGTGCGCCGCGCCCGCGGCGCTGACCTGTCCGGGCTGGACCTGAGCCAGTGGAGGCTGGCCTTCAACGGCGCGGAGCCGATCCGGCCGGGCACGCTGCGGGCCTTCGCCGAGCGTTTCGCCGGCAACGGGTTCCGGCCCGAGGCGTTCCTGCCCTGCTACGGCCTGGCCGAGGCCACCCTGATCGTCACCGGGCGGCACTTCTCGCCCGCGGACGGCGTCGCCGAGGACGGACGGGTCGACTGCGGCCCGGCCGTCGACGGGCACTCGGTGGTGGTCGTGGACGACGGAACCCCGGCGGCGGAGGGCGAGAACGGCGAGATCTGGGTCCGGGGGCCGAGCGTCTGCCGCGGCTACTGGAACGACTCCGACGACCGGTCGTTCGGCGAACTCGACGGCGAGCGCTACCTGCGCACCGGCGACCTGGGCTACCTCCGCGACGGCCACCTGTTCGTCACCGGCCGGTCCAAGGACGTGCTCATCCAGAGTGGGGTGAACTTCCACGCCCACGACCTGGAGTCGGCCGCGGTCGACGGGCACCCCGCGTTGCGGCCGACGGCGGCGGCGTTCATGGTGGAGCGCGCCGAGGGCGAACAGATCGTGCTGGCCGTCGAACTCGCCAGGGCCGGCGCGGACGTCGACCGGGCCTCGATCGCCGCCGAGCTCAGGACCAGGGTGCTGGCCGCCACCGGCGCCCGGGTGGACATCGTCGTGGTGTGCCCGCCCGGCGCCATTCCGCGTACGACCAGCGGCAAGGTCCAGCGCTCACTGGCCCGCACCCGGTATGTGGCCGGCGAGCTCAGGGGAGAGGTCATCGGCGACCGCGCGGCGCCCGTGGAGCGGTTCCTCGCCGGTGTGTTCGCGGCGGTGTGCGACGTGGGAGAGTGCGCGCCGACGCAGAGCCTGAGCAGCATCGGCGGCGACTCCGTCCGCGTCGCCGAGATCGCGGCGATCCTGGAGGACGCGCTCGCGCTGCCCGTGCCGATCGAGGTCGTGCTGTCGGCCCAGTCGCCCCGCGAGGTCACGGCCCGGCTCATGGCCGACTGGAGCGAGCGCGGCGTCTCCGGCGCCCAGGTCGCGGCCCGGATCGCGGCGCTGACCACCGAGGCCGGTGGGTCGCGGTGAGCGAGCACGCCGTAGGACGCGACCTGGTCCGGCGCTGGCGTGACCGGGCCTCCGCGTCCGCCGCTGCCGCCGTCGCCGATGCCGAGGAACTGACCGTCAGCCCCGCGCAGACGGGGCTGCTGCTCTTCGAGGAGCTTCACCCGGGCACCGCGGTGAACATCCTGTCGTTCGTGGCGTCCGTGGCCGGGCCGGTGGACCGCGACCGCCTGCGGTCGGCGCTCGTCCGGATGGCGGAGCGCCACCCGCTGCTGCGCGCCCGGTTCCCGCGCGAGGAGCCGCCGAGGTGCGTCCTCGACCCCGTCGCAGGGTCCGTCGCGGGGTCCGCCCGGGATCATGCCGTGAACCCCGCCGTGGATTCCGCCGTGGATCGCGCCGTCGATGCAGCCGTCGATTCGGTCACCGTGCCGTCCGCTGTGCCGTCCGCTGTGCCGTACGCGGGGCCGGAGCCTGAGTTCGCCGACCTCACCGACCTCGCACACCTGCCAGAGGACGAGCGGCGGGAGGCGGCGATGGCCAGGGCCGGGGACTTCGCCGCGAGGCCCATGGACCCGGCCACCGGTCCACTGTGGCGGGTGGCCGTATGGTCGCTCGGTCCCGATGAGACGCTCCTGCAGGTCGTGGCCCACCACCTCATCTGCGACGGCTGGTCACTGGGCGTCTTCCTCGCCGAGCTGACCACCCTCTACTCCGGCGGAGCCCTGCCCGGCGCGGCCACTCCGCCCGCCGCGGGCACGCCCGTCACCGAGGCGGACCTCGCCTACTGGCGCGAGCGGCTGTGCGACGCGCCTCCGCTCGACCTCCCGGCCGACATGCCGCGGCCCGTCCGGCCGCGCTTCCGCTCGGGCGCCGTCCCGGTGTCGCTGGACACGTCCGCCGTACGGCACGCTCTGGAAGTCGCCGAGCGCGAGCGGGTCACCCCGTTCATGGTGCTGCTCGCCGCCCTGCATCTGACGCTGGCGAGGACGACCGGGGAGCCCGACGTGACGATCGGGGCGCCGATCGCGGCCGGCGAACGGCACCGCGCGCCGGGAGCCATCGCCCCGCTGGTCAACATGCTCGCGCTGCGCACCGACAGCACCGGCGCCGCGACCGGCCGCGATCTCCTGATGGCCGTACGCGACACCTGCCTCGGCGCGTACGCGCACGCGCATGTCCCCCTGGAGACGGTCGCGGCGGAGGCGCGGACCGGCGGCGACCGGCTGTTCCGGGCGATGTGCGTCCTCCAGGACGGCTTGCCCGAGTTCCACCTGGACGGGCGGCCCGTCCGGCCGCTGACGATGGCGCCCGCTGCTATCCAGTACGACGTCGAGATGTACCTGTGGCAGACGGGCGACCGCGTCACCGGGTTCCTCGGCTACGACGCCGACCTGTTCGACGCCGAGACCGTCCGGCTGCTCGCCGGCCGCTTCGGCGTGGCGCTGCGTGCGCTGACCGAAGGCCTGGACGGGCCTCTGACGGAACTCGATGTGCTGGGCGAGGCCGAGAAGACGGCCCTCGGTGCGTTGGGTGACGGTGGTCCGCTTGCTGGTGATGACGGGTGTGTCCACGGTCTGATCGAAGCGGTGGTGGATCGGTGTCCGGATGCGGTGGCGGTTCGTGCGGTTGACGGGGTGGTGCGGTATCGGGAGTTGGATGAGCGGGCTGAGCGGTTGGCCTGTCATCTGGTGGGGTTGGGTGCGCGGGCTGGGGTGTTGGTGGGGGTGTGCCTGCCGCGGTCCAGTGATTTGATCGTGGCGTTGCTGGCGGTGTTGAAGACCGGTGCGGCGTATGTGCCGATCGATCCGGGGTATCCGCCCGAGCGGGTGGCCTACCTGCTGGATGACAGCAACGCGGCCGTGTTGGTGACCACCCCCGACCACAGCCCCCTGGCCAGTTCGCCGGGAGTGCAGGTGGTCGACATCGGCGCTCTGCTCGGGCCGATCGGGGGGAGCCCCGATGCCGGTCGTGTCGGCCGGTTGGGTGTGGAAGTGCGGTCGTCGGATGCGGCGTATGTGATTTATACGTCGGGGTCGACGGGGCGGCCGAAGGGTGTGGTGATCGAGCATCGGCAGACGGTGGCGATGCTGACCTGGGCCGGCCGCGTGTTCGGGCCGGGGGTGCTGGCGGAGACGTTGGCGTCGACGAGTGTGTGTTTCGACTTGTCGGTGTTTGAGATTTTCGCGCCGTTGTCGGTGGGGGCGACTGTCACGTTGGCGGCGGGGAATGCGCTGGATCTGATCGAGGATCGGGCGGGGTTCGGTCATGTGACGTTGGTGAACACGGTGCCGTCGGCGGCGGCGGAGTTGCTGGCGGCCGGGGCGATCCCGCCACGGGCGGCGACGATCAATCTGGCGGGGGAGCCGTTGCCGGTGGAGTTGGTGCGGGGGTTGTACCGGGACCCGGCGGTAGGGACGGTCAACAACCTGTACGGCCCGACCGAGGACACCACGTACTCCACCCACGCGATCACCCATCCTGGTGATGAGCGGACGCCGCTGGGCCGCGCCCTGCCCGGGTCGCGGGTGCACCTGCTGGACAGCGAACTACGGCCGGTGCCGCTCGGCGCGATCGGCGAGGTGTACCTGTCCGGCCAGGGCGTCACCCGGGGCTACCACCACCGGCCGGCCCTGACCGCCGAACGCTACCTCCCCCTCCCCGACAACCACGCTCACGGCGACGCCCTCACCGGCAGCCACGGTGACAGCGGCGGTGACCAGGGCGGGGGTGGGCGGTTGTATCGGACGGGAGACCTGGCCCGTTGGCGCCCGCGCAGCTCGGCTGACGGTGGGGTGGAGTTCTTCCTGGATTACCACGGCCGGGTGGATCACCAGGTGAAGCTCCGGGGGTTCCGGATCGAGCCGGGCGAGGTGGAACACGTCCTGCTCCAGCACCCCGCCGTGTCCGAGGCCGTCGTCACCGTCCACCGCGACCATCTGATCGCCCACGTCGCGACCAAACACACTCCTGGCCATGCTCACCAGGGCGACCACGACGACGTCGGGCAGAGCGACCAGCGAGCCCACGGCGAGTACGCCGGCGCGCACGACGTGCACGGTGACCGGCGTGACCGGGGGCATGGTGGCCGTCTTGTCGTTGTGGCGGATCATGGTGACCTCGCTCTGAGTGACGAGGATTGTGAGCAGATCCTTCTTCGGTATCTGCGGGGGTGTCTGCCGCAGCATCTGGTGCCTGCTCGTGTCGTGGTGATGGACGCGCTGCCGCGTACGCCGAACGGGAAGATCGATCGGAAGGCGTTGCCCGCGCCGTCTCTCGCGAGTGCCGGTGCCGGTGAGGTGGAGCCTCCCAGCACTGAGGCGCAGCGTCTGGTGGCCGGGTTGTTCGCCGGATTGCTGGGCCGGCCGGTCACGAGCATCCATGACGACTTCTTCAGCTTGGGCGGGCATTCGCTGCTGGCGACGCGGTTGGTGCATCGGTTGTCGGAGGCGCTGGGTGTGGTGGTGCCGCTTCGGCTGGTCTTCGATCATCCGACCGTCGCCGAGCTGGCCGAGCAGTTGCCGGGAGTTGCGGCCGGTGCGGTGGGTGGGGTGGCGGCGATTCCGGTGGGGCGTCATCCGGCTGGTGAGCATGTGCATCCGGCGACGGCGAATCAGCAGCGTTTGTGGTTCTTGTGTCATCTGCACCCGGACACCAATCTGGCGTACCACATCACCGGCGCTGCGACCGTGCGTGGGCCGCTCGACCGCGACAGACTGCACACCGCCCTCGCCCACACCGCCCGGCGTCATGAAAGCCTGCGCACCACCCTGCGGATGACGGAGGGGGAACTCCTACAGGTCGTACACGACGAGTGGGATTGGGAGCCGCCGCTCACCGTCGCACCGGACCTGGCGGGAACCTTGCAGCAGTGGCGGACATCGACGGTCGACCTCGAACAGGGTCCGTTGTTCCGCGCGCGGGTGGTGCGTGTCTCGGACGACGAACACGTGCTGCTGCTGTCGCTCCACCATGTCATCGCGGACGGCTGGTCCCTCACGGTGCTGTTCCGCGAGCTCGCCGCGCACTATGAGGCCGCCTGTGCGGGCGACCCGTTGCCGCAGGACGCCCCTCTTCAGCACGGCGACTACGCCCAGTGGAAGCTCGACACTCCGGCCGATGACTCCGAACTCGATTTCTGGCGTGGATATCTCGCCGGCGCGCAGACGCTCGACCTGCCCACCGACAAGCCGCGCCCGCCGTACGAGACGCATCGTGGGGACGCCGTTCCGCTCGCTCTGCCCGCGCGGACCGTCGAGCGCCTCGCACGGGAAAGCGGTACGACGACCTTCACGGTGATCACGACCGCGTTGACGCTGCTGCTCGCCAGACTCACCGGTCAGGACGACGTCACCATCGGCATCCCGTCCTCCGGTCGTACGCACCCAGGCACCGCCGACATGATCGGTTTCCTGGCGAACACCCTTCCCCTGCGCTCCGTGATCCGCCCCGGCATGACGCTCGCGGAGGCGTTGCGCGCGACCCACGCGAACCTTCTGGAGGTCCAGCTTCACGGCGACACCCCGTTCGAGCGGATCGTCCAGCATGTGCGGCCGGAACGTGATTTCAGCCGCAGCCCGTTCTTCCAGGTCATGCTCGCCCTGGACAGCTCGCCCCAGCGGTCGCTGGAACTTCCCGGCCTGCGCTTCACCCGGGTCGACATGGCGCCCGCCGGTACGCAGTTCGAGTTGTCGGTGCATCTGGAGCAGTCGGTGGAGGGGTTGGGCGGGTTCCTGACCTTCAACACCGATCTGTTCGATGTGCGGTCGGCGTGTCTGCTGGCGGAGCGGTTGGCGGTGGTGGTCGAGGCGCTGGCCGCCGGCCCGCAGGTGCGGGTTGCGGATCTCGATGTCCGTACGGCGGGGGAGAAGGCCGTCCTCGGTGCGTTGGGTGACGGTGGTCCGCTTGCTGGTGATGACGGGTGTGTCCACGGTCTGATCGAAGCGGTGGTGGATCGGTGTCCGGATGCGGTGGCGGTTCGTGCGGTTGACGGGGTGGTGCGGTATCGGGAGTTGGATGAGCGGGCTGAGCGGTTGGCCTGTCATCTGGTGGGGTTGGGTGCGCGGGCTGGGGTGTTGGTGGGGGTGTGCTTGCCGCGGTCCAGTGATTTGATCGTGGCGTTGCTGGCGGTGTTGAAGACCGGTGCGGCGTATGTGCCGATCGATCCGGGGTATCCGCGCGAGCGGGTGGCCTACCTGCTGGATGACAGCAACGCGGCCGTGTTGGTGACCACCCCCGACCACAACCCCCTGGCCGGTTCGGCCGGGGTAGAGGTCGTCAACGTTCGCGCGGTACTTGGCCCGCTCGCCGCCGAGGCTTCGGTGGGATCGTCTGCTCCTGGCCCTGGTCGTTTGGGTGTGGGCCTGCGTCCTTCGGATGCGGCGTATGTGATTTATACGTCGGGGTCGACGGGGCGGCCGAAGGGTGTGGTGATCGAGCATCGGCAGACGGTGGCGATGCTGACCTGGGCCGGCAGCGTGTTCGGGCCGGGGGTGCTGGCGGAGACGTTGGCGTCGACGAGTGTGTGTTTCGACTTGTCGGTGTTTGAGATTTTCGCGCCGTTGTCGGTGGGGGCGACTGTCACGTTGGCGGCGGGGAATGCGCTGGATCTGATCGAGGATCGGGCGGGGTTCGGTCATGTGACGTTGGTGAACACGGTGCCGTCGGCGGCGGCGGAGTTGCTGGCGGCGGGGGCGATCCCGCCACGGGCGGCGACGATCAATCTGGCGGGGGAGCCGTTGCCGGTGGAGTTGGTGCGCGGGTTGTACCGGGACCCGGCGGTAGGGGTGGTCAACAACCTGTACGGCCCGACCGAGGACACCACGTACTCCACCCACGCGATCACCCATCCGGGTGATGAGCGGACGCCGCTGGGCCGCGCCCTGCCCGGGTCGCGGGTGCACCTGCTGGACAGCGAACTGCGGCCGGTGCCGCTGGGCGCGATCGGTGAGGTGTATCTGTCCGGTCAGGGAGTCACCCGGGGCTACCACCACCGGCCAGGGCTGACAGCCGAACGCTACCTCCCCCTCCCCGGCAACCACGACGACCACGGCGACGACCACGGCGGGGACGCCCGCGCCCTGACCGACAGCCACGGTGACAACGACGGCGATGCCCATGCCCTCCCCGCCGGTGAGGGTGGGCGGTTGTATCGGACGGGAGACCTGGCCCGTTGGCGCCCGCGCAGCACCGCTGATGGCGAGGTGGAGTTCTTCCTGGACTATCACGGCCGGGTGGATCACCAGGTGAAGCTGCGGGGGTTCCGGATCGAGCCGGGCGAGGTGGAACACGTCCTGCTCCAGCACCCCGCCGTGTCCGAGGCCGTCGTCACCGTCCACGCCGACCACCTGATCGCCCACATCGCCACCACAACCACCCCCAATCACCACGGCGACGTCGGCCGGCATGACCACACCCACCCGGAGGATGTCGGCCGGCACCCTCTCGACCAGCCCGGCCAGGGCCGCTACGCCCAGGGCGACCAGCGAGCCCACGGCGAGCATGGTGAGCACGCCGGCGCGCACGACGGGCACGGTGACCGGCGTGACCGGGGGCATGGTGGCCGTCTTGTCGTTGTGGCGGATCATGGTGACCTCGCTCTGAGTGACGAGGATTGTGAGCAGATCCTTCTCCGGTATCTGCGGGGGTGTCTGCCGCAGCATCTGGTGCCTGCTCGTGTCGTGGTGATGGACGCGCTGCCGCGTACGCCGAACGGGAAGATCGATCGGAAGGCGTTGCCCGCGCCGTCTCTCACGAGTGCCGGTGCCGGTGAGGTGGAGCCTCCCAGCACTGAGGCGCAGCGTCTGGTGGCCGGGTTGTTCACCGGATTGCTGGGCCGGCCGGTCACGAGCATCCATGACGACTTCTTCAGCTTGGGCGGGCATTCGCTGCTCGCGACGCGGTTGGTGCATCGGTTGTCGGAGGCGCTGGGTGTGGTGGTGCCGCTTCGACTGGTGTTCGATCACCCGACCGTCGCCGAGCTGGCCGAGCAGCTGCCAGGTCTGGGTGCCGGTGAGGTGGCGGCGATTCCGGTGGGGCGTCATCCGGCTGGTGAGCATGTGCATCCGGCGACGGCGAATCAGCAGCGTTTGTGGTTCTTGTGTCATCTGCACCCGGACACCAATCTGGCGTACCACATCACCGGCGCTGCGACCGTGCGTGGGCCGCTCGACCGTGACGTGCTGCACACCGCCCTCGCTCACACCGCCCGGCGTCATGAAAGCCTGCGCACCACCCTCCGTGAGGAGAACGAGGAACTCGTACAGGTGGTGTCCGCCGAACCGGTCGCCGAGCTGGAGGAAGTGACCGTGTCCGACTGGGCCGCGGTGCTCGACGAGGTGGCCTCCCGTCCGCTCGACATCGCCGCCGGGCCGCTCATGCGTGCGGTCCTGGTCAGGGTGTCGGAGGAGGAGCACGTACTGCTCCTGAGCCTGCACCATCTCATCTGCGACGGCTGGTCGCTCGACCTGCTGCTCCGTGAGATCACCGGCCACTACGCCAGGCTGGCCGAAGACCCGGCGGGAGACCAGGCTCCTTCACCCGCGCCCGTGCAGTTCGCGGACGTCGCACTGTGGGAGCAGCCCGTCACCGACGAGGACGTGGAGTTCTGGCGCGAGCACCTCGCCGGCGCGCGGACGCTCGATCTGCCCACCGACAAGCCGCGCCCGCCGTACCAGACGCACCGTGGGGACGCCGTTCCACTGTCCCTGCCCGCCGAGGCCGTGGCCGCCGTGACCCGGGCGACCGGGGCGAGTACGTTCTCCGTGGTGGCGACGGCGCTGGGTGTGCTCCTGGCCAAGCTCAGCGGCCAGGACGACGTCACCATCGGGTTCGCCGCCTCAGGGCGCACCCGGCCCGAAACCACGGATGTCATCGGCATGCTCGTGACGACCCTGCCCCTGCGTATGCGTCCGACGCCGGAGACGACCCTCCGTGACGTGCTCAGCGCCACGCACGACTCCGCGCTCGCCGTCCAGCAGCACCAGCACATCGGCTTCGAGCGGCTGATCAATGAGTGCGTACGGGAACGCGACCTCAGCCGCAGCCCCCTCTTCCAGGTCATGCTGTCGATCAACGGCACGCCGCCGCAGTACGAGCTCCCCGGGCTCGCGGTCGACCCGGTGCCGGTGCATCCCCGTGCCAGCCAGTTCGAGTTGTCGGTGCATCTGGAGCAGTCGGTGGAGGGGTTGGGCGGGTTCCTGACCTTCAACACCGATCTGTTCGATGTGCGGTCGGCGTGTCTGCTGGCGGAGCGGTTGGCGGTGGTGGTCGAGGCGCTGGCCGCCGGCCCGCAGGTGCGGGTTGCGGATCTCGATGTCCGTACGGCGGGGGAGAAGGCCGTCCTCGGTGCGTTGGGTGACGGTGGTCCGCTTGCTGGTGATGACGGGTGTGTCCACGGTCTGATCGAAGCGGTGGTGGATCGGTGTCCGGATGCGGTGGCGGTTCGTGCGGTTGACGGGGTGGTGCGGTATCGGGAGTTGGATGAGCGGGCTGAGCGGTTGGCCTGTCATCTGGTGGGGTTGGGTGCGCGGGCTGGGGTGTTGGTGGGGGTGTGCCTGCCGCGGTCCAGTGATTTGATCGTGGCGTTGCTGGCGGTGTTGAAGACCGGTGCGGCGTATGTGCCGATCGATCCGGGGTATCCGCCCGAGCGGGTGGCCTACCTGCTGGATGACAGCAACGCCGCGGTGCTGGTGACCACCCCCGACCACAACCCCCTGGCCGGTTCGGCCGGGGTAGAGGTTGTCGACGTTCGCGCGGTGCTCGGCTCGGCTGGGGATGGGTTCCAGCGCCGGTTGGGTGTGGGGGTGCGTCCTTCGGATGCGGCGTATGTGATTTATACGTCGGGGTCGACGGGGCGGCCGAAGGGTGTGGTGATCGAGCATCGGCAGACGGTGGCGATGCTCGCCTGGGCCGGCCGCGTGTTCGGGCCGGGTGTGCTGGCGGAGACGTTGGCGTCGACGAGTGTGTGTTTCGACTTGTCGGTGTTTGAGATTTTCGCGCCGTTGTCGGTGGGGGCTGCGGTCACGTTGGCGGCGGGGAATGCGCTGGATCTGATCGAGGATCGGGCGGGGTTCGGTCATGTGACGTTGGTGAACACGGTGCCGTCGGCGGCGGCGGAGTTGCTGGCGGCGGGGGCGATCCCGTCACGGGCGGCGACGATCAACTTGGCGGGGGAGCCGTTGCCGGTGGAGTTGGTGCGGGGGTTGTACCGGGACCCGGCGGTGGAGGCGGTCAACAACCTGTACGGCCCGACCGAGGACACCACGTACTCCACCCACGCCGTCACCGACCCCAAAAACGAGCGGACGCCGCTGGGCCGCGCCCTGCCCGGGTCGCGGGTGCACCTGCTGGACAGCGAACTACGGCCGGTGCCGCTGGGCGCGATCGGCGAGGTGTATCTGTCCGGCCAGGGCGTCACCCGGGGCTACCATCACCGGCCGGCCCTGACCGCCGAACGCTACCTCCCCCTCCCCGACGGTGAGGGTGGGCGGTTGTATCGGACGGGGGATCTGGCCCGTTGGCGCCCGCGCAGCACCGCTGATGGCGAGGTGGAGTTCTTCCTGGACTACCACGGCCGGGTGGATCACCAGGTGAAGCTCCGGGGGTTCCGGATCGAGCCGGGCGAGGTAGAGCACGCTCTGCTGCAGCACCCCGCCGTGTCCGAGGCCGTCGTCACCGTCCACCGCGACCACCTGATCGCCCACATCGCCGCCACCACCACCCCCACCGAAGAGGGTGAGGAGGAGCAGATCCTTCTCCGGCATCTGCGGGGGTGTCTGCCGCAGCATCTGGTCCCCGCTCGCATCGTGGTGATGGACGCCCTGCCGCGTACGCCCAACGGGAAGATCGATCGGAAGGCGCTACCTGAGCCGACCTCGGTGCCCACCACCGGCGAGGCAGAGCCTCCCAGCACTGAGGCGCAGCACCTGGTGGCCGAGCTGTTCGCCGGATTGCTGGGCCGGCCGGTCACGAACATCCACGACGACTTCTTCAGCCTCGGCGGGCACTCACTGCTGGCCACGCGGCTGGTCAGCCGGCTCAACGCCCTCACCGGAGCGTCGCTCCCGCTGCGGGTGGTCTTCGAGCACCCCACCATCGCCGGACTGGCGGAGTCCCTGCCCGCGACGGCGAGCGGGCCGGTGCGGCCGGCGGCCATCCCCAGGCTGCGCCGCACACTCGGCCGTACCGGGGCGACGAGCGGCGCCCCGAGCGACTGAAAGACCGGGTGAGCACGGTGAGCGACGACGAGGTCCCGCCGGGCGGCCGGCACCGAAACCATGGACGCGCGAGCTTCACGACGGGCCGGGAGGAGTCGGGGAAGCGGGCGATCAGGCCGGGGCGTACGTCAGGACCACAGGATGGTGCACGCCCAGTGCATTCCGCGGCCGTTCGTGGCCAGCGCCACGTAGTCGCCGAGGCCCAGCTCTCCCGAGGCGTGCAGGTTGCCCAGCTCGAACAGGTGGTCCGCGGCGCCGAAGTGCCCGTGCTGCCGTGCGCCGCGGATGTTCGTACGGGACGTCGGCACACCGATCAGATCGGCCTGGGCGGCGATGACACGAGGATTGTCGTTGAGCAGGAGGAGCCACGCGAGCTCGTCCTCGGTGATGCCCGCCTGCTTGCAGGCGCGGTGGACGGCACGGGCCGTACGGTCGTTGATCTCGTCCGCGAAGGCGGCCATGCGATCGGAGTCGTACTGGAAGTGCTCCATGATCTGCCAGGCGTCCCGGACCTTGGGAGGCGGCGTGCCGGGTCCGAAGGGATTCGCCCCGCCGCCGTCGTCCATCCGGAAGAAGTCGGCGTAGCGGCCGTCCGTCTCGGCGTACGAGGTGCGCCAGCGCAGTGAGGTGGCGTTGCGGCTGGCCACGGCCGCCGCCGCGCCATCGGAGAACAGCAACGAGTGGGTGTCCAGGCGGTTCCAGTACGCCTCGGTGGTGCGGTTGGCGCCGATGACCAGCGCCGTGTCGTACGACAGGTGGGTGGCGAACCGGCCGGCCAGGGTGTCGAAGGCGGTGACGCCGCCCGCGCAGCCCTGGTCGACGAGTACGGCC
This sequence comes from Microbispora cellulosiformans, assembly GCF_008728085.1. Taxonomy (NCBI): domain Bacteria; kingdom Bacillati; phylum Actinomycetota; class Actinomycetes; order Streptosporangiales; family Streptosporangiaceae; genus Microbispora; species Microbispora cellulosiformans. Next base: position 81,035 of record NZ_VYTZ01000001.1, on the reverse strand, counting down.
TCTGCCCAGGAGAGGCCGAGCCGGTGGGCGACCGCGGCCGCCGCGTCCCAGTACAGGTACTCCGCGATGTCTGTGATCGCTAACACCAGGAGGTCGACGTCGCGGGCGGCGACGCCCGCCGCGGCGAGGGCCTGGCCGCCCGCTTCGACGGCGAGATCGGTCAGGCCCGTCCCGGGAGCCGCGCGATGCACGAAGTCGTAGCCGTACGCGAGCACACGTGCGACGTCCTCGGTGTAGTCGGCTACCACGTCCTTGACGGGCACTGGCTCGCCCACTTCCGCTGCGAAGGCGATCAGCCCGAACGTCATCAGTCCTCCATCACGCCGTCAGGCGACCAGCTGGTCGAGCCGGTCCGGCTCGCGGAGGTTGTCCGCGACCGCTCGCAGGAAGGCCACCGCTTCGGCGCCGTTGACGACCCGGTGGTCATAGGCGAGGCCGAGGACGACGACCGTGGTTGTTGCGAGGACTCCGTCGTGGAGCGCGAGCTGCCGACGTAGCCCGCCGACGGAGAGCATGCACAACTGCGGCCACATGACGATCGGTTGGACGAACACCACATCGGCCTCAGTGTTGATCGAGATCGTGATCGTACCGCCATCGAGCTCGGATGTGGTGAAATCACCTCCCCGCCACGCTTTCATGCGGAAGTCCATCAGGTCGTCGGCGATATCGGCGATGGATCGGCTCGCGCAGTCCCGGATAACCGGCGTGTAGAGGCCGCGTCCCGCGTCGATCGTGACCGCGACGTGTGGCGTCTCGGCGAGGGCGACCGTCCGGTCGTCCACGAGACTGCCGAAGAGATGGCCGAAGCGGTCGTGGACGGCGGCGACCGCCTTCACCACGGCCTCGGGTACGCCGACCTCGGCACCGGATTCCTCCGACAGCAGGCGCAGTCTGGCGAGGAGGGCGTCGACGCACACCTCGACGGCGGTGAAGGCCGCCGGCACCTCCTTGTGGGCCCGGCTTACGACGGCGGCGGTGCCCCGCTGCACCCGGTCGAGCACGTACGTCCGCTGGTCGGCCGGGGACGGCTCGGCAGGCGGGCGAGCCTGGGCAGGCTGGGCGGCCTGGGCGGGCGCCGCGGGTGGCTCGTCACCACCACCAGCCGTCGCGTACGCCGCGATCGTCGCAGGCGCCTCGCTTCCCGGCCCGCTCCCCGCCGCCCTGTTCAATGGAGGCGCGAGTTCGTGGAGTTCCGCGATGACGGCGCCGACCTCCACCTCGGTGCCGGCGCCCGCCGAGATCCGCAGATATCCCGCGGCCGGCGCCTCGATCTCTTCGACCGCCTTGGACGTCTCCAGCTCGACCAGGGGAGCGCCCGCCTCGACCCTGGCTCCGTCCTCGGCCAGCCAGCCGGTCACCAGATAGTGCGTGTCGTTGCTGTTCAGCTTCGGCACGACGAGCGGTACGGCGAGTGGTACTGAGACAGATTCGGCGGCGACCTCGGCGACCGGCTCCGCGACAGATCGGGCGGCCGGAGCCGCGAGCGTGCCGAGGCGGTCCGCGACGGCCTCGGCGATGTGCCGCTCGCCCAGCAGCACCCGGTCCTCCAGGTGCCGGGCGGCCGGGATGATCGAGTCGGCCGACGACAGCCGCAGCACCGGGGCGCGCAGGCGCGGCCACAGCCGCTCGTACACCAGCGCCGCGATGTCGGAGCCCCAGGTGCCGCCCGCCGTGCTCTCCTCGGCGACGGCGACCAGCGCGGGCCGTTCCAGCAGCGGCAGGACGGGTTCGATGTCCAGGGGATACAGGCGCCCGGGCACCAGGAGGTGCGCGGTGACGCCCCGCTCCCGCAGGAGGTGGGCGGCGGCGAGGGCCCGGTGGGCGACGCCGCCGGGGCAGAGCAGCACGACGTCGGGAGCGGCGCCGTCCACGGGGGTCACGTGCGCCCAGCCGGCCGCGTCCCCGGTGAGCGAGGAGCGGAAGTGCTCGTCCACGACCCCGTCGGCGTACGCCCGCCGGGTGTAGAGCACCTTGTCCTCGAAGAGCAGCGCGGGCCCGTGGTCGAGGGCGTGCGCGAGCAGTCCGTACGGATCGTGGAACGGGCTGAGCTCGTACAACGCCAGGTTCGGCATGCCGACGAAGTGCTTCTGCACGCTCTGGCTGTGGGTGGGCCCGTAGCCGCGGCGGCCGCCGACCGGGCAGCGGAGCACGACCGGCATGGGCAGCCGCCGGCCGTACATCGTCACCGACTTCGAGATCAGGTTGAGCACCGGGTCGAAGACGAGCGCGGCGAAGTCGCCGAACATGACCTCGGCCACGACCTCGTCCCCGGCGAGGGCGAGACCGGCCGCGACGCCCGCGAGGCCGTTCTCGCTGATCGGGGTGGAGAGGACGCGGCCGGGATGCCGGTCCGACAGACCCCTGGTGACCTTGAAGGCGCCGCCGTAGGGGTCGGCGACGTCCTCGCCGAGGAGGTGCAGGCCGGGGCGTTCGGCGAACAGCCGGTGCAGCGCGCCGTTCAGGCTCTCCGCGAGCCGGGGCGCGAGCGGCGTCATACCGCGACTCCCCGCGTCCGCAGGGTGTCCCGCAGCGCCCCCACGGAACGGCACGCGCGGGCCTCGCGCGCGCTCAGCCGCACGCCGTACGCCCGTTCGACGGTGCCGATGATCTGCACGTGGCGCAGGCTGCTCCACTCGGCGGCCGTGGCCGTGCCGGTGTTCTCGTCGACCGTCTCGGCGGGCATGTCGAGGATGCCCGCGACCAGGGTGATCAGTTCGTTCACTGCACGGCTCCCGCGTCGGCCACGTCGGCCCACCGCGACGGCGGGCGTGCCGCCACCTCGGCGGCGATCCGGTCCACCTCGGCGCGGACCCGCTGGTCGATCTCCCGGAAGCGGGGACCGAGGCGCGCCTCCAGCTCTGCCTGCCAGTCGTCCTCCCACAGGGCCGCGACCTCCTCGGCCGGGCGGGTGTCGTCGCCCTTGCTGTGCGGGCCGAGCCGCCGGGTCAGGAACCGTACGACCGCCGGCCCGCCGCCGTCGCGGACCCGCGCGATCACCGGCCCGGCGGCGGCGCGGATGGCCGGGATGTCGTTGGTGGCGATCTCGGCGTACTCGACGCCGAAGGCGCGGGCCCGTCCGGCGATGGTCCCGGCGAGGTGCGCGCTCGTGGGGGTGGACTGGGCGATCCCGTTGTCCTCCACGACGACGAGCACCGGCAGCCGCCACAGCGCCGCCATGTTGAGCGCCTCGTACACCGCGCCCTCGCCCCAGGTGCCGTCGCCGACGTAGGCGGCGGCGATCCGGCCGGTGCCGGCGCGCCGGTGCCGCAACGCGACGCCCGTCGCGAGCGCCACGCCCTCGCCCTGCACACCGGTGGACAGGAAGCCGGGCCGGTGGAGGTGCTGGCTGCCGCCGACGCCCGCGCAGACCGCGCCCTCCCGGCCCATGATCTCGGCGAGCAGCCCGGCGGCGTCGCCGACGTGGGCCAGGTAGTGGCCGTGACCGCGGTGGTTGCTGACCACGAAGTCGCCGTCGAGCAGCGGGGCCAGCGCCACCGGCACGTACTCCTGCCCGATGCACGTGTGCGTGGTCCCGCTCAGCGCGCCGGCCTCGAACATCCGCAGCAGCGTGCGCTCGAAGTGGCGGATGCGGACCAGTTGCGCCACGTCGTCATCCGACAAACCGGGGACGGCGGCGCCCGCCGCGCGGGCCCGGGGGCCTTGGGCCTCGCGCGACGGGCCGAGGGTGCCGGACACGACCTACGTCGCCTTACGCATCCGCATGCCGCCCAGCGAGATCACGTAGTCGTTGGTGGCGGCGTCGTACTTGATGCCGTAGAAGGTCGGGTAGTAGCCGGTGCGCTGGTACTCCTGCGGCTGGCGGATGTCCGACTTGAAGGTGGGCTTGGTCAGCAGCCACTTCCGCGTCGCCAGCGGCTCCTGGAAGATGAGCCTGCCGTCGTGGGAGCCGTAGACGAAGACCTCGCGGAACTCCTCGGCGCTGCCGACCGGCCCGAAGTGCCGCGTCGTGTCAATCCAGTGGAGGCCCATCTGGGGCTTGGTCATCTCCACCGGGTTGCCCGGCTCGGAGATGTAGTCGGGCGCGATGTACTTCTTCTCCGGCACCTTCCCGGCGCGGTCCGGGTGGACCTTGGGGTCGATCTCCATGACCGCGTGGTGGTCGGGCGTGTAGAAGTGGAAGGCGAAGTGCGGCTCGCCGAAGATCTCGGCCGGCTTGCGCCCGTGGCTGTACCAGTTGAGCATCACGTGGTTGAAGACCGTGGCCTTCGCCTGCTTGGGGAACTCCAGGATGGTCTCCGTCGGCGGGACGGTGTCCTCGGTGGGCAGCCCGTCCAGCGCCGTCGCCGACAGGCGCACCCCCACCTCCGTGGGGTTGCCGTCCTGGTCGATGATGACGTACGGCCGCGCGGTGCCGTGGCCCACGGTCTGCGCCTCGCCCGAGTAGGTGGTGGTGTACCACTTGGCGTTGGCGAGGTTCAGGGCGCAACCGCTGGTGAGGGATACCGCGGCGCCGAGCGCCGCGACCACGACGGTGTACCGCCGCGGCGTCCTGGGGGGTGAGATGTTCATCGGCGAGTCGCCTTCCAGACGGTGACGGGTCGTTCAGTCCTGGGTGCCGTAGACCGAGACGTGCCGGAGGCAGCCCGGCGCGTAGTCGGCCTCGGTCCAGTCGGAGTAGCGTTCGAGCAGCCGCAGTCCCGCGTCACCCGCCATCTCGTCGAGCTGCCCGGCGGTGTAGTACCGGAACTTCACGGGGTAGAGCTGGATGCCGTGCGCGGTGAGCAGCACGTTCTGGATGCTCAGCACCTGGTGCCCGGGGTCGCGGAGGGCCGCGCTGAGCACCACGTGGTCGACGTCGAGCAGTGAGGTGGCGACGTACTGGTCGTGGGTGAAGCGGGAGTCGTCCACCTCCATCGTCTCCACGACGAGCCGGCCGTCCTCGGTGAGGATCTCCGGGACGCGCCGCATGTACGCGCGCTGCGCCGGTTCGGACAGCAACGCGCCGAAGGTGCCCTGCGCGAGGAAGACGAGTGAGAACTTCCGCCCGAAGTCGATTTCCTTCATGTCGCCGACTTCGACGGTCACCTTTTCCGCGCCCGGCTTCGTGCGAAGCTGGTTGACCATTTCCCGGCTGACTTCCACGCCGAACACCTCGACGCCGGTCCCCGCCAGCGGGATGCCGATCCGGCCCGTTCCGATGCCCGCTTCCAGCACCGGCCCGGCCCCCGCGCGGTTGCGCAGGAACTCGACGATGGCGGCCACTTCCACCGGGTCGTCGTTCACGACGTCGAACACGGAGGCGATCGCATCGCCATACGATTCGGCTGAATAATTTCGCATGGCCCGCCTCCGGAGTTTTCCGACGCTTTTTAAGTGCAATTCATTGTCGGAAAAGCGGCTCTCACGTTTCTCTCCGCGCGATACCGGCGGGCCGCGGTTCGCCGCACCAGCGGCGCAGCGCCGCCCCGAGCTCGCCGGCGTCGGCCCCTCCGTCCCTGCCGCCCCACGCCACGTATCCGTCGGGCCGGACGAGGACCACGGGCGGGCAGCCGCGCCCGATCGGCTCGGCGAGGGTCGCGGTGACGACCCGGCCGGACCAGCCGTCCAGCTCACCCGCGACGCCCGGAGGGCCGGCCAGCACGAACCGGCCGTCCCGGAACCGCTCGAACAGGCGCGAGCCGTCGGTCAGCGGCCGGTCGGGGACCCGCCGCCCGGCCCAGGACCCGCCGTCACCCGCCGGATAACGCAGGGTGAGCCCGGACAGGTGCTCCAGGTTCACCCGCTGGATCGCGCGGACGCGGACGAGCTTCGTGACGATCATGCGGACCAGCCGTGCGGCCACGCCGTTCGAGGTCTCGAAGCGGAAGGAGAGGTCGGTCTTGCGCAGGGTCGCCGCGGCGATCGGGTAGCGCTCGTCCTCGTAGCTGTCCAGCAGTCCCGGCGGCGCCCAGCCGTCGAGCTCCGCGCGGAGCTTCCAGCCGAGGTTGAACGCGTCCTGGATGCCCGTCTGCAGGCCCTGGCCGCCGGAGGGGATGTGTGTGTGGGCGGCGTCCCCGGCCAGCAGCACCCGGCCGACGCGGTAGCGCCGGGCGTGGCGCTGCGAGCTGCGGAACCGCGACAGCCAGATCGGGTCGTACGGCTCGACGTCGATGCCGAGGATGCCCGCGCAGCTCTCCCGCAGGTCCGCCGGGGTCACCGGCAGCGACGCCGGGACGTGCATCTTCTCGTGGTCGAACACGATGACCCGGTAGGTGTCGTCCCTGAAGGGGAACAGCGCCGCCATGCCCCGGCGGGTGATGCGGGCGTAGGCGGGCGGCGACGGCGGGTTGCGCAGCCGCATGTCGCCCATCATGACCGACACGTCGTAGTTCCAGCCCTCGAAGTCGACGCCGACCGCCGCGCGCACGGTGCTGTTCACGCCGTCGCAGCCGACCACGTAGTCGGCGCGCTCGGTCGTCACCACGCCGTCCGGGCCGCGCACGTCCACCTCGGCGGACTCCGCGTCCTGGCGCAGGCCGACCACCTCGGCGCCGGTGCGGACCACCGCGCCGGCCTCCTCGGCCGCGGCCTGCAGGGCGGCCTCCGTGCGGTGCTGCGGCACGACCAGGCTGTACGGGAACGGCGTGTCGAGCAGGCCGTAGTCGAGGTAGCCGTTCCGGTCGCCTACCGGCGGGTGCGGGCAGGGGCGGCCGTCGGCCAGCAGCCCGGCGACCCGGCCGCGCATGTCGAGCAACTCCATCGTGCGGGGCTCCACGGTGAAGGCCCGGGACAGGGCGGCGCGGCTCGACCGCTTCTCCACCACGAGGCAGTCGACACCGCCCGCCGCCAGCTCGCCGGCCAGCGCCAGCCCCGAGGGGCCGGCGCCGACGATGATCACACGTGACACTGTCGACTCCTCGTTGGCGGGGCGGGGCGGTAGTGCGTCCGCATGTCCGGGGACGTCCGCAGCAGCTCGGCCAGCGGGCCCGCGGCGACGATCCGGCCGTCCTTCAGCAGCAGCACCTGGTCGGCCCGCTCCAGCAGGGCGGGCCGGTGGGAGACCGCGAGGCAGGTCGCCGAGGTGGCGAAGATGCGCCGCCACAGCTCCTGCTCGGTCTCCACGTCGAGGGCGCTGGACAGGTCGTCCATGACCAGCAGCGCGCTGTCGCGGGCGAACATCCGGGCGGCGGCCGTGCGCTGCGCCTGCCCGCCGGAAAGGCGTACGCCGCGTACGCCGATCTCCGTGTCGAGCCCGCCGCCGAGCCGCTCCAGGTCGGGGCCGAGCACGGCCAGGGCCGCCGCCCGTTCGACCCGGCCGTCGTCCGGCAGGCCGAGCAGCACGTTCTCCCTGATCGTGCCGGACAGCAGGGCGGGGCTCTGCGGGGTGTAGGCGACGCGCGGCGGCACCATGAAGTCGCCCGGGGCGTCGACCCGCTCACCGTTCCAGTGGATCTCGCCGTCCTGCGGCGCGTAGAGGCCGAGCACGGTGCGCAGCAGCGTCGTCTTGCCCGATCCCACCGAACCGGTCACGACGGTGACGGTCCCCGGCCGGAGCGTGAAGGACGCCTCGCGCACCCCCCGCCCGGAGCCGGGGAAGACGTGCGTCAGCGACCGCACCTCCAGCTCGCGCAGCGGCTCCGGTTCCGGCGGCGCCGTGGTGAGAGACGCGTCCTCGCGCAGGTGCAGCGGGTGATGCTCGACCAGCGTCCGCGAGGGCGTGCCGGGCAGCATGGCGGCCGCCCGTACGAACGAGACCCGGGCCTGCTGGTAGGTGCGCACGAGGTAGCCCATGAAGGACGTGTAGTCGGCCACCTGCATGAGATAGGTGGAGAACAGCACGAAGTCGCCGGTGGTGAACTCGCCGGACCGCATCCGGCCCGCCGCCAGCAGCAGGATCAGGCCGGAGCCGATGCTCGCGGTGCTGTTGAAGACGGAGTCGATGGCGAGGCTCTGCACCTTGTCGCGGATCATCGCGGTCTTGCGCGCCTCGTTGTCGCGGCGCAGCCGGGCGACGACCTCGCGTTCCCGGCCCGCCGCCTTGATCGCGCGGGTCGCGGACACGATCTCCTGGATGGTCCCGGTGACCTGGGCGGTGGCCGCCCTGCTGCGCACCCGGATGCGGTACGCGCGGGCGCGGGCGAGCTGCGCGAGGACCAGGACGACCGCGAGCGGCGCCATGACCACCAGGGTCACCTGGACGTCGACGCTGAGCAGGATCGCCAGCCCGCCGCCCGCGAAGATGAGCCCGGACATCATGTCGAAACCCCAGCCGCCCATCATCGCGATGGCGTCGCTGTCGTCCCGCAGGGTGGAGATGTTCTCGCCCGCGGCGGCCGGCAGCGGCTGCGCGCCCGGCTTGCGGAACACCAGGGCGAGCAGGTTGCGCTGGATCAGCCCCCGGGCGCGCAGGTACCAGCCCGCCCAGGCCACGGTCGCGCCGACGATGGCGACGCACCGGGCGAGGCCCGCGCCCACGGCGACCGCCACCACCGTCCAGACGGTGATCCCGGCGGGCGCCCGGCCCTCCAGGACGTCGAACAGCAGCTTGCCGAGCACGCCGGGCAGCAGCGGCCACAGGTGGAAGATCGCCCACGCGGAGGCGGCCAGCAGGTAGCGCCAGGGGCTGTAGGTGATCAGCCGCCAGAGGAACCCCAGCGGGGAGGGCTCGGCCGGTCCGTTCATGTGAGCACCTTCCCGACCTGGTAGAGCCGCGCCAGCCGGGAGCCCGGGTCGGCCAGCAGGCCGGCGGTGGCGCCCCGCTCGGCGATCGCGCCGGTGTCCAGCACGATCACCTGGTCCGTACGGCGGATCGTGTCGAGCCGGTGGGCGATCACGATCGCGGTGCGCCCGGCGAGCATCCGGTCGAGCGCGCGCTCCACCTGGGCCTCGGTGACCGGGTCGAGCCTGCTGGACGGCTCGTCGAGCACGACCAGCCCCGGATCGGTCAGGAACACCCGGGCCAGCGCGATGAGCTGCGCCTGCCCGGCCGACAGGGTGCCGGGCGAGATCCGCGAGGAGAGCCCGTCGGGCAGCCCCTCCAGCCAGGGCCGCAGCTCCAGCACGTCGAGGATCTCCAGCAGCCGCCGGTCGTCGGCCCGCTCGTCGAAGAAGGTCAGGTTCTCCCGCAGGGTGGCGTCGAAGATCTGCACGTCCTGCGGCACGAACCCGATCCGCGACCGCAGCGACGCCAGGGCCGCCTCGCGGACGTCGACGCCGCCGACCAGCACCTGTCCCCGGCCCGCGTCGTACAGGCGGAACAGCAGGGAGGCGATGGTGGTCTTGCCCGCGCCGGTCCGGCCGACGAGCCCGAGCGTGGTCCCCGCCGGGACGTCGAACGACACCTCGCGCATGACCATGCTCTCGGACTCGTCCCCGGGATCTTCCTGGCCGTAGCCGAAGCTGACCTGGTCGAACCGCACCGACAGCGGGCCGGAGGGGATCGTCGCGGTCCCGTCGGCGAGGGAGGACCGGTGGGCGAAGAGTTCGGCGATGCGCCGCGTGGCGGCCATCGCCTGCTGCAGCGTCTGCACCTGGTGGCGCAGCACCTCCATGGGGGTGTTCAGCATCGCGGCGTACGCGACGATCAGGTAGACGCCGGCCAGGGACACCACGCCGTCGCGGTAGAAGACCCCGCCGTAGCCGAAGGCGATCGCCGTGCCGGCGGTGAACGCGATCGAGAGCACGACCCAGATGGCGCTGCCCCAGCCCTCGGCCCTGACCTTCACCGGCAGCCAGGCGCGCAGGTGCCGGTGGAAGCGCGCCATGGCGTAGCCGGTGGCGCCGGACGAGCGCAGGTCCTCGGTGGCGAGGGTCGCCTCGCCGACGTAGCCGAAGAACCGGGCGCTCTGCTCCCGGTCGTCCTCCCACTTGAGCCCGGCGATCCCGGCGATCCGCGACAGCGCCAGATAGCTCAGGATCGTGACCGCCGTGAAGGTGAGCCCGACCCGCCAGTCGAGGGTGGCCAGGGCGATCAGGATGCCCAGCACCAGCAGGACGTTGCCGGCGATGTGGAGGATCAGGCTGGAGAAGAACTCCGCCACCTGGTTGACGTCGCCGTCGATGCGCTCGATCAGCTCGCCGGGCGGGCGGGACTCGTGGAAGGTCAGGTCCAGCGACAGCACGTGCGCGGTCAGGTCCTCACGGGCGGCGTTGGTGGCGGTCCACGAGACCCGCTCGCTGGCGTACGCCGACACGATGCGGGCGGCCTGCCGCGTCACGGCCACGGCCAGGAACACCCCGGCGATCCCGACGAGCGTGCTCTCGGCCCGGCCGAGCTGGACCGACTCGATGAAGTGCGCGGCGATGCGCGGCTCGGCGATCTCCAGGCCGATGGAGAAGACCAGCAGACCGGCCATGACCGCGACGGCCGCCGGCTGCGACCCCACGTAGGCGCGCAGGAGGGAGCCGGCGGTCATCGGCGGCCGGGCGGTGCTCACCCGTCCTCCAGTTCGTAGCCGTCGAGGCACCGGCCGGCCAGCGCGGCGTACCGGCCGGGGTCGCCCTCACGCACGAGGGCGGGCAGGTAGACGTGCGGAGCGCCGTGGTAGAAGCGCTCGTACTGGTCGTGCCGCCCGGCGAACTCGCTGCCCACGGCGTCCCAGGCGAGCTTGAACAGCTTGATCCGCGACTCGGCGTCGTAGCCGGGGGACTTCACGTACTTCCCGAGGAGCGCGGCGACCTCCGGCCGCAGCAGGTCGCGGTAGGAGGACGGCAGCTGGATCAGCCCGCCGCCCGCCAGCAGCTTGATCTCGTTGATCACCTTGGGGTAGAGGTCCGGCCCCACGGCGAGCTGGGCGTACGCCGTCTCGCGGTGCGGCATGACCGCGTCGGCGCCGGGCACCGGCTCGCACAGCTCCTCGGCGGCGACGACCAGCGCCTTGGCGGTGTTCACCCACGACAGGAGCTTGCCGATCTGCATCCGCACCGGCGGCATGTCGTAGACGTTGTTGGCCTTCGCGACGAGGATGGCGATCCCGGTGAGGAACTCCAGCTTGGTCCAGAACCGGGTGGCGCCGTGGTGGACGAAGCTGACGAACGCCGGGGTCTTCCAGAACTGCGCGTGGCAGGCCTCCGGGTCGCGGTAGGCGAAGACCCGCTCCCACGGCACGAACACGTCGTCGTAGACCACGAGCGCGTCGTTCTCGTCCAGGCGGCTGGCGAGCGGATAGTCGAAGACGCTGGTGGCGCGGGCCTCGTAGGAGGTCCGGCTGACGAAGGAGATGCCGGGCGCCGCCACCGGCACGGAGAAGCTCACCGCGTAGTCGGCCTCGCTCGGCGGCATCCGCTGGGTGACGCCGACCAGGATCTCGTCGGCGAGGGCCGCCGCGGTGCCGATCATCTTGGCGCCGCGCACGACGATCCCGTCGTCGCGCTCGGCGACGACCCGCAGGCAGAGGTCGTCCTCCATCTGCTCCGACGGCGCCTTCGTACGGTCGATCTGCGGGTTGACCAGCGTGTGCGCCTGGTAGAGGTCGCCCTCGGCCATCCGCCGCCAGTGCGCGAGCAGGTTGGCCGAGCCGTCGAAGCCGTCGCGGGCCAGCACGCCCGGCACGGTGGCCATCCCGGCCACCGCCGAGGCCATGTAGTCGGGGGAGCGGCCGAGGAACCCGAACGTCGCCTCCGACCACAGCTTGAACGCCCTGCCCTTGGCCTTGAGCTCGTCCTTCGTCCGCGGGATCTGGTAGGCGCGCGACACCGGCCCGTCGACGCCGGGCACCGACGCCGTCAGCGTCTCGGGGTGCTCCGCCGTCAGGTCGTACAGGTCGGCGATCGAGCGGACCGAACGCCGGAAGGCGGGATGGGTGGTCAGGTCGTCCACCCGTTCGCCGTCCAGCCAGATCGTCCTGCCGTCGCGCAGCGCGTCGAGGTAGTCCTTGCCGGTCCTGGTCATCGTGCCGCCTCCGCCCAGCGCAGCCCCGGTTCCGACGCCGACAGCGGGGGCCCGGCCACGCGGAGGGGCGCCCGTGCTTTCAGCAGCATCTCCTCGAACTCCTCGGCGGGATCGGAGTCGAGCACGATCGCCCCGCCCGCCCCCACGGTCAGGCCCTCGGCGGTGGCCACGGCGGTGCGGATCACGATGTTGAGGTCGGCCGTGCCGTTGTGGCCGAGGAAGCCGATGGCGCCGGAGTAGACGCCGCGCGCCGTCTGCTCCATCTCGTCGAGGATCTCCATCGTGCGGAGCTTGGGCGCGCCGGTCATCGACCCGCCGGGGAAGCACGCCGTGACGCAGCCGATCGCGTCGACGTCCGGCCGCAGCGTGCCCTGGATCGTGGACACCAGCTGGTGGACGGTCGCGTACGTCTCGACCGCCATGTAGCTGGGCACGTGGACCGAGCCGACCTCGCAGACCCGCCCGAGGTCGTTGCGCAGCAGGTCGACGATCATCAGGTTCTCGGCCCTGACCTTGGGATCGGTCGTCAGCCGGGCCCGCAGGCGCAGGTCCTCCCGGCGCCCGCGCCCCCGGGCCGCGGTGCCCTTGATCGGTTTGGTCTCCACGGTCCGGTCCGGCCGGATCCGCAGGAACCGCTCGGGGGACGAGCAGAGGACGGCGAAGCCGCCCAGCCGCAGGAAGGCGGCGTACGGCGCGGGGTTGGACGCGCGCTGCGCGAGGTAGAGCTCCAGCGGGTCGCCGGTCACGGGCAGCCGGGTCTGGGTGGTCAGGCAGATCTCGTAGCTCTCGCCCTCGCGCAGCTTGCTCCGGCACGCCTCGACGTCGCGCAGGTAGCCGTCCCTGGCGCGGAGCAGGCCGGGCTCGGGGTCGTGGCCGTCGGCGGCGGGCGCGTCGGCGCCCGGCGGCGGCCGCCACCGGGCGAGCCGCCGTTCGGCGCGGGCCAGCCAGGACGACGCGGCGGGGTCGTCGGGCGACCGGGTCAGCGCGATGAGATGGGTGGCCCGCTGCTCGTGGTCGACCACCACCAGGCGGGTGGCCGACAGCCACACCGCGTCGGGCGTGGCGGCGCGGTGCCGGCACGGCGAGCCCAGCTCGGCCCGCAGCTCGTAGCCGAAGTAGCCCACGTATCCGCTGGTGAGGTCGAAGGGCACGTCGGGGACGTCGAGGACCGGCTCGGCGAGCCGCGCCCGGAGGGCCTGGAAGATCGACTCAGGCGTGGTGACGGTCTCCGGGCCCGGCCCGCTCCGGATCGTGAGCCCCTCGCCGACGGAGTAGCTCAGGATCTCGCCGTCGCGGCCCTCCGGCGCGCCGAGGAAGGAGAACCGCGACAGGCCGGGCTCCACCCGGCTGCTGTCCAGCCAGAACGCGTGCTCCAGGCCGCCGAACAGGTCCGTGAACGCCGCCGCCGTGTCCACCTCGTACGGCACCACGCGGTGCAGCAGCCGCCACGGACGGACGGCGGCGGGCGGCCTCTCGGGCGTGATGGGCGCCGGCCGGACGGCCGCCCGTCGCGGCGCCCGCGCCGGGCGCAGCGGCCTGCCCTGCTCCGCCAGCGCCTTCGCCACGAGGCGGCCGAAGTTCTCGACCAGTTGGGCGCCGAACTCGGTCGCGATCGACTCGGGGTGGAACTGCACTCCCCAGAGGGGGCGCTCCCGGTGCCGCAGCCCCATGAGCACGCCGTCCTCCGCCCACGCCGTCGGCGTGAGGGAGGAGGGCAGGCCCTCCTCCGGGACGCACAGCGAGTGGTAGCGCACCGCCTGGAAGTCCTGGGGCAGCCCTTGGAAGAGGTCCTCGCCGGTGTGCCGCACGCGGGTCAGGTGTCCGTGTCGCGGCCTGGGCGCGGGCACCACGTCGGCTCCCGAGAGCAACGCGATCGCCTGGTGACCGAGGCAGACCCCGAGAAGCGGGACCGTGGTGCGCGCCACCACCTGCCGGACGGCGCCGAGGTCGCGGTCCCGGCCCGGATGGCCGGGGCCGGGGGAGACGACGATCGCGTCGAACTCCCCGATGTCCAGACCGGGCCACGCGGCGTCGTCGTTGGTCACCACCGTCGGCTCCGTGCCGTACACCCGGGCCATCAGTTGAAAGAGGTTGTAGGTGTACGAATCATGGTTGTCGATCAGTAGCGTACGCATACGGTCCCTCATCTCGACCAGTAAAGCTACGACTTGCATAAACCGCGGCCTGGTCTCGGACAATGCGAAAAGAGCGAGGTGAGAGCGGGCTGAGAGCGGGGCCCGGCGGGCGAGAGCGGATTGATACGGCAATGGATATCCGCCGCGAATACGTTCACGAGGCCAGAATCCCGGCCACCGGAGAGTCCTATGACCGCCACCGAAATCCCCGTACTCCCCGACCTCAACCACTCGACGGAGCGGGCCAGCGCCGGAAAGCAGCCGGCGACCGCCGACCCGGGCCTCCTCGGGTACCCCGCCTTCGCGACCGCGGCGTTCGCGCTGGCCCTGTTCCTGACCGGCTTCAACCAGGTCACCATCCCCAGCACGCTCGCCGCCCCGCTGCCGATCATGTCCCTCTGCGGCGTGCTCCTCATCGGCGCCACCGTCTGGGCGGCCCGTCGCGGCGACGGCTGGCAGGCGACCATGTTCGGCCTGTTCGGCGCTTTTTGGCTGAGCTTCTCCATGCTCGTGCTCGGCCTCGTCAACAGCTGGTTCGGCCAGCTTCCGGAGCCCGCGCAGCGCGGCGCCCAGGCCAACTTCATCCTGGTCTGGCTCGGGCTCATGACCGTGGTGACCCTCACCACGCTCCGCCTTCCGAAGATCTTCGGGCTGCTGTTCCTCGTCATCGACTTCTCGCTGCTGACGCTGTTCATCGCCGTCAGCGTGGCGCGGCCCGGTGCCGCCGGCGACCCGTGGATCCTCCCCTTCGGCATCATCGCGATTTTCTCGATGCCGCTGATCGGCATGTACCTGTTCGCCGGTTCGCTGAACGCCTCCCTCGGCGGCAAGATGTTCCCGGTGGGCAAGCCGTTCAAGAGCTGAAACCAGCCCTGCGCAAACCTGCACGGCTGATTCCAGCGCTGGAACGGTAAGGAAAGAACGAAAACCACTCGATCAGGCGGGCGTCGGAGAAGGGCGCCCGCCGAGGTCGGGTAATTCGCCGATTGAGGAGTGGAAAGCGTGACCGTATACAACCGCCGGGGATTCCTGGCCGGCGCGGCGGCGGCCGGGGCCGGCCTGGCCTCGGGGGTCGCCCTGGGCGGCACACCGGCGTCCGCGGGAACCACCGGCACCCGGTGCGTGCCCGAGTTCGGCCCCTTCGTCGTCCGGCCGGGCGATCCTCGCTTCGACAGCCTGCGCAGCGGGCACAACATGCGCTTCACCGGCGCGCCCGACCAGGTGACCGTGGTGGGTTCGGCCGAGCAGGTCGTGGACGCGGTCGGCGCGGCCGTGGCGGCGGGCAAGCGGCTGGTCGCCCGCTCCGGCGGCCACTGCATGGAGGACTTCACCACCACCTCCGACGTCAAGGCGGTCGTCGACCTGTCCCAGATGACGGCGGTCTACCACGACGCGCGGCGCGGGGCCTTCGCCGTGGAGCCAGGCGCCCTCGTCGGCGAGGTGGCCGAGACCCTCTTCAAGGGCTGGGGCGTGATGATCCCCTTCACCGGTTGCGCGACCGTCGGCATCGGCGGGCACATCCCCGGCGGCGGTTACGGCTTCTTCTCCCGCAAGCACGGCCTCAGCGTCGACCACCTGAACGCGGTCGAGGTCGTCACCGTCGACGCCACGGGCAGGCCCCGCGTCATCGTGGCCACCGACAGCCCGTCCGACCCCAACCGCGACCTGTTCTGGGCGCACACCGGCGGCGGCGCGGGCAACTTCGGCATCGTCACCCGCTACTGGTTCAGGACGCCGGGCGTGACGTCCACCGACCCCACCCGGCTCCTGCCCCGGACCGGCAACCAGCGGGCCCGGCTGCTCATGTGGTCGTGGGACGCGATGACCGAGCAGGCCTTCACCACCCTGGTCGGCAACTACTGCACCTGGTACCAGAACAACAGCGCGCCGGGCAGCCCGGCGGTGAACCTGTGGGGCACGCTCACCACCAACCACCGCTCAGCCGGGACGCTGATGCTGCTGGCCGGTGTGGACGAGTCGCTGGCGGACGGCCAGGCGATGCTCGACGCCCACTTCGCCGCCGTGACCGACGGCGTCGGCGTCGAGCCGATGGTCGACGTCCAGGAGACCACCCCCTGGCTCGACCCCCGCAACTGGGTCAGCGACCCCGCGGGACGCCAGAAGAACAAGACCGCCGACCTGCGCCGCAGTTACACCCCCGCGCAGATCGCGACGCTCTGGCGGCACCTGAGCGACGACTCCTACTACAACCCCAACGCCCTGGTGAACATCACCGGCTTCGGCGGGCGGATCAACAGCGTCGCGTCCGGCGCGACCGCCGCCGTCCACCGCGACTCCGTCCTGCGGGTCTACTTCACCGCCGGCGGCTGGAGCAGCGAGTACGAGGACGAGGCCAACATGGCGTGGGTCCGGAACCTCTACCGGGAGCTCTACCAGGACACCGGCGGGGTGCCGGTGCCGAACGCCGTCAACGGCGGGGCGTTCATCAACTACCCCGACAGGGACCTGGCCGACCCGGCGTGGAACACCTCCGGCACTCCCTGGCACACGCTCTACTACCGCGACAACTACCCCAGACTGCAGCGGATCAAGAAGCGGTACGACCCGCGCAACGTCTTCCGGCACGGCCTGTCCATCGGCCTGCCCTCCTAGCACACAGCACACCCCCCGCGCCCGCGGCGCGAATCCGGAGCCGGAGGATCTCCATGCTCACTCATCCGTCAACCCGGACCGTCCCCGACGGAATCAGGGGCAAGAGCCTGATCGCCCTGTCCGTCGTGGTGGCCTTCTGGGCGCTCATCATGGTCGACGAGATGGTGATCAGCATCTCGCTGGCCGGGATCGGTCAGGCGCTCCAGATGTCCCAGACCGAGCTCTCCTGGGTCGTCAACGCCTACCTTCTCCCGTACGGCGGCCTGCTGCTGCTCGGCGGCAGGGCCGGCGACATCCTCGGCAAGCGCCGGGTGTTCGTCGCGGGCGTCGCCTTCTACACCGCGGGCTGCCTGGCCCGCGCGCTCGCTCCGGACGCCTGGCTGGTGATCGCCGCCCGGGGGGCCCAGGGCGTCGGCGCGGCGCTCGCCACGCCGTGCGTGCTGGCCCTGATCGTCAGCATGTTCGAGGAGGGCCCGCTGCGCCGCCGGGCGATCAGCGCGTACACGGTCGCGGGGGGCGCCGGCGCCGCCGTCGGGCTGATGCTGGTGGGGCTGCTCGGCACGATCAGCTCCTGGCGCGTGGTGCTGCTGCCCAGCGCGGTCTTCGGCCTCGTCCTGCTGGTGCTGGGTCCGATGGTGATCGCCGAGACCCCGCGCCGCCCCGGGCGGTTCGACTTCGCGGGCGCGCTGAGCGCCACCCTGGGCGTCGTCGCGATCGTCTACGGGCTCACCACCTCGCAGGGCGGCGACTGGCTCAACGGCTGGGTGATCGGCTCCGTCGTGGCCGGCCTGGTGCTCCTCGCGCTGTTCGTGCTGATCAGCAGGCGGGCCCGGCAGCCGCTGCTCGACCTGCGGCTGTTCGCCGACCGGAGCCGCGTCGGGGCCTACCTGGTGCTGATGATCACGCCGGGCGCGCAGATCGGCCTGTTCTTCTACCTCAGCCAGTATTTCCAGATCGTCCTCGGCTACAGCACCCTGACCACCGCGTTCGCCTTCCTGGCCGTCTCCGTCGGCATGACCGGCGCGGCGAGCCTGGCCGTCCGCCTCGAACCCAGGATCGGCGGGCGGATGGTCGTGCTGATCGGCGCGGTGCTGCTGCTCATCTCCAACGCCTGGCTGCTGCGGATGGACATCGGCGACGGCTACTGGACCGGCGTGCTGCCCTCGCTGGTGCTCGTCGGGGCCGGCGTCGCCATGGCGATCATCCCCGCGTTCAGCCGCGCCACCTCGGGCGTCGAGAGCGAGGACGCCGGTGCGGCGTCCAGCGTGGTGAGCATGGTGCAGAACGTCGGGTCGTCCCTCGCCCTCGCCGTGATCGTGGTCATCGCCACCGCGGCGAGCACCCGCGCGACCGAGCACCCGCCGGCCGGCCTGTCCAAGGAGGCCCTCGACGGGTACGTGTTCAGCCAGGGGATGCAGGCGACCTTCCTGACAGGCGCGGGCTTCGCCGTGGCGGCGCTGCTCGCCGCCCTGCTCATCGGCAGGTCCCGGACCTCCTGAGAGCCCGCGATGAGCTACCGGCACCCGCTTGAGGAGACCAGGCTCCTGGAGTCGTTCGCGAACACGATCGACGTCGAACGCGGCGTCGATCTCCTGGAGAGCGTGGCGGGCATGCGCGCCTGGCTGACCGCGCAGGGGCTGCCCGCCCACGTCACGCCGCACGACCTGGCCCGTGCCCGCACCCTGCGGGAGGGCCTGCGGGCCCGGCTGCTCGCCGACGGCGAGCAGCCGGACCGCCGGTCGACGGCCGCGGCGCACGCCGTCCTGGACGGCCTCGCACTCCGCTCCGACGACCCGCTCGCCGCCATCGCCCGGGCCTGGCTCGCCACCACCGCGAGCGGCGAGTGGCCGCGCCTGAAGCGCTGCCCCGACCGGCGGTGCGGCTGGGTCTTCTGGGACGGCTCCCGCGACGGCACCCGCACCCGCTGCTCCCGCCCGCCCATGCTCATCAACGAAAAGGTGGTGACCCAGGCGAGCGCCTCACCTGATGTGCACCTGATCGACCTGCCGGCCCTGTACGGCCGGAGCTGACCCGGCTCGGCCCGGCGTGACCGGGTCTGGGCGCGCCCGCCGCGAGTCCCTCCCTCGGTAGGGTCCCCTGGGGAGGACGCCGGCGAGAGGAATCGTGAGCGTGGTTGAGCGGGCCGACGAGACGGAACTGCACGGGGCGGGGCTGCACGAGGTGGGGCCCGGGATCTTCGCCTGGGTGCAGCCGGACGGCACCTGGTGGCTGAACAACGCCGGAGCCGTGGCAGGCGACGACGGCGTGCTGATCGTCGACACCTGCGCGACCGAGGCGCGCACCCGGCGGTTTCTCGGCGCGGTCGCCGAGGCGACCGGCGACATGCCGATCCGGATGGCGGTGAACACCCACCAGCACGGGGACCACTGCTACGGCAACAGCCTGCTCCCGGACGACACGGTCGTCTTCGGGCACGCGGCGATGAGAGAGGCCTTGCTGGCCGATCCGATCATCGACGGCTGCCCGCCGATGTGGAGGCCGGTGCCCGACTGGGGACACGTGACGCGCCGCCCGCCGTCGGTGGTGTTCACCTCCGAACTGACCGTCCATCTCGGGGGGCGCCGCGTCGAGTTGCGGCATCCCGGCCACGCCGCGCACACCCCCGGGGACGTGGTGGCGTGGCTTCCCGGCGAACGGGTGCTGTTCGCCGGGGACCTGCTGTTCAACGGGCTCACGCCGCTGGTGCTGATGGGATCGCTTGAGGGGGCGTTGCGGTCGCTGGACTGGCTGGCGGCCTTCGAACCCGAGCGCGTCGTGCCGGGGCACGGGCCGCTCGCCACAGCCTCCGAGCTGCCGGAGATCCTGGCCGCGCACGAGCGGTACTACCGGTTCGTCCTCGACGCCGCCCGGGTGGGGCGTGAGAACGGGCTCACCCCGCTGGCCGCCGCGCAGGCGGCCGACCTGGGCGAGTTCGCCGGATGGGCGGACGCCGAGCGCCTGGTGCTCAACCTCCACCGTGCCTACGCCGAGGCCGAAGGCGGCGAGGTGGATCTCCTCGCCGCCTTGGGCGACGCCGTGACCTGGCACGGCGGGCCGCTGCCGACCTCAGTCTGAGGCCGGCGTCACGACCAGCCCTGCAGTCCGGCTCCGTATGGATAGAGGGGGTTGCCGTAGGTGGTGGGGACGGTCTGGCCCGCGTCGATGCGGGCCCGGATCTCCGACCGCTGGGCGGCGGTCGCGCCCAGGTCGTAGGGGAGGTTCCAGTCCTCGACGGCGTCGGCGAGCACGTCGCCGCCGCCCGGCTTGAGGATCTGGTCGAGGCCGCGTGGGAGCTGCCACGGCAGGCGTCCGCGCGGCGTGTAGTCGCCGAACAGGAGGCCGGCCGTGGCCGGGCCGACCTCCTCACCGCCCCGGTACGTCACCACGATGGCGTCGGCCAGGCCGTTCCACTCGCTGATGACGATGGGCCGGGGGAGGGTCAGCACGACGACCACTGGAATCCCCTGGTTCTTGAAGTTCTGGATGACGGCCAGCTGGTCGGCGGGCAGCTGGGGTTGCTCCTTCACCCAGGCGGTGGCGTGCGTGTAGGTCGGCTCGCCGACCGCCACGATCGCGAGCTTGGGCGAAGGCCCGGTGTCCTGGTAGACGTTGACGCCCGCGGTGGCCGCCCGCGCCTTCACCGCGTCCAGCAACGTCTGCGAGCCGTACTCCTGGTGGAAGAAGCTCGTCCAGATGCAGCAGGCCGATCCGTCGGTGGCCCGCGGACCGGCCACCACGACGTTGTCGCCCGCCTTGAGCTTCAGCGGCAGCACGCCGTTGTTCTTGAGCAGCGTGATGGACTCCCGGGCGGCCTGGTTGGCGAGCGCGACGTACGACGGCTGGTGGAAGCGGTAAGGACCGTTCACCGGGTCGCCGTACGGGTGCTCGAACACGCCGAGCGTGAACTTCAGGCGCAGGATCCGGGTCACCGCGTCGTTGATACGCGCGATCGGGACTCCTGCGAGGAAGGTCGCCATCGTGAACCCGGTGGCTCCGGGGTCGGCCCCGCCCATCACGTCGGAGCCGGCGTTCGCGGCCTTCACCCAGACCGAGGACGGCAACCAGTCGGTGGTGATGAGACCGGTGTAACCGAGGTTGTTCCGCAGGTAGTCGAGGATCGGTTTGCTGTCGCCCGCGCCCGAGCCGCCCGGGTCGAGGTAGGAGCTTCCGGCGTACCCCGGCATGATGTTCACCGCGCCGGCCTCCATCGCGGCCCTGAACGGGATCATGTGGTACTTGATCGTGACCGCGTCATAGGTGATCCCGGCCTCGCCGCCCGCGCCCTCGCCCGGCCAGTGCTTGACGGTCGCCAGCACGGAGGCGGGGTTGAGCTCGGGGCCGCCCTGGAGCCCGGCCACCAGCGCGCGGACCTGGGCGGCCGCGACGTCGGCGTTCTCGCCGTTGCCCTCCTGGATGCGGGGATAGAGGACCTTGGTGCCGACCTCGGCGAGCGGGCCGAGCACGCCGCGCGCCCCGACCTCGAGCTCCTCGCGGCGCTGCGTGTCGCCGAGCCTGTAGTCGAGCGTGTAGTCCTTGCCCGCCGCGAGCGCGCTCTGCAGGGGATAGGTGGTCTGGTATCCGGCGATGGTGTCGCCCGCCGAGACGGGCGGGATGCCGAGCCGGGTTCCTGACGCGGTCAGCAGCACGGCGTGCAGGTCGTTCGGCAACGCCGGGCCGAAGTGCCAGCCCGAGAGCGGGTAGGTCTGGGCGTTGTAGAACATCTGGTACGCCTTCTCCTCGGGGGTCATCCTGCCGAGAAGGTCGTTCACTCTGGTTTCGACGGGCAGCCGCCAGTTCTCGTACGGCTCGATCGTGCCGTTCTTGTCGAGGTCGCGGGCGCCGTTGACGATCGGGACGCCGTCGGCGGCCTGCTCGATGTCGGGCAGGTAGAGGCTGAACGTGCGGATGTTCGACGTCGTCCGGGCGCCCGACCCGCTCACCGCGACGACGAACCACTTGTACGTCCACCGGTCGGGGATGTCCCAGGTGGGCGTGTAGCTCGTGCCGGTCGGCTCGGCGACCTTGGTGTAGAGGTCGATCAGGTTGCCCGAGGCGGTGAAGTCGTAGTCGGTGCGGCTGACGTTCAGCCAGACCTCGTAGCGCACCGCGCCGGAGACGGCCGCCCAGGAGAACGCGGGCCGCCGGGTGTCGGTGATCATGGCCTTGTCGGCGGGGGCGGACAGCGCGAACTGGCCGGTGGTCGCCGGGGCCCTGGTGGGCGGGGACAGCAGGGGAGCGGTCGTGGCCGCCGTGTCCACGGTGCCGAAGACCTGGAACTCCCACAGCGAGTAGCCGTAGCCCGTCGCGCGGGCCGTGCCGACGAAGCGGACGTAGCGGCCGTCGCCGGTGACGTTCAGGTTCTCGACGCCGCCCCTGCCGCCGGTCGTGGTGTAGATCTGCGTCCACGACGTGCCGTTGGCGGACACCTCGATCCGGTAGCCCGTGGCGTACGCGGACTCCCAGTTGAGCATGACACCGGTGACGTGCCCGGCGCCGCCGAGGTCGACCCGCAGCCACTGGTCGTCGGAGTACTGGCTCGACCAGCGGGTCGTCGTCCGCCCGTCGAGCGCCGCCGCCGGGGCGTTGCCGCCCTCCCAGGACGAGGCCGTCACCTGCTTGTACGCCGAGATCGGCGTCCCGCTCGGCGGTGGGTCGGTGGTGCCGCCGCCGCTGGTGTGGACGGCGAACTCCCACAGGGAGTAGCCGTAGGCGGTGGCGCGGGCGGTGCCGTAGAGGCGGACGTAGCGGCCCGAGCCGGTGACGTCGAGGGTCTGTGTGCCGCCGGTGCCGGTGGTGGTGGAGTAGAGGTCGGTCCAGGTGGAGGCGTTGCCGGACACCTGGACCTTGAAGGCCGTGGCGTAGGCCGCCTCCCACGTCAGGACGACCTTGCAGATCGTCGTGGCCGAGCCGAGGTCCACCTGGAGCCACTGCGGGTCGGCGGCGGCGCTCGACCAGCGGGTGCCGGGGTCGCCGTCCACCGCCGCGGACGCGGGCGTCCCGGCGTTCTCGGTGGACGAAGCGGTCGCGGGCCGGTTCAGTGCGCTGTTGGGGCCGGTGCAGCCGGAGGACGTGCCGGTGGTGCCGTAGACCTGGAACTCCCACAGGGAGTAGCCGTAGGCGGTGGCGCGGGCGGTGCCGTAGATGCGGACGTAGCGGCCTGAGCCGGTGACGTCGAGGGTCTGCGTGCCGCCGGTGCCGGTGGTGGTGGAGTAGAGGTCGGTCCAGGTGGTGGCGTCGGCCGACAGCTGGATCTTGAACGAGGTGGCGTAGGCGGCCTCCCAGTTGAGGGTGACCTGGCTCAGCGTCGCCGCCCCGCCGAGGTCCACCTGGAGCCACTGCGGGTCGCCGAACGCGCTGGACCACCGGGTGCCGGTGTTCCCGTCGACGGCGGCCGACGCCGGTGTGCCGGCGTTCTCGGTGGACGAGGCCGTCGCGGTCTTGCCCTGTGACAGCAGCGCGGGCGCGGCGTGCGCGGGCCCGGCGACGACGCTCGCGAGCAGCGCCAGCGCCACCGCCAGGACGAGAGGGAGCCCGCGCCGCAGCGAAAGGGTGTGCTTCATGGCGTCTCCTGCCTGCGCTACCAGCCGACCGCGACCAGCAGCCACTGCGGGTCGCCGTGCGAGACGAACGAGGACTGGCCCGCGTAGTCGTCGTAGGGGAAGCCGTAGGCGAGCTTGCCGATGGCGTGGTCGTGCCAGAACTTCGCGTAGTAGTTCGCCGGGGCGGCCTTGTAGTAGTTCGCCGCGTCCGACTGCTGGGCGTCGGACAGCCCGGCGACGTGCCGGTTCAGCGCGGCGCACATCTTCGGGGCCTCGGCGAGCGGTCCGGCGCACCCGGTGACCTGCGAGGTCGTCGCCGTCACGCCCTGCTGGGCGGCGTAGCCGGTGAAGTAGTTCGCGTACGCCCCGCCGGGCTGGAAGATCGACGCGCTGCCCGGGGCCGGGATGCGGTACGGCGCCTGCACCTGGGCCAGTTGCTTGAACTCCGCGGGCACCTCGTCGATGAACCGCTGGAACGTCGCCGCGCGGGACTCGGCGAAGGTGGCGGAGTCCTCGCCGACCGCCACGTCGTAGCCGTCGCGGGCGTGCAGGCGCATCGCGAGCTTCAGGCCGAACGCGTCCACCCGGGTCGTGTTGCCGTTGAACACCGAAGGCCCGACGGTGAACTCGATGAAGTCGTAGTACTGGCTGTTGGGGGAGCCGAGGTAGAAGTACATCCGGCCCGCCGTGTTGGCCGGCATGTCGAAGTAGGGCTGCTCGGCGATCGAGTGGACCTGGCCGTTGTAGCTCCAGTAGACCTGCGAGTCGGGGTACTGGCCGTTGGTCCTGTTGAGGATCTTGACCATGACGACGTTCCTGGCCGCCGGGATGTTCGAGGTGTCGCCCCAGAAGGCGTCGGGCGGCGGTGTCGTCGGGTCGGTCGAGCCGCCCGTGGTGTTCACGGTGAAGCTCCACAGCGAGTAGCCGTAGGCGGTGGCGCGGGTGGTGCCGTACATGCGGACGTAGCGGCCGTCGCCGGTGACGTTGAGGGTCTGCGTGCCGCCGGTGCCGGTGGTGGTGGAGTAGAGGTCGGTCCAGGTGGAGGCGTTGTCGGACACCTGGATCCTGAAGGCCGTGGCGTAGGCCGCCTCCCATGCCAGGACGACCTTGCAGATCGTCTTGACGGAGCCGAGGTCCACCTGGAGCCACTGCGGGTCGGCGGCGGCGCTCGACCAGCGGGTCGCGCTGTTGCCGTCCACGGCCGCCGACGCGGGCGTCGCGGTGTTCTCGGCGGAGGAGGCGGTCGCGGGCCTGCCCTGGGCGGCGTCGGCCGTGCCGCAGGCGGTGCCGGTCGTCGTGCCGTAGACCTGGAACTCCCACAGGGAGTAGCCGTAGGCGGTGGCGCGGGTGGTGCCGTAGAGGCGGACGTAGCGGCCTGAGCCGGTGACGTCGAGGGTCTGCGTGCCGCCGGTGCCGGTGGTGGTGGAGTAGAGGTCGGTCCAGGTGGTGGCGTCGGCCGACAGCTGGATCTTGAACGAGGTGGCGTAGGCGGCCTCCCAGTTGAGGGTGACCTGGCTCAGCGTCGCCGCCCCGCCGAGGTCCACCTGGAGCCACTGCGGGTCGCCGAACGCGCTGGACCACCGGGTGCCGGTGTTCCCGTCGACGGCGGCCGACGCCGGTGTGCCGGCGTTCTCGGTGGACGAGGCCGTCGCGGACTTGCCCTGTGACAGCAGGACGGGCGCGGCGTGCGCGGGCCCGGCCGTCGCTGTGACGACGCAGGCCACGACCAGGACCAGCGCGCTGAGCACGGCCGTCAGAGCGCGGCGCGTGGGATGGGTCGTCGAACGCTTTCGCATGATGGCGGTCTCTCCTCGGGGGGTGGACGGGGACGAGCCCTGACCAGAGAGTGATCGCCTTCGAGACTTAGGTCAATACTTGAATTTAGTATACGAGGAAATGATCTTGACTCCTGTGGAAAGCGGTTGGTCAACCACCGGGTCGTACGAGGCCGCTCGTGCGATGAGGGGCGGGGCCGGCCGGCTCATCGGCCGGCCGGCCCCGGTTGTGCTAGGGCGGTGTCCTCGTCGTGTGGACCGTGGTCACCGCCGGTGCGGTCAGCGGCAGCTCGCCGCGGTGTAGGCCGCGTCGTAGGACGACGTGACCTGCTTGCCGCCGATCGTCGCGGTCCCCTTCACGGTCACCGTGCCCGCGTCGATCTGCCCGGCGCGGGTGTTGAAGGACTGGTAGGCCTGCTTGCCCGGGGCCACGTCGGCCACGGTCTTGGAGCCGTACGGAGTCGTCAACGCGATGTCCGCCGGCACATCGCCGTCGTTGACGGCCGTGACCGCCAGGTACGCCGAGGTGCCGATGCAGCGGGACGACGCCGTCACGGTCAGCTTGACCTTGGCGTCCTTCGGGGCGCGGACGAGCGTGAAGTCGTCCACGTCGAAGTCGGCCCCGGTGAACACCAGGTAGAGCTTCACGTTCCCGCTTGGGACGTTCGTGAGCTCCGTGGAGACGTCCGCGTACGACTCCCACCCACCGGTGTTCGGGACGGTGACGCTGCCGAGCACCGGGCCGGTCGGGGAACCGGTCCGGATCTCGAAGCCGCCGCTCGGGTTGGGCGAGGCCACCCGCGCCGTGAACCGGGTGACGCCGGTGAGGTCCACGCCGTCGTACGCCGCCCAGTCGCCGGGGTTGACGTAGCCGAGCACGGTGCCGCCGTGCGCGGGGGCGTGCGGGTAGGTGTCGACGCCGTTCGCCTCGGTCCAGCTCTCGGCCTGGACGGTGACGTCGCCCTCCGCCGGGCCGAGCTCCTTGACGCGGATGTTCCGGAACGCCACCTCGTCGCCGTCGCCGTGGTTCTGGATGCCCACGTAGCCCTGCTGGAGGGACCGCTTCGGGTCGGTGTTGACGAAGTCGTTGATCTTCACGCCGTTCAGGAAGATCTGCAGGCGCTCACCCTCCACCCGGAGCTCGTAGGTGTTCCACTGCCCCGGCGGGTTGAGCGCGGCGTCCCTGGCCTTGAGGTCCGCCGACTGGAAGCCGTAGACCGACCCGGTGGTCTTCTCCGGGGCGTCCGTGGCGTCGATCTGGATCTCGTAGCCGTTGTCGACCGCCGACCACGGGTCGTCGGAGGCGGGGAAGCCGACGAAGACGCCCGCGTTGTCGTCGCCGCGCATCTTCCAGTCGAGCTTGAGCGAGTAGGAGCGGAACTCCTTCGCCTTGTACCAGAACAGCCCCAGGCCGCCGTGCGAGGTCAGGGTGCCGTCGGCGTTGGTGAATCCGCCGGGGCCGGCCTGCTCCCAGCCGGTGGTGCTGCCGTTGTAGAGCGTCGTGTAGCCGGTCTCCGGACGGCAGTCGGCCTTGAGGTCGCCCATGGCGTACCTGATGCCGCCGAGCAGGTGCTGCCGGAACTCCGGCTCGGAGAAGGAGGCCGCCGTGTGGCCGCCGCCCGTGTAGAACGACCGGCCGCCCTGATACTCCTTGCACCACGCGATCGGGTGGTCGTCGCCCATCTTGCCGCCCGAGTACGACTTCTCGTCGAGCGTGGCCAGCACGTGTGCGGTGCTGCGGGCGTTGGTCCGGTAGTCGTACCACTCGTCGGTGCGCGTCCACGTCGGCCCGAGGTGGGCGGTCGCCGGGTGGGCCCGGTCCTCCACCTTCACGGTCGCCTGCTGGACGGCGGGGTGCGAGGCGAACCACGCCCCGACCAGGCCGCCGTAGAACGGCCAGTCATACTCGGTGTCCGCCGCCGCGTGGATGCCCACGTAGCCGCCGCCCGCCTTGACGTACGACTCGAAGGCCGCCTGCTGGGCGTCGTTCAGCACGTCGCCCGTGGTGCTGAGGAACACCACGGCCTTGTACTTGGCCAGGTTCTGGGCGGTGAAGACGGCGGGGTCCTCGGTCGCGGTGATCTTGAAGCCCAGGTCCGTGATCGCCTGGATGCCCGCCGGGATCGAGTCGTGCCGGAAGCCGGCCGTACGCGAGAAGACCAGTACCTCGCCCTCGGCGCCGCCGCCCGGGCCCGCCGAGGTCGTCCACTTCTGCGCGTTGCCGCCGTCACACGTCTTGATGACCATCTGCCCGGTGGTCGAGCCGTCGAGGCACTTACCGGACTGCGGGTTCTTGATCGTGCCGTCCGTGCCGATCGTCCAGACCTGCGCGCCGACGTTCGCGACACAGTCCCAGATCTGCACCCGCGTGCCGTCGGCGGTGCCGCCGTTGGAGACGTCGAGGCACTTGCCGAGCGAGCGGAGGGTGGAGCCGTTGACGCTCCAGACCTGAGCCCCGGTGCCGTTGCACTGGTAGAGCTGCACGTTGGTGCCGTTGGCGGGGTCGGCGTTCGCGACGTCGAGGCACAGGCCGCCGGCGTTGACGATCGGTCCCGGGCTTCCGCCCGCGGGCGGCTCGGCCGTCAGCGTGAAGTCGTCCACGTCGAACAGCGCGCCGTCGTTGCCCTTGAAGAGCAGGAAGAGCTCGGTCGTCCCCGCCGGGGCGTTCGACAGCGGCGCGGAAACGTCGGTGAACGTCTCCCAGCCTCCGGTGACGGGCACGCTCACCTTGCCCAGCAGGGTGCCGGTCGGCGATCCGGTGCGGACCTCGATGGTGCCGCCCTTCCCGCCGGAGGAGACGCGGGCGGCGATCCCCTTGGCCTTGCTCAGCTCGTAGGGCTTGAAGGAGATCCAGTCGCCGTTGTTGATGTCGCCCACGGTCTTGCCGCCGTGCGCGTTGCTCTTCCCGATGGGGTTGACGCCCTGGGAGGCCCCGTAGTGCTCGGCCTGGCGGTGCCGCGGCTGCAGGATGTGCTGGGTATGGGTGGTCAGCCCGCCCTTGTCGGTGTATTCGGCGTCGAACACGGCGAAGATGTTCGCCGCGTCGTCGTGCTCGCCGTCGACCGGGATGGTCAGCTCGCCCGAGCAGCCGTTCTTCGAGCTGATCTGGTGGCCGTGGCTGTCGTGGCCGAGCACGTAGGTCATCTTGACCTTCGCGCAGTCGACGTCGCCGTCCTCAGGGTCGGTGACCTTGATCGTGAAGGGGACCGAGTCGCCCCACTGGAACAGGCTGCCCGCCGTGGGGGTCTCGATGGTCACGGTCGGCGCGGTGTTGCCCGCCGTGACGACCACGCTCGCGCTGCCGCTGTTGCCCGCGGGGTCGCGCACCGTGAGCGTCGCGGTGTACGTGCCGTCCTTGTCGTACGTCTTGACCGGGTTCGCCTCGGTGGAGGTGGTGCCGTCGCCGAAGTCCCAGGAGTACGTGAGCGTCGCGCCCTCGGGGTCGGCGGAGCCGGCCGAGGAGAACGTGACCGTGAGAGGCGTCTTGCCCGAGGTCTTGTCGGCCTTGGCCACCGCGATCGGGGAACGGTCACGGCCCTTGACGTACTCGAAGCGATACAGCGCCGAGTTGGCGTCGCCGTTGAAGTAGCCGGTGCCGTAGTCGAGCACGTACAGCGCGCCGTCCGGGCCGAACGCCAGGTCCATCACCTGCGTGCCGGTCCACGGGAAGTCGGTGATGTCACCGCGCGTCCCGTCGGCCTGCACGTCGATCGCCTTGATCCACCTGCGGCCGAACTCACCGGCGAAGAGGTGGCCGTCGAGGTCCTGGGGGAACTTGACCGCTGAGTTGAGGGCGGCGTCGTAGTGGTAGACCGGCCCGCCCATGGGGGACTCGGAGCCGCCGCCGAACTCGGGCGGGGAGCCGGCGTCGCCGCCGTACCTGATCCACGCGGGCTGGGCGGGCGGCAGCGTGCGCTGCCCGGTGTTGCGCGGGGAGGCGTTGACCGGGCCGCCGGCGCAGTCGTACTTCGCTCCGGACGGACCGGAGGGGAAGGTGAACGCGTTGTAGGTCTCGGCCGCCGTGTTGGTGCCCGTGCAGTAGGGCCAGCCGTAGTTGCCGGGGCGGGTGACCCGGTTGAACTCGACCTGGCCGCTCGGCCCGCGGTTGGGGTCGGCGGTGCCGGCGTCGGGGCCGTAGTCGCCCACGTAGACGACGCCGGTGGCCTTGTCGACGCTCAGCCGGAACGGGTTGCGGAAGCCCATCGCGTAGATCTCGGGCCGGGTGTCCGGGGTGCCCGGCGCGAACAGGTTGCCCTCGGGGATGTCGTAGGTGCCGTCCGGCTTGACCTTGATGCGGAGGATCTTGCCGCGCAGGTCGTTGGTGTTGCCCGCGCTGCGCTGGGCGTCGTACGCCGGGTTGCGGTCGGGCCGCTCGTCGATCGGGGAGTAGCCCGACGAGTCGAAGGGATTGCTGTCGTCGCCGGTCGACAGATAGAGGTTGCCGGCGGCGTCGAAGTCCATGTCGCCGCCGACGTGGCAGCAGATGCCGCGATCGGCCGGCACGTCGAGGATCTTGACCTCGCTGGCCTTGTCCAGCGTCCAGTCGGGCTTGACGGTGAACCTCGACAGCCGGTTCACGCCCTTCCAGGCCGAGAAGTCGGACGCGGTGGCCGGGGCGTCGCCGTCGGGGGTGTCGAGGCGGGGAGCGTAGTAGAGGTAGACGAACCGGTTGGTCGCGAAGCCCGGGTCGGCGGCGACTCCCTGGAGCCCCTCCTCGTCGTGGGAGTAGACGTTCAGCGTGCCGACCACGGCGGTGTCGCCGCGCGCGTCGGTGCGCCGCAGGACTCCCTCGCGAGCGGTGTGCAGCACCGACAGGTCGGGCAGCACGGTCATCGTCATCGGCTCGCCCATCTCGGCGACGCCCCTGGCCAGCTCCACGCGCTGGTAGTCGGCGGCGTCGATGGGTGCCGCCTGCGCGGGCACGGCCGGGGTGAGCACGGTCAGGCCCGTGAAAGTCAGAAGTAAGGCGCAGGTCTGCGCGATCCGTTTTCTGGTGAGATGGGTCGGCCACCTGGGGGGCATGGCGGAGCTTCCTTCCCTCGGTGCGGTGCGGGCCAGCTGCACGGTCGTGGGCACGCGTTCGCCTCACAAACCGGCCGCGTAGCGGTGATTCGACCCGAAGGTAAGCCTCTTTTGGAGAATTGTGAAGATAGTTTCGGGAAAACCGCTGATCTTTCGTTATCTTGTGACGAAAGTTCCTCCGCGCGCCCGGCGGCGACGATCGGCGTTCGGCGGGTAGGGGACGGGCATGGTGACGGAGACGGCAGGGCGGGTCGAGCGGCCGGTGATGCACCACCGCTGGGCCGACATCACCTTCATCCACTGGCGGTATCCACCCGAGGTCGTGCAGGGGTTCCTGCCGGGCGGGCTCACCGTGGACACCTTCGAGGGGTCGGCGTACGTCGGGGTCACGCCGTTCCTCATGCGGGACGTGCGGGCGCCCGGCCTGCCGCCGCTGCCGTGGCTGTCGCGGTTCCCCGAGACCAACGTGCGCACGTACGCGCGGGACGCCCGGGGGCGCGGAGGCCTGTGGTTCCTGTCGCTGGACGCCGGGAGCCTTCCAGCCGTGCTGGGCGCCCGGGCCGGGTACGGCCTGCCGTACTACTGGTCCCGCATGTCCGTGAGCGGCGCGGGGGCGCGGCGCAGCTATCGCTGCCGCCGCGTCTGGCCGGGCCACGCGGGCGCTCGGTGCGACGTGGACGTCGACCTCGGTGCGCCGGTGACGGAGGCCGAGCGCAGCGGACTCGCCGGCTTCCTGGTCGAGCGGTACCGGCTCTTCACGGTCGTCGCCGGGCGGCTGGCCACCGCCGAGGTCGAGCATTCGCGCTGGCCCCTGCACCACGCCCGTACGGCCGGGCTGGAGCAGGGGCTGCTGCGGGCGGGCGGCCTGCCCGAGCCGGGGCACGACCCGATCGTCCACGCGTCGCCCGGCGTGTCCGTACGGATCGGCATGTGGCGGCCTGTGCGGGCCTGAGCCGAAGGAGCAAACGGGTCCTCAGTGGCGGAGCCGGTCGATCCGCTCCGCGACGAGGGACGCCATGACGCGCTGTCCCTGCTGGTTGGGGTGCGCGGGCGCGACCCCGGCGGGCACGACGAGCGGTTCGACGAAACGCGCGTCGCCGGCGCACATGTCGTGCCCGATCGTCGGCGTGTAGGTGTCGACGTAGAGCGCGCTGCTCCGCCGGGCCTGCTGGCGGAGCATGGCGTTGAGCCGTTTCACCGTGTCCCGCAGGTAGGGGAAGTCGCCCTTGGCGAAGGGGACGACCGAGGGGCACGCCGCGCCGCTCTCGGGCAGCAGGGCCGGGTAGCCGACCAGCATCACCGTCGCGCGCGGGCTGCGGCGCCTGACGTCCGCCAGCATCGCGGTGATCCGCGGAGACAGGGCCCGGATGCGGCGGGCGAGTTCGTCGTGCCCGCTCTTCGCGTACTGCGCCTGACACGGGCTGCCGGCGGGGTCGGACCGCGCGGCGGACAGGCAGGTGCCGATGATGCTCGAGAAGCCGATGTCGTTGCCGCCCATGGTGACCGTGACCAGGGTCGTGTTCCTCGACAGGGCGCGTAACTGCGGGGCCTTGGCGCCCTGCCGGTGCCACAGGTCGCGGGTGGTCGCGCCGCCGCAGGTGACGTCCTTGAAGGAGCGGGACCCGTACGACCGGGCGAGCACCGACGGATAGTTCAGGCCGGAGCGCGAGCACTCCGGGTCGGTGGGCTCCGGCAGCCCCGCCCCTGACGCGTACGAGTCGCCGAGGGCGACGTAGCGCGCGGTGACTGCGGAGCCGGCCCTGGAGACGGACGCGGAGGCGGTGGAGGCGGCGGCGCCGGTGCCGGGCAGGAGTGGGGAGACCGAGGCGGCGAGCAGCGCCGCCGTCGCCGTGGTACGCCGGACGGAGCGTGGGGTCAGGGCCACTGGGGAGCTCCATGGTCGGTAGCCGGATGTGGGGTCGCTGTTGGACGCCCAGATGGAGCTCCGGGTTCGCCTCGGCCGTCACGACGACACGGCGCGCGGTCAGGCGCGCGGCTCCTCGAACCGGTCGAGATAGGCGGCGTACCAGGCGCGTTCCTCCTCCAGCAGGGCGTGGCGGCCGGTGTAGACGTGGTCGAACATGGCGTCCACCGGCGGGTCCGGCATGGAGATCACGCCCTCGCGCAGTTCGAGGGCGAGGCGGTCGCCCTCCTCGTCGACCTCCCGGAAGAACGCGTCGTCGGCGAGCTCCTCGCGCAGGAGGAAGGCCCGCATCCGCGCGATCGGGTCCTTCCTCTGCCACTCCTCCACCTCCTCGGCCGGGCGGTAGCGCCCCGGGTCGTCGGAGGTGGTGTGCGGGCCCATCCGGTAGGTGTGCGCCTCGATGAGGAACGGCCCGTCGCCCCGGCGGGCGTGCTCCAGGGCGGCCCTCGTCACGGCGAGGCAGGCCAGCACGTCGTTGCCGTCCACGCGCACGCCGGGGAAGCCGTAGCCCCGCGCCCGGTGGTGGATCGGCGCCCGGCTCTGCCGGTCCACCGGCTGCGAGATGGCCCACTGGTTGTTCTGGCAGAAGAAGACGACCGGCGCGTTGTAGACGGCGGCGAAGTTGAACGCCTCGCTCACGTCTCCCTCGCTCGCGGCGCCGTCGCCGAAGTACGCCACGACGGCCGAGGAGTCGCCGTCCCTGCGCATTCCCATCGCGTATCCCACGGCGTGCAGGGTCTGCACGCCGAGGACGATCGTGTAGAGGTGGAAGCCGGTGTGGCGCGGGTCCCAGCCGCCGTTCGTCGTGCCGCGCAGCATCCCCATGAGCGTGAGCGGAGGGATGCCCCGGCACCAGGCGACGCCGTGCTCCCGGTAGGAGGGGAACACGTGGTCGTCCGGCTCCAGTGCCCGGCCGGAGCCGATCTGCGCGGCCTCCTGCCCGAGGCAGGGGATCCACATGCCCAGCTCGCCCAGGCGCTGCAGGGCGAAGGCCTCCCGGTCCAGCCGCCGCACCAGCGTCATGTCGCGGTACAGCCCTCGGTACTGGCTCTTCGGCAGGTCCAGGTCGTACCCGGGGTGCACGACACGTTCGCCTTCCGGCGTGAGCAACTGGACCAGATCTTCGGCCTCGTCCTGGCGCCGCACGTCGTCTCCTCTCTGACAACGGTGAAGAACGCGAACGGTGAAGAACGCGAAGACCAATCATCGCGGGTGCCGGGACTCCCGGCTCACCCGATGGGGCAGGTGCCTGCTTTGCGGTAGTTGGTCCGTCTGTTGGTCCGCCTATTGACACCGGACACAGGCGACCTCAGTGTGTTGCGCATAGTGCTCCGAGTTTCGGGTCGCACAACTGTGCTCACTCACGACCGAGGACGCCGATGATTCCTGTGTGTCCCCTCCGTTCCCTGCCGCGGGGTGAGGCGTTCCGCCTGGACGCCGAGCCGCCGATCGCGGTCTTCCACACGGAGGACGGGGAGATCTACGCCATCGACGACACCTGCACTCATCAGGACGCCTCGCTGGCGGACGGCTGGCTGGAGGGGTGCGAGGTCGAGTGCCCCCTGCACGCCTCGCGCTTCGACCTGCGGACCGGCAAGGTGGACTCCCCTCCCGCGAAGCTGCCGGTGCGGACGCACACGGTGGTCGTGGAGGACGACACGATCTACGTCATCCCCTCTCAGGAGCCGCAGCCGTGAGCCTGCCGCCCAGCCTGCCCCCCAGCCTGGTCGCCACGCTGCCGGGGGCGTACTACACCGACCCGGGGGTCTTCGCGCGGGAGTGCGAGCGCGTCTTCGAGTCGATGTGGTTCTGCGCCGTACGGGCCTCCGACCTGCCGAAGCCCGGGGCGTTCCGCACGGTCCAGGTCGGCAGGGAGAGCATCCTGGTCACCCGGGCCCGGGACGGCTCGGTCCGGGCGTTCTACAACGTCTGCCGCCACCGCGGCGCGCGGCTGCGCACGGAGGAGTCCGGCGAGGCCAGGCGGGCCTTCCAGTGCCCCTACCACGCGTGGACGTACGACTTCGACGGCAGGCTTATCGCGGCCCCCAACCTCACCAAGATGCCCGACCTCGACCGGGTCGAGTACGGCCTGGTGAACGTGGCGGTGCGGGAGTGGCTGGGCTATGTGTGGGTCTGCCTGGCCGACGAGCCGCCGTCGTTCGAGGAGGACGTGCTCGGCGAGGTGCGCACCCGGCTCGGCGACGTGGCCTCCCTCGACAACTACGACGTCGCCGGCCTGGCGCTCGGCCGCAGGATCCGCTACGACGTCGCGGCGAACTGGAAGCTCATCGTCGAGAACTTCATGGAGTGCTACCACTGCGCGACCATCCACCCGGAGCTGACCGAGGTGCTGCCGGAGTTCGCCGGCGGCTACGCGGCGCAGTACTACGTGGGCCACGGCGCGTTGTTCGGCGAGGAGATCCGGGGGTTCACGGTCGACGGCTCCGAAGGGCTCGACCGGATCCCGGGCATCAGGGAGGACCAGGACCGGCGCTACTATGCGATCACGATCAAGCCGCAGGTCTTCGTCAACATGGTGCCCGACCACGTCATCGTGCACCGGATGTTCCCGCTCGCGGTGGATCGCACGGTCGTGGAGTGCGACTGGCTGTACCTGCCGGAGGTCGTGGCCGCGGGCAAGGACGTCAGCCGGTCGGTGGAGCTGTTCCACCGGGTCAACGAGCAGGACTTCGACGCCTGCGAGCGCACGCAGCCGTCGATGAGCTCCCGCACGTACGCCCGGGGCGGGGTGCTGGTGCCGAGCGAGCACCACATCGGCCTGTTCCATGATTGGGTGCGCGGCAGGCTGAGTGAGGGTGGAGGAGATGCGGGGTGACGCGTAAGGCGCCTCGGGAGGACGTCGGAGACGAGCGGCTGGAGGTCGGCTCGCCCAAGGCATGGGCGGGCGGGGTCCCGGCGGTCGGCCACGCGCTGGGCACGGCGTACCGCCAGATGGGCGCGGGGCGGACGCTGCTGACTCTGCTCCGGGTCAACCAGAAGACCGGCTTCGACTGCCCGGGGTGCGCCTGGCCGGAGGGCGACGGGCACCGCAGCCCCGCCGAGTTCTGCGAGAACGGCGCCAAGGCGGTGGCCGAGGAGGCGACGGTCCGCCGGGTCACCCGGGACTTCTTCGCCGAGCATCCGGTGGACGAGCTGGTCCGGCGCAGCGACTACTGGCTGGGCCAGCAGGGCCGGCTCACCGAGCCGATGTACAAGCCGGCCGGATCGGACCGTTACGAGCCCATCTCGTGGCAGGACGCCTTCGGCGTCGTCGCGCGTGAGCTGCGCGCGCTCGACCACCCCGATCAGGCGCTCTTCTACACCTCCGGCCGCACGTCCAACGAGGCCGCCTTCGCCTACCAGCTCCTCGTCCGCCGGTTCGGCACCAACAACCTGCCCGACTGCTCCAACATGTGCCACGAGTCGAGCGGCTCGGCGCTGACCCAGACGCTCGGCATCGGCAAGGGCACGGTGCTGCTCGACGATCTGCACCGGGCCGACCTGATCTTCGTGGTGGGCCAGAACCCGGGCACCAACCATCCGCGCATGCTCACCGCGCTGGAACGGGCGAAGCGGGGCGGCGCGCGGATCGTGTCGGTCAACCCGCTGCCGGAGGCCGGGCTGCTGCGGTTCAGGAACCCGCAGAAGGCCTCCGGCCTCGCCGGGACCGGGACGGCGTTGTCCGACCGGTTCCTGCAGATCCGCCTCGGCGGCGATCTGGCGCTGTTCCAGGCGCTGTCGCTGCTCCTGCTGGAGGCCGAGGACGCCGCGCCCGGCACGGTGGTGGACCGCGAGTTCGTCGAGGCGCACACGCACGGGTTCGACGCGTGGGCCGAGCACATCCGCACGCTCGACTGGGCCGAGGTGCTGGAGGCGACCGGGCTGACCCGCGCCGAGATCGAGGAGACGGCCCGCGACGTGCTCGCCGCCCGCTCGGTCGTGGTCTGCTGGGCGATGGGCCTCACCCAGCACCGCAAATCGGTCCCGACGATCAGGGAGGTCGTCGACTTCCTGCTGCTGCGCGGCAACGTCGGGCGTCCCGGCGCGGGCGTGTGTCCCGTACGCGGGCACTCCAACGTGCAGGGCGACCGGACGATGGGCATCTACGAGAAGCCCAAGCCGGAGTTCCTCGACGCGCTGGAGGAGGAGTTCGGCTTCGCGCCGCCGCGCGAGCACGGCCACGACACCGTGGAGGCCATCCGGGCCATGCGGGACGGGGACGCCCGGGTGTTCTTCGCAATGGGCGGCAACTTCGTCTCGGCGACGCCGGACACCGCCGCGACCGAGGCGGCCCTGCGCCGCTGCCGGCTCACCGTGCAGGTGTCGACCAAGCTGAACCGGTCGCACGCCGTGTGCGGCGAGCAGGCGCTGATCCTGCCCACGCTCGGCCGTACCGAGCGGGACGTCCAGGCCGGTGGCGAGCAGTTCGTCACGGTCGAGGACTCGATGGGCATGGTGCACGCCTCGCGCGGCCGGCTCCGCCCCGCGTCGGACGTGCTGCTGTCGGAGGTGGCGATCGTGTGCCGGCTGGCCCGCGAGCTGTTCGGCGACGACCCGCACGTGCCGTGGGCCGAGTTCGAGGCCGGCTATGACGCGATCAGGGAGCGCATCGAGCGGGTCGTGCCCGGGTTCGACGACTTCAACGCGAGGGTGCGCGGGCCGGGCGGCTTCGCGTTGCCGAACGCGCCGCGCGACGAGCGCCGCTTCCCCACGGCCACGGGAAAGGCGAACTTCACGGTGAACGCGCTGGAGGTGCTGCGGGTGCCGCCGGGCCGCCTCCTGCTGCAGACGATCCGCAGCCACGACCAGTACAACACCACGATCTACGGCCTGGACGACCGTTACCGCGGCGTCAGGAACGGGCGGCGGGTGGTCTTCGTCCACGCCGACGACCTGGACGAGCGCGGGCTCGCGGACGGCGACATGCTGGACATCGTCA
Source organism: Microbispora cellulosiformans (assembly GCF_008728085.1). NCBI lineage: Bacteria > Bacillati > Actinomycetota > Actinomycetes > Streptosporangiales > Streptosporangiaceae > Microbispora > Microbispora cellulosiformans. The sequence continues at coordinate 44,255 of NZ_VYTZ01000001.1, read as the reverse complement.
GCGAGTGGGCGGACGGCGAGCGTGTGGCCGAGGGGTTCCGCGCGGTCGCCTATCCGACGGCGCGGGGCTGCTGCGCGGCGTACTTCCCGGAGACGAACGTGCTGGTGCCCCTGGACTCGGTGGCGGAGACGTCGAACACGCCCACCTCCAAGAGCGTCGTCGTACGGCTGCGCCGTGCGGCGGAAGACACGGCGGAAGGTCCGGCGGGGGAGAAGGCTATCCGCCGAGGCGGTGGCTGATCTCCTCGGCGCCCCGCAGCAGGGCGGGGGCCGTCTCCCGCATGCGCTCCTCGCTGAAGCGGTAGGCGGGCCCCGACGCGCTGACCGCCGCCACGACCTCGCCGTGGAACGAGCGCACCGGCGCGGCGATCGCGTTCAGGCCCACCTCGAGCTCCTCCAGCGAAAGGGCGAAGCCGTGCTCGCGCACCCCGGCCAGTTCGCGTTCGAGGTCCTCCACGGAGGTGACCGTACTGGGCGTGTAGCGCTCCAGGCCGGCCGCGCGGAGCAGGTCCTCGCGGTGCCACCGGTCGAGATGGGCCAGCAGGACCTTCCCGCTCGACGTCGCGTGCAGGGGCGTGAGCTGGCCCACCCAGTTGTGCGCGGTGACGGCGGCGGGCCCGCGCACCTGGTCGAGGTTGACCGCGTAGTGCGACCGCAGGACGGCGATGTTCACCGTCTCGCCGATCTCCTCGGCGAGACGGCGGCAGACGGGCCTGCTGCGTTGCGGCACGTCCATCCGCATGGAGACGCTGCCGGCGAGGCGGACGAGGCCGAAGCCGAGGCGATACTTGCCGCGGTCCTCGGCCTGCTCGACCAGCCCGCGCGCCTCCAGCGCGCCCAGCAGCCGGAACGCGGTCGACTTGTGCACCTCGATCTCGGCCGCGAGCTCGGTGACTCCGGCCTCCCCGCGCCTGGCGAGGATCTCCATGATGCTGACCGCACGGTCCACGGACTGCACGCCGCCACCGGAGGCCTCGGGCCTGGCGGCGGAAGCGTCGTTGCTCACAGCCGAGACTGTAGCGCCTCACCCGGAACGGCCAGCGATCATGACGATACGATTTGCACTAAACCTCCCCTTTTAGTCGGTCCCCGTGCCGGACGTGAATGAGACGAGGGCAGATTGACCGCACAATCGACCGCACAATCGACCGCTCAGCAGTACGACTTCGTCATCGTCGGTGGCGGTTCCGCGGGCAGCGCGCTGGCGAACCGGCTGTCGGCCGACCCGTCCACCCGGGTGCTGGTCCTGGAGGCGGGCCGGCCCGACTACCTGTGGGACGTCTTCATCCACATGCCGGCCGCGCTGACCTTCCCGATCGGCAGCCGCTTCTACGACTGGAAGTACGAGTCGGAGCCCGAGCCGTTCATGCACGGCCGCCGGATCTACCACGCCAGGGGGAAGGTGCTCGGCGGGTCGAGCAGCATCAACGGGATGATCTTCCAGCGGGGCAACCCGATGGACTACGAGCGCTGGGGCGCCGATCCCGGGATGAAGAACTGGGACTACGCGCACTGCCTGCCCTACTTCAGGCGGATGGAGAACTGCCTCGCGGCGGAGCCGGACGACCCGCGGCGAGGGCACGACGGGCCGCTCGTGCTGGAGCGCGGCCCGGCGGCGAGCCCGCTGTTCCCGGCCTTCTTCGAGGCCGTGCAGCAGGCGGGCTATCCGCTCACCGACGACGTGAACGGCTACCGCCAGGAGGGCTTCGCCCGCTTCGACCGCAACATCCGGCGCGGCCGCCGCCTGTCGGCCGCCCGCGCCTACCTCCACCCGGTGCGGAAACGGCCGAACCTGGAGATCAGGACCAGGGCGTACGTCACGAGGATCGTGTTCGAGGGCAGACGGGCGGTCGGGGTCGAGTGTGACGGGCGCGTCATCCGGGCGGGCGAGGTCGTCCTGTGCGGCGGCGCGATCAACACGCCGCAACTGCTCCAGCTCTCGGGTGTGGGCAACGCCGCCGAACTGCGGGCCCTCGGCGTGGAGGTGGTCCACGACCTGCCCGGCGTGGGGGAGAACCTCCAGGACCACCTGGAGGTCTACGTCCAGCACGCCTGTAAGCGGCCGGTGTCCATGCAGCCGTACCTCAAGTGGCGGCACCGGCCGTGGATCGGCGCGCAGTGGCTGTTCCTGCGCTCCGGGCCGGGCGCGACCAACCACTTCGAGGCGGGCGGCTTCGTGCGGAGCAACGACGACGTGGCCTACCCGAACCTGATGTTCCACTTCCTGCCGATCGCCGTGCGCTACGACGGTAGCTCCCCGGCCGGCGGGCACGGCTACCAGGTGCACGTCGGGCCGATGTACTCCGACGCGCGCGGCAGCGTGAAGATCAAGAGTGCCGACCCGGGGGTGAAGCCCGCCCTGCGGTTCAACTACCTGTCCACCGAGCAGGACCGGCGCGAGTGGGTCGAGGCCATCAGGGTCACCCGCGAGATCCTGAGCCGGCCGGCCCTCCAGGACTTCAGCGCAGGCGAGATCTCTCCCGGGCCGTCGGTCGCGACGGACGAGCAGATCCTCGACTGGGTCGCCAGGGACGGCGAGACGGCCCTGCATCCCTCCTGCACCGCGAAGATGGGCGTGGACGAGATGTCGGTGGTGGATCCCGACACGATGCGCGTGCACGGCCTGGAGGGACTGCGGGTGGTGGACGCCTCGGTCATGCCGTACGTCACGAACGGCAACATCTACGCCCCCGTGATGATGGTCGCGGAGAAGGCGGCCGACCTGATCCTCGGCAACACCCCCCTCCCGCCCGCCGAGGCCGGCTTCTACCGTCACACGCCAGGGATCACGCCTTGACGGAGCCCGTGTCTGGGATTGATTCTGTTCCTCGATAAGCAAACAGGTGCGTATTACGCAACGAGTGTGATCGGAAGGCGCTGCCTGTGGCGGACCTCTTCATCGGTGGCGCCTGGACCGACGCCGTCGCAGGCGGACGCCGTACGATCCGATGCCCCGCGGACGGCTCGGTCGTCGCGACCGTCGCGGAGGCCACCCGCGCCGACACCGAGGCCGCGATCGCGGCGGCGCGGCACGCCTTCGACACGGGCCCCTGGCCGCGTACGCCCGCGAACGAGCGCGGACGGCTGCTCCTGCGGACGGCCGACCTGATCGAGCGTGACAGGGCGGCGATCGCGCGGGCCGAGTCGCTCGACACGGGCAAGCGGCTCGCCGAGAGCGAGTACGACGTGGACGACGTCGTCCGGTGCTTCCGCTACTTCGGCGGCATCGCCGGCACGGACGCGGGCCGGGTGATCGACACCGGCAGGGACGACGCGGTCAGCCGGGTGGTTTATGAGCCGATCGGCGTGTGCGGGCTCATCACCCCCTGGAACTACCCCCTGCTCCAGACCTCCTGGAAGGTCGCCCCCGCGCTCGCGGCGGGCGACACCTTCGTGCTGAAGCCGAGCGAGCTCACTCCGAGCACGGCCGTCCTGCTGATGCGGCTGCTGGAGGAGGCGGGCCTGCCCCCGGGCGTGGCCAACCTCGTGCTCGGCGCGGGTCCCGAGGCCGGGGCGCCGCTCGCCGAGCACCCGGACGTCGACATGGTGTCGTTCACCGGCGGCCTCGCGACCGGGCGGCGGGTGATGGCCTCGGCCGCCGCGACCGTGAAACGGGTCGCGCTGGAGCTCGGCGGCAAGAACCCCAACATCGTCTTCGCCGACGCCGACTTCGAGACGGCGGTCGACTTCGCGCTGACCGCGGTCTTCCTGCACTCCGGACAGGTCTGCTCGGCCGGCGCCCGCCTGCTGGTCGAGGACCCGATCCACGACGCGTTCGTGGCCGAGGTCGCCCGCCGGGCCGAGGACATCCGGCTGGGCGGGCCGTTCGACCCCGAGGCGGAGACCGGCCCGCTGATCTCCGCCGCGCACCTCGCCAAGGTCGAGGCGTACGTCGAGGCCGGTCTCGCCGAGGGCGCGAAGCTCCGCTGCGGCGGGCGGCGGCCGGACGAGCCGGAGCTGGCCGGCGGGTTCTACTACCGGCCCACCGTGCTCGACGGATGCCACCGCGAGATGCGCGTCGTCAGGGAGGAGTCGTTCGGGCCGGTCCTGACCGTGGAGCGCTTCTCCGGCGAGGACGAGGCGGTCGCCCTGGGCAACGACACCGACTACGGCCTCGCGGGCGCCGTCTGGACGCGGGACGCGGGCCGGGCGCAGCGGGTGGCCGCCCGGCTACGGCACGGGACGGTGTGGATCAACGACTACCACCCGTACGTGCCGCAGGCGGAGTGGGGCGGGTTCAAACAGTCCGGGGTCGGCCGCGAGCTCGGCCCCACGGGCCTGGACGAGTACCGCGAGATCAAGCACGTGTGGCAGAACACCGATCCCCGTCCCCAGCACTGGTTCAGGCCGCGCGACGCCGGCCGAGGAGCGTGAACATGGAACATGTCGGTGCGACGGGCCCGCGCGTCGTCGTCATCGGGGCCGGTGTCGTCGGCGCGGCGCTCGCCGACGAGCTGTCGGCCCGCGGCTGGACGGACGTGACGGTGGTCGACCAGGGCCCGGTGCCCGCGACCGGCGGCTCCTCCTCGCACGCGCCCGGCCTGGTCTTCCAGATCAACGGGTCGAAGACCATGACCCAGATGGCGCGCTACACCGTCGAGAAGCTCGGCTCGCTCGACCTCGACGGCGAGCCCTGCTTCCTCCAGGTCGGCGGACTGGAGGTGGCCACCACCCCCGAACGGCTCGCCGAGCTGCACCGGCGGCACGGCTGGGCCACCTCCTGGGGCGTCGAGTCGCGCCTGCTCACCCCCGCCGAGTGCGCGGACCTCTTTCCCCTGCTCGACCCCGCCGCCGTGCTCGGCGGTCTCCACATCCCCACCGACGGGATCGCCAAGGCCGTACGCGCGGTCGAGGCACAACTGCGCCGGGCCTCCTCGCGCGGCGTACGGGTGCTGGAGCGGTGCGAGGTGCTGGACATCCGCACCGAGGACGGCCGGGTGGCCGCGGTCGTGACCGGCCAGGGCGAGATCGCGGCGGACGTCGTGGTCTGCTGCGCCGGCATCTGGGGGCCGAAGGTCGCCGCGATGGCGGGCATGCCGCTGCCGCTGACCCCGCTCGCCCACCAGCTCGCCTGGACCGGGCCCGTGCTTGAGGGAGGCACCGAGGAGGCGACGCTGCCGATCCTGCGGCACCAGGACGCCGACCTCTACTACCGCCAGCGCTTCGACGGCGTCGGCATCGGCTCCTACGGCCACCGGCCGATGCCGGTCCGGCCCGAGGAGCTGCTGTCCGTGGACGAGGCCGAGGTGATGCCGTCGGTGCTCGCCTTCACCCCCGGCGACTTCGAGGACGCCTGGGCCGAGACCCGGCGCCTGCTGCCCGGCACCCGCGCGGCCGAGATCGGCGAGGGCATCAATGGCGTCTTCTCTTTTACTCAAGATCATTTTCCCCTCTTGGGCGAATCGCCGGACGTGAAGGGCTTCTGGGTCGCCGAGGCGGTCTGGGTGACCCACTCCGCCGGGGTCGGCCGGGCGATGGCCGAATGGCTGGTCGACGGCCACTGCTCGTCGTTCGACCTGCACGAGTGCGACGTCAACCGGTTCGAGCCGCACCAGCTCGCGCCCGACTACGTGCTGGCGCGCGGCTGTCAGAACTTCGTCGAGGTCTACGACATCGTCCACCCGCTCCAGCCGATGGAGGAGCCGCGGCCGGTGCGCCTCAGCCCCTTCCACGCCCGGCAGCGCGAGCTGGACGCGTACTTCCTGGAGGCCGCCGGCTGGGAACGGCCGCAGTGGTACGGCGCCAACGCCCGCCTGCTTGAGGGAGGGGACGTTCCCTCGCCCGGCGACTGGGCCGCCCGCTACTGGTCGCCGATCGTCGGCGCGGAGGCCCGGGCGTCCCGCGAGACCGTCGCGCTGTACGACATGACCGCGCTGAAACGCCTGGAGGTCACCGGCCCCGGCGCCCTCGCCTACCTCCAGCGGCTCACGACCGGCCAGATGGACAAGTCGGTCGGCTCGGTGACGTACTGCCTGCTGCTCGATGTGGACGGCGGCATCCGCAGCGACGTGACCGTCGCCCGGCTGGGCCGCGACACGTTCCAGGTCGGCGCGAACGGCAACCTCGACCTGGACTGGCTCCACCGCCACCTGCCGGAGGACGGGTCGGTCGTGGTCCGCGACATCACGGCCGGCACCTGCTGCCTCGGCGTCTGGGGGCCGCGCGCCCGCGACCTCGTGCAGCCGCTGACCGATGCCGACTTCTCCAACGAGGGCTTCCGCTACTTCCGGGCGAAGAAGGCGTATGTCGGCGCCGTACCGGTCACCGCGCTGCGGCTGTCGTACATCGGCGAGCTGGGCTGGGAGCTCTACACGACGGCCGACCTCGGCGCGAAGCTGTGGGACACGCTGTGGGAGGCGGGGCAGGAGCACGGGATCATCGCGGGCGGGCGCGGCGCGTTCGCCAGTCTCCGGCTGGAGAAGGGCTACCGGTCCTTCGGCACCGACATGACCTTCGAGCACGATCCGTACGAGGCCGGGCTCGGGTTCGCCGTCAGGATGGACAAGGGCGACTTCGTCGGCCGCGCGGCGCTAAAGCGGCGCAGGGAGGACGTGCGCCGCCGTCTCACCTGCCTGACCATCGACGACCCCGCCGACGTGGTCATGGGCAGGGAGCCGGTCTACGACGGCGACACTGGCGTCGGTTACGTCACCAGCGCGGCCTTCGGTTACACGATCGGCAAGGGCATCGCCTACGCCTGGCTGCCCGCCGCGCTGGCCACGCCCGGCCGGACGCTGGAGATCGGCTACTTCGACCGGCGGGTGACCGCCGTGGTCTCCGAGGAACCGTTGTTCGACCCCGCGATGCGACGTCTGCGCGGGACCGGGGAGGCCGTATGAACCTCCTGCTGCCTCACCTGCCCGACCATCCCGACCGGCTGTGGCGCTCCGCCGAGCCGAAGCGGTCGTACGACGTGGTGATCGTCGGCGGCGGCGGCCACGGCCTCGCCACGGCGTACTACCTGGCCAAGAACCACGGGATCACCGACGTCGCGGTGCTGGAGCGCGGCTGGCTCGCGGGCGGCAACATGGCCCGCAACACCACCATCATCCGGTCGAACTACCTGTGGGACGAGAGCGCGGGCATCTACGAGCACGCGCTGAAGCTGTGGGAGGGCCTGGAGGAGGACCTCGGCTATCCGCTGCTGTTCAGCCAGCGCGGCGTGCTCAACCTCGCGCACAGCCTGCAGGACGTGCGCGAGAGCGTGCGCCGGGTCAACGCCAACCGGCTCAACGGGGTCGACGCCGAGTGGCTGACGCCGGAGCAGGTCAAGGAGGTCTGCCCGATCGTCGAGATCTCGCCCGACGTGCGTTACCCGGTGCTCGGCGCCACCTTCCAGCCGAGGGCCGGGATCGCCAAGCACGACTACGTGGCGTGGGGCTTCGCCAGGGCGGCGGCCGACCTCGGGGTCGACATGATCGAGCACTGCGAGGTGATCGGTCTCGACGTGCGCGACGGCCGGGTGACCGGGGTGCGCACCACCCGCGGCCCGATCGCCGCGAAGAAGGTCGCGCTGGCCGCCGCCGGGCACTCCTCGGTGGTCGCCGGGTTCGCGGGCGTGGCGCTGCCGCTGCAGAGCCACCCGCTGCAGGCGCTGGTGTCGGAACTGCTCGAACCGGTGCATCCCACCGTGGTCATGTCGAACGCCGTCCACGTGTACGTCAGCCAGGCGCACAAGGGCGAACTGGTCATGGGCGCCGGAATCGACGCGGCCAACTCCTACCGTCAGCGCGGGGCGTTCCACATCATCGAGCGGCAGATGGCGGCCGCGCTGGAACTGTTCCCGGTCTTCGCCCGCGCGCACGTGCTGCGCACCTGGGGCGGCGTCGTGGACGTCACTCCGGACGCCTCACCCGTCGTCGGGCTCACCCCGGTCGAGGACCTCTACGTGAACTGCGGATGGGGCACCGGCGGGTTCAAGGCCACGCCGGGCGTCGGCTGGTGCTACGCGCACACCGTGGCGACCGGCGAGCCCCACCCGCTCAACGCCCCCTTCTCGCTCGACCGGTTCACCACCGGCAGGCTCGTCGACGAGCACGGCGCCGCCGCCGTCGCCCACTGACCCGTCGCCCACTGACTTCCGGAGTGCTGATGCTGCTGATCGCCTGCCCCTGGTGCGGGCCGCGGGACGAGGCCGAGTTCCACTACGGAGGGCAGGCGCACGTCGCCCATCCGGAGGACCCGGCCGCCCTCTCCGACGAGGAGTGGGCCCGCTACCTGTTCTTCCGCGACAACCCCAAGGGCCTGTTCGCGGAGCGGTGGAGCCACGCGGCCGGGTGCCGCCGCTGGTTCAACGCCGTACGGGACACTGCCACCAACGAGATCCACGCCGTTTACCGGGCCGGCGAGGCGCGGCCGGTGGTCCCATGAGCGCGCAGCCGTACCGCGGTTATTCGTACCGTCGTGAGGGCGTGACCGGGCGAGTCCTGCGGTTCCGGTTCGACGGCCGCGACCTCGAAGGCCTGGCGGGCGACACGCTGGCGTCGGCGCTGCTCGCCAACAGTGTGCGCGCGGTCGCGACCAGCGTCAGGCTCGGCCGTCCGCGCGGCGTCTACGCCGCGGGCTGCGAGGAGCCCAACGCGGTCGTCCAGATCGAGGAGCCGTTCCCCGAGCCCATGCTCACGGCCACGACCGTCGAGTTGTACGACGGCCTGGTCGCCACCGGGCTCCCGGGGCGGGGCAGGCTGGCCGACCGGCCCGACCCGGCGCGCTACGACGCCGTCCACGCGCACTGCGACGTGCTCGTGGTCGGCGCGGGACCGGCCGGCATCGCCGCCGCGCGCGTGGCCGCGCGGGCCGGGGCGCGGGTGATCCTCGCCGACGAGCGGCCCGAGCCGGGCGGCAGCCTGCTCGGCACGACCGAGACGGTGGACGGTGGGCCGGGCCGTGCCTGGGCGGCCGCCGAGGTCGACGCGCTGGCCGCCCTGCCGGAGACGCGCGTGCTGCGCCGCACCACCGTCATCGGCCACTACGACGACAACTACGTCGTCGCGGTCGAGCGGCGGACCAATCACCTCGCCGCGGCGGCCCCGTCCGGCGTGGCGCGCGAGCGCGTCTGGCGGATCCGCGCGAAACGCGTGGTGCTGGCGACCGGCGGGCACGAACGGTTCGTCGCCTTCGCCGGGAACGACCTGCCCGGCGTCATGCTGGCCGGCGCCGCCCGCACCTACGTCAACCAGTACGGCGTGCTACCCGGCCGCCGGGCGGTCGTGTTCACCACCAACGACACCGCCTACGCTGCGGCGCTCGACCTCGCCGACGCCGGGATCGAGATCGCCGCCGTCGCCGACGTACGACGGGAGCCGGGTCGCGTGTGGGCGGACCGGTGCGCGGAACGCGGCATCGAGGTACTCACCGGGCACGTCGTGACGGCGGCGAAGGGCGAGGGCGAGGTCACCGGGGCCGAGATCGCCCCCCGTGCGGGTGGCCGGGCCCGGGAGGTCGCCGCCGACCTGCTGCTCGTGTCCGGTGGCTGGACGCCGGTGGTGCACCTGTTCAGCCAGGCCGGGGGCACCCTGCGGTACGACGAGGGGCTGGGCGCGTTCACGCCGGGGGAAACCCGCCAGGCGGCCGAGGCCGCCGGGTTCGCCGCAGGCGTGACGACGCTGCGCGACTGCCTGGCGGACGGCGCCGAGGCGGGCCGTCGCGCGCTGGCCGCCCTCGGGTTCGCCGTGCCTGGGAATACTGTGCCTGGGATTACTGTGCCTGGGGTCACTGTGCCGGCGGTGGAGGAGGAGCCCGCCGCCGCGCCCGCCGAGCATCTGTGGCTGGTGGAGTCGGGCGACTACGGCACCCACTTCGTGGACCTGCAGCGTGACGTGACGGTGGCGGAGGTGCTGCGCGCGACCGGCGCGGGCCTCAGCTCGGTCGAGCACGTCAAGCGCTACACGACCGCGGGCACGGCCCACGACCAGGGCAAGACCTCCGGGCTGCTGACCGGCGGCGTCGTGGCGCACGCCCTCGGCGTCGACCTCGCCGCGCTCGGGACCACGACGTTCCGCGCGCCGTACACGCCGGTCTCGTTCGCCGCGCTCGCGGGCCGCGACCGGGGCCCCCTGCACGACCCGGTCCGTACGACGCCCATGCACGAGTGGCACGTGGCGCGCGGCGCGCTCTTCGAGAACGTCGGCCAGTGGAAGCGGCCCTGGTACTACCCCCGGCCGGGCGAGGACCCGGGCGAGGACCCGGGCGAGGACATGGAGGCCGCGGTCCTGCGCGAGTGCGCCGCCGTACGGGAGGGCGCGGGCGCGATGGACGCCTCCACCCTCGGGAAGATCGACGTGGTCGGCCCCGACGCCGGTGTGTTCCTGGACCGGCTCTACACGAACATGATGAGCACGCTCAGGGTCGGGTCCATCCGCTACGGCGTGATGTGCCGCCCCGACGGCATGGTCTTCGACGACGGCACCGCCATCCGCCTGGCGGACGACCACTACCTCGTCACCACGACCACCGGCAACGCGGCGGCGGTGCTCGACTGGATGGAGGAGTGGCTGCAGACCGAGTGGCCGGACCTCCGGGTCCGCTGCACCTCGGTCACCGAGCAGTGGGCGACGGTCGCGCTCGCCGGGCCGCGCTCCCGCGAGGTGCTCGCCGCCCTCGCCCCCGGCCTCGCCGTCGGCAAGGACGACTTCCCCTTCATGACCTGGCGGGACGCCGAGGTCGCCGGGATCGATGCGCGGGTCTGCCGGATCAGTTTCTCGGGCGAGCTGGCCTATGAGATCAACGTCTCGTCCTGGCACGGGCTCGCCCTCTGGGAGGCGGTCATGGCGTCGGGCGAGGTCACGCCGTACGGCACCGAGACCATGCACGTGCTGCGGGCGGAGAAGGGATATCCCATCGTCGGCCAGGACACCGACGGCACGGTCACCCCGCAGGACCTCGGCATGGAGTGGGTCGTCTCGAAGAAGAAGGCCGACTTCGTCGGCAGGCGGTCGTACGCGCGGGCGGACACGTCCCGGCCCGATCGCAGGCATCTGGTGGGCCTGCTGCCGGAGGACCCTGGCGTGCTGCTGCCCGAGGGCGCGCACCTCGTTTCCGTCACTGTGGCGTCCCCTGCGCCGTCCTCTGCGGCGTCCCCGGCTCTGCCCGCTGTGCCGCCCCTGCCGCCCGCGCGGCCGGTGCAGGCGCTCGGCTTCGTCACCTCCAGCTACCGCAGCGCCGCGCTCGGCCGCACGTTCGCGCTCGCGCTGGTCAGCGGCGGGCGCGAGCGCGTCGGCGAGCGGTTGTACGCGCCGGTCGGCGACGACCTCGTGCCAGTGACCGTGACCTCCCACGTCCTGTACGACCCGGAAGGAGCCCGCCGTGACGGCTGACTCTGTGGCTGACCCCGTGGCTGGTTCTGTGGCTGGCTCTGCGATCGGGCGTAGGAGTCCGGCGGCGGCGTACGCGGACAGGTTCGCGGCGGCGAGCGCGGGCGGCGCGATCCGCCTGGCGGAGATCCCCTTCCTCACGCACCTGAACGTCCGGGCCGACCCCGCAAGCCCGGCGGCGGAGCGGATCGGTACCGCCCTCGGCGTGCCGCTGCCGGTGGAGCCCGGTGTCGTGATCGAGGGCGGCGGCCTGAGCGTGCTGTGGCTCGGGCCGGACGAGTGGCTGGTCGTCGGCCCAGACGGCGCCGCGAGGGAACTGCGCGAGCGGATCCGGGGCGCGGCGGCCGGCGACCACGTCTCGGTCGTGGACGTGTCGGCCCAGCGTACGACCCTGGTGGTCGCCGGGGAGCGGGCGCGGGACGTGCTGGCGCACGGCTGCGCGCTGGACCTGCATCCCCGGGAGTTCGGCCCGGGCCGGTGCGCGCAGACCCTGCTGGCCAGGACCGGGGTCGTCCTTGTCGCGAGGGAGGACGGCTTCTGGGTGCTCGTCCGCTCCTCCTTCGCGGCGTACGCGGCGGAGTGGCTCCTGGACGCGGTTGTCGAGTACACGGCCGTCGAGTACACGGCCGTCGAGTACAGGGGCGCCGAGGACAGGGGATGAAAGACGGCTTCGCGGCGTGACGTACCATCGAGGGCGCTTGTGAGGAGGCCGCTTTCGAACCCCGGTGGGAGACCATGTTCCGCACGCTGATGAAGTCGAAGATCCACCGTGCCACCGTCACGCAGGCCGATCTCCACTACGTCGGCTCGGTGACGATCAGCGCGGACCTCATGGCCGAGGCGAACCTCGTCGAGGGCGAGAAGGTCGACATCGTCGACATCGACAACGGCAACCGCCTGTCGACGTACGTCATCGAGGGCCCGGCGGGCTCCGGGACGATCGGCATCAACGGCGCCGCCGCCCGGCTCATCTCCGTCGGCGACCTTGTGATCATCATTGCGTACGCACTGGTCGCCGAGGAGGAGGTCAAGGCGCTCAGGCCGCGCGTCGTCTTCGTCGACCGGGACAACCGGCCGGTCCACGTGGGCTCCGACCCCGCCGCCGCGCCGGAGGGCAGTGGTCTCATCCGGGGCGACATCCCGGCCGGGGCGTAGGTCTGGTCTTCCCTCCGGGGTGAGCTTCTCCGGCTCGCCGGTAATCCTGGGGTCTCCGGAGGGACTTCTGGGTGTGGACGATCCCGAAGAACGATTCACCGCCCTCTACGACCGGCACTACCGGGCCGTGCTGGGCTACGCCTTGCTGCGGGCCGAGCACGGCGTCGCCGAGGACGTGTGCAGCGAGACGTTCCTGGTCGCCTGGCGGCGCCTGGGCGAGCTGCCCGAGCCGGTGCTGCCCTGGCTGCTGGGCGTGGCCCGCAACCTGCTGGCCAAGCAGCGTGACTCGCGCGGCCGGCGGCAGGCGCTGGTCGACCGCATCGCCGCGCTGAGCACCGAACGCGACACCGTGGCCTGGGACGTGGCCGACCACGTCGTCGACCGGACGACCGCGCTGGCCGCGCTCGCGACCCTGCCGGAGCAGGACGTTGAGGCGATGGCGCTGGCGAGTTGGCACGGCCTGCCGCCCGAGCAGGCCGCCACCGTGATGGGCTGCTCCACCCGCACCTACAACGTGCGGCTGCACCGTGCCCGCAAGCGGTTGAGCCGGGCGCTGCGCGCCGAAGCGGCCGCCGGTGCCGGTGCCCGGCGCTCGCGAGCGGTCGAACACGGGCAGCGGTTCGCGGAGGAGGCGTGATGGCCACCGGACACCCTCGTAACACCCCCCAGGAGGAGCACATGACCGAGCGCATGTTCGCCCAGCTCAAGCCTGAGCGGCTGGACGAGCTCACCGAGGCGGCCCATCGCCGCCGCCGTACGGACGATCTCGCCCAGGCCTTCCGGACCCCGGCCGCGCCGTCGAAGCGAGCCCTGTTGCCGGGCCTGTCGTCGGCCCTGTTGTCGGCCCTGTTGTCGGCACGGCCACCGAGGCGTCACCCGTGGATGCTGGGGGGTGTGCTGGCGGCCGGGTTGGCTGCAGGACTGGCCGCAGCCTTGATCGTCGCGCCGAGGGTGACCCCCGATTCGGGCCCGGTCGCTCCCAGCGCGGCGGGTAAGCCCGGCGGAACCGCGCACGACATCGCCGCCGCACCCGGCACCGGCGCACCCACCACCGACGCTCCCACCAGCGTGGTCCTCGACGCGCGAACGGTGTTGCTGGCCGCCGCGGAGAGCGCGTCCAAGGTCGAGGCGGGCACCGGACACTACTGGTACACCCGCGACCGCACCTTCAGCCGCCTAGCTGTCGACGACGCGGCGTACGTCGCGAAGATTCGGGCGCTGGCCGCCGAGCGGGACAGGAGAGCGGCGTCCGGCTCCCGGAAGGCCGCCGACCGGTGGTTCGAGGAACAACTGGTCGAGTTCAAGAAGCACCCCGAGCTGCTGCCGTACGTCGTCTTCTCCGGCAGTACGGACGAAAGCTGGCGGGCCCGCCAGAGGGGGGACGCCAACCGCAACGTCAGGAAGTCCGACGGCAGGCTGACGTTCGGGTCGCCGGAGGACGAGCGGAAGTGGCGCGAGGCGGGTGCGCCCCGGCTGGTCAGCGGTGGCGAGAAGAGCAACGAGGACCGGCTCGATCGGGTCCTGTCGATCGACAATCCCAGCCTCACCATCCGCAACGTCGACCGGCTGCCGGCGGACGAGGAGGCGCTGGAACGGCGGTTGCACGAGCTCTACCAGGCACGGCCCGCAGGCGCCGCGAACGAGGAAGACTTCTCCGTCTACCTGTGGCAGACGGCCGTCGACCTGCTGAACGCTCCGATCACGCCGGGCACCCGCGCGGCGCTGTTCCGGGTGCTGGCCGGCGAGCGAGGGCTGACCGCGCTGGGCGAGCGCGCCGACGCGCTGGGGCGCACGGGGGCGGCCCTGGCGGCGAAGGGCCCCGGCGACGACGGCGGATCGATCGAATACCGGATCATCATCGATCCCGACTCGGCCAGGCTTCTGCAGTACGAGGTGGTCGGCGACGGCGAATCCACGCCGAACCTGCGGGTCGCCCTGGAGGAGGCCGGCTGGGTGGACGACCTCCGCGAGCGTCCCTGACACGGCGCACAAGGGGCGGCCGGGGCCAGATCCGTTCTCTCATCGAGCGGGTCGTACGCCCCGGCCGCCCGCCTGTTTTCATCCCTCAAAAAAGAAAGCGCACCTGTAACTCCAACAAGTCACTTGCGCGGGCGTGCCTGCGTCGACTTGGTGTGGAAGAATTAATACAGGCTTTCGAATCGCTTGAGGAGGTGTGTTATGGATCTGTTCGACAACGATCCAGCGCGCTGCCCTGATTCGAACAATACTGGCGATGGCGACTGGTGGGATCAGCTCATCGCCCGCTCACCCCTTTGGTCTTCCGACGGCGCGCTTGCCCGCGAATATGTGCCGATCGTCGAGCCCGGGGCGCGAGAGCATGGGAGCCGATTCGACAACTCGGCGTACTCGACAAAATCGACAAAATCGACGGAATCGCCCGACTCTGCCCGTCCATCCGATATTCGGCTCGGCCATGCCCCTGATGCTGAATACGCCGGTGATGAGACCGCAAGTGGTGTCTCTTCTGGCCGTGTTTCTCCGGATAGCGTTTCTCCAGACCGCGTTTCTCCAGACCGCGTTTCTCCAGACCGCGTTTCTCCAGACCGCGTTTCTCCAGACCGCGTTTCTCCAGACCGCGTTTCTCCTGAGGGCGTCTCTTCTGAGGGCGTCTCTTCTGACAGCGCCGGAGGCGCCGACAGCGGCACCCCTGCCGACGCTCCAAAAGATGCGCCCAGCGACAGTCCCGGCGAGGTTCCCAATGGTGCGTCCGACGGTGCCACTGGCGTTAGCCGAGGTGATGCGGGCCGGAACAACGCGGGCCGGAACAATGCGGGCCATCGGCATGCGGGCTGGCATCGGGATGCCGGTGCCGACCAGAGCGACACAGTTCAGGACCACGATGCTGGCTGGGATCGTGATGATCGGAACGCCGGTAGCGCGCCTGGTGGTGCGTCTGGTGGTGCGCCTGGTGGTGCGTCTGGTGGTGCGTCCAATGGCGCCTTCGGCGGTGCTTGTGGTGGTGCTTTTGGCGCGGGGTCGTCGTCGTGGGTGGCGGTGGCGGCGGTTGTCGAGGCGGCGCGGGCGGTGGCTTTGGTGCCGGTGCCCGAGGCACCTGAGGTGTGTCTGGCCGAGGCCGAGGAGTTGTTGTCGGCCCGCGACCGCATCACCAGCGCGCTGGCCGCCCGGGTCGGCCGTGTCCACCGGGCTGGGGAGGCGAAGAGCCATGGGCATGCCTCCACCAAGCTGTGGTTGCGTTCCGCTGGGGGGATGACCCCTGCGGGAGCCGGCCGGTTGCTGACGATGGGCATGGAGCTGGTCCGCCTGCACGAGGTGCGCCGCCTGTTCGCGGAGGGTGGCCTGGCTGAGGGGATCGTGGAGGCGATCTGCACGGCCACCGCCGGGTTGACCGATGACCAGGCGACCACCGCCGAGGGGATCCTGCTGGAGCTGGCGAGATCGGCGGGTGCGGCGGAGGTGGCCAAGGCGGGGCGGTATCTGCGGGCGGTGCTGGACCCCGATGGGCATGAGAAGGACGAGCAGGCCGACTTCGACCGCCGGTTCCTCCGGGTACGCCGGCGAAGGAACGGCGCTGTGGAGGGGGAGTTCTACCTGCCGGTGGAAGCCGCCGCACGGTTGCAGCACCTGTTCGACGCCTACGCCAAGCCGAAAGCCGAGGGTGACGACCGCACGCTGAGTGTGCGGAACGCGGACGCGTTCATCGCGTTCCTGGAGAACAAGATCGCCACCGAGCTTCTGGTGCTCGTCAACGCCGAATCCCTCCCCGACGACCCCCCGAGCGGCACTCCCTCCGACGACAGCGAGCCCACCGTTGAGGAGCCCGCCGACGAAGAGTTAAAGAGCGCGGAGCCTGGCACTCGGCCATCGACCGTCAGCCCCGAACACACAGCCACAGTGCCCCCGGCGGGCAGTGATCGCTTCACCGACGAGGACAGGTGCTCGGCCGTTGCGCCCTCCGCAGGAGATGACGCCGCCCCTGCCGTCTTCCCTGCCGCCTTCCCTGCCACGTCCTCTGCCGCCGCAGGCGCGGGCGCTGACGGGCAGGAGCCCGCCACCGGTCGCGCAGCCGCCGGTAGCTCGCCCACGAACGGTCCGGCTGCCGCCTGGCCGCACGTCGACCCAACCCAAAGCGACGAGCGCGGCGACCTGCGCGACGGCGATGACATCCAGCAGGGCCACGCCAACGACCCCGACGCCGACCCCGGCGCTCAAGAAGAGGGGATCGAGCGAGGACACCGCAGAAACCGAGCGCGCCGGTCGAAGCAGGCACCCCCGCAACAGGCGCATGCCCCTGAGTCTCCACCGGAGCACGACGCTCCGCCGGGCGCGGAACACGGCGACGATGCCTGGCCGGGTAATGGCGCCTGGCCAGGAGGTGGCGCCTGGGCGGGGGTGGGGGTGAACAGTCCGCCGGGGGTGTGGTTGCGGGGGTTGCCGGGGCTGATCCTGGCGACCGGGCAGTTGCTGCCCGCCTCCAGCGTGCACCGGCTGGCCCGCACCAGCACTCTGGTGAGGATCGTCATGGACGCCGCCGGGCAGGTGCTCGACATGGGCCGCAAGGTCCGCCTGGCCACCCCCGCACAACGCCGGGCCGTCTTCGCCCGGTACGCCACCTGCTGGGTCGACGGCTGCCCCCTGCCCGCCACCCTGTGCCAGATCGACCACGCCGACGACTGGTGCAGCGGCGGGCTGACCAACCTGAAGCTGCTGGGACCGGCGTGCCAGTTCCACAACCGCGACCGCTACCGCCACCCCACCCGCTACACCCGCCGCAACATCGGCGACGACCGCTGGGCCTTCACCTACCGCAACCCCTACAGCAGTCGGCGGGTGAGGACATGAGGGGGTCAGAGGAGGGTCGTCTGACCGGAGCCGGCAAGGGGGTCACGGTGCTTGCGCAGGTGCCTCCAGCGCGGCAGGTCGTCGAGGTAGGACCACGACAGCCGATGGTGCGGGGTCGGGCCGCTTTCCGCGAGAGCGCGTTGGTGGACCGGCGACGGATAGCCCGCGTTCGCGGCGAAGACGTAGGCCGGATACTCCTCGCCGATTTCGGCCATCAGCCGGTCGCGGTGGACCTTGGCGAGCACCGACGCGGCGGCCACGGAGACCGAGCGCTGATCGGCTTTCACCTCGCACCGCACCCGCCATGGCCGCCCCAGGAAGTCGTGCGAGCCGTCGAGGAGCACCACGTCGGGCCGCAGCGGCAGGGCCTCCAGGGCCCGGCGCGCGGCCCGGCGCAGGGCCTCGGTCATGCCGACCTCGTCAATCTCCTCCGCGCTGGACTCGCCGTACGCGTGGCAGGTGAGCCAGCCCGGGAGGACCTCGGCGAACGCCTCCCGCTGGGCCGGACCGAGCAGCTTGGAATCGGTCAGCCGGACCTTGCGGTCGCCGCGTCCCGGCAACTCCGGCGGCGGGCCGAGGGAGGTGACCGCCGCACAGAGCACGACGGGCCCGGCCCAGGCGCCGCGGCCGACCTCGTCCACACCGGCGATGTGGACCATGCCGGCCGCGCGCAACTCGTCCTCGATCTCGTAGCCGGCGGCCTTGCGGGGCCGGACGGCGGCCCCGGATTCCAGTCCGGGTTCCAGTCCGGGCAACGCGTCGGTCATCCCGCCATCATCGCAGGCACCAGAGGCCACTGGGGTTCAGGTGGCAAATCAAGTGATCGTGCAACTGCGCTGGTTGAGGGTGAAGCTCATCGGGGGCGTGTTCTGGTTGCCGGGGAAGGTGGCGTTGAAGCCGATGGACACCGAACGGCCGGGCTTGATGGTCTTGTTCCAGTCGTAGTTCTCGGCGGTGACGACGCTGTCGCTCTGTGTCCAGCGGGCCGACCAGCCCTTGGTGAGGTGCTGGGTGGGGAGCAGGAAGGTCAGCTTCCACCCGTCGATGGCCGTGGTGCCCGTGTTCGTGATCTTCACAGAGGCGGTGAGACCGCCCGTCCAGGCGCTCTGGGTGTAGGTGACAGCACACGAGACAGGCGGCGTGTCGGACTGCGCGATGGCCGTGTACGGCGCCGAGGCCGCGCTGAGGTTGCCGGCGGCGTCGCGGGCCACGACCTGGAAGGTGTACGGCTTGCCGCCTTCGAGGCCGGTGACGATGTCGCGGGGGAGGCCGTTCTCGCCCTCGTACGCGTAGCCGTGGTCGGTGCGCCGGAACAGGTCGTACTTGGGGGGGACGCCGCTGTCGTCGCTGACGGTGTTCCAGGCGAGGAAGATCCCGCCGGGTATGTCCATCCCGGTCACGGCGGCCATTCCGGTGGGCGTGCCGGGCGGAGTGGTGTCGGGGGCACCCGGGCCGGGGCTCGCGGGGATCGGCGGCTCGACCATCGCCCGCTGCCGGACCAGGTCGGAGGGTGCGCTGAGGTTGCCGTCGGCGTCCTTGGCGACGACGTAGAAGAGGTAGTCGCGCCCAGGGGTGAGGTTCTGTAGCACGACCCCGACGACCCAGTCGCCGGACGTGAAGAACTGTGTGGTCACGGGGGTGAAGGCGCCGTTGATCCAGGCGTACACGTCGTAGCCCGTGACCCCGACGTCGTCGGTGGACTTCTTCCAGGTCAGCCCTGCGGCACCGTTGATGTAGGCGTTGTACGGCCCCACGTCCGCAGGACGGCTGGGCGCGCCGCCGGTGGTGGAGGTCGGGGTCGCGGTAGGGCTCGCGGTAGGGCTCGGGGGCGGCGGTGCGAGGGCGGCGGCCGGTGTGGACACGGCGGCGAGCGCGAGGCCGGAGCTGAGCAGGGCGGAGCTGAGCAGACCGGCACCGAGCAGACCGGCACTGAGTAGGGCGGTGGTACGGCGGTTCTGGGTGCGCATGTGATTACCTTCCGATCGGACGCCCGGCGCATCGGGGATGCGCCGGGCCGTGGGTGAGGATCACGAGCAGGTGGCGCCGTTGAGGGTGAAGGTGGTTGGTTTGGGATTGGAACCGGTGAAGGCGCCGTTGAAGCCGAGGTACAGCGACTGGCCCGGCTTGATGGTCCTGTTCCATGCGTAGTTCTCGGCCGTGACACCGGTGCCGGACTGGGTCCAGACGGCCGACCATCCGTTGGTGACACGCTGGGAGGCGAGCGGGAAGCTGAAGCCGAGCGTCCACCCGTCGACGGCGGCGGTGCCGGTGTTGGTGATCGTGACGGTCGTGGTGAACCCGCCGTCCCAGGTGGTGGCAGCGTAGGTCACCCTGCATCCGGAACCGGGCGACTGGGACGTGCTGGGAGACACCGACCCGCTGGGCGAGGACGTTCCCCCGGGCTGTGCGACGGCCGTGTATGGCGCCGACGGATTGCTCAGGTTGCCGGCGGCGTCGCGGGCCACGACCTGGAAGGTGTACGGCTTGCCGCCTTCGAGGCCGGTGACGATGTCGCGGGGGAGGCCGTTCTCGCCTTCATACGCGTAGCCGTGGTCGGTGCGCCGGAACAGGTCGTACTTGGGCGGGACA
This sequence comes from Microbispora cellulosiformans, assembly GCF_008728085.1. Taxonomy (NCBI): domain Bacteria; kingdom Bacillati; phylum Actinomycetota; class Actinomycetes; order Streptosporangiales; family Streptosporangiaceae; genus Microbispora; species Microbispora cellulosiformans. The sequence continues at coordinate 24,379 of NZ_VYTZ01000001.1, read as the reverse complement.
CCACTGTCGTCGCTGACGGTGTTCCAGGCGAGGAAGATCCCGCCGGGTATGTCCATCCCGGTCACCGCGGCCATTCCGGTCGGCGTGCCGGGAGGCGTGGTGTCCGTACCCGGGCTCGGACTGGCCACGGGCGGCTCGGCCATGGCCCGGGCACGGACCAGGTCGGAGGGCGCGCTGAGGTTGCCCGCGCGGTCTCTGGCCACGACGTAGAACAGGTAGTCGCTCCCCGCCGTGAGGCCGGCGACCACCGCGGTGACGCGGTCGGCCCGCATGTCGATCGTGGCCTGCTGCGTGCGCAGGAAGGCGCCGCCGGTCCACACGTAGACCTCGTAGGTGGAGATGCCGACGTCGTCGGTGGACGGTGTCCAGACCAGGCCGACCGAGTCGTTGACGTAGACGTTCTGCGTGACCAGGCCCTCGGGACGGGTGGGCGGGGTCCGGTCGATCGGGGACGGGCTGGGCGGCGGACTGGAGGGAGGCATGCCGCTCAGGTAGCCGGCAGTGGCCGTCAGCTCATTGGACGGCGGGCCCGCGTTCCCCGCCGCGTCCCTCGCGACGACCCGGAACGTGTACGACTGTCCAAGGGTGAGGCCGCTGACGATGGAACCCGGGCCGGTCGTGGTGCGGATGGCGGTGAAGACGCCGTCCTGCTTGACCTGGACGTCGTACGCGGTGACGCCGACGTCGTCGGTCGCGGCGTCCCAGCACAGCGACACGCCGATGCCGAGACCCGATCCGGGAGCCGCGGGCAACGGACAGTGCCACAGGGCTCCCGGAGCGCTGGGCGGGGTGGTGTCTCCGGCCGCCGCGGAGGCCGGAAGGCCGGCGGCGAGTATGAGGCCGGCGCTCAGCAGACCGGCACTGAGCGAACCGGCACTGAGCGAACCGGCACTGCGCAGAGCGCTCGCTCGGGCGGTGGTACGGCGCTTCTGGGCGCGCATGTGATTACCTTCCGATCGGGTGCCCGGCGCATCGGGGATGCGCCGGGCCCGGGTGAGGATCACGAGCAGGCGGTGCCGTTGAGGGTGAAGGCGGCCGGTTGGGAGTTCGAGCCGGTGTAGGTGCCGTTGAAGCCGACCTGGACGGACTGTCCAGGGGCGATGGTCTTGTTCCAGTCGAGGTTGACCGCCGTCACGTTCGCACCGGTCTGGGTCCAGGTGGCCGACCAGCCGGGCGGGGTGACCTTCTGGGTGCCCGGGAAGGCGAACTTCAGCGTCCAGCCGTTGACCGCGGTCGTGCCGGTGTTGGCGATCGTGACGGTCGCGGTGAACCCGCCGCCCCAGTCGCTCGTCGCGTACGTCACCCGGCATCCGCCACCCGGTGAGGGAGACGACGAGGGAGACGCTGAAGGAGACGGTGACGGTGAGGGGCTGGGAGACGGGCTGGGCGAGGGGGACGGCGAGGGGGTGGACAGGCCGCGCTGGGCGGTCGCGGTGAGCGTGGCCGAGGGCTGGCTGGTGTTGCCCGCGGCGTCCCGTGCCACGACGTAGAAGGTGTAGCTCGTGCCGGCGACCAGCCTCTCCGCGACGTAGAGCGGTGTGGTCGACGAACCGATCTTGGTGAAGTCGCTGCCCTGCTTCATGTACACGTCATAGCCCGTGACCCCGACGTCGTCGGTCGAGGCCGTCCAGCACATCGGCACGGCGTTCGCGAAGTCCGCGCCGCAGACCCACAGTCCGGTGGGCGCGCTCGGCGGCGTGGTGTCCACCGAAGACGGTGAGGACGACGGCGAGGAGGACGGCGAGGATGACGGCGACGGGCTGGGGGAGGGCGACGGGCTGGCCGTGCCCTCCGGCGGGGTGCCCCACACCAGCGTGCTCCCGTCGTACACCGGCACGTGGGAGGCGGCCGAGGCCGACCAGTCGTTGGCCGGGTCCCAGGCCGCGCCGTTCGGCACCGAGATGCGCAGCTGGGTGCTGCGCTTGTAGAGCTGGGCGTCGCCGGGGTAGATCGGCTTGCCGGTGCAGTCCACCTCGGCGTAGTAGGTGCGGTCCCTGGCGAGGACGGGCCCGCTCACCGCGCAGCCGCTGGTGTCGCCGCCGGTCACCTTCACCTGGGAGGCCGTGGTGGAGCCGTCGAGCGTGAAGTAGTAGCGCGCCTTCCCCGACTGGAGGACGCGCGGAGGCCAGTTCGACGTATTGGTGATGGTGACGGCCAGCGAAGTGCCGTCCGTACCGGTGTAGACGTTGCCGACGGCGGCGGTGATCTCGTCGTTCTTGTTCTCCGGCGCGGGGAAGCCCGCCAGGGGCGTGCCGCCGTACTCCTTGGCGAACCGCGCGAGCACGTTGGTGATGCCGGAGTTGTAGTCGATCGCCACCTCGTTGCGGACATAGTCCGTACGGCTGTCGGTGTAGGCGTCGGCGGCGTCCGGTCCTCCGGCGAGCGCGCCGTACAGGACGTGCAGGTTCGGGCCGGTGGTGTCGCTCATGTAACCGAGGTACTGGCCGCTGGCCGCCCGGTGGTGGACGTGCGTCGGCGGGTTGGTCCCGAAGCCGACCATGTAGCTGGAGTGACGGGGATTGTCCCCGAGGGCGTAGTCGACCTGCCGTTTGGCGAAGTCGTGGTAGCGCGCGTAGAGCGGGTCGCCGGAGCCGAGGTGGTCGGCGTAGACGAGCGCCACCCAGGCCGTGTTCAGCGCCATGCGCAGGGAGGCCCAGTTGAAGATGTACGCCAGGCCGCCGGGGGTGATCGTGCCCTTCTTGCCCTTGTATCCGGTGGTCCAGTAGTCGAGGTAGCGCCGGACGTCGTCGGTGTACTTCTGCTCACCGGTCAGCATGGCCATGAGCGCGTAGACGGCGTATTCCTTGTCGTTCCAGCCCAGGCCGAAGGTGTAGGCGGGCACCATCGTCCCGCCCGCGCCCTGGCCCACGTCGGGCTCGCTGCCCATCTTCGGGTAGAACTCGCGGGCCTTGTCCAGGTAGCTCCCGGTGCCCGTGGCCCGGTAGAGCCACACGGCCGCCCAGGCCAGCTCGTCCCAGTACATTTTGGTCGCGCCGGGATGGTCGGAGGCTCCCTCCCAGGTCGAGTTGTAGTAGCCGGAGATGCCCGGCACGCAACTCGTGTACGCGGTGTCCTGGCCGTTCGTCCCCTTGGTCGTGTCGGCGAAGGTGAACAGCTGCCTGGCGTGGGTGAGCAGCGTGTCGGCGTACGACGGGTCGCTCTGGCGGAAGGCCATCGAGGAGGCCGCCATGGCCGCGGCCGTCTCGGCGACGACGTCGGTGCCCTTGCACGTCGGAGTGATCTTGTAGACCGGCCGCGACATGCCCTTGATGTCGATCACCTCGGGCGGACCCCAGTACGCGTGGTCCACGCTGCCGTCGCCCACCTGGACGTACAGCGTCTCCGGCTCGGGGTGGGCGGCGATCAGGTAGTCGGTGGCCCATTTGAGGTTGTTCAGCATCGGCGTGAGCTGGGTCCCGTAGCCGGACCGGTTCTCGACCAGCCCCCAGGCCAGCATCGTGGTGGTGAACGCCATCGGGAAGCCGAACTTGACGTGGTCGCCCGCGTCGTACCAGCCGCCGGACAGGTCCACCCCCGCCGCCTTGCCGTCGTTCAGCGTGCGGTCGCCGCGCCACTCCACCCGGCTCCAGGCGGGCTTCCTGCCCGACTGCTGCGCCTCGTAGAAGTAGATCGACTTCTGCAGGGCCTCGGTGTAGTTGTACGAACTCGCCGCCTGGGCGGGCACCGAACCCGGGACGAGCAGGGGGACGAGCAGGGCGGCCAGTACGGCGGTCACCCCGCCCAGGGAAAGGAGTCTCATCGAACGCCTCATATCAGGAGCAGTTGGTGCCGTTGAGGGTGAAGGCGGCAGGCTTGGGATTGGAACCGGTGTAGGTGCCCTGGAAGCCGATCTGGACGGACTGGCCGGAACCGAGGGTCCTGTTCCAGTCGAGGCTCGCCGCGGTGACACTGGTCCCGCTCTGCGTCCAGGTGGCCGACCAGCCGGGCGGGGAGATCTTCTGGGTGCCGGGGAAGGCGAACTTCAGGGTCCAGCCGTTGATCGTCGCGGTCCCGGCATTGGTGATCGTGATGGTCGCGGTGAAGCCGCCTCCCCAGTCGTTGGTCGCGTACGCGACCTTGCACGTGCCCCCGGACGAGGGTGACACCGAGGGCGACACCGAGGGCGACACCGAGGGCGACACAGAAGGCGACGCCGAGGGGGACGCAGAGGGCGACGCAGAGGGCGACGCCGAGGGGGACGCAGAGGGGGACGCAGAGGGCGACACAGAGGGCGACGCGGAGGGCGACGCGGAGGGCGACACCGACGGGGACGGGCCGGAGCTCGGCGGGGTGCCCCAGAGCAGCCTGCCGTCGTTGCCGTACAGCGTCATGCGGTCGGCGCCCTTCGCAGACCAGTCGTTGGACGGGTCCCAGTTCGCTCCGTCGGCCACGCCGATCCTGAGCTGCACCTCGCGGCGGAACTCCGACTGGCCGCCGGGGAAGATGAGCGTGCCGGTGCAGTCGACCTCGGCGTAGTACGTCCTGCCCTCCAGCAGGTGCGGCCCGGTGGGCTGCCTGCACTGCGTGTAGGACGAGCTCACGGTGACCTGGCTCGCCGTCGTCGAGCCGTCGAGCGTGAAGTAGTAGCGGAACTTCGCCCGGTCGAGCACGGTCGCGGGCCAGGCCGACTTGTTGGTCACGAACGTCTTGGCCGCCGTCTCCCGGGCCGTGTGGGTGATCGTCGGCTCCAGATAGAACTCGGGGCCGTCGGGCGTCTCGCGCGGCAGCGTCGCGAGGGGCGACCCGCCGTACGCGCCGTAGAGGACGGCGAGCGAGCTGGTGATGCCGGAGTTGAAGTCGAGCGCGACCTCGTTCTTGACGTAGTCGCCCCGGCTGTCGGTGTAGGCGTCGGCGCCGTCCGGGCCGCCGACCAGCGCGCCGTACAGGATGTGCCTGCTGACAGCAGGCTCGCCGTCGGGGCCGGCGTTGGTCCAGGAGCCGTGCGCGCCGCGGTGGTGGGGGTTGCGCGGCGGGTTGGTCCCGAAACCGATCATGTAGCTGGAGTGGCGGGGGTTGTCGCCGAGCGCGTAGTCGATCTGGCGCTTGCCGAAGTCGTGGTAGCGGGCGCGGAGCGAGCTGGACGAGCCGAGATAGTCCGCGTACCGCAGCGCGACGAACGCGGTGTTGGCCGCCATGCGCAGCGAGGCCCAGTAGAAGATGTACGCGAGGCCGCCGGGCGTGATCGTGCCCTTCTTGCCCTTGTAGCCCACGGTCCAGTAGTCGAGGTAGCGCTGGACGTCGTCCTGGTACTTCTGCTCGCCGGTCAGCTCGGCCATCTGCTCGTAGACGGCGTACTGCTTGTCGTTCCAGCCGAAGCCGAAGTTGAAGACGGGCACCTGGACGCCGTTGCTCCCCGGGTCTTCCTGGGTGCCCATCTTGGGATAGAACTCGCGGGCCCGGTCGAGGTAGCTCGCGGTGCCCGTGGCCCGGTAGAGCCAGACGGAGGCCCAGGCCAGCTCGTCCCAGTACATCTTCGTGGCGCCCTCGACCTGGCCGCCCTCGCCGGTGGAGTTGTAGAAGCCCTGCGCGGCGCTGACGCAGTTCACGTACGCCGTGTCGCGGCCGTTCGTCCCCTTGGTCGTGTCGGCGAACGTGAACAGCTGCCTGGCGTGCGTCAGCAGCCTGTCGGCGTACGACGGGTCGGTCGGCCGGAAGACGATCGACGACGCGGCCATCGCGGCGGCGGTCTCGGCCGCCACGTCGGTGCCGGGGCACGACGCGGTGATCTTGTAGACCGGCCGCTTGTGGCCCTTGGCCTCGACGGTCTCCGGCGCGCCCCAGTAGGAGTGGTCCTCGCCGCCGTCGCCGACCTGGACGTAGAGGACGTTCGGCTCGGGATGGGCGTTGATGAAGTAGTCGCCCGACTGCCGCAGCGTGTTCAGCAGGTACGGCAGCTGGCCCGACCTCTCGTAGGCCGACCGGTAGTCGACGCCGCCCCAGGCCAGGGTGGTGGTCATGGAGGCCATCGGGAAGCCGAACTTCACATGGTCGCCGGCGTCGTAGAAGCCGCCCGACAGGTCGACCCCGGCGGACTTCCCGTCGTTCACGGTCGAGTCGGCCCGCCAGGTCACCCGGTTCGTGGACGGCAGGCGGCCCGACTCCTGCGCCTCGTAGAACAGGAACGACTTCTGCAGCGCCTCGCCGTAGGCGAACGTGGCGGCGGAGGCGGGAGCCCCGCCGGAGGGGCCGGACAACACGGCGCCGGTCGACACTGTCACGGCCAGTGCCGCCGCGGTGCTCGCGCTCAGCAGCCGTCGCGGTAGTCGCATGAACTTGCCCCCAGGGATGACGTACGGGCGGGACGACCGGAAAGGGATCCCGCCCGGATCGTGCGTACGCGACCTGGCGCGCTCCAAGCACCGCCCCGGACGCAGAGCCGTCTGTACAGGTCAGGGGCGTCACAGCGAGCCGGGGAAGTGAAACTTTCAGCACACGCCCGGAGGTTGTGAGGGCATGGCGACCACGAATTAACCATGCCCGACATTTCAGGAAACGCCGCGTACCTAGCGTCCGAGTCGTGGATGCAGGGCTGTATACAACACCGGACACGACACCGGACACGGGCCCGGGCGCGCGGACGAGACTCCGGCGGGATCAGGTCTACGGCGAGTTGCGCCGGCGGCTGATGCTCGGCGAGTTCGCGATCCGGTCCCGGCTGGTGGAGGAGCGGGTCGCCGCGCTGCTGGAGGTCTCCAGGACCCCGGTACGCGAGGCGCTGGTCCGCCTCCTCGCCGACGGCCTGGTGGAGCGGGGCCAGGACGGCGGTTACTACGTCGCCCAGCCCGACCTGCACGACCTCAGAGACCTCTACGAACTGCGGGTGACTCTGGAACTGCGCGGGATCAGCCGTGCGCTGGAGCCGGCCGTACGCGGGCACGACCCGGCGGTGCTGGAACCCCTGCGCGACCAGTGGCGCGCGCTTCGGGACGACCAGCCGGAGCCCGACCCGCAGTTCGTGGTGATGGACGAGGACTTCCACGTCACGATGAGCCGCGCCTCGGGGAACGCGGCGCTCACCAGCACCCTCGCGTCCGTCAACGCGCGGATCAGAGCGGTGCGCATGTACGACTTCCTGACCGCCGACCGCATCACCCTGACGATCCTGCAGCACCTGGAGATCGTCGAGGAGGTCCTCGCCGGGCGTCTCGAGGACGCCCTGACCGCGATGCGTCGGCACGTCGGGGAGTCGATGGACGTCGTCGAGCGCAGAGCCGCTCGCGCTATCACCCAGATGGCCCTCAACCGAGGCAGGCGCCATGACGTTGACCGAGGTTCCCACTGACCATCCCCTGCTCGCGGCTCGCGGCCTTACCCGGGCGTTCGGCGACGTCGTCGCCAACGACGGGGTCGACTTCGACGTACGCCCCGGCGAGGTACACGCCCTCGTCGGGGAGAACGGCGCGGGCAAGAGCACCCTTCTCAAGCTCATCTACGGCGTGCACCGGCCCGACGCGGGCGACCTGGTGGTGGACGGCACGCCGGTGCGGGTCGGCAGCCCGGCCGCCGCCCGGTCCCTCGGGATCGGCATGGTCTTCCAGGACCTCCGGCTGGTCCCCGCGCTGACCGTGACGGAGAACGTCGCGCTCGCGCTGCCCGGCCGGCTCAGGCCCGCCGCGCTCGCGCGGCGCATCGCGGCCGCCGCCGAGGAGTACGGCCTCGCCGTGGACCCGTACGCGAAGGTCGCCCATCTGTCCATCGGCGAGCGCCAGCGCGCCGAGATCCTGAAGGTCCTCCTCACCGGCAGCCGGGTGATCATCCTGGACGAGCCGACGAGCGTGCTGGCGCCCCAGGAGGTCTCGGCCCTCTTCGAGGTCGTCCGGCGGCTGCGCGACCTCGGGTACGGCATCGTCATCGTCACCCACAAGCTGGGGGAGGTCAGGGCGATCGCCGACCGGGTCACCGTGCTGCGCGGCGGCCGGGTGATCACCGGCGGGGCGGACCCGGCGGCGTACGACGACGCGGAGCTGGTGGAGGCGATGGTGGGCCGGGCGGTGCCGCCGCTGCCCGCCGACCGTCCCGTGCCGCCGCCCGGCCGCACGGCCGCGCTCTCCCTCACGGGGGTCAGCGCGTACGGCGACAACGGGGTGCTCCGGCTGCGCGACGTCACGCTCGACGTGCTGCCCGGCGAGGTCGTCGGGGTCGCGGGGGTGGCGGGCAGCGGCCAGCGGGAGCTGTGCGAGGTCGCCTGCGGCCTGCGCCCTGCCGCGACGGGTGTGGTCGAGGTCGCGGGCGAGGCGCTCACCGGCCCGTCCGGGCAGGTCGCCGAGGTGCCGGAGGACCCGCTCGCCGACGCCGTCGTCCCCGGGCTGACGGTCGTCGAGCACGTCGCGCTCGGCCTGCCGCGCAGGCCGCGGCGGCGGTTCAACGTCGACTGGCGGCGGGTGGCCGCGATCTCCCGCGACCTGGAGGGCCGCGCCGGGCTCGGCATGGCCGCCGCCCGCCGCAAGGTCGCCGAACTGTCCGGCGGCAACGTCCAGCGGGTCATGCTCACCCGGGCCCTCGCCCGCGACGACGCCGCGCTGGTCGTCGCGGCCTACCCCAGCCGGGGTCTCGACATCGCGACCACCCGGCGTACGCAGGAACTGCTCCTGGAGCGGGCGGCGGCGGGCGCGGGCGTGCTCGTCGTCTCCGAGGACCTCGACGAGCTCATCGCGATCAGCGACCGCATCGCCGTCCTGCACGACGGCCGCCTCGCGGGCGTCGTCGCGGCGCGTGGCGCCGACCGGCAGGAGATCGGACATCTCATGCTCGGCGGATTTCCAGGTGGTGCGGCATGACGGCCACGCTCACGCAGCCGGTGGCGACCGAACACACCGGCATCCCACTCAGGACAGCACTCAGGACGGCACTCAGGACGGCGGCGCGGTGGACCGGGGCGCTCGCCGGGGCGGTGGCGCTGTTCGCCGTCCTCCTGCTGGCCAAGGGGGTCGACCCGGTCGCGGCGCTCACCGGGATGGTCGCCCAGGCGTTCACCGGGCCGAGCCTGGAGCAGATCGTCATCAAGGCGACCCCGCTGATCCTCGGCGCGATGGCGGTCGTGCTGCCCGCCCGGGCCGGGCTCACCAACGTCGGCGGCGAGGGGCAGATCCTCATCGGGGCCGTCGCGGGCGCGGGCGTGGGCCTGGCCGTCCCCGGGCCGGCCGCGCTGCCGCTCATGCTGCTCGCCGGGGCGGCCGGCGGCGCGCTGTGGGCGGGTGTGGCGGCGGCGATGCGGCTGGTGGTGGGGGTCAACGAGGCCGTCACCACGCTGCTGCTCAACTACGTGGCGCTCGACGTCATGCTCTATCTCATCTACGAGCCGTGGAAGGACCCGCACGGCTCCGGGCAGCCGGCCACCCGCCCGCTGGAGATCGCGCAGCGGATGCCGCTGGTCAGCGGCACCGCGATCCACGTGGGGATCGTCGTCGCCCTTCTGGTCGCCGTCGCCGTGTGGCTGGTGCTGCGCGGCACGTCGTTCGGCTTCCATCTGTCGGTCGTCGGCGGCAACCCCGAGGCGGCGCGCCGCGCCGGGCTGCCGGTGGCGCGGCTGATCCTCGCGGCGATGCTGCTCGGCGGGGCGTTCGCGGGGCTGGCCGGAGCCGTCCACCTGGCCGGGGTCGAGTTCAAGCTCAGGCCGGGGCTCACCACGAACATCGGCTACATCGCGTTCCTCGCCGCCTGGCTCGCCCGGCACCGGCCGCTCCCGGCCGTGGGGGCGGCGCTGCTGCTCGCCGCGGTCACGGTGGCCGGCGACAGCCTCCAGCTCGACAGCGGGCTGCCGGCCGCGACCGTGAACGTCCTGATGGGCCTCGTCCTGCTCGCCGTACTCGGATGGAGTCGCCATGCTCGTCGTTGACGTGCTCGCCGGAGGGGTCAGAGGCGGGACCGCGATCATGTTCGCCGCGCTCGGCGAGACGCTGGCCGAGCGGGCCGGGGTGGTCAACCTCGGCACCGAGGGCTGCATGCTGGTCGGCGCGCTCGGCGGCTACGCCGTCGCGGCGGAGACCGGGAGCCCCTGGCTCGGCCTGCTGGCCGGCGCGCTCGCGGGCGCGCTGCTCGGGCTGGTCCACGCCGCCGCCGTCCTGTGGCGGGGCGCCGACCAGTTCGCCACCGGCCTCACGCTCATGTTCCTCGGGCTCGGGCTGACCTCGCTGTTCGGCGCGGCGTACGTCGGCAGCCCCGCCCCCGGGTTCGACCCGGTGCCGGTTCCGGTGCTCGGTGATCTCCCGATCGTGGGGGAGATCCTGTTCCGGCACGACCCGGTGACCTATCTGTCGTTCGCCGTCGCGCCCCTGCTGTGGTTCTTCCTGGGCCGCACCAGGACCGGCCTGCTGGTGCGCACGGCCGGGGAGCGCGCCGACGTGCTGCACGCGCACGGGCACTCGCCCGCCCTGGTCCGCGCCGCCGCCGTGGTGGCCGGCGCCGGGCTGGCCGGGCTCGGCGGGGCCCAGCTCTCCACGGCGTACGCCCACGCCTGGTTCGAGGGCATGACCGCCGGCCGGGGCTTCATCGCGGTCGCGCTCGTCATCTTCGCCGCCTGGCGTCCCCTGTGGGTGATGGCCGGGTCGTACCTGTTCGGCGCCGCGCTCGCCCTGGCGCCCGCGCTGCAGGCCCGGGGGCAGGCGCTCAACCAGTTCGCCCTCGACGCCCTGCCCTTCGTCGTCACCCTCGTCATCCTCGCGATCCTCGGCAGGCGCACGCTGCGCGCCGCTCCCGAGGAACTCCGCCGCGTCTTCGCTCGCTAGCCGGGAGACCCCATGCGCACGATATTCGCCGGGGCGGCCCTCACCGCCCTCGCCGTCCTGTCCACCCTCACCACCGCCGCCTGCTCCGCGAACACCGCCGGGACCGCCGCGCCCGCTGTCTCGGGCGGCGCCGCGCCCGGCAAGGACTCGCCCGCGGTCGGGTTCGTCTTCGTGGGCCCGAAGGACGACTACGGCTACAACCAGGCCGCCTACCAGGGCAGTCAGGAGGTCGCCAAGGTGTTCCCGCAGCTGAAGGTGATCACTGCGGAGAACGTCCCCGAGGACGACAACGCCGCCCGCGTCATGAACAGCATGATCGCCAAGGGCGCCCGGATCATCTTCGCCACGTCGTACGGACACCTGGACGCGGCGCTCAAGGTCGCCGCCGAGCACCCCGACGTCGTGGTCGTCCAGCAGGGCAACCTCATCACCGGGACCACCCCGCCGAACGCGGGCACGTTCTTCGGCACCGTGTACGAGCCCGTGTACCTCGCGGGCATCGCGGCGGGCAAGGCGACGAAGACCGGCAAACTCGGATACGTCTACGCGTTCCCGATCAGCCAGACCATCGACAACATCGACGCGTTCGAGCTCGGCGCCCGGTCGGTGAACCCCACCGTGAAGACGTACGCGGTGAGCACGTCGAGCTGGTGTGACCCGGCGAAGCAGGCCGAGGCGGCGGCGAACCTCCTCAAGCAGGGCGTCGACGTGATCACGCAGCACCAGGACTGCACCGCGACCGTCATCAAGGCGACGGAGGCGGCGGGCGCGATGACCGTCGGTTACCACGCCGACGCCTCCGGCATCGCCCCGAAGGGCTGGCTGACCGGCTCGCAGTGGAACTGGGGCCCGCTCTACTCCGACATCGTCCGTACGGCCCTGGCCGGCACGTTCACCGGCTCGAAGTACAACGCCAACTTCCGGGTCGGCTACAAGACCGGCGACAACCCCTTCGTGCAGTCGCCGTACGGGCCGGGGGTGGACGAGGAGACGAAGAAGCTGGTCGACGCCGCGAAGGAGAAGCTCAGGAACTCCTCGCCGTTCGCCGGGCCGGTGCGCGACCAGGACGGCAAGGTCCGCGTCCCCGAGGGCACCACGCCCGACTACGAGACGATCGAGAAGATCGACTACTTCGTCGAGGGCGTTGTCGGAAGCCTGCCCAAGTCATGAGCTCTACCGTGATGACCTCCACCCCGTATCCATGGCCCTGGCACGGGCGGCTGGACCCGTCCCGGCTCGCCCTGCTCGCCGTGGCCTGCCCGGATCGCCCTGCTGGGGGGATGCCCGGGGGAATGTCCGGGCTGAAGGAGGCGGTGCGCGGCGCGGGCGGGCTGGTGGTTCGGGTCGGGGTCCGCCCGCCGCTGCGCCCCGCCGGCCCTCCGGCGGCTTCACCGGGCGCGGCTCCAGAGTGGGACGTCGCGGCGGCGGGGTGGGACGGGTTCCACGGCAGCGGCCTCGACGACCTGCTCAGGGCCGCCGGGCGCGACCTGCTGGCGCTCACCGGCTGCTGCCTGGAACTCGGCGTCCACTCGACGATGCGGTCGGCCAACGACCGGGGATACGAATGCCTGCTGGTGGCGGACGCCTGCACCGCCGCCGACCCCACGTTGGCCGAGGCCGCCCTCTCCATGATCGAAATGTCCGGCGGGATCTTCGGCGCGGTCGGATCGAGCGCCGCCCTCATCAGGGAGCTGTCATGATGTTTCCGGTTGTCGAGGCGGAACCGTACGCCTGGCCGTACGACGGCGAGCACAACGGTGGGCTCGATCCCGCCACCACCGCCCTGATCTGCGTCGACTGGCAGGTCGACTTCTGCGGGCCGGGCGGCTACGTCGACATGATGGGCTACGACCTGTCGCTCACCCGGGCCGGTCTGGAGCCCACCGCACGGGTGCTCGACGCCTGCCGCGAACGCGGTTTCCTGGTCGTGCACACCCGCGAGGGACACCGGCCCGATCTCGCCGACTGCCCGCCCAACAAGCTGTGGCGGTCAAGGCGGATCGGCGCGGGGATCGGCACGGCGGGGCCCTGCGGGCGGATCCTGGTGCGCGGCGAGCCGGGCTGGGAGATCGTCCCCGAGGTCGCGCCCGTCGAGGGCGAACTCGTGGTGGACAAGCCGGGGAAGGGCGCGTTCTACGCCACCGACCTCGACCTGCTGCTGAGGACGCGCGGGATCACCCATCTCGTGCTGACCGGGATCACCACCGACGTCTGCGTGCACACGACCATGCGAGAGGCCAACGACCGGGGATACGAGTGCCTGCTCCTCTCCGACTGCACGGGCGCGACCGACAAGGGCAACTACGAGGCGGCCCTGAAGATGGTCACCATGCAGGGCGGCGTCTTCGGCGCGGTCGCCCCGTCGTCCGCGCTCCTCGCCTCGCTCACGGTGACCCTATGACCCCCGCCGAGGTCGTCGCCGGCACGTACCGGAGGATCCGTGAACGTGGGGACGACGGCGTCTGGATCAGCCTCCGCCGGGAGGCCGACGTGCTGCGCGACCTGGACGGGCTCGACCCCGCGCTCCCGCTGTACGGCGTGCCGTTCGCCGTCAAGGACAACGTCGACGTGGCCGGGATGCCGACGACGGCGGCCTGCCCCGCCTTCGCCTACCGGCCCGAGTGCAGCGCCCCGCTGGTGGACCGCCTGGTGGCGGCGGGGGCGCTGCTCGTCGGCAAGACGAACCTCGACCAGTTCGCCACCGGCCTGTCCGGGACGCGCACGCCGTACGGCGCCTGCGAGTCGCCGCTGGTGCCGGGGCTCATCTCGGGCGGCTCGTCGTCCGGGTCGGCCGTGGCGGTCGCGGCGGGGCTCGTGCCGTTCGCGATCGGCACCGACACGGCGGGGTCGGGCCGGGTGCCGGCCGCGCTCACCGGGACGGTGGGGCTCAAGCCGTCCCGCGGCCTGGTGCCGACGCTCGGCGTCGTGCCCGCCTGCAGGTCGCTCGACTGCGCCAGCGTGTTCGCGCGCACGGTCGCGGACGCGACGGCGGTCCTGCGGGTGATCGCCGGGCCGCACACCGGCGACCCCTGGTCGCGTACGCCGCCGCCCCGGAAGCCCGGCGGCGGCCCGTCCACCCGGATCGGGGTCCCGCGCACGCCGGAGTTCTTCGGAGACGGCGCGGCGGCGGAGGCGTTCGCGGCGGTGACCGAGCGGCTGGCGGGCCTCGGTCACGAGATCGTCCCCGTCGACCTGACACCGTTCCTCGCGGCGGGGAGGCTGCTTTATGAGGGGCCGTGGCTGGCCGAGCGGCTCGCGGGCGTCGGCGACTTCGCCGCCCGGCACGCGCGCGACCTGCACCCGGTGACCCGGCGGGTGCTGGACAGCGGCCGCTCGATCAGCGGGGAGGAGGTGTTCGGCGGGCTGCACCGCCTGCGGGAGCTGCGGGCCGCCACGGAGGCCGAGTGGGCCCGGATCGACGCGCTGGCCGTGCCGACCGTGCCCACGACGTTCACGCTGGCGGAGATGGCCGAGGACCCCATCGGCCGCAACACGATCCTCGGCCACTACACGACGTTCGCGAACCTGCTGGACCTCGCCGCGGTCGCCGTGCCCGCCGGGCTCACCCCGGCGGGCCGGCCCCACGGCGTGACCTTCCTGGCTCCGGCGGGGTCCGACGACTTCCTGGCCACCCTGGGCGCGGGCTTCCTGGGTGAGAAAGACCCGGTGCCCGGGGCGTCGGCGGGCGGGACAGTCCCGCTGGCGGTGGTCGGGGCCCACCGGGTGGGCCAGCCGCTGCACCCGCACCTGGTGGCGCTCGGCGCGAGCTTCGCCGCCGTCGCCCGGACGGCCCCCTGCTACCGGCTCTACGACCTCGGCGACAGGCCGGGCCTGGTCAGGGAGGAGGGCGGCTCCTCCGTCGAGGTCGAGTTGCACGAGATCGAACCGGCCGCGCTGGGGGAGCTGCTCGTGACCATCCCCGCCCCGCTCGGGCTCGGCACGGTGGAGCTCTCCGACGGCCGCCGGGTGCGGGGCTTCCTGTGCGAGGCGTACGCGGTCGGGTCGGCCAGGGACATCACCGGGCTGGGCAGCTGGCCCGCCTACCTCGCGGCCGGGCGCGCGTAGCGCCCGGCCGCGAGGCGGTCATGTCTGGCCTGTCATGTCTGGACTGTCACGCCTGGACTGTGGCGGGCGCGTAGCCCTCGACCTCGTGGTGCCGCACCCGGTGGATCAGCGTGTCCAGCGCCCAGGAGCCGGGGCCGAAGACGGCGATGAGGAAGAACGACCAGCAGAACATGGCCGCGGCCTCGCCGCCGTTGCGGATCGGGAACAGGTTCTGCGGCGCGTGGACGACGAAGTAGGCGTACGCCATCGAGCCGGAGCAGAGCAGCGCGCTGACACGGGTGAACAGCCCGACGAGCACGAGCGCGCCGAAAACCAGCTGGATGGCCGCCGCCCACCAGCCCGGCCACGAGCCGAAGGGCAGGGTCTGCCCGGTTCCCCGGCTGCCGCCCAGGACCCCGAAGATCGACGACGCACCGTGGCAGACGAACAACAGGCCTGTGACGACCCGGAAGAGCGAGAGCACCGGTCCGCTGATCTGACCGATTTTCACGTGATCACCTTCTTGGAGGAATGAGGAGAACCGGCCGCCGAAAGTTTTCAGTCAGGACTGTGTAAACCGCGCAGAATCTGCGGCGTCCCGAGCTTCACATTGTCGGCGGATTCGACGCCCGGCTGTGGGAAGCCGTGCGCAGGTAGGGGTGAAGACCCCGAAAGTGCAGGTCAACTCCTGGAACCCCAGCAGCGTCGCTGGTGGTGTCGCTCATGCGTCCATGGACCGCTACGCGCCCAATGCCCTGTCCGGCGCCGAACGGACACGGGGTCGCGCTGGTCTCAGATTGCTCTCAGACCGATCTTTAGTCAAGTGTTCAAGTAATTCTTAGGGGGGCCCCGGCGACGCCGCACCGGATAATGCCTGGTAGCGCTCCTGCAGCCCGGGTATCCACCACGGCAAGAACGATTCAGGCCGCCTGAAACTTTCCCCCGGGCCGACGCGCTACCGGGTCCAGAGACACTCCTGCACGGTCTGCGCGAGCGCCATCAGTCCCGCCGGCGTCGGTTCCCCCTGCCGTTCCCCCCGCCATGCGAGGGCGTACGTCAGCCGGAGGTCGCCCGCGTCGAGCGGGACGAAGGCGACGTCGTCCCTGCGTACGGACGCGACGAGCAGATGGGGAGTCGGCAGCAGGCCGACGCCCGCCGCGACCAGGTCGAGCGCGGCGGCGTAGTCGTCGATCTCCTCGGCCACCACGTGCTGCCGGTGAGGTCCGACGCGGGCGGCGAGCCGTGCCCACATGCCGCCCGGAGGGCGTTCACGCGGCACGAGCACCCGGTGCCGGGCGAGCCGTTCGGGCTGCAGCCGGGGCAGGGCCGCGAGCGGGTCCCCGGCGGGCACGGCCAGGTGGCTGACGGGCACGTGGAACCGGGCGGCCGTGGTCAGATCGCGGGGAAAGGGGCTCGCCAGGATCGCGGCGGTCACCTCCCCGGCGGCGACGGCCGCGAGGGAGGCGGCGCGCCCGGCGGGACGCAGGCCCACCTCGGCCGGGGGATCGCGGCGGGCCATCCGGCGGGCCACCCGCGCCGCGAGCCCGCCCACCAACGGGGGATAGGCCAGCCGGACGGCGGCGCCCGCCGGCGCGGCCAGCCGCCGCGCCTCGGCCGAGAAGGCCGTCGCGGACTCCAGCAGCGTCTCGGCGTACGGCAGCAGCGCCTTTCCCGCGGGTGACAGCCGCACCTCGCGGCTGGTGCGCTCGAACAGGCGGACCCCGAGCACGCGCTCCAGCCGCCCGACGGCCTGGCTCGCCGCGGGCTGGGAGACGCCCATCTCGGCGGCGGCGCGGGAGAAGCTGAGATGCCGGGCGACGAGGGCGAAGCAGCCGATGTCACGCAGTGGCGGGCCGGGGTCCATGGGTCAGGATTCGCGGGTCAAGGGTTCGCGGGTCAAGGGTTCACGGGTCAGGGCTTGCGGCCGACCCCGCACATGGCGTCGACCTCCGGCGCCTCGCCGAACTGGCTGGGCTCGGGCCGCCACCGGGACACCGACACCACCCCCGGCTCCAGCAGCGTGAGACCGTCGAAGAAACGGGCGATCCGCTCGGGCGTACGCAGGAGGTAAGGATCGCCCGCCTCGGCCCGGATGCGTTCGGCCTCGTCCGCCGCCTCGGGCGCGACGACCTTCGTGCCGTCCTCGAACACCAGGTGGCTGCCGGACGGCAGCGCGTTCATGAGGTGACGCACGATCCCGTACGCCTCCTCGTCGTCGAGGACCTGACCCATGACCCCGAGCAGCATGAGCCCCACCGGCTCGGCCAGGTCGAGCGTCCGCGCCGCCGCCTCCAGGATCGCGCCGGGGGCGCGCACGTCGGCCTCGATGTAGTCGGTCACGCCGGGCGGAGAACTGGTCAGCAGGGCGTGGGCGTGCACCAGCACCAGCGGGTCGTTGTCGACGTACACGATCCGCGACTCCGGCGCCACCCGCTGGGCGACCTCGTGGGTGTTGGCGGCGGTCGGCAGGCCGGTGCCGATGTCGAGGAACTGGCGGATGCCCACCTCGCCCGCGAGATAGCGCACGGCCCGGCCGAGGAACCTCCGCGACTGCCGGGCGATGTCCACGATGCCGGGGTACGCCCGCATGATCTGGTCGCCGAGATCCCGGTCGGCCGGGAAGTGGTCCTTGCCCCCGAGGAAGTAGTTCCAGATGCGCGCCGCGTGCGGCACGCTCGTGTCGAGCCTGGGACGGCCCACGTCGCCGGGACCGTCCACCCAGCCTGCGCTCATCCGACCTCCCGTGCACAACCCTAGTGCCGGTCTTGAGTCTCCAGCGGCTGTCAGGGTGACACTCGTCGTCATGGACGACGAGGGACTGTTCACCGTCGGACGGCTCTCCCGCCGCACCGGGATGCCGGCGCGGACGATCCGCTACTGGTCGGACGTGGGAGTGCTGCCGCCGGCGGGACGGAGCGAGGGAGGCTACCGGCTCTACGACGCCGGCGCCGTGGCACGGCTGGAGCTCGTCCGCACCCTGCGGGATCTCGGCCTCGGCCTCGACGACGTCCGGCGGGTGCTGGAGCGGAGGAGCACCCTGGCGGAGGTCGCCGCCGTCCACGTGGACGCACTGGACGCGCGGATCCGCACCCTGCGGATCCGGCGCGCGGTGCTCAGCACCGTCGCGAGACGACGGTCCGGAACAGAGGAGACGAAGCTGTTGAACGATCTGGCTCGGCTGTCCGCGGAGGAGCGGCGGCGCATCGTGGAGGACTTCGTGGACGACGTCTTCGGCGCCCACGGAGGTGAACAGGAGCCCGGGAACCGGGCGCGGCACATCCGGATCGACCTGCCCGACGACCCCACGCCTGAGCAGGTGGACGCCTGGGTGGAACTGGCCGGGCTCGTACGCGACCCCGGCTTCCGGCGGCGCATGCGCGACCTGGTGGAGCACGGCATGGTCGAGCAGGGCGCCGGGCGGGAGCCGGAGGGCTTCGCCAGGTTCGCCAAGCGGGTCGTCTCGCTCGTGGGCCAGGCCAGGGAGAACGGCGTCAGCCCCGGCTCACCGGAGGCCGCGGAGGTCGTCGCCCGCCTGCTCGGTGACGCGGACGCCGCCGGCCGGGCGGCCGTGCGGGAGCGGATCGAGACCGGCGCGTACGCCGAGGCCGATCGATACCGGAGCCTGATGGCGGTGATCAACGGCCGGGAGCCCAAGCCGTCCCACGCGGACGACTTCGCCTGGCTCCTGGACGCCCTTCGCGCGTGAGCACGGACATTTCAGATCATCCGATCACTGGGGAGTCTTGACAGGACATGTTAGCGCAAACACTATTAACGGGCGCGTCATATTTATGACTGGAGACCCCCCATGTCCGTATCCCCCCGCTCTTCTGGATCGGTCCCGCGCGATCCGCTCAGGCCGGTCGGCCTGCGCAGAACCGCGCTCGCGACGGCCGGCGCGCTTCTCTGCGCCGGCCTCGTGTCCACAGGTGGCGCGGCCGCGGCCCGCAGCTCCGATGCCGCCCACACCTCCGACGACGCCCCTGCTTCTGGCGACGCATGGTCGCCCAAGCCGTCGTACACCTCGACCGACAAGGGGGACGGCACCTACACCGTGCCCATCCTCAACTCCGACGTGCCGGACATCAGCGTGGAGCGCGTCCCGGCCGCGGAGAACAAGGAGCACCGGGACGTCTACTACATGATCAGCACGACGATGCACCTGAGCCCGGGTGCGCCGGTCATGAAGTCGTACGACCTCGTGAACTGGGAGATCGTCAACTACGTGTTCGACCGGGCCGACATCGGCGACGCGTTCTCGCTGCGCAACGGGCAGAACTCGTACGGCCAGGGCCAGTGGGCGTCGTCCCTCCGCTACCACGACGGCAGGTTCTACGCGGTCTTCAACACCAACAACCTCGGCGGCGCGTACCTCTACAGCACCGACGACGTCGAGAACGGCAAGTGGACGCGGACGCCGCTGGGCCGGGGTCTGCACGATCCGTCGCTGTTCTTCGACGACGACGGCACGGCGTACATCTTCTACGGCTCGGGCAGCACCAGCGCCGTGCGCCTCAAGTCCGACATGTCGGGCATCGACAAGGACTTTCCGAGCATCTTCGCGGCGAGCGACTACGCCGGCAAGCCGTTCATCGGCGGCCTGTTCGAGGGCGCCCAGGTCTTCCACATCAACGGCTACTACTACGTGGTGATCATCACCTGGCCGTCCGGCCAGGGGCGTCAGGTCGTCATGTTCCGCTCCAAAGACCTGCTCGGGCGTTACACCTCGGCGGACGGCACGAACACCTACGAGGCGCGGGGGGTGCTGAACTCCAACGGTTTCGCGCAGGGCAGCCTCGTGCCGATCTCACGTGCGGGCGGCGGCACCGACTGGTACGGCATGTTCTTCCGCGACAACTTCCCGATCGGGCGCACCCCGGCGCTGATTCCCGCCACCTGGCAGGACGGCTGGCCGGTCTTCGGGAACAACGGGGTCGTGCCCGTGGGCGGCGCGTTCGCCAAGCCGATCGCGCTCGGCCCGGAGGAGGAGAGGTTCGAGCAGCAGAAGAGCATCGTCGCCTCCGACGACTTCGCCAACGACGCCCCGCACCGGGCGTACATGGACGAGGACTGGACGATCCCGCAGCCGCCCGCGTACGACGGCTCGCTCATCGGCGTCGAACTGCTGCAGAACCCCGGGTTCGAGTCCGAGACGGTCTCGCCGTGGGGCACGCAGTACGGCGCGACGATCAGCCGTGACACGACCGGCCCGGCCGCGGGCTCGGCGGCGCTGAAGGTGAGCAACCGCACGCTCAACGGTTCCGGCCCGAACCAGTACCTGAACGGGAAGGTGCAGCGCGGTGTGACCTACACCGTGTCGGCGAAGATCAGGTACGCGTCGGGCCCGAGCAGTATCCGGTTCAACCTCGTGGCCGACTGGGGCTCGGGCGTCCAGACGATGGCCTCGGGGAACGTTCCGGCGGGACAGTGGACGACGGTGACGGGCCAGTACACCGTGCCGGCGACGGCGAACGTGGACAACTTCAAGTTCGCGGTCGAGACGCCGTGGGGCAACCCGCAGCCGGCGTCGTCGAGCGTGGAGTACCTCATCGACGACGTCTCCGTCGTCGGTCAGCCGATGACGACCGAGTATCCCGCCAAGGAGGAGATCACCCCCAACGGGTCGCGCCTGGCCCCGGTGTGGGAGTGGAACCACGCTCCCGACAACCGGTACTGGTCGCTGACCGACCGTGACGGATGGCTGCGGCTGAAGACCGGCAAGGTGGTCACCGGCAAGTACGTCTACACCAAGCTCTCCAACCGCGACGAGCTGACCTGGTTCGAGGAGGCGCGCAACACGCTGTCCCAGCGGACGTTCGGGCCCCGGCAGTCGGCAGAGACCAGGATGGACGTCTCCGGCATGAAGAACGGCGACGTCGCGGGCCTGGCCGCATACAACCGCGGGTTCTCCTACATCGCGGTCAGGCGTGCCGACGGCCAGAACACGCTCGGCGTCGTCAACCGGGGCCAGCCGTTCGCCGTCGACATCGACCAGGCGACGGCCGAGAACTTCGTGCCGGGCACGACGGTGCCGCTGGGGGACGCGACCCAGGTGTACGTGAAGGCGGACCTCGGCTTCGCCTCGCCGGCCGGACAGCTGTGGACGACCTTCTACTACAGCCTGGACGGGCTGAAGTGGACCCAGCTCGGCCGCGTCGGCCCGCAGACGCTGGACGGCAGCCTCTCGCACTTCATGGGGCACCGGATCGGCCTGTTCGACTACGCGACCAAGGAGACCGGCGGGCGCGTCGACTTCGACTACTACAAGCTCAGCGACACGCTGACCGCGCAGAACAAGCCGCTCGACACGAGCGCCCTCGACACCGCCATCGCCCACGCCACGACGCTCGACAGGCGTGACTATCCGGCGGACGCGTGGGCGGCGACGCAGGCCGCGCTCGCCGACGCCACCGCGGCGCGGGCCGGGCAGTTCGGCACCCAGAACCAGATCGACGCGCCCGAGCGGGCGCTCAGCTACCAGCTCGCCCGGCTCGGCACGCTCAAGGCCACCACGCCGGAGGTCAAGCTGACCGTCACCGCCTCCACCCGCTGCATCGGCGCCTCGGCCTACCTGGCGGTCACCGCCGTCAACGACGGCGACGCGCCGGCCACGATCACGCTGACCACGCCGTACGGCGACAAGACCGTGGCCGACGTGGCCCCGGGCAAGCAGGCCTACCAGTCCTTCAACACCCGGACCGCCCAGATCGACGCCGGCAAGGTCACCGTGACCGGCACCGCGACGATCGGCGGCAGGCAGGTCACCACGTCCTACGACGCCGCATACAACGCGGCCACCTGCCGCTGAGCACACGTCCCCGCAGAGTCCAGGTCAAGGACAGGTCAAGGACAGGTCAAGGAGAATATTCGTGTTGAAGCGCGTCAGAAAGTCGGCCCTGCGACGGGTCGCCGCCGCGGCGATGACCGGCGCCCTGCTGGCCACGGCGGTCGCAGCGACGTCGGGGCCGGTCCAGGCCGCCGGCCAGAACATCATCGTGAACGGCGGGTTCGAGGACGGTCTCAGCGGCTGGTTCGTCAACAACGGGAACTCGACCGACGGCGCCACGCTGTCGCCCACGACGGACGCCTACGCCGGCTCGAGCGCCGTGCTCGTCACCAACCGGAAGACGACCGGATCCGGCCCGATGCAGGACCTGTCCGGCAAGGTGCAGGCCGGGAAGACGTACGCGATCACGGCCCGGGTGAAGTACGAGAACCCCAGCAGCCCGGCGACCAAGCAGTTCTTCGCCACCATGCACTACGGCGGCTCGACGTACACGAACGTCGGCACGGTGACCGTGGCCCGCGGGCAGTGGGGGCTCATCCAGGGCACGTTCACGATCCCGGCGGGGCAGAGCGTCACGACCGCGCGGCTCTTCGTCGAGACGCCCTGGACGTCGGACCCCGCGTCCGCTCCGAACACCCACCTCATGGACTTCAAGGTCGACGACGTGTCGGTCTCGGAGTTCACCCCCTCGACGACGATCGAGGCGCTCGGCAAGAACCCCGGCGAGGGCAACCCGCTCATCTCCCACAAGTTCGGGGCGGACGGCAACGCCTTCGTCCACGACGGCCGCGTGTACATCTACATGACCAACGACACGCAGGAGTACAAGCCCGGCCCCACCGGGGTCTCCTCGACGAACACCTACGCCAGTATCAACACGATCACCGTCATCTCGTCGGACGACCTCATGAACTGGGTCGACCACGGTGAGATCCCCGTCGCCGGCCCGAGCGGCGTCGCCCGCTACGCCGGCAACTCGTGGGCGCCCGCGATGGAGCGCAAGGTCGTCGACGGCAAGGAGAAGTTCTTCCTCTACTTCGCCAACAGCGGCGGCTCCTCGGGCGTCATCGTCGGCGACTCGCCGGTCGGCCCGTGGCGCGACGAGCGGGGCAGCCTGCTCATCACCAGCGCCACTCCGGGCGCGTCGGACGGCAAGAACTGGCTCTTCGACCCCGGCGTGTTCGTCGACGACGACGGCCAGAGCTACCTCGTCTTCGGCGGTGGCGGCGACGACGGGACACGCAGCGCCGAGAACACCAACCACCCGAAGTCCACGCGGGTGATCAGGCTCGGCGACGACATGATCAGCACGAAGGGCTCGGCGGAGGTCATCGACGCGCCGCTCGTGTTCGAGGCCGGTCACCTGTTCAAGCGCGACGGCAAGTACTACTACTCGTATTCGTCGAACTTCGGGTTCGGCGGCACGGTCGACCCCAACGGCCCGCCGACCGGGGCGATCGCCTATCTCATGGCCGACAGCCCGATGGGCCCCTGGACTCCCGAGACGTACAAGGGGATCATCTTCAAGAACCCCGGCACCTACTTCGGCGCCGGCGGCAACAACCACCAGTCGGTGTTCCAGCTCGACGGCCAGTACTACTTCACCTACCACGCCCAGACGCTCAACAGCCGCATCACGGGCGGCGCCACCCAGGGCTTCCGCAGCCCGCACCTCGCCAAGCTCGACTTCAACGCCGACGGCACGATCAAGGAGGTGCGGGGCGACTACAAGGGCGTCGAGCAGATCCGCGCCCTCGACCCCTACCGGGTGATCGAGGCCGAGACGATCGCGTGGCAGCAGGGCATCGCGACGAAGAAGGTCGACGGCGGATCCGAGGAGTTCGGCGCGCAGGCGCCGAACCTCGTGGTGCACGACGTCGACAACGGCGACTGGACGTCGCTCGCCAAGGTCGACTTCGGCACGGCAGGCGCCACCGGCGTCACCGCGAAGGTGCGCCCGCTCGCGGCCGGAGGGAAGATCGAGGTTCGTCTCGACGGCCGCACCTCGCCCGTGGTGGCGACCATCCCTGTTGATGCTCCGCTCGGCGAGTGGACGAAGCTGAGCGCCACGCTCGACGGTGTCAAGGGCGTCCACGACGTGTACTTCACCTACGCCGGGCCCGAGGGCGCGGACCTCTTCGAGATCGACTCCTGGGCCTTCGCCGCGGAGCAGTCCTCGCCGGAGGTCAAGCTGACCGTCACCGCCTCCTCCCGCTGCATCGGCGCCTCGGCCTACCTGGCGGTCACGGCCGTCAACGACGGCGACGCGCCGGCCACGATCACGCTGACCACGCCGTACGGCACCAGGACCGTGGCCGACGTGGCGCCGGGCAAGCAGGCCTACCAGTCCTTCAACACCCGGACCGCCCAGATCGCCGCGGGCAAGGTCACCGTGACCGGCGCCGCGACGATCGGCGGCAAGCAGGTCACCACGTCCTACGACGCCGCCTACAACGCGGCCGCCTGCCGCTGACGGCCCCACCCCCCACAAATCGGAGTGATCACCCCATGCGAATGACCCGCACCACGCAGATACTGGCCGCCTCCGTGCTCGGCCTCACCCTCACCGGCCTCGGCGTCTCCCCCGCCCTGGCCGACGACCCCGGCACCGGCATCGACGTCTCGGTCACCATCACCCCCACCACCACCCCCGGCCAGATCTCCATGACCGTCGCCGACAACAACGGCGTCTCCCTCCAGGAGAACGGCTCCGACGCCGCCGCCCGCCAGTTCGTCGGCACCCTGCCCACCGTCACCGTCACCGACACCCGCACGCCCGCCGAGATCCCCGACGGCGAATTCTGGGCCGTCGTCGGCCAGGCCA